>CAZCFB010000014.1:0-67090 GCA_964497805.1 uncultured Kofleriaceae bacterium
CTCCTTTCAATCCTTCATGATCTTAGCTGCTTGCGCTTAACCGAATGCGCATGGTCCGCACCCCCTTTATCCTGCCCTCCATCAGACACCGGCCTGACCGCTCTGCCGACGCAGGCCGCTACCAGAACCGCGGTCAGCAACAAGGCAAGATGTTTCATGATCCGCATGTGCCCTGATGATACCAGAAGGCCCTTTACGTCTCGGTGCAGGGGAGCATACTCCGGCGCGCTGAGGCATTACCATGTCAGCGCTCGTCTTGTTGGTGTCTGACAGAGGCGATATTCTACCCATGGGTTGAGCAGGGGGTTCGATGGTCCGAATAGGTCTGCTTGTGGCGGGGATGGTCGTCGCAGTGACGGCGGGGGGCGGGTGCACGGATAAGGAGCGCTCAAGTGTCATGGTGCCCGGGGCCGACGCCAGGGTACCTGACATCACAGCCTTGGTAGACCGGGGCTTGCTACCCGAGGCGTCGGCAAAAACCGACGGCGCCCCGCCCTCTGACTTCAAGGTCTCCCGCCCGGCCTCCTTCCCACGGATCAGCGCGGGCTACTATCACGCCTGCTGGCTGAGCAAGGCGGACGCCCTGAAGTGCTGGGGCATGAACGACGCCGGGCAGGCCGCGCCTCCGCCTGCAAAGGTCACCTACAAGAGCGTGAGCGTTGGTTTCCAGCACTCATGCGCCGTGACCGCGTCCGGCGCGGTGACCTGCTGGGGGGGTAACTCCATGGGCCAGGCCACGCCCCCCTCAATCGCCGAAACCTATATCCAGGTTAGCGCCGGTGAGGACCACACCTGCGGGCTGACCAAGGCAGGTCTGGTCAGGTGCTGGGGCTCGAACAAGTACGGTCAGGCCTCCCCGCCGGTCGTTCGCTTCGTGCAGATCAGCATGGGCGGCTACCATGGCTGCGGCCTGACCGGAGCGGGCCGGGTGCTGTGCTGGGGCTCCAACGTGGTCGGCCAGGCCACGCCGCCCGGTGACACCTTCACCCGGGTCAGCGCGGGGTTGGAGCACTCCTGCGGGCTGACCAGGTCAGGCAAGGTCAAGTGCTGGGGCTTGAACAAGGACGGCCAGTGCTCCCCTCCCAAGGACACCTTTGTGGATGTCAGCGCGGGCTGGTACCACGCCTGCGGACTGACCGGCGCGGGCGCTGTCAAGTGCTGGGGCAACAACTTGGCGGGCCAGTCCACCCCTCCTGCCGGCACCTTCGTCCGGCTGGGCGCGGGGCTGTACCAATCCTGCGCCGAAACCAAGGCGGGATCTCTGGTCTGCTGGGGCCTGAACACCTACGGCCAGGCCACGCCTCCCATAGAGGACCTTGTCCAGCTCACCACCGACCACGAGCACACCTGCGGTTTGAGCAAGGCGGGCGAGGTGATGTGCTGGGCCGGATTCAACAAGCACGGGGAGACCACCACCAGCTCGATCAAGGACAAGCTCACCCAGGTCAGCGCGGGCGGCTTCCACACCTGCGCGCTGACAGGCGTCGGAGCGGCCCTCTGCTGGGGTAAAAACACCATGGGGCAGGCCACGCCGCCCAAGGGGGTATTCACCCACCTCGATGTAGGCTTCAATCATGCCTGCGGCGTGACCAGCGCGGGCTCGGCCACCTGCTGGGGCCAGGACAAGGACGGCCGGGCCACTGCGCCCAAGGGCAGCTTCGTGCGGGTCAGCGCGGGTTCGTCCCATACCTGTGGGCTTACCAAGGCGGGCAAGGTCAAGTGCTGGGGAAATGGCAAGGACGGGCGGACCGCGCCCCCCTCGACCTTGGGGACTATCAGCCAGGTCAGCGCGGGCGGGCACCACAGCTGCGCGCTGAGCAAGGCGGGCAAGGTGACCTGCTGGGGATACAACTTCCGTGGCCAGTGCACACCGCCCAATGGGAGCTTCGTGCAGGTCAGCGCGGGCTTCAATCACACCTGCGGCGTGACCAAGGCGGGCAAGGCCCTGTGCTGGGGGTATAACTTCCACGGCCAGGCCAGCGCGCCCACGGGCACCTTCTCCCAGGTCGTGGCCGGGACCTACCACAGTTGCGGCCTGTACCAGTCAGGCGAGGTGATCTGCTGGGGCCTGCACAAGACCTTCCACTCGGCCATGCCCTGAGGAGCAGCGCTCGCCTCAAGGCGGACGAATTATGAGGCCATTCCACTCGGAGCGAGCGCTTCTCCTGCCCCGAATGATTCCTACCGCGGGTCGCTCACTCGCCCCATGAACAGGATAGCGCCCGTGGCGTGGTCCCTGATGAGGAACAGGAAGGGGCGGTCCACGTACATGACCGGCGACATCGTGATGCCGTAGAAGCCCAGCACTGCGGTGGCGGCCGCGGCCTCGGTACCCTCCTCATCCACCGCGATGAAGGCCGTGTGGAAGGCGTCGCTCACATGGAGGTGGCGCCCGCCGGTGATGGCCGACAGGTCCGCGTGGTCGGGATCGAAGGCCAGCTTCACGCCTAGCGCCATCAAGTTCTCCTTGAGCGGCAGCCGGTACTTGAAGGAGAACCGCGGCACGATCAGGTGCATGCATCTAGATTTCAGCTTGCTCATCACGCCTTGCAGCCAGGCCACGGTGAGGCCCTGCTCGAGGCTCGGCAGCTTGCCCGCGTCCGGCACCAGCAGGAGCATCGACAGCTCGTTGCCGAGGTAGTCGAGCTGCACCGCCTCGAAACCGTTCCCGGACATGTAGGCGAAGCTCGTAGGGATCTCATGCCTCATGTACGACACCTTGACCTTGGCTCCCGAGGCCAGATCGAAGGTCTCCTTGAACGTCCGCGCCTGCTTGAACGGCTTGGCCCAGGCAGCGCCGAAGGTGATGACGTTGGTCAGCACCAGCCGGATTTCTTCCGTGATAGAACCTTCGGGCAGCAACTCCTTGATCCGCTTGTTGCTGTTCTGCGAAACCCACCCGTTGATCACCCCGCGGGCGGCCTCCGGCGCCTGCTGGAAGTTGAGCAGGCGGAGGCCGGCGCCGTAGTGTCGGGCCAGGGTATCCAGGTAGGGGAGCAGGTAACCAAAGCCGTTCTGGCCCCATGAGGCGTTGATGGGCCTCAGGCGGAACTTGCCGGACTTGGCCACCCCCTTGCCTCGGCTGGCAAGCTGAAGGTCCAGGGCGTTGAAGGCCGCGTGCAGGGTGGTGGGGGGCAGCTTGAAATGCATGGCCGCGTTGATCTCGCTCTCGGTCGCGCCCCGGGCCCCGGCCACCAGCATGGCCAGAGCCGTGCTGATGCTGTGGGGCGAAAAAATCAAATTGCCCGGGGTGGACCTGGTCCGAGCGTACATGGCCAGGGCGAAGGCGTTGTTCCCCGAGATCTGCTTGGCCAGTTCCGCATCGGTCACCAGCGGCGAGGTTTCCCGTGCCACGCTCGACTTGAGCAGGTCGCCGCTGCCCGCGGAAATCTCCTCGTCCGGCCCGCACCCGGCAGCGAAAACCAGCAGGGCCAGGGTCAGATGAATCGTGGTCCTCATGTGCCTCATGTGCCTCTTGTGCCCACTGCTGCCTCAGAATTGGTAAAGATTCTCGTAAGCAGTTGAAGTCACCTGGCCGGTCTTCGGGCTCTTACTTGCAGTACTTCATCTTGGGGTCGTAGACCCCCTTGCAGGATTTACCTGAAGGACAATCTGAAGTGAGCTTGCAGCTGCATTTCTTATAATAGGTATTGCAGACCGATCCTTGGGGGCTGCCCTTACAATCGGCATCAGCGGTACATTTGCAGAAGTTGGCAGTGCACTTTGCCCCGCCGCTGCCGCAATCGCCGTCTTTCATGCATTCGATACATTTGCCGAAGCTTTTTTGACAAGTTGTGCGCAGCGAGTAGGCATTGCAATCACTGTTGGTCTCGCAGAGGATGCATTTCTTATTACTGCACTTGGTAAATTCGCTATCGATGGCCTTGCAATGGGCATTGGAGCTGCAAGGTTTTTGACAGTGGGCAAA
This sequence comes from uncultured Kofleriaceae bacterium, assembly GCA_964497805.1. GTDB lineage: Bacteria > Myxococcota_A > Polyangia > CAZCFB01 > CAZCFB01. Next base: position 3,929 of record CAZCFB010000014.1, read on the forward strand.
AGTCACATCACTCGTGGCAAGATAGCATTCGGTGCGTGTTGTATTGCTCGCACATTCGCTATTGCCCAGGCAAGTGCATACCTTGTAATAAGCATTGCAGGTGGAGCCGTTTATATTTGCCTTGCAGTTTGTATCGTTTTTACATCCACAGATGTTGTTTCCAGAAATACAAGCTTGCCCCCAGTGGTTCTTGCCGGTGCAATCAGAGTCCTTGGCGCAACCGCATTTTCCCGAGGAGACATTGCATTTTTTACCGCGCAGAGCTGTAGCACAGTGAGCGTCGCTGCTGCATTGGACGCATTTGTGCGTTGAAGTATCACAGTGTGGCTTGCTCGAGCCACAATCGGCGCTGGATAAACAGCTCACGCAACGGTTGTTTTTTAGATTGCATTTCGGCGCCGAGGCCATGGTGCAGTCCGCGTCCTTCTTGCACCCCATTTTGCATACTTTGTAGCCGACGATGAAATCCGCGCCACAGATATATGGTTTCTTACAGTCGGTATCTGTTTTGCATCCACAGAATTCTTCACCCGGCTCGCCGATACACTGGGCTCCGTGAATCTTGTTTTTGCAATCAGAGGTGGTCAAGCAAATGCACATGTTTTTGCTGTTGCATTTGGCGCCCAGAGACTCAAGGCGATTGCAATGCACGTTCTTTGTACAATCAACGCATTTGGCTGTCTTGGGATCTTTGACACAAAGGTTCTTGCCCTTTTTTGTGCAGAGAGGATTACAGTTTTTGAAATAGTTCGCGTCCAGGGTCTTGGTGGAGTCGGACTTTTTGGAATCCCCGCTGTTGATATCCCGGGGCACCTTGGAATCGCCAGCAGGCGCCATATCGGGATTGGGTTCGGTATCGTCACTACAACCCGTAAACATTGAAATGGTGAAGAGTGATAGCACCAAGCAGGTGGAAACGACGTTGCGTACCATGGGCAATTCTCCTCCAATCACTGCCAGAACCAATCGCTCTAGACCTGAAAGTACAAGAAGTCCGACCTCGATTTTCGTTTCGAAGGCAAGTATCCACCTGTGTCGAATGAGCCGTCAAGGGAGCCGATTTGGTGCGAATCCTCACCGGCAGGTATGATCATGGGGTGATCTCTTCCGCGTCCATTCTCCGGTGGCGCCTCGTTTCGGTCCTGGCGCTCTGTGGCAGCCTCTGTTTGAGCGCCTGTCTCTCCGAGGAGGGAGCCAAGGTCCGCGATGGATGCGAGTGTGTGGCCGGAGCCGCCCATTGCCTCGGATTCCAGCTGATCAAATGCGACGGCTGCAAGTGGGTCGGGGACAAGACATGTGACGTCTACTGCGACAGCAGCGGGCATAAAAGCGGCCTCTGCATCGGGGATCAGGCCTATTACTCCGAGGTCCGGCCCGACGCCAGCGCGCACTGCGCCTGCTTCCCTGACCTGTCTATCATCGACCTGCGCCTCGATCTGCCCCTCCCCGACCTCCCCATCGCCGACAGGTCGGACAGCCTGGTGTGTACCCTGGGAACTTTCTGCAAGATGGTGAAGCCGGGCTACGCTTGCTGCTGCCACGACGAGAGCAACTGGCACCCATGCTGCCCGTCAAAGTGCAGCGCCGTGGTGGTCCGCGCCTGTGAGAAGGCGACTGGCAAGTGCCTCGACTTCTGCTCCAGCTGCCTCCCACCGGGCTGGGCCCCGGCCAAATAGTTGTCTCGACCGCTCCTACGGCCCTCAGCCTTCACGGCTTCTCCTGCCGTCTAATCGTCATTCCCCAGCAATTCACCCAGCATCGTTTCGTGACGCTCAAGGAAAGACCTGGTCACAAGGTAATGATCGGTGTCGGTGTAGGCGACCTCGGACAGTCCGTCCTCGGTGATCAGCAGAATCCTCGCCCTGGGGTAAGCGAGCAGGATGGGAGAATGCGTCGCGATGACGAACTGCGAACCTGCCCTTACCAGGCGGTGGATTTCTGCGAGGGCCGCGAGCTGGCGTGTGGGTGACAGGGCCGCCTCCGGCTCGTCCATGAAGTACAGGCCGCCCCCTCTTAGCTTGTTGGACAGGACGGCCATGAAAGCCTCGCCGTGGGATTGCTGGTGGAGCGACTTGCCGCCGTAGCCTTGCAGTGGCGGAGGAGCGACCTGGTCCATGTAGGTGGCGACGTTGTAGAAGCTCTCCGCCCTGAGGAAGTAGAGATCGCGCGGCCTCTTGTAACTCTTGATGGTCTTGAGCACCTCATGAAGTTGGCTGTGGGTCGCTTCGGTGACGAACCGGGTGTTCAGGTTTCCTCCCTCCGGATTCAAGCCCATGGCCGCGGCGATGGCTTCAATGATGGTCGACTTGCCTGTGCCGTTCTCGCCGACGAAGAAGGTCACATCAGGATGGAACGGCACGCTCTCCAGGCCCCGGATCGCTGGGAGGCAAAACGGGAACGCCTCGAAATCTTCGACCTCATCCCTTTTCAACTCGATGCTACGCAGGTACGGCTTGGCATCCATTCGAGCACCTCCGGAAGAGCAGGCCCCTCACAGTATCCTATGTCCGCACCGTGTCACTTGCCGATCACCATGTGGTGGATGGGGAACCAGGGGGGGCCATCATCGGAGGTATATCCCAGGTAGATGTCACCTGACTTGTCCAGAACGGCCTGGAATTCCTCGTAGCGGATTGTGGAGATGGCCTTGAGGCTTGTGTTCTGGATTTTGCCGCCTGCGAGCCAGGCCACATGAAGAGACCCTGTGAGCGTCCCCCCTTGCCATCTGCAGTATTGGGTGGAGCCAACGGGTTTCATGGTGCCCACCATGTCACCGCTAACTCGGTTTCGAAGGTAGAACAACCGGACGTCCCCCGAGCCCGAGGCCACCAGGCCCAGAGAAGAATAGTAGTAAAAATCCACGGCGCACTTCGAGCCTGCCACGCAGGTGCCACAGTTGGGGCTCCCATCGGTGCCAAGGACGTTGTAGGACCAGGCGCCCCCCTTCCGGTATAGATAGAGCAAGCCGTAATCGTTGGAGCTGGTCTTGTGGTGCAAGAGAAAGTGGAGCACCTTGGCCGAGCCGCTGCCCGTGATCGCCATCTTCAAGTCCCAGAACCAGGGAATAATCCCCTTGGGTGGCTTGAGCAGGTGCCCCTTGGCGCCGCCGAATTTCCACCATGAGAGTTCTGGGAGAAGGTAGTGTTTCACGTAGGAGATGAAGGGGACACCGGAAGGAGAGAGGACCAGCCTGGTATTCATGCTCATGTTGCCCTTGATCGGCGTGATCTGTTCTTTCCAGCTCCCGGAGATCCCGCGTTGCATATAGAACACCTTGCCATTTTCCATTCGCCGGGCGTGCAGACAGCCCGCACTATCCGAGATCAGGTGCCTGATATCTTTCGAGGATTTGTAAGGGTTCCAGCCCTTTTTGATCAGCACCGTGTCCAGCTTCCAGCCCTTGGCGCTCAGCTTGTGCACGGATAGCTTCTGTTGCTTGTCTCCATAGTTCAGGGCCAGCAGGTCTCCGGAAGGGGTGGCGGCCAGCCCATAGAGGGCGGGATTGAAGGGGACCTTGGTAGCTGTCCACTTGCCCCCCTTGGGCTTGTAATGATGAACCCCACTGTACAGGCTGAGGCGCTTGGTGAGCACATGCAGGCCGCCCTTTGCATCCAGCGCGATGGCGCGAAAGAGGCCACCCTTTCCGGGACCGGTTAGCACCTGGTCGACCTTGACCTTGCATGGGTTGGGGGCCGGCCCTTCTCCCAGAAGTTGGTGCTGAATCTGACCCCCTGGGTCCAGCCCCCGATGGCGTCGGATACGTACCCGTAAATATTCACGGCGTTGCCCGGCCCAGGGTGTTCGACCTTCACCTTCCAGTTGCCAGAGGTGAGCTGCGTGGGCCTGGTGGAAGACCCGCCAATGAACATGGCGTGGATCATGGCCGTTCCCCGGGAAGAGTCAGAGCGATAGTCGTAGTAGGTGACACCCGTGGAGCCCCAGGTCTTGCCCGCGGTGTTGGACCCGGTCAGGTTCACCTGCTGGTTCCCACTTGGATCGATGACATAGACCTTCAGGTTCGCCTTGGGATTACGCCAGAGCAGGGTGAACTGCATGAGGTAGTTGGTGTAGCCGGATAGCGCGGGCGGGTACTTGATGATCAATGAGGTGGTCTTCCAGGCCAGGGCCGTCGAGCGCAGAACCTTGTACGAGCCGCCCAGGTTGCCGGCGGGCACCACCTGAGGGATGCCGAGCTGGGTGGCCTGGTCCAGCAGGCCCTCGGTGTTGGAGGAGCCGTCCAGGTGCTGGCCCGACCAGTCGGAGTACTCGTGCAGCATCACGTGCACCGGAGTCTTGGCCATCCAGGTGATGTCCGCGGTGAGGGAGGTGGACCCGCCTCCGGAGGTGTGCCCCGTGCCCAGGAGCACCTCCGCGTCGGGGGCCAGGCCCACCCGCTTGAGGTAGCCCCGCTGGCCCCCCACGACGATGCCGGTGGTGGCCGTGCCGTGGTAGACCCAGCGGCCCTTGTTGGCGGCGGTGGACTGGCTCAGGTCCTTGCCCCGGGTGTAGACCTTGCCGCCCGTGCGGACGGCCTTGACCTTGTTGGTCTTCAGGGCGCGTACCTTCTCCTCCAGGTCGAGGATACCGTCGCCGTCCAGGTCTTCCCCCACGAACAGGGGCTCGCCCAGCACGGGGGTGGTGTCGGTGTATCCCGCCGATGCCCCCTGATCTCGCTGTCCGTCACCGTCGGTGTCGGCGAAGAGCCAGTCCTGCTCCGGGGTGTAGGCGCCGTCCTTGGAGTTGAGGATGGTGGTTCCCTTGTACGGGTCGTATATGGCGCCCTCCAGCAGGTGCAGCTTCTCCCCGCTGCCCGCCTTGCCGTCGCCGTCCAGATCCACGGCGTCGGTGCCCGGCTTGAAGGTGCCGTCGCCGTCGGTGTCCAGCCAGTTGTACAGCTTGCCGTCCGCCCGGAAGAAGGCGGGGTGGGCCACGCTCACGCCGCCGTCGATGTTACCCAGGAGCATGCCCTTGCCGGTCAGCGGCACGCCGTTGGCCTGCAGGGGCCACACCGAGGGGGCCTTCACCTCGCTGGCGGTGTGATCCAGGGGCCTCGTCGAGGTGATGATGGCGTCCAGATCAACCTGCCGCACGCTCGCGTCGCGGGCCAGGGCGCGCACCCCCTCACGACCTGCCGAGGCCGGATAGAAGGGGCCCAGGTGCAGGTAGCCGTCGCGGTCGGTGTCAGGCTCGAAGCGCACACCCCGTGACGCGAGCCGGCGAAGGGTGGTCTGCCCGGGCGGACCATGAAACCGGATGAGCACCGGCGCCACGGCCGGTCCGCCGCCCTCAACACCGAGGGTGTGGGCCCTCAGCGCGGGGCTGTTGAGCCAGACCTGCACCTTTGGGCTAACCCGGTGTGAATACCTGCCCTCTCCCGGCGCTGCCATGGCCCCGCCGCCCAGCCCCGCCACCATGGCCGCCACGAATAGCACCCGCCAGTTCATGCCGTCGCCCCAATATCGAATTGTGCTTGTAGTGTAACAGGATGCGGGTGATCAAAACTCGGCCCTGCTCCCCGTGATCCTGGCACGCATCGCCGGGGACCCGGTACAGTAGACCTGTTTGGGGCCGGAACCAATCCAGCCAAATGAGGTCAGTACACCGTATGGGGAACGCAACTCGCGCTGGGATAGCTGTCTCGTTGCTCACGCTGCTCGGGGTTGGCTGGGCCCGGCCTGCCCGGGCAGATATCATGCTCGTCGTCGGTTTCGACATAGAGCATTACCCGAACCTCACGCTACACAGGCTGAAGCTGCCTCGGCTTGAGCAACTGGACCGCGTCGCGCTTCCACTGGACTCAAGGGTTTGGCTCAAGCGCCTCGGCACATGCGATTACTTTGAGGCCAACGCTCCGGAGACGCCCGTGGGCTACTTCAAGCTCGTTAACCAGCGCGAGCTGCGCAAGACCAGCCTGGGCGCCATCCCTTCCAGGTGCTTCCCCGGGAGGAGGCGCGCGAGCCCATTGATCAAGTTTCAGCAGATAAGCCGGCAGCACCAGCTGTTGACCTTCATGGACGGCAAGCGGCGGCTCGGTGGTTTACGCCTCGCCTGGCCGGAACATGCGGGCCCCAGGGCATGGCGCTTCTTCAACGGTGGCCGCTCCCTCCTGCTCCAAACCCGGGGCCTGTACGTGATCCGGAACCTCAGACGTCCGCGGCTCCAGGCCATCGGTGGGATCCAGATTCAGGGGACATCGCGGATGGTCCTGAGCGAGGACCAGAAAACCGCTTATTTGGCCGCCGAGTACACTGATATCGGCCCGAGGAGCCGCCTGTGGATCGTGGACCTTAAATCGGGCAAGTTACGCGCCAAGCCGCTTGAACTCGGCTATCCGGCTCCAGAGCTGTTGGCGCATGACGCCAGGAGTAATCGGCTGCTCTACAGGAGCGAGGATGAAAAGAGCCCCTTGTGGCTCATCGATGGCAAGAACAACAAGGTGATCCTGAAGCACAAGTTCCCAAAGGCGGACCGATTTACTGCTCCCATCAGGCACTTTGATTGGTGCGGAGATGAGCAGTTCGTGGTGCTCGGCAGCTCCGTTATCAGCCTCAAGCAGAACAAGGAACTCTATCGGCTGAAGGACCTGTTTGCCCTGGGCCCATCCGCCTACGACCGAGGGACCTGCACGCTGTATTACAGCTACTCGGTCAAGGGAGATTCAGCGGCAGGCGACCACTTGACGAGGGTCCGTGCGGTCCACCTGAAGTCCGGCAAGGTCCAGGCCGCGGTCAAGCTCGCTCAAGTCGGCCAGGACGGCTGCCTGCCCTCCAGGTACAAGCACAATGTGATCAAGGAGCTGATCTTGCACGAGGGCGCCCTCCTGGCCATTGGGGGTAGCGGCGTTCTGTACGAATCCCATGTGCACCTCCCCCATGGCATTGATCCCAAAAAGGTGGACTGGTGCGAGAAGCACAGCAAAAAGGAGAGGGCGGAGATCGAAAGACGCCTTGAATTGGCAAACAAGCCGAGGCCCGGGCGTGCCACCTTACCTGGCAAGACCTTGCCCGTTTCCACCAAACGGCCGCGGCAGCAGGAAAAGGCCAGGGAGCTGCCAGACATACCCAAGGGCTCCTGCGCGGCCGTCCTGGGCAAGCCCTGCTCTAAAAACGGCAACCAGTGCGGCACAAACGCGGACTGTTTGCTGAACTCACCCGACGGGACACTGGGTGTATGTACCTGCCGCTGCACACCTGACAACCCCCGCACACCGTTGGTCAACGAGGAGACCTGCCCAGGCGCCAAAGCGCTCAACTATTCCATCTGTGGGGCGATCGCATCCGGCAAGGGACCAAAGAAGAACTACTGTTTCAAGCGCTGCTCCCCCAGGCTGGGGTCCAGCGATTGTCAGAGCCCAATTTTCTGCAATCCCAGGTCAGGCGCGGTGGTCGGAAAACCCAACCTGGCCGTCTGCTATGGCCGTGGAGGCTGCACCAGGAACTCCGATTGCCCCGTGTCCACCGGGAAGCCGTGCGATACACGCGATGCCGCCAAGAAATGCACCGGCGCCGGGGAGAAATGCAAGGCTCTCACCGCGTTCGGGACCGTGGGCATGTGTGCCGTACCCGGCGTTTGCGATACCAGGAGCGGGCTGTGCGACGAGCATCGCCTGGGCAAGGCCTCCGCCCGGGTAGGCGATCCGTGCAAAAGCGATCTGGATTGTGCGGGCAACCAGAGGTGCATGGTTGAATTCAATGAGGCCAGGTTCCTGAAAGCCGCGGGCAAGAAATGCACATCGAACAGCGAGTGCTGCTCTGACAGGTGCAAGTCCGGGGTCTGCGCTGCAGGCGCCCCCTGCCGGGTACGCAATCGCAACGGCTATTGCACAACCACTGGTTGCCAGTTCTCTCGAACCCTTACCATCGCCAAATGCGACACGACCTCCGCCTGTAACCGCCTGTTCAGCGGCGGGATCTGCCAGAGGACCTGCAACCTCAAGTTGGCAAAGAATTGCCGTGGGCTCAAAGACGACACCAACAAGATGGTGGATCACCCCGGCGACTACGAGTGCCGGGCGTGGAACAACATCAGCATTGGAGGCAGGTCCATGTCCTCGAAGCCGGTCTGTGACTTCGGCAACTCCATGCCGTGCGACAAATTATCTGGCTCAGGCCTCGATTGCTCCAGCCTGGGGTTGACCCCCAACGTGACCAACATGAAATGCCGCGGAACCAACTACAAGGCCAGGACCAACAAGTACGATCCCGCTGGCCTCTGCCTGGATGACACCGCTCCGGGGTTCGTGGCGGAGTAGCGCCGGAGGGGTTCTGGTTACGGGACAATTCTCCGGCAAACTTACTTTGGCTTGGGCACCTTCTTGGTCCACTGGGCAATGTGGTTCCTGCTCCTCAGGTCCTGATACGGCAACCAGAAGGCCGGGAAGCTGGGATCCTTGCCAGCCTTGGCCAGGTCCGCTGAGAAGGCCGTCATCCAGATCTGGGGGATCGACTTTTCGATCTTCTTGGTGCTGTTGACCAGCTCGGTGCCGTAGTCCCGGATGGAGGAGAAGGAGAACCAGAACAGCTTGCCCCCCTGGTACTCATGGGAGAAGGGGGAGAAGCGGGGCCACGAGTTGCGCAGGGTCTTGCCCTTGTTGGCCCGCTTGAGCTCCACCGGGGTGCCCCCGCCGGTGGGCACCACCCAGAGCGCGGCATTGTTGTTGCTGTAGCTACCCCCGTCGGAGCGGTTGAAGATGATCCACTGCCCGTCCGGCGAGATGGCAGGGTAGTAGTTGTTCTGGCTGTTGCCACCCTTGACGATCACCGAGGGCCAGCCCGCGTTGGTCCCGACGAGCCGGGAGGTGGCGATGCTGCCCTCCCGGTAGTTCAAGCCCGGGTCGGCGTGCTTGAGCTGCGTGAAAACCAGCAGGCCACCCGTGGGGGAGATCTCCGGGTGGGTGGTTGTCTTGCCGCCGAGGAACAGGGTGGTGACCTGGCTCCCTGTCTTCCCGTCCCTGATGGCGGTCTTCCCCTTGTAGTTGCTGATCAGGTACTTGTTGTCGGGGGTGAACACCTGAAAGAACACCTTGTGCGACTTCTTCTTGAGGTAGGTGCTGGCCTTGACGTCCATGATGTACCCGTCGTCCACATTGTTTGTGAAGGCGAGGCGGGACCCATCTGGCGAGATCGCGTGGCAGCCCACGCAATGCCCGGACTTCTTCTCCGAGATATATGATTCGGGCTTCTTGGCGGCCTGGCCGAAGTCGTAGCGCATGATGGCGTTGTCCGGGACGGTGGTCCAGTAGTAGATACCCCCCTTGATCTCGGTGGGCCCGACGGAGATTTCCCTCCGCCCGGAGGTGGCGCACTTGGTCGGCGAAGCCCGCTTCACACCCCTGACCGAGAGCGTCACGGACCCGGCCCGGTTGGAGGAGGCGATGACCTTCCAGTGGCTCTCGGAGAGCCGGAGCTTCTTCTTGGTTGTGTAGAGCTTGACGTCCGTGGTCTTGCTCTGCAGCGACACCTCCCACAGGTCGCTGGCGCCATCCACCAACATCACCGAAAAGTCGGCCAGGTTGGGCGGGACCATGGCGCCGGCCGCGGGGTAGGCAACCTTGAGCGAGCCCCCGCCTGTACACGGCTTGATGAACTTTGACGCCGCGTCCTTGGGGGCGCCCACTGTCACGGCGCTCATGGAGACCTTGACGGTGAGCCGTGTCGTCGCCCCCATGGAGCCCACGTTGGCGTTCACCTGGGTTATGCCCCCGTGTTTCCCGGCCAAGGCCAGGGTGGCGCCCTTGAAGGTCCCGAGCTCGCGGTCCTTGAGGGAAAATGAGGCCTGCGCAGTGAGGTCCCGCTTTCCGGAAGCAAAGGTGCCCATCACCTTGTAGAGCACCTGTCCTGGCTGGTTCAGCTTCAGTGTGACGGCGGTGTCCAGGGGTTGAATCGAGAGGGAGAGGAGGCCTGGCAGAGTGTCTCCCCTGGTGTACAGGTCAGGGCGAGCGCCCCCGTCCCAGTTGGTCCACAGGCTGTCTGCGTCGGCGCAGCAGGCCAGCAGGGCAATGACCAGCGATAGAATGGCGATGCGTCTCATCAATATCCTTCCACTCGATCCGGGAGCCGCCTCCGGTCCCATGGTCAATGGTAGCTTCATTCCCGGTCACTTGGCATCCGGCCTCTGATGATAAGCTGAACCAGTCCACAACGATCCGGATCTGATGAAGTGAAAAGGAGCCGCCGCCAGCCTGTCATGGCCTCTTTGGGGGCCATCGCCTTGTCGCTCTTGGCCAGCTGCGTGGACACAAGCGGGCCCATGGAGCGCCCCGAGGACAGCGGGGCTTTGGATCTCGTCCCGGCGGTTGATACCAGGGTCGTCGAGCCGCCTGATCCTGAAACCTGCGCCGAGGCCAGGAACCTGACGCGCTACATCGGCTGTGAGTTCTGGCCCACGGTGACGGCCAATGCTTCCCTGGCCGAAGACTTTGAGTTTGCCGTGGCTGTGGCCAACGCCAGCGCCGCTGATGCCAAGATCACCATCTCCACCTCTGCTAACCCGGCCCTCAAGACGGCCACGGTGAAGGCCAGGAGCGTGGCCACCATCAAGCTGCCCTGGGTCACGGGCCTCAAGCTCAAGGACAAAACATTCGCTTCGGTGAAGCAACCGGCCGGAGCGTACAAGCTGACCTCCACCCGACCGGTGACGGTGTACCAGTTCAACGCCCTGGACTATGTGCTGAACCATGACTGCAAGAAGGGCCCGGATTTCTCCCTGAAAGACGGCAAGTGCTTCTCCTACTCCAACGACGCCTCCTTGCTGCTGCCCGAACACACCCTGGGCACCGAGTACATGGTGCTCAGTCGGCCCTCCATGATCGTGAAGTCTTTGGGGGACACGCTCAAGTCGCCGGGGTTCTTCTCGGTGGTCGCCGCCAGGGCGGGGATCACCACGTTGACGGTCACCTTGTCGGCCGACACCCTGGCCGGCGGCGGCAAGGTGCCGGCGTACAAGAAGGGGCAGACCGCGACCTTCGCCCTGCACCAGGGGGAGGTGCTCCAGATCCTGTCCTCCTTGCCGGGCGACTGCGTCGCGGCCAAGACCGATGCAAACGGCTTCGGGTACTGCGACCTCAAGGACAGCACCGATCTCACCGGCACAATCATCAAGGCGAACCAGGCGGTGGCGGTGTACTCCGGGCACAACTGCAGCTTCGTTCCTTTCGACAGGTGGGCCTGTGATCACCTGGAGGAGGCGCTCTTCCCCGTCAACGCCCTGGGCAAGCGGTATTTCGGCAGCCACACCACCTCGTCCGGCACGGATCCGAGCGTCTACCGCGTTGTCTCTGCCTCGGCGGACAACACCATCAGCGTGCCCCGCCTCCGGGTCAACCCGATCAAGCTGCAGAGGGGGAAGTGGTTCGAGTTCGAGTCCGACTATGACTTCGAGGTCAAGGGGACCGGCAGCTTTGCCCTGGTCCAGTTCATGGTGGGACAGAATTACTCCAGCGTGAAGCCGGGAGCGGGCGCCCCCAATGACCCGGCCATGGCCCTGGCCGTGCCGGTGGAGCAGTACCTCACCTCATATCGTTTCTTTGCGCCCGTGACCTACAAGAAGAGCTACGTCAATATCCACGCGCCGACCTCCGCGACGGTGAAGCTTGACGGCGCGCTCGTGAATGCCAGCGACTTCTCGGCAGTCAGCTCGGACTACAAGGTGGCCAAGCTTGAGCTCCCAGGCGGCGCTCACCACCTGGAGGCCGACGCCAAGGTAGGCATCACCGTGTATGGCGTCGGCTCCTACACCAGCTACATGTACCCTGGCGGGCTGGACTTGAAGCCACGCTAGCCATGCTGTCCTGATTCATACGCGGACTCGGCCCACGGGAACTTTTGCCTCCCCGCATTGCCTAACCCTCCAATGATAAGGGCGCTGGACCATTGATGCCGCGGGCCGAGGACCGCCTCTACTGGCTGGTCACCGCAGGCCTGGGCGCGGCCGTGTGCGTGCTCGTCCTGCAGCTCTCGTCCGTGGACGCGGACTCCACGCCCGCTGACGAGCCCAGGCCTGAGGTCCTCGAACCCCGCGGCCAGGCCGCCCCCCCTGTCTGGCTCTCACCCTCATACAAGCCGAAGAGCCGCTTCCACACCATGGCCCGCATCAGGCGCGACCAGGTCTTCTCCGAGGTTCAGGGAGACGGGGCGTTTACACGGCTGGGCGAGCCCCTCCCGGGCCAGTGGCTCTTTCAGTTCAAGGAGCCGGGCCAGACCCTGGTTGACTACGCGCAGCACCTGACCAACCGCAAGACCGCCACGCGCCGGTGCCTCCACCTCCAACCATTCTCCGACCTGAAGCGGAGGCAGCGGGCCCTGCTGCGCCCGATCAGGACCCTGGCCAGCATCTACTTTGACAGCCCGGTGAAGGTCCTGCCCGAGATACGCATCCCGCGCCGTTTCCTGGACCAGGAGAGGGGGCAGTACAGGGGCGACCTGCTGGTGCGCTGGCTCTCGGGGAGGGTTCCAGGGGACAGCCTGGGCGTCTTCTCGGTGCTCGGATCCGACCTGTTCACGCCGGACCTGAACTTCGTCTTCGGCCTCGGCCTGCTGCAGTGGCGCGCCTCGGTCCACTCCCTGCACCGCTACGGGCGCGATCCGCGGCAGCTGCTGCTGCGCAGCCTCAAGCTCACGGTCCACGAAACCGGGCACATGTTCGGGCTGGAGCACTGCGTCTTCTATCGCTGCTTGATGAACGGCGCCAACTCCCTGAGCGAGTCCGACGCCGCGCCCATACACCTCTGCCCGGTCTGCCTGGCCAAGCTGCACTGGAACTTGCGCTTCGATCCTGTGAAGCGATACCGCCGGCTGGCCAGGTTCTACAGGAAGGTCGGTTTGAAAGAGGAGGCGCGCTTCGTGCTGGCCCGCGCCGCCGAGGTGAAATAGCATTCTGAAAATGCTATTCGGTTTTCGCTGTCAGCCTCGCCGTCTTCTCTTCGTGCTGCTGTTCGCCCTCCCTGTCGCTGCATGTGACCTGCGAGTGGCCGTGGCGGCCGATTCATCACAGGCCGCTCTGGACCAGGGGGCGGCTGATGTCGCGGTGGACAGGTCTTCCGGGGCGGACGCGCCGGGGAAGGACGCTGGGGGGGCAGACAGGAGCATCACCCCGGACGGGAGCAGCGCCTCCTGCGCCCCCATCAAGATCACCAGCAAGCAGGACCTCCTGGCCCAGGTGAAGGCCCTGGCCTGGAGCAGCTACAGTCCCTCCTCGGCGGGGACTCTGGCCGTCTCACGCCCCCTGTCCATTACCGGGAAGATCTCACTCTCGTCTGGTGAGCTGTTCCTTCCCGCGGGCTGCACACCAGGCAACACCTGTATGCAGAAGGTGCTGCTGGCCCGGGGCATCTCGGCCGGAACCCTCCCCACCGGGGTGAGCTTTGGGACCAAGGCCCAGGTGCCGGTCACGGCCTACAGCTCAGTCACCCTGGCTGCTGTCACGGTGAGGTTGCGAGCCGTCGTTGAAAACGTCCACCCATGGACATACAACTTCGTGCCCATCATCAGGCTGGAGCCAGATTGTGCATCGACCTGCTCCGGGACCAGCCGTGTCTGCCCCGGTGATCGACTTTGCTACAGCGCCAACTCCTTCTGCAGGTTCTGCCTCGCTCTGGACCACAAGCAGTGCGCCTGCCGCGAGTTTGCCGCTGTGAAGTCCGACGGCGAGGCTTGCTCCTACATCTCCAAGACCATGACCAGCCTGTGTCAGGGCAAGTGCAAATCAGGCACTTGTCTCTACCAGGGGAAGCCCGACGTGTACTGCCCCTGATACAATCGCCTGCTGCAACCGGACGCAGAACTGGGAGGGCGCATGATTACCCGTGAGGGTCATCCGGGAGATCGGTTCACGTTGGTGTCGCTGTTGTTCGCCGGCGCGCTCCTCGTCTGCTGCTCTGGCCGGGAGGTACCTGCCGATGGTTCAGGCAAACCCGACGCCGGCCTGGTGGACGCAGCGGTCATGGACCTGGCCGCCGACGCCAGTCCTCCCGACGCCAACACCCCGGAGCTCGCGCCGCCGCCCGACGCGCAGGCTCCGGACGCCGGCGCCCCGTTTGGCCCGGCTCGCGGCGGCGCCTACATCATGGGCAGCAGCTTCGCCATGGGGATCAAGGACACCATCAAGACCTTCACCCAGGAGTCGGGGCTGTCTGTAAAGGTGTCGGAGTGGACCATCGGCGGCGCCCCCATCGAGCTGATGTGGAGCGAAACCAAGGCCAACAACCCCACGCTGCTGGCCGCCAAACTGGCCGAACTCAAGTCCGGCTCCTACGGCGTCCTGTTCATGAACGCCCAGCAGCCCTGGCGCCAGGCCGAGCGTGAAATCCGCGGGGTGACCTCCTTCACCCGGGAGGCGCTCAAGGGGAACCCTGCCTTCCGTTTTGTGATCCAGGTGTACTGGACCCTGGAGCAGGACCCGTACAAGTTCTCCGACAAGTCCACCATGTGGGAGGACCTGGCCATGTTCCGCCGCGGCGCCCTGCACCTGGCCTACCGGGTGGCCTCGGCCATCAAGGCGCCCGTCTTCGTGGCGCCGGTGGGCATCGCCATTGAGCGCGTCAAGGAGCAGGCCGCCAGCGGGAAGCTGGCCGCTTTCAAGAGCCGGGCAGCGCTTCATGAACCGGACGGCAGCCACCTGTCCAAGCTGGGTAACTACATTCAGGCGAGCGTTATCCATACCGCCGCCTACCAGGACAAGCCCCACGGCCATTCAAAGAAGCTGGGCGCGGGGACCCTGTCCAGCTCCGACGCCGCCATTATCTGGGACGAGGTGCTCAAGGCGGTGCGGCAGACCCCCTTCTCGGGCTGGTACGTCAAGGCCCCCACCACGTTTACCGCCTACCTGGCGGCGCTCAAGCGGGCCATCCGCAACTGGGAAACCTTTGACAACCTCAAGCCAGCCAGCGCCTTCGGGAGCGGGACATTCACCGGCCAGGACGGCTTCACCTGGACCTACAAGCAGGGCCGGGCCACCACCACGGCTCCCCGTCTCCACGACAGCACGCTGGTCCTGAACAAGGGCGGCTCGCTGTGGGCCAACATCCCGGGTGGCGTGGGTGAGCTGAGCTTCATCCTCGGCAAGCAACAGCCCGGTTCGGCAGCCGCCTCGCTGGAGGTCCGGGTGGGAGGCAAGTCGCTGGGGACCTACTCCCGCGCCCAGGACAACCTGACCAGGCTGGCAACCGTCATCACGGGGATCAAGGCCAGCGGGCCGGTGAAGCTGGAGCTGCTCGTCAAGGGAGACGCCTGCCTCCTGGACAACCTGATCTGGACGGACTACCCGGCCACGCCCTGACCGGGCCTCCTCGCGGTGACATGGTGGAAGTTTGCGGCCTCATCCGGCCTGCGGCTGCTGTGCTCTTCCTGCGTGGCGATGGTGATGTCGTTGAAGCCGCGGCGCTGCAGCAGCCGCCTCAGCTCGGGCTCCGTGAAGTGGTGGGTCTGGTACAGGACATTTCCCTCGGCGTCCCGGGAGAGGTAGCTGTGTCGTTCGCCCGTGATGGCCTGATCCTGCTGGTAGAGGCGGGCATAGCCAGGGTTGATGCCGTGGGAGACGCCCGAGGCAGAAAGGTACAGGTGCCCCCCAGGTCTCAACGCCTCCCGGGCGTTGGTGAGGAGCCTCTGGCGATCATGGATGTCTCCCACCACCGAGATCACGAGCTGACACACGACCAGGTCGAAGTCCGTCCAGGGCAGGGGCGGGGTCAGGGCGGCGGTGATATCTGCCCGGGCAAAGAGCATGGGGTGATCGGGGGTTCCCGGGCCAAACCGTGACCTGGCCGCGTCCAGGGCAGGCCCGTTGATGTCAACGCCCACCACCTCGTACCCCATTGCCCAGAACCGCTCGCTGAGGGCGCCATCACCGCAGCCCAGGTCCAGCAGCCTGCGCCTCCGGCCGGACCCGGTCTGCCATGGATACCTCTTCAGGAACGCCTCCAGCGCCGGGGTCATGGACTTGCTCGGGATCGCGCCAGCCGGAAACGCCTGCCAGTCTGCCCTGAAATCTCTTTGGGACATCAGCTACATGATTACAGGCGCGGCGTGGAATGGGTAGAGCACTGAACAGCGCCACTGTGCGCCCTGTCACCACGCCGGGCAGGCCCATGCGGTCACACTTCTCTAATGAAGTGACGAGCCATGGGACATATACCGGGCAAAATTCTTGGGATTTCGCTGGCGCTTGTTCTGGCAAGCTGCGCCGGGAGCAGCAGGAGTACCGCTCTCGCTGAGACCAGCAAAACAATGACCGACCATGTGGAGGTCACCGAGGAGAACCAGTACTGCAACTACCTCAGCCGCCGCCTGGCCTCCAGCAGCGGAACCGCCAGGATGCAACGCACCCTCGAGTCCATCTATGACCGCCGCTGCGCCGGCCATTCGGCGACCATGCCCCGGACCGCGTCCTCCAGCGGCAGCTACCAGGGGCAGTGCCTGCAGTTCGTGGATGAGATGGCCAGGGAGTCCGGCGTGCCCGGGGTGGTGATCGCGGCTGTGGTGCACTACGAGTCTCGCGATCGGCCCAGGGCCAGATCCAGGGCGGACTGCAAGGGGTGTGGGCAACTGTCCGCGCCGGTGCTGGACATGTACAAGATCGTCGACCCCTACGACCCGCGCGAGAACATGCGTGGGACCGCCGCCTACCTCAAGTACCTGCACGGGCGGTTCGACAGGGTCTGGGCCCGGGCCATCGCCGCTTACAACACCGGCGCGGGCCGCATTGGCCGCACGGGCAGCCTGCGGCGGGATATCCCCAACAAGCGATATGTCTGCGAGGTCTACCGCCGCATCCCGGGCTGGAAGGCTCGCTCCGTGGAGCGCAAGCTGGGCTGCAGGCTGGCCTACATGGAGCTGAGAAAGGGGAGGGCGGCCGAGCCTGACATGGTGGCGAGCAGCAGCGTCAGGCCCGCGCCTCCGCGGAGCGCCACGCCCACTGACAGCGCGCACCCGGTGCTCTCCGAGCAGTGGGTTCACCCCCTGAAGGCCCCCCTCTATCCCGCCAAGCCGAGCGCGAAGTTTGGCGCCAGCCGCTCCCGCGGCGGCAAGAAGAAGGCCCGCTGCAGGGGGGGCCACTGCGGGATCGATATCGGCGAAAAGGGCCAGGCTGTCTACGCCATCCTGGACGGCCGGGTGATCAAGGCCGCGCGCTACAACGCGCGCTATTCAGGCAAGCACCTGGTCCTCGGTCATGGCCCGGACCAGAGCGTCTACTGCCACCTGGACAGGCTCGCCCCCGGCCTGAAAAAGGGCGACAGGATCAAGGCCGGCCAGCTCATCGGCTGGGTGGGGCGGACCGGCATCAGGTACTCAAAGGCTCACCTCCACCTGAACATCCTGGTGGGCAAGACCCATGTGGACCCGGAGCCAATGTTGAGGGCCGCGCGGATCATGTGAGCCGCCGTGGCCAGCAGGACTGGCTTTACATTGCCTACTTGAAAGGATCATCCCCCCGGATTCGGCGCGCGTGGTCTACTCGAGCTCTCTCGTGATGATCGGCCCCACCGTGACCACGCTACCCTCGTTGTCAACGGAACCTCGGATATTGTAGACGGAAAACGTACCGTCGCAATCCAGGTCACCAAACGCGGTGGCCTGATAGGTGGCGCTGTTGCCGGTACCAACCGAGGTGAACCAGAGGCTGTAGTAGTGGGGCTCGGTGAGGGCGAACCTGAGGGAGCCCCAGCCAGCGGCGTCCCATTCTGCGGAGGTGTTTACGCACTTCTGGCAGCATGGAGCGGCAAACGGGGAGAACATGGGCGGCGGAAATCGCTTGGACAACAAGGTCCCGGCCGAGGACCAGTGATCGGTTACGAAGTACTCCCGGGCGCCCATCTTGATCTTGTCCAGACTCTCGGTGGCCTCCACGGTCTTGGCCCGGCGAATGTATTTGATGAAGGCTGGCACGGCCACGGAGGCCAGGATGCCAATGATGGCCACCACGATCATCAGCTCGATCAAGGTAAATCCGGCGCTCTTGATTCGCTTACTGCTCATGCGAGGTTTCCTCCTTTTCTGGATCGTACTGCGAGCTTTCCACCCCTTTGCCCCCAACCCTGCGCACACCAGTGTATTTGAGAGTAAAAAATTGAGCAAAAGTGGAGGCAAAATTTACACCAAGTAGAGAATTACAATCAAATTGAGCAAACGACCATGCACTGCCCCTGTGTCGCTGTAATGTTACCGCATCACTGGAATTGCTGTGGCGCGAATCTGACAATTTGTGTCACCCCGCAAATAATTGTCATGTAATACATCCACGTACATGGGATTTTACGAACAGGGTAGACAATCAGAACGGGGTGGAGGCATTGTAGCCAACACAGGAAAGGGAGGACGACATGGCAAAGTTGAGAAAAGGACGTATCTTCCTGGCGATTTGCTTTCTCCTGGCCGCCGCATACGGAGTCTACTACCTGGTTTGGGGCGGATCGGACAGAGGGGGAGCTCCGATAATCATTACAGAAGAGGCCAGGAAGCAAAATTTCAATGATGCGCAAAAAGCCGTCCAGCAATATCAAAACGCCAAGCAGAAAGGCTCAATGGAAGAGGCCTGCGCCCATGCCAAGCAGGCGTTCGCTCTGTTTGGGACTGCGGGGTTTGATAAGCAGATGTATGAGTGGGTGAAGGTAGTAAAGGAAGAATGTCATTGAGCAGGGGAGGGCGAGGGGCCCAGTCCTTCATGGCAACCTTGGATTGTGCAGTTTTACATAGAGAATCTCCATAATTATTGAAGTTTCGCGCTGTTCGCGCACACCCCCATACTATCAATTTGGTACTGCATTCATACTTTTGGCGTATGTCAGCCGTCGCTTGCCCTGGTTTAACATCGAGGTATGAGTCAAACGTCACTGAGCCGACGCCGTTTCCTGAAGACCGCAGGCCTGGCCGCAGCCGCTGTAGGCGCGCAAGGGTGCGGACTCCCTCCCATGCAGGTCAAGAGTCAGCCTAACTTCATCGTCGTCTTCACCGACGATCAGGGATACGGCGACCTGGGCTGCTATGGCGCCAAGGATATCTCCACCCCAAATATCGACCGGCTGGCCTGGGAAGGGACGAAGTACACCAGCTTCTATTCCCAGCCGGTGTGTGGCCCGGCGCGCACTGCCTTGCTCACTGGCTGCTACCCGGCCCGGGTCATGCGGGGCGAGTGGACCCTGAAATCGGAGGAGGTCACCGTGGCGGAGGTCCTCAAAACGGCCGGCTACAGGACCGGCCTGTTTGGCAAATGGGACCTGTCGAACCGGATGTACGACACGACGAGGCATCCAAACAGTCAGGGCTTCGATGTTTTCCGCGGCTCCCTTGGCGCCAATGACGAGGGCTACGTGGGGTTGTGGGACAACCACCAACGGATTGGTAACGTGACGGACATGAGCGGATTGACTCGGTTTTACACCGATCGGTCAATCGAGTTCATGCGGCAGAGCCAGGACCGCCCGTTCTTCATGTACCTCGCCCACGCCATGCCCCATGTGAGGCTCGGCGCTTCCTCGAAATTCTACGGAAGGTCAAAGCGGGGCCTCTATGGGGACGTCATCGAGGAGCTGGACCATGAGTTTGGCCGGCTAATGACAGCGGTGGAGCAGCTCGGGCTGGCGGACAACACCATCGTCCTGTTTGCCAGCGACAACGGGCCGTGGCTCTCCAAGGGGAAGGAAGGCGGCTCGTCCTATCCCCTGCGTGGCGGCAAGGGGACGGCCTGGGAGGGCGGCTACCGGGTGCCTGGCATCTTCTGGGGGCCGCGCTGGATCCCGGTGGGCAAGACCACTGATGAGCTGATGACCACCCTGGACATCTTGCCCACCTTCGCCTCTCTCGCCGGCGCAAGGATCCCCGGCGACAATGCCATCGACGGCGTGAACCAGCGGGCGCTGATCACGGGCGAGTCTGACGAGAGCGCGCGCAAGACCTTCTACTACTACGTGCAGGAGGAGCTGCAGGCGGTGCGCCTGGGCAAATGGAAGATGCGGCTGCCCAACTGCAAAGTGGACTATGGATTTGCCACGGTGAAGCCCAACGTGCCCAAGCACCAGCTCCATGACCTGTCGACGGACAAGGAGGAGAAGGTGGACCTGGCCGCCAAGCACCCCGCGATCCTGGAGCAGCTCAAGAAGCTGGCAGCGGTGGCGCGGGCGGACCTTGGCGACGGTCGGGTGGAGGGAGCTGGAGTCAGGTGGCAGGCGCCCCATCAGGGCAATTAGCTTCTAGGAAGGATTAACCTCGGGGCATTTGAAGCGCTTGTTCCACTTGGGGTAAGAATCGGGGTTGATCCCCGTGGGCAGCCACTCCGGGGGCACCCGGTAAGCACGGTAGAGGTAGTTGGGGGAACCGTCGCTGTCAGGCTTCGTCTTGTACTTCCAGATGGTCTTGCCCGCCTTGTTGATCTCCAGCACCGTCCCATCAATGCCAACTGTGGCCAGGGTGTTGCCGTTGGGCAACCGCTGCACGCCGCCCAGCGCCAGGCTGAACCCGAGGTCTGCCCCCTTGTATTCCCACACCTTCTTCAGGGTAACGGGGTTGAACTCCAGAAGCCGCGAGTAGGTCCGGATGGTCCTGTTCTCGCCATACCCGGCCATCCCGCCGTTGTCGAGCAGCAGCACGTTGCCCGCACCGGGCAGGCCGAAGGGGATGATGTGTGCGTGATGTTGGCCGATGAGATCGCCCAGCTCATGCTCGGGCTTTCCCTTGTTGAAGTCGGGGCCCACTCGCCAGACGATGCGCCCGGTCTTTTTGCTAATGATTGCCAAGAGCTTGGCTTGCCGGGAGCTGATCATGATGTTGTCCGGGTGAAAGCGCTTATCGCGCAGCTCGTCGAACCACTTGTTAGGTCCAAGCGTGGACATTGAGTTCAGGTGGATCCAGTCGCCAGCGCTGGCATTGTTCCCCTTGTTGGGGTTCTTCTTGATCTCCGCCCGATCGGCGGCGGAGAAGCCCATCTCGTCGATGTGATCGGATGCCTTCCAGGAAAACCCCGCCTTGGTGCCGTCAGCCTTGTACTCAAAGATCATGTCATCGGTGATCTTCTCGTTCGACACTGCCGGCGCAATCACGTCATCGCTGGCCAGGAACAGGAAGTTGCCGGTGTTGTTGAGTTTTTGTCCAGGGGCAAAGTACCCGACCGGGTTGGGTGATTGCTGGATATCGTGGTGCTGGCGCGCAAACGTTTCGGTGTTGTCCTTCACCTTCCAGTTCCTGGAGGTCCAGACCTTCTTGCCATCCCAGTCCAGCTGAACGATCTCACCCACCATGGGCGTGGCCCCCTTGTGCGTGACGTGTTCCACATGACCGAGCACGGAGCCGCCGGGGAGCATCAACGCCGGGTAGCCCATGATGGGCCAGGACATGAGCTGCTCACCCTTCATGTTGATCAGGACGGTCCTGCTCAACATCCCCTCTGGTTTGAACACCGAGAGGAGGGTGTAGCCGTCCGCGGTTGCCGAGAGATCAGCGTAGGCTTTGACCTCCTGGCAGCCAGTTATGGCCAGGTTGTTGCCCGTCGGATCCTGGCCAGAGAGTGGCTCCATGGACTCATCACCACAGCCTAAACATAGCGTGGCAATGATGGTCGTCATGCCGATAGCCCTGAGTGAGAAGAGGCGATTGGGAGCTAGAGTACTTATCACAGGCGGCCTCCTTTGTGTTATAGATTACTGAAAAAAACACAAAAGTAAATATTGCCTATGAAAAAAAGACCGACTATGCAGGTTTTTGTGCCGGGACGTAAGCTGCTGAAAATCAACAAGGCAGGGCCGGGTATCCAGGTTTTTTGTGTAATTTCTGGTGGCTGACTGCTATGCGCCAAGGTGAACGGCGCCCGCATCGAGGGAGCCAACCTGGAAGGCGCCACCATCTGCCACCTGGATGCCGGTTGGCTGGGTCAGAGCGTCTCGGTCAAGGGGACGCCATCCATGGTCCGCTGGGAGAAAGAGGACCATGCTGCCGAGCAGAAGAACTGCCGGTAGGACACGGGAGCTACCCCGCTAGACCAGCTTCCGCTCCCGGAGCACCTCCCAGGCGGCGTTGAGCTCGATCATCTTCCTGTTGGCCAGCTGCTGCAGGTCTGTGCCCAGGTCGGCGAGCCTGTCCGGGTGATACTGGGCGGCCTTGCGGCGGTAGGCCGCCTTGCACTCCTGCCGGGTTGCGCCGGGGAGCAGGTCGAGCACGGCGTACGGCTCCGCGACGCTGCTGAAGCCATGCCGCTGGGCAGAGGCTGTCCACTTCTTCTGCGCCATGCCCGCGGCCAGCGCGGCCTGGTGGATGACCCTGGCCTCGGCCGGGTGCACATCACCGTCGCAGCGGGAGACATCGGCCAGCAGGTGGAGCAGGTCCTCAGGCGTCATCCCCGGCACACGGAAGAGGGCCGCCGTCACCTCCGCGTGGATGTCCTCGGTGACAGCGGCCTTCATGGCCTCCTTCAGCTCGTTCATGTGCGACGGCCCCAACTCGAAGGCCTCGGTGAGGTACCCCTTGACCTTCCGCACCTCGGGCCGCAACACCTCGCGGTCGGCGTTGACGACCGCCATGCAGAGGTTGAGCAGGGGGCGGAGGTACTGGACCATGCTCCAGTCCGGAGGCGGCGGCACCTCCACCATGCCCCGTGAGCTGCCAAGCACCCGCGCGCTCTTGTCCTGTCGGGATCGCCGGAGCAGGGTGATCCGCATCTCCAGCTCCCGCTTAAGGCCGTACTCCATGGCGCCGAAGGGCAGGTAGATCCGGGCCACGCGCCCCGCCACCGGGCCGGCGGTCAGGAAGGCGCCGTCCTCATCCCGGAAGAAGTCCCGGCCCCCGATGGCGCGCCCCTCCTCGTCGAGGAAGGAGATCTTGCAGAGCCCCCCTGCGGGCGGCGGTGAGGAGAGCTCGAGCCTCACCAGCCGGCCCATGTCGTCCTCTGTCACGCTCAAGTTCCCCAGGTCCTCGAAGTCGCCGGACCCCGCCCCCGACGTCACCCGGTTCTCGTCCGCCAGGTGGCCCATCCCGGCGCCGATGATTGCGCCCACCGGCCCGCCCATTGCCAGGCCGACGCCACCTCCAATGATTTTTCCTAGCCAACCCATGCTCAAGGGGTACTACGGGGCTCTGGACGGAGCAAGGCGGCGCCCGGCCTACGGCGCGACCTTGTACGGGTTGGGCGGCAGGTCGGTCCGGCGCAGGGGCTGTGGTTGGGATTTCTCCTTCTTCCTGCCTGCCTCCGGGGGTGGCGGCCGCCGGGGCTTCTTTGCCTGCTTCGGGTTTGGCCTGGCAGATGGATCAGAATCTGTGGCGCTCTGGTCGCCGGGTTGGAGATCTGGCGGCGCGGCCGGAGCAGGCCGGGGCAGGTCCGTCGGGGTGCCGGCGTCACTGGTTACGATCTCGGCAGCCGGCTCCGGCCTGGGGGAGAGCACGACCAGCCCCACGGCCGCCAGCCCGGCGGCGGCCAGGACGCCCAGGGCCAGGACCAGGCCGCCGTGTCCACGCCGGGGTTCAGGCTCCCCCGAGGCGCCGGCGGCACGGACGGGGACCCGCTCCAGCTCCGCGAGCATCTCCCGGGCTGACCCGGGCCGATCCGCGGGGTCCTTGCTCATGGCCCGCAGCACCAGGTCCTCCAGGTCCGGCGGGATGGCCCCGCCCGCGCGCCTTTGGCCGGGAGGCACGGGGGGCTCCTTGGCGTGGCGCATCAGGACGTTCCAGATATTGCTCCCCGGGAAGGGGAGCTCACCCGTGAGCATCTGGTAGAGCAAGACCCCAAGGGAGTAGAGGTCCGCCCGGTGGTCCACAAGGCGGCTCTCCTCGGCCTGCTCCGGGGCCAGATAGTGGGGCGTTCCCACCATCTCGCCGGTATCGGTCAAGCCGGGGTCGCCCTCGGGGCAGGTCCCGGGGAGCAGGGCCTTGCTGATGCCGAAGTCCAGCAGCTTGACCAGGTCCTCGCTGTCCTCCTCCGCCGGCTGCAGGAACACGTTGTCCGACTTGAGGTCCCGGTGCACGATGCCCGCCTCGTGGGCCGCGCCGAGCGCGCCGAGGATCTGCCGGGTGATGGCCACCACCCGGGCCACCGGCAGGGCCCCCTCCCGCTCCAGGGTCTTCTGCAGGCTCTCCCCCTCGAGGACCTCCATCACAAGGAAGGCCTCTCCCTCCTCGGTGAAGCCGTAGTCGGTCACATCCACGATGTGCACGTTGCCCACCCTGGCCGCGGCCCGGGCCTCCTGCTGGAAGCGCTCCATGGCCCGCTTGTTTGCCGCGCGCTCCTGGTGGAGCACCTTGATGGCCACCGGCTTGTCGATGAGCAGGTGCCTGGCCCGGTACACCTCGCCCATGCCCCCCCGCCCGATGCACTCAAGGACCTCGTAGCGGCCGGCCAGGGTTTGGCCGGTGAGCCGACCGCGGGGACCGGACGGCGCGTCGCTCATAGCAGGTGGAAGGAGGCCACCGCGGAGATGGTGCCGTACATGAAGTTGGTGCTGTCGAGGTAGTCGGTGGGCTTGTGGAGGTCCTGCCGCTTGCCGTGGACCATGCCCACCTGGGCGGAGAAACCAACGGAGAGCCAGCTCACGGCCATGGCCTCGATGGCGCCTCCGATGCTCCAGGCGAAGGCCACGTCGCTGCTGCTCTCCTTGACGTTCTCGTAGTTGGATGAGGCTCCGACCTGGATCTTCCGATCGCCCTGGAAGGTGACCTGCTCGTAAGAGACGCCCAGGCCCACATCCACCCGCAGGAAGAAGTACTTGAAGGGGACCATGTACCCGGCGACGGCCTGGCCCAGGTACCACTGGAGGGCGCTGCGATCGTAAGTGGTCGTCGTGACGTCGGCGCCGCTGGTCTCGGATTCAACCTGGGGCGGGATCTCCTGGATGACCATGGCCTGCCCCCAGAAGCGCCCGCCGAAGACGAACCGCTTGTACGCCGCCAGGGCCTGGATGCCCGCGCCGATGGTGAAAGGCCGCCGCGCGCCGAAGCCGAAGGGGGCGTTCAGCGTCAGCTGGAAGCGCCAGATCTGCTCCTCGAGGGGGTACTCGATCTTTGGGCTGGCGGCCGGGGCCGGGGCCGGCCCGGGCAACGGGGTGAGGGGCACCTCCACCGCCTGCTCCTTGCCCGGCTCCACCACCACCCGGCGGGCGGCGAGCTGGTGGCCCTTGTGGCGCAGCAGCAGCACATGCTCCCCCGGGACGAGGGCCACCACGGTGGGCGTGGCCCCGGGCTCCGGTTTCTCCCGGCCGTCCACGGTGAGCCGGGCTCCCGAAGGCTTTGAGCTGACGAACACCTTCACCGGCCGGGAGCTGAGCCGGGCCATTCGCCGCCGGATGTCCTCCTGAGCCTGGGGGCCGTCCGCGGCCTTGACGGCCCTGCCGTAGAACTCCAGCGCCTGGGCGATCTCGCCCAGGTTCTCGTGGCAGCGGGCGATGGAGAAGAGGGTCGCGTGGTGGGGGGCCAGGAGGTTGGCCCTGGAGAACAGGGCGAGGGCCTCCTTGAACTTGCCCTCGTAGTAGAGGGCGTTGGCCTGCTTGAACATCTCGGCGGCGGATTGCTCCCCGCCGCCGCTCCCCTCCTCCTCGGGGGAGCCGGTCTGTCGCGCCCCTTCTTTTGGGGGCTCACTTGCGCCCTGAGCCAGGGCGGCGCCCCACGGACACAGGACCAGGAGAAGTGCCGGCAGGAGGATGCTCGGGAGCCACCCGGTGCGCGGGATCCGGCGCTCGTTGATCATGATCCTGGATACTATCATTGCCTGAAATGGGCCACCTTGAGGCCGTACTTTCGGGCCCGCCGGTAGACCTGGCTCACGCTGATGCCCAGCTCCTCGGCGCAGGCGCTCACCACGCCATGGTGCCGGGTGAGCACCTCTCTGAGGTGAACGGCCTGGGGGGGCTCCGGTTCAGGGGCGCGGGCAACACCGCTCCGGGAGCCCGCGCTGTCCGAGGACGCGGTGGTTTCCTCCTGCTCGGCGAAATGCTCCGGCAGGAGCCGGGCGCTGCCGCCTGCCATGAGCAACGCGCGGCGGACGGCGTTCTCGAGCTGGCGGATGTTTTGAGGCCAGGGCCGGCAGCAGAGGGCCTCCAGGATCTCGACCTTCACCTCCTCCCACTCCTCACCGCGGCCATGCTTGCCCACGAAGTGGTCCACCAGGCTCGGGATGTCCTCCAGTCGTTGGCGCAGGGGAGGCAGCTGAACCACCAGCTCGGAGATTCGGGCGAAGAGGTCCACGCGGAACCCACCCCGCTCTACCATGGAGCCGAGGTCGCGGTTGGTGGCGCAGACCACCCTGACGTCAACAGGGACTGCGGCCGAGCCGCCCACCGGCAGCACGCGCCGGTCCTGCAGAACACGCAGCAGCTTGGGCTGGGCCTCCGGCGGCAGTTCGCCCACCTCATCAAGCAAGAGGGTGCCGCCATGGGCCCGCCGGAAATGCCCCGGGCTGTCCTGCTTGGCGTCGGTGAAGGCCCCCTTCCGGTGACCGAACAGCTCGCTCTCGAACAGGGGGGCCGGCACCGCGCCGCAGTTGAGGGCCACGAAGGGCCCCTTCCGCCGGGGCCCCGCGTTGTGCAGGTGCCTGGCGGCCACCTCCTTGCCCGTGCCGGTTTCCCCGGCGAGGAGCACGCTCAGGTCGCTGTCGGCGGCGCGGTCCAACAGGTCGAGCGCGGCCCCCATGGAGGGGCCCGCGACCATGGCGCTGTCCGGCGAGGTTCTCCGCCAGGGGTGGGTCGGCCCGGGGGAGAGGAACCTGAACAGGGTGGCGCCCAGGCGGATAATTTCTCCTCCGGCCAGGTCCGCCCTCTTGATCCGCCGGCCGCCCACATGGGTCCCGTTGGCGCTGCCCTGGTCCTCGATTTGCCACGCCTCTCCGGCCCGGCGCACAACCGCGTGCTGCCGGGAGACCTCCTCGTCTGGCAAGGCCACGTCGCATGAGTCATCCCGGCCCAGGGTTGTCCCCCCCGGCCGCAGGGCGAAGAGAGCGTCGCCGGCGGAGGCGCCGCGCGGATGGAACCGCATGAGCACCGGTGGCTTGGCCCGTGGGCTCCCTCTCCAGGTTCGCTCCACCCGCCGGGTATCTTTTTGTGCGGTGGTCATCTGCCAGGAATGATACAAAAAATACACGATTTTCACAGGCGGGGAAGACAGGAGCCCTGGACCGTGACAGAGACCAAGCCAGGATCCAACCTTGAGGGGACGCTCTTCGCCGGCCGGTACCGTATCGAGGCGAGGCTGGGCACCGGCGGTCATGGCGAGGTCTACCTGGGCCGGCACGAGGTGTTGGGCAGGCGCATCGCCCTGAAGCTGCTCCACCCCCCGCTGCACGCAGATCCCAAGCTGCTCGCCCGGTTCCGCCGCGAAGCCCGGGCAGCCAGCCGCATCAAGCACCCCAACATTCCTCATGTCCACGACTTCAGCTACACCGACGAGGGGCGGCCCTACATGGTCATGGATCATGTCCCCGGCCGAACCCTGACCCGGGAGCTGTGCGACGGCGGCCCCCTCTCGTTGCCCAGGTGCCTGGCCATCCTGGCCCAGGTGGCGAGCGCCCTGGAGGCCGCCCGCCTGGCCGGCGTGATCCACCGGGACCTCAAGCCAGACAACATCATGTTGACGGAGGGCGCGCGACCGGGGCAGGAGCAGGTCATGGTCCTGGACTTCGGCCTGGCCAAGATCATGGCCTCCGGCAGCATGGACCTGACCACCGAGGGCTCCTTCCAGGGCACCCCCGAGTACATCCCCCCCGAGCTCATCGAGGCGAAGGAGCTGGACCACCGCGCTGACCTGTACAGCCTCGGCGTGGTGGCGTTCGAGATGCTGGCCGGGCGCCCGCCATTTGAAGGGAGCCTCATGACCGTGCTGAACGGACACCTGGACCGCTCCCCCCCCGCGCCTTCAGAGGCCAGCGGCAGGGCAGACATCCCGGAGGCCCTGGACCGCCTGGTCCTGCGTTGCCTGGCCAAGGATCCGGCCGTTCGCCACGGCACGGCGGGGGAGGTGGCCGCTGCGCTGGAAGGCCTGCTTTCGCGCCACGGCCGCCAATAATTCGCACGGATTTGCGCCGCAGCCCGGCGCCGCCGGCAGCCTTCGGAAGGCTCATTAGCAATTACATGAACTTGTAGGGCGCCAATCCTGGCACGGGTCATGAATTGTCTCTGGCCCATGCCCCAAGCCACCAAGCTGATCATCTCGCTCATCGCCGCCCTCTTGTTCGCCTCATGCGGCCAGGAGATCCGCGACGAATGTGGCCGACCAGATAGCCAGTGCCTGCCCTGCGAGACCGACGCCGAGTGCGTCATCCGGAGTCAGCCCTGCTACGACTGGGCCCTCTGCGTACACAAGAACGTGGAGGTCAACTTCACCTCCATCGGATGTTCTGTGGAGTACACCGCGCCGGGCGACGACGCCTGCCGATGTGTGGCTGGAACCTGCCGGAGTGGCTCGTAGTGACCACCCCATTCAAGCAAGGAGGACAAGGATGAAAGTACCGCTGAAGGTTGCCCTGCTCATCGCCGCGTTTGTTTCCCTCTCCGCCAGCCAGGCCCGGGCGGACGCGGTTCTCCAGAAGGGCGGCGCCGCCCTCTTCCCCACCCGGGTGGAGGTGAGCGTGACGGTGGTGGCCCAGGTGGAGACCACCGACGTTCGGCTTGTCTTCTCTGACCTCGCGGCCGCGGGCGACTACGTGCTCACCGTGCCCGGACCGGCGGACTCCTACCCCCTGGGTGTGGACCTGGACCAGGGGGGCGGCTATCAACCGCTGCCCATGCAGGCCAAGGCGCCTCCGCCTGGGGCCGGCGGCAGCCCCGGGGCCCCCGCCAAGCTGACCGCCTGGCAGGGGCACAACGCGCTGGTGGCCAACCTGGCCGGGTTGAAGCCGGGGCCCCTGTCGGTGCGGGTGCACTTCCAGCGGTTGCTGCGCCGCTACAAGGGCGCGGTGAGCTTCAAGGTGCATGTGGGGCGCTGCCCCATGCGCAAGGCGGCAGACAAGGGGCCGGCGGTGACGGTCCATGTGACCTGCAAGACCTTTGGCCCGCTCAACGTGTTCTCCGCCATGGGCGCCGGCGTGACCACCTCCCGGCCCACCAGCAACAGCGGCACGGTCAAGATAACCCTGGCCAGCCTGGCCAGCGCGGCCACCGCGGACATCGCCTACACCGAGGACGCCCAGGGGATCCAGGCCAACTTCCTGACCCACCGCACCCCTGGGGCAGATCCCATGGGAGGGAAGGACGGCTACTTCCTGCTCATCATCAACGCCGACGACATCAAGGCAGAGAGGACGGCGCCGCGGCGGTTGAGCCTGGTCATCGACAGATCGGGCTCCATGGCCGGGGACAAGATCATCCAGGCGCGCAAGGCCGCCCTGGCCATGGTGGATCACCTGCGCGACGAGGATGACTTCAACATCCACGACTTCGACTCGTCGGTGAGCTCCTTCCAGGCCAAGGCGGTGCGGGCCACGGCCACCAACATCGCCTCGGCCAAGGCCCACATAAACAACATCATGGCGGGCGGCGCCACCAACCTGGACCAGGGGATCAAGGCCGGGCTCACCAACGGACTCTCGGGCACGGAGGGGCCCGTCCCCAGGTTCGACGCCATGGTCCTGCTCTCCGACGGACAGCCCACGGCCGGTGTCACGAGCACGGCCCAGATCCTCAAGAACGCGGTGACGTACAACAAGCTCGCGTCGCGCATCTTTTCATTCGCCGTGGGCACCGGGGCCGACCGCCAGCTCATGGAGGCCCTGGCTCGTGGATCCAGGGGCAGGGCCTTCGTGCTGAACAACGCCCAGGCCAACACCGCCCTGGCCCTCAAGGTCAAGCAGCTCTTCCAGGACATCTACGCGGTGCGCGTCACAGACATCGCCCTCAAGCTGCAGGGCTTGGGCGCCTCCGGCGTGGTGCCCCGCCGCCCAAGGGACCTGTTCAACGGCGGCCAGATGATCATCACCGGGCGGTACAAGAACCCGGGCCAGGCCGTGGCCAAGATCACCGGCGACGTCAACGGCGTCGCCTACAACAAGAGCGTCCTGGTCACCGCGCCGGCCAAGGACCCCTACAACGCCTTCATCAAGTATGTATGGGCCACCGAGAAGGTGGGGCAGCTCCTGGCGGATATGCTCGGCTCCGGCAACAGCCAGAGCCTGAAGGACGAGATCAAGAAGCTGGGGCTGGCCTACCGCATCCAGACCCCCTTCACCTCCTTCTACAATCCCCCTTCGGGCGGCAGCTCCGGCGGCGGCAACCCCGGCGGCGGCAACTACAACCCCGGAAGTTCCGGCTACCCCGGCTACGGCGGCAGCTCGGGAGGGGGCTTCGAGGGTGGCTGCTCCTGCTCCCTGGGCGCCTCTCCCTCCAACTCGCCGCTCAAGGGGATGGCGCTGATGCTGGCCTTCTTCGGCCTGGCCCTGGCCTGGCTGCGCCTGAGGAAGGGGCGCTGAGGAGCCAGAACCTGGTTCCCCCAGTGATGTAAACTGGGCCGTAATGTATTCAGCCCGTCATAGATCAACGCCGGAGCGGATCCTCCGGTCATGCCTCCCGTTGGCGCCGCTGGTCCTGGCAGGTTGCCTGGCCGAACTCGAAAACAGTGGCGACCTCCCCTGCGCATCGGAATGCAAGGACGGCAGCGTGGCCAAGGATGCTCACGATGCTTCGCCCGGACAGGACGCCGTAGCAGGATCGGATGTCCGCCCCGACACCGTTCCGCCGTTACCGAAAATCAAGAGCGGCGTGGCCAAAATCGGAAAAGAGGAGGTCCCCGGAGCGGCCAGTGGCTTCCGATCGGTCTCCATCGCGGTGGACTCCCTCGCTCAACCGCATATCGTCGTCGAGAAGTACGGATCCGGGCTGTACGCCTACCACCGAATCTCGGGCTCATGGAAAGCAAAGGAGCCCTGGTTCGCGCCTGGCGGGAAGACGGGCTCCGTGCACATGGAGATCGATGCAGCGGATCGTGCATGGGTTTCGCTCACGACCTTCAAATCAGGCGACGCCAACATCACCGGCGAGTGGGTGGTCCTGCTCGGCTCCATGAAGACGAAGCCTACCCAGCTCTGGGCCAAGAACATTCGGCCCTACACCGGCTTTTCGGGGAACCTCTCCATCGACCTGCGCTACCCGAATAGCTGCTGGCGCATGGGCGGTCAGCCACACCCCACATACAAGTTCAACTCAGCGGGGGGCTACACAAAGGACGTCACCATGTCGCCGGGCCCCAGCGGGGAGGGCATCCGCTTTCGCATCGCCTCCAGTAAGGGCGGCGCCAAGCCCGGAGTCTGGCATGCGGCCACCGGGATCTGGACCAACAAGAACAACGGCGGCTACCAGAGCTCCACGCGCCAGGCCAAGGGGCTCGGTCCCACACCATGGATCTCGAAGAGCTACCCTGTCTCGGGCGACCCTTACTATCCCTCGGTGGGCGTTGACCGAAAAGATGCGGAGATCGCCTACCTGGCTGCCGCCTACCAGGGGCTGATTATCAATGTTTGGGACGGCAAGAAGATGCTCTTCCCCGTCGGTAAATTGCACCAGGTGTACGCGAGCATCGCGCCCTTCGGTAACGGCGTCGAACGCTTCACGGCCACCTGGTCGCCGGCCCTGGGCGGGGGGAGCTTCCTCTGCTTCACGAGCAAGGACTCGCGCATCAAGCTGGCCTACATCTCTCCCCTGGGAACAAAGCACTTCGGCAAAGTGGTGGACATCGGCCCGGGGAGCCGTTGCGCCGCGGCCACGGACAAAAAGGGCGACCTCCACCTGGCGTACCTCAACGGCGCCATCCGCTACCGCAAGGTGACCACGAAGTAGCCACTCGATTTTTCTCAGAACATTTCCCCGGGACCGGTTGTCTCAACTCAGGAGACAGACACTGGACAGTTCACCTTTCCCCGGGATTCGCCATGAAACCGATCGCCCGCGTCGCGCTCATCGTTGTCGCCGTATTGCCCCTGGCCGGATGCGCTGACAAGGCAAGGCAAGGCAGCAAAAAACAGGACCCTCCCTCCGCGCAGGACGCGAGGCAGGCCGGGCCGGCGCAGGCCGGCACACCCACACCCAACATGAAGGCCTTCGCGGCCGGGTACGACCCTGGCAAGGGCAGCGGCTCCTTCCTTGCCTCAACCTCGGCCGGTGTGCGGGCCGCCGCGCTGACCTACCCCAACAAGGCGCCGCAGGACGCCGTACAGGCGCCCCTGTCGCTCACCGCGTCGGACGGCACCGGGCTGCGGCTGGTGTCGCTGGAGGCCAGGGCAGTGGTCAGCGGTCCGCTGGCCTTCACCGAGCTGCACCTGACCTTCAACAACCCCGAGCCGCGGGTGCGGGAAGGCCGCTTCTCCATCACCCTGCCCGACGGGGCCGCCATCAGCCGGCTGGCCATGAAGCTGCCCCAGGGGTGGCAGGAGGCAGAGGTGGTGGAGCGCCAGGCCGCCCGCCGCATGTACGAGGATTTCCTGCACCGGCGCCAGGACCCGGCGCTCATGGAGAAGAAGGCGGGGAACGCCTTCAGGGCGCGCATCTTCCCCATCCCGGCCGGGGGCACCAAGGAGATCAAGGTCTCTTACTCCCAGGAGATGTCCGCCTCGCATGGCGCCTACCGCCTCCCCCTGCGGGGGCTGCCCAGGATGAGGAAGCTGGGGATTCAGGCCATCGTGGGCCTCGGCAAGCCCGGCGCCAGCGCGTCGTCGCTGGGCGGTACGACACGGAGTCAGCGGGTGGTGCGGGTCAGCAAGCAGGACTTTGTCCCTGACCGCGACTTCACCGTGGAACCTCAGGGGAGCATCGCCGGGCTGCGCCACAAGAACCTGGTTTTGGCCCGGATCAAGCCCACCATGCCCTCGAGGAGCGCGGCCATGCCGTCGCTGCTGGTGCTGGTGGATACCAGCGCCTCGCGCGCCCCGGGGTTCGCCGGCCAGGTGGAATCCCTGGGCGCCCTGTTGCGCGCCCTGGCCGCGCGTCACGGCGCGCAGATGCCGCTCATGGTGGCCTGCTTTGACCAGACCCTGGACGTGATCTTTGACGGCGAGGCCGGCCAGTTCTCTGCCGGCCACCAGCGCCATATCCTGGCCCGCCGGCCTCTGGGGGCTTCCAACCTGGACGCGGCCCTGCGCTGGGCCGCCGGGAGCAAGGCGCACCGCCGGGTGCTGCTGGTCAGCGACGGTGTGGCCACCATGGGCGAAACCTCGTCCCGGGAGCTGCGCCAGCTGGTCAAGGGGCTCAAGCCCGGGGTGGAACGCATGGATGCGCTGATGGTGGGCGGCATCCGTGACGAGCCGCTGCTCAGGGGGCTGGTCAGCGGCACCCTGGCCAGCGACGGCGTGGTGCTCGACAGCCAGGAGCTGACCACGGCGCAGATGGTGGCCCGGCTGAGCCAGGCCGCGCTCTCCGGCGTGGAGGTGGAGATCCCCGGGGCGCGCTGGATCTGGCCCTCGGTGCTGTCAGGGGTGCAGCCGGGCCACGAGGTGCTGGTGTACGCGGACCTCCCGCCCGAGGCCCTGGCCGGGGATGGTCCGCTGACGATCAAGCTTGCCGGCCCGGCGCCCCAGACCCTGAAGGTGGCCCTCGAAGCCACCGAGCGGCCCCTGCTGGAGCGGGCGTGGGTCAAGGCCCGCATGGCACGCATCAAGCACCTGGCCGACCGCGCCACCGGTCAGAGCGCCAGCCAGCGCAAGGCCACGCGTGAGCAGCTGGTGGAGCTGTCCACCCGCTTCCGCGTGCTCGGCGATCACACCGCCCTGCTCGTGCTGGAGACCGAGGCTGACTACCGCCGGTTTGGCCTGGATCGCAAGGCCCTGGCCGACATCCTCACCGTGGGCTCCACCGGGGTTCAGGTGTTGCGGCGCAAGGGGAGGGTGACCGTGGGGGCCGCGGACGATACGCCCGACATGAAGCCCGCGGCTCCGCCACGCCATGCAGGCGAGGAGGGGAGCATGGGCGGCCGCCAGCGCCGAGCCCGCCTGGCCGAGGCGGTCAAGAGTGTTGACCTGCCCAGTTTCCTGGGCGGCGGTGGAAGCCAGGCCGCCAATGAGGCGGAGAGGGCGGCCAACAACGCCGGGGTGCTGGGCATGCTCAGCAGCTCTGGCCCGGGTGCCCGGGGCGCGGCCTCGGAGGACGCCTTGGGCGGCCTCATCGGCAACCAGATCGGAGAGGCGTACGGCGTGGGCGGGCTCGGCCTGGTGGGCACGGGCCGTGGCGGGGGTGGAGAGGCCAGCAAATCAGACGAGGACACGGACGGCAGCGGAACCATCGGCTCTGGCGGAGGCGGGGGCACAGGCTATGGCGCGGGCCGGCGGAGCGTCCGCCGTGGCCGCCGCTCCCGGGCGCCGCGGGTGATCTCCGGCCGCCCCCAGGTCCGCGGATCGTTGAACAAGAACATCATCCGCCGCATCATCCGGCGGCACATCAACGAGGTGAAGTACTGCTACCAGCGGGAGCTGAGTTCGCAGCCCGACCTCGGCGGGCGCGTGGTGGTGCAGTTCACCATCGCCCCCACCGGGCAGGTTGTGACCTCGATGGTGAAGAGCTCGAACATGGGCAACCAGCGGGTGGAAAGATGCATGGCCCGGGCCGTGCGGCGCTGGCTGTTCCCCAAGCCGGCAGGCGGCGGCATCGTGATCGTCTCCTACCCATTTGTGTTCAGGTCCGCCGGCGGTTCCTCGAGGAGCGGCCCCCGAACCGCAGCCGCCGCTGCCCGGAGCCCGGAGGGGGTCCTGGCCCTTGAGGAAGAAATGCTCGATCCCAACGGGGGCCGGTTCCGGCATGTGCGGAGGTTGCTCAAGCTCAAGAAGGCGGAGGCCGCGCTGTTGGCCGCGCTCAAATGGCGCCGCGAATCGCCGGGCGATGTGCTGGCCCTGGTGGCCCTGGGCGAGGCCCTGGCGCTCAACGGCCAGCCTGTGCTGGCGGCCCGGGCCTACGGCTCCATCATCGATCTCTTCCCGTCGCGGGCCGACATGCGGCGCTTCGCCGGCCAGCGCCTGGAGGGGCTGGGGACCACCGGCCAAACCCTGGCCGCGGACACCTACGCGGTGGCAGCGTTGCAGCGCCCGGACCACCCCAACAGCCACCGCATGCTGGCCTACGCGCTCCTTCGCCTGGGCCGCCATGAGCAGGCCTGGCGAACCCTGCTCAAGGGCGCCCGGCGCTCCTATCCTGATGGCCGCTTCGCCGGGATCAAGCGCATCCTGCGCGAAGACCTGGAGCTGATCTCGGCAGCCTGGTTGGCCGCCGAACCGAAAGAGCGCCGCCGCATCAAGGCGCTGCTTCGTGAGCACAAGGTCAAGGCCGCCACCCAGCCGTCGCTACGCTTCATCCTCAGCTGGGAGACCGACGCCAACGACGTGGACTTCCACATTCGCGACGGCCGCGAGGGGCACGCCTACTATGGCAGCCCCAAGTTGCCGTCGGGGGGCGCGCTGTACGCTGACGTGACCTCCGGCTACGGCCCCGAGTGCTTCACCGTGCCGGGCAAGGCGCGCACCTTCCCCTACCGCTTCAGCGCGCACTACTTCCGCCGCGGCCCCATGGGCTACGGCATGGGCAGGCTGCAGATCGTTCAGCACGACGGCAAGGGACAGCTCAGGTTCCGGCAGCAGCCCTTTGTGGTGATGAACGACGGCGCCGACATGGCGCTTGGGCGCCTGGACAAGCCCCTCTAAGGCGTCAGCGCAGCTCCACCAGGCGCTGCCTGGGGTAGCTGACGATCTTCTTGGTCATCTTCCCCTTGATGACGGCGAACACCTTGTGCTTACCCGGCCCGGGGCTGTGGGTCACCCGCGGGCCGCTGCCCACCATCTTGCCGTCCACAAAGACAGGCACCCCGGCCGGCGCGGTGATGACAAGGCAGTCGCAGCTGCTCTTCAGGTGGGGGAAGGTGGACACCACCACCTCGGTGCGGATGGCGAAGTTGATGCTGTTGGAGCCCTTGATGCCCGCGGTGACGATGCCGATGACCCGCCCCTGCCGGTCCACCACCGGGCCCCCGGAGCTCCCCGGGTTCAGGGGTATCTGGGTCTGGAACACGGGGCGGCCCTTGCCTCGCGGGTAGATGTTGGAGATCAGCCCGCTGTTGAAGGACCAGATCCCGCCCTCGCCGTGCCCCACCGACGCGACCCAGGTCCCCACCTTCAGGCTGGGGTTCTCCAATAGCGGGAGCGTCCTGGCGCCCTTCATGTCGATCTTCACCAGCGCCAGGTCGACGCCCTTGGGCGGATCACGCAGGAGCCGCCCGGTGTAGGTGGCGCCGGAGCTGAGCACCACCTTGACCGGGTGCCGCCGCACCACATGGGCGTTGGTCAGGATCATGCCGTCCTCCCGCACGAAGAAGCCCGAGCCGAAGGCATTGGCCGAGGAGATGAAGACCACCGACGGGCCGACCTTCTTGAACAGCTCCTGTTGGCGCCGCTCGATGGCGGCCAGGGGATCTTCCTCTGCGAAAGCCGGCGCGGCCAACGCCAACAAGACAAGGAGTGCGCAAAGGGGGGAGCGCATCAGAAGTCGATCCGCATGCCGAGGCCGCCACCCTGGCTGGAGAAGATCGGTGAGAGCGCCACCCGGGGGGGGGTGGCCTGGGCGCCCTGCTGGGACTCCCGGGGCAGGTCCTCGTCAGGCTTATCAGGCAGGCCCAGCTTCTTGCGCAGGGCCCGGTTGTGCTCGGCGGCGAAGCGGTACTCCTCCTCGCGGGTGGTGGGGCGCCGGTCCAGCACGATGCCCACTACCATCGCGCCTATGCCCACTGCCAGGGAGCCCATCCCGACGCCAAACACGGTCCAGTCCGCGTCGTGTTTG
This sequence comes from uncultured Kofleriaceae bacterium, assembly GCA_964497805.1. Lineage (GTDB taxonomy): Bacteria > Myxococcota_A > Polyangia > CAZCFB01 > CAZCFB01. Next base: position 40,620 of record CAZCFB010000014.1, read on the forward strand.
CCCCACTCGTCACAGCCGCCCCAGCTGGCCTCGGAGATGCAGTTCTCGTAGTCGGTCATGGCCGCGGGGATGGCGCCCACGAAGACCATGATGACGCCCGCGACCGCCGTGACGGTACCCGAGATGATGAGCCCCAGCTTGAACCTGCCGCGCAGGTGGTAGCGGTCGATCATCTCCTGCTGGCCCACCAGCCCGTAAAAGTTCAGGAGTTCGAGGCTGTTCTTCCCGTCGCCCAGGTACGGTTCCCCCCAACTCTCCTCCTCCACGCCCCCTCTGCCGATCCACTTGAACCGGGAGAAGCCGATGTGACGGCGCTTGTACTGCCCCACCGGGCTTTTGTCCTCTGGCTTGTCAAAGGCGGGCGTGCGGGGCTTGTCACCCTTTTCGCCCAGCACCTTTGACACCGCCCCAGCGGCCTTGCTCGACACGCCCTGGCCCGCGGCATCCTCGTTGAGGGAGGCGGTGGCCTTGCCCCTCTCGGTGGAAAGGGCGGCCGTGGCCTTGCCTCCCTTCTTGTAGAATGTGACCACGACGGTATCCGGGGCGTCCTCTGTCGTGAAAACCCGCACCACGGCCACGAGCTGCACCGGCAGCTTGGCGGCCTTCCGCACGATGGCCTCGTCATCCAGGGCCCCCACGCTGCCCAGGACCCTGGCGTCCATAACCAGGCGGGCCTTGCCGCTGCCGCGCAGGGCCTCCAGCAGTGACCGGGCCGCGTCTGCGCTTGCCTCGGCCTCCTCACCCGCCGGGACCACCACTACGGCCGGCTTCTCGGCTCCCAGGTAGGAACCCACTGCCCCCGGTGGGAAGGACGCCTCCCAGGTTGACTCTGCGTGGGACAGGGCAGGGGCCAATACTGTCAGAACCAGCGCCAGTGGCCAGGCAAGCATGACTCCGGGTAACAGTTTCATCATCTGAATCCCCTAATGAGACCGACCAGCAGTGTGGCCGCGATTATCGAGGCTGGCCTGGGGAGGGGTCAACTGTGGCGGACAGTGGCGCCAGCGGAAATGGGTGTTGGCACTTTTCTGCCTGGCGAGAATGGGGCTACTATGGCGGCACCAATGGGGGCCCTGCCGTCCACAACGTCTTAACCTGATACCGGGGGGGATACCCCGCGAGGAGGCGATTGCATGAAGAGACATGTCCCAGTGTTGCTCGCAATGTTGATCTCGATGACCACCTTGGTGGGGTGCGCCAAGTCCATCAAGCTCGTCTACGCCCCCAAGGCCGGCAACGTCTCCGAGCCTGGTGAAACCTTCCGGCGGCTGGTGATGACCTCAGGTTGGGCGCGCCCTGTAAAGATCGATGTGGAGAAGTCGTACGCGGCCATGCACTTCGTGGGCAGCGGCTACGTCAGGACCATCACGCTGTCATGGGACCAGGTCGCTGACGTCATCCTCTGGCGTAAGGAGGGGAAGGCCGATTTCTGGGTGGATCTGATGGACGCCGGCGGCACCCGGGTCTTTACTTATTTCGCCCCCAACCAGAAATCCGCAGAGGAGTTCGTCGACGTGGTGGAGTGGTTTCGCAAGTCGAACAAGTAGCTCCTTTCCGCCAGGGAATTACCCTACAAAGGCGTCCCTATTCCCCCTGAGAGATCAGGCTGACGCCCCCGATCTCCTGTGGCCGTGACCAGGGCCGCGGAGGCGTTATACTCGGCGCCGTGAAGTCCAGCATTCAGCCACGGAAAGAGAGGGACCCCATTGTCCTGGGGACAACAGACCTGAGCCCCGGGCTATCCCTGGAAGAGCGCGCCTTCTTTCAGGGCCGCCTTGGCCTGTTTGGTCTGGTGGGATCGCTGCTAAGTGTGTGCTTCTACGTGGTGGTCAACGGCCTCCAGGCCCTTGGTCAGGGGCAGGGTGTACTGGCGAACTTGCTGGACGTGGGCAACCTCTCCACCATCGCCGTGGCCCTGATCCTGGCGTTGATGTGGGGCGTCACCCGGGGCACGACCAAGTCCTCCCGGGTCCTGCGTGTGGTGGAGGTGGTGGGGCTCCTGGGCGTGGCCGTGGGGTGTAGCGTCCATGGCTGGTGGGGACAGGCCGGCGGGGCCCTGCGCTACAACGCCATCCTCGCCCTGACCAACATCCTCATCTTCCGGGCCATCCTGATCCCGAGCCGCGTTGCCCGCACCCTTGGCCTGGGGGCATTGATGATGCTGCCCATCGTGGGGCCGGCCTGGATCTTTTGGCTGAGGGGGAGCGCGCCGCACGCGGTGACCAATCCTGTGCTGGACCTGGCCCTGTTCAGCGCGTGGGGCTTCGTGGCCGCGACCATCTCCACCGTGGTGACCCATGTGGTCTACGGGCTGCGCAAGCGCATGCGCGAGGCCCAGCGCCTGGGCCAGTACAAGCTTGAGCAGTTCCTCGGGGCCGGCGGCATGGGAGAGGTCTACCTGGCCAGCCACGCCATGCTGCGACGGCCCACGGCCATCAAGCTGCTCCGCCCCGACTGCACCAGCGCGGCGGCCCTGGCGAGGTTCGAGCAGGAGGTGCAGCTCACCAGCCAGCTCACCCACCCAAACACGGTGGCCATCTTTGACTTTGGGCGCACGCCCGAGGGCGTCTTCTACTACGCCATGGAGTACCTGCCGGGCATGACCCTCCAGGCCCTGGTGAAGCAGCACGGACCTCTGCCGCCGGGCCGCGCCATCAACATCCTGCGCCAGGTCTGCGGCTCCCTGGGCGAGGCGCACGAGGCGGACCTGGTGCACCGCGACGTCAAGGCGGCCAACGTCATCCTGGGCGCCAGGGGCGGGGAGGTGGACGTGGCCAAGGTGCTGGATTTCGGCCTCGTGCGGCAGCTGGGACAGGACGCCGAGGATGAGCTGCCCGCCGGGTTCATCACCGGGACGCCGGCCTACATCGCCCCGGAGGCCCTGCTCACGCCAGACGAGGCGGACGCCCGCGTGGACATCTACGCCGTGGGCGTGTTGGCCTACTGGCTGGTGTGCGGCCGGACCCCCTTCTCCGGCAGGAGCCCCGAGGAGGTGCTGCGCGCGCATGTGCAGGAGCTGCCCGAGCCCCCCTCCCGCCACGCGCCCGCGCCGCTGTCGGCTGATCTGGAGCGGATCATCCTGGGCTGCCTGCACAAGAAGCCGGATCAGCGCCCCGCAAGCGCGCGGGCCCTGGCCCAGGCGCTCCTGGCCTGCGCGGAGGCTGGCGCCTGGTCCCGGCATGACGCCAGGGCGTGGTGGCGGGACCACGCGCCAGCGGACGGGGAGGGGCTGGAAGAGGAAACCGACCTGGGCCTGGCCGCCACCAGCGAGCTGGAAGGTCCGGCCACCCTGGTTGAGCCTGGGCATTCGCTGGCGGGGAGACGGATCGGGCGGCTACCCACCAACAACCAGGAGTGATGCGACCGCGGCGGCCGCAGTCGCTGTCAGGACCGGACCCCGGGGCCAGCCTTGATAAAGAGGGCGTCCCGTTCTTCCTGCGCCACGAAGGTGGTCTGTCGCCCGGCGCTCTCCAGGGCCCGGCGTAGCTGCACGGCCTCGCGATCATGGAAGGCCTTGATCAGCTCCAGGCGCTCCTGCACCTCCCTGGCGTCGCGCCGCGCCCGGGGCTTGGACAGCAGCGCCAGAGCCAGGGCGCCCAGGAGGCTGTCCTGGCGGCCGGCCAGGAACCCGGGGAGCTGGTGTGCCACCTCTTGCGGGACCTGACGGAATCCCACCAGGCGGCTGCCGAAGATGCGCGGGTGTTGGGGCAGGGCCCTGGACTTCTCCCGGTGGCCCAGCAGCTCCAACAGCTCGACCAGGGCCTGGAACGCCTCCTGGGTGCGCACCCTGGAACGGAAGCAGCCGAACCAGTCCAGGTCCAGTGCCCCGTACTCCTCGGGCGACGTGGTGAAGCAGAGCAGGGTGACGCCGCCGCGGGCGCCCATGCCGAGGGCGGGATAGAGGAAGTCGAAGGCGCCCTCCACGTTGAACCGGGGGCGGAGCTGTTTGATCAGCTCGTTCTCCCGCAGCAGGGCAGCCTCTTCGGTGGGGAGCGCCTCCCAGGTGGCCGAGTGGGCCTCCCGAACCAGGGTGCGCATCTTCTTGTGCACGCGCTTGCGACTGGCGTTGCGGTAGCTCTGGAGCCGGCGCCTGAGGTTCTTGGCCTTGCCCACATAGATGACCTCCGCGTCCCGGTCCAGGAAGCGGTAGACCCCGGGGCTGGTTGGCAGCCCGGAGATGAAGTCCTGGCCGAAGGTTTTGTCGAAGCCGCGCACGCTCACGGGTAACCATACTCAGGGTAAATAACTGCGGGCAAGGCCCCTTGTATTGCCATTACATCTTGTCCATAATCTAGCTAGACATTACCTGATATCAACTGCTGACGGCGTCAGGGATGCTGTATGTCCCCCGCCACCGGTCTGTCTGAATAGTCATAGTTATCAAGGAGATTTCCAGGGAAAAGCGCAATGAGTAAGGAGGGTTGGTCATGGACAGAGACTGTCTGATGTGTGGTGGAGGATCTTTCCCCAAACAACTTCGTTACACCAGGAGCCACAAGTGGGCTCGTCTGGAGGATGGCATCTACACCATCGGGGTCACCCGCCACGCCATCAACCAGATCAGGGAGATCATCCTGGTGGACCTCCCCCGGGAGGGTGACGCCTTCCTTGCGCAAGAGGCATTCGGTACCATCGAGGCGGCCGAGGCCTATACCCAGCTGTTCTCCCCGGTTGATGGCGTGGTGATCCAGGTCAACGAGGACCTGGAGGAGCGGCCGGAGCTTGTGGCTGACGAGCCGTACACCGGCGGCTGGCTGATAAAGATGACGGCGAGCCCCGCCTACTACGGCAGGCTGCTGGACAACCGGACCTACATCGAGCTGTTCGATCTGGCCGCCTGAGGCCGGGCAGGAGGGGGCGGGAGCATCCGCGCAATCCAGTGCTAGTATGCTGGCGTTTAGAAGATCGCCAGGCATGCAGGAGCACTGATGAACCAAAACCAGTTACAGAACGCCGCCGCCGGGTTTGCCCAGCGATACCTGAGCCGCTACCGGACCCATGTGAAGCGCCTGAGCAACCAGCCCCTGGTGGCCTCGGCGCTGTGGGTGCCCGGCCTTCGCGACAGGCCGTTCCTCGGGGTGAGCCAGTGGGTGGAGCGGATCCTGGACCCGCAGGTGATGGCCGCCCTGGACTCGGTTGGGCCGTTGACCACCCACCACGGCATGTGCGCCGAGCCGGTGAGCATCTCAAAGGCGCTGCGCCACTCGGGCGGAGACGCCGGCGCGCTGGAGGGCGGCATCTGCGTGGCGGTGCGCATCGAGTTGAGCGGCTCACGCAGCCGGAGCAGCGGCAGCTTCAACCTGGGCTCGCCGACCTTCGGCTTCAGGCCCACCTTCGGCGACATCAAGCCGGCGTGCCCGAGCTGCCAGGGCCTGCTGGCAAAGTTCGGAATCATCGAGGGGTAGCAAAAAGCCCTGTCCGCCCAGAACTTCCAGCGGGGCATATGCCTTCAGTTGGATATAATGGGCGCCCATGCCAGCCCAAAAATTTGAACAGGAACTACGCGACCTCCTCGCGCGCGATCCCGGGGACCTGGACACCGCCACGGCCCTGGCCGGCCTGCTGGAGGCGGAGGCGCGCCACGAGGAGCTCGTGGAGGTGCTGCTCTCCATGGCCGAACAGGTGGAGGAGCCCGCGGAGCAGGGAGACTTGCTGGCCAGGATAGGCCGGATCCTCAACGTGGAGCTCGGGCAGTCAGAGCATGCCGCCGCCGCCCTGGAGCAGGCGCTGGAGCTGGACCCGGACTGCGTCCCCGCCCTGGAGCAGGTGGCACACCTCCACAGGCTGGAGTCCCGCTGGTCCGAGCTGTTCGAGGTCCTGGAGCGGCTGGCCACGCTGGCCCCGGACGCGCCGTCCAGGGCAGAGCTCCACCTGGAGATGGCCCGCCTCTACGAGGACCGGCTCTACGAGAAGGAGCAGGCCACCGCCTCGTACCGCAAGGCGCTGGACCTGGACGATAGCAACGTGACCACGCTCAAGGCCCTTGAGCGGCTGCACCGGGAGCAGGAGCAGTGGGAGCCCCTGGCCGAGGTGCTCGCGCGCATGGCAGAGCTGGAGGAGGAGGCGGAGCTGGCAGTGCCCCTGCTTGAGCGGGCGGCCGAGCTCAACGAGGAGAAATTGGGCCGGGCCGAGCTGGCCACCGAGCAGCTGGAGGACGCCCTGGCGCTGGTGCCCGATCACGCGCCGGCCCAGCGCGCGCTGCAGCGCCTGTACCGCCGCGCCGGACGCTTCCTCGAGCTGGCGGATCTGCTCACCCTGCAGCTGGAGAACACCTGGTCCCCGTCGGAGCGCATGGAGCTGCAGCTGGAGCGGGCCGTGCTCTTCGAGGAGGATCTTGACGATGCCGAGCGCGCCGTGGACGCGCTCAGGTCGCTCCAGGAGCTGGACCCGGACAGCGAGGTGGCGCTGGAGGGGCAGGCGCGGCTGCACGGAAAGATGGAGCAGTGGGACCAGGCGCTCAAGGCGTTGGGGCAGCTCGCCGATCACGTGGACGATCCTGCCCGCCTGGCCGAGACCTACTTCCGCATGGGCGAGATCCGCGAGCGCGTTCACCAGGACCTGGAGCGCGCGGAGCACTTCTACCAGGAGGCGCTGGCCCACGCGCCGGAGCATCTCGCCTCCATGGCGCACCTCATCGAGCTGACCAGCGCGCGCGGTGACTGGGGCAAGACGGCGCGCATGTTGGAGCGGGCCGCCGAGGCCGAACCTGATCCGGGGAAGCAGGCTGACCGGCTCCTGCGCGGCGGCGAGGTCTACCTGGGGCAGCTGGAGGATGAGGCGCGCGGCGTTGACCTGCTGGAGCGCAGCCTGGCCCTGGCCCCGGCCCAGCCGCGTGTGGCCGAGCTGCTGCGCCCCATCTATGCGCGGGCCGAGAACCACCAGGGCCTGGAGCCGCTGCAGGACCTCTTGCTGTCGCGGGCTGCCGACCTGCCCGAGGAGGAGCTGCTGGCCTTGCACATGGATCAGGCGCGGACCTGCGAGGCGCTGGGACGGAACAGCAAGGCGCTGCGGCACTACCGGGTGGTGCTGGAGCGAAACGGCGCCCACCTGGAGGCCATGACCCGCCTGGCCGATCTACTCTGCAGCCTGGACGAGAGCGCCCAGGCGTACGCCCTGCTCCGCACCGTCCTGCAGAAACATGCCGGGAGCCTCTCCGAGGAGCACCAGGCTCAGCTGCACCACCGGCTGGGCACGATCCAGCTGCAGCTCGATGAGCCCGACATGGCGCGGGCGTCCTTCCGCGCGGCCCTGGAGCTTGATCCCACCAACCGGGCCGCCCTCGAGGCCATGGGCACGGCCAGCGCCGAGGGGGAGAACTGGGCCGAGTTGGTGGCGGCCAAGCGCGAGCTGTTGGTGGGGGCGGGGCAGGATGAGCGCCTGCGCCTGCTGGCCGAGTGCGGCGAGATTTGCCTGGAGCAGCTTGAAGACCCGGAGCAGGCCGCCGCGGACTTCCTGGACGCCCTGGAGCTCGACCCTGAAAACTGGCGCCTGCTGCACGGGCTGCTGGAGGCTTACCAACAGACCGAGCAGTGGCCCGAGACCGTGGAGGTGCTGGATCGGCAGATCGCCCTGGAGGAGGAGCCGGCGCGGCGCGCCAGGTATCTCTACGCCCAGGCGATGATCCTGCGGGACGAGCTGGACGAAGCCGCGGGGGCCATCGCCGCCCTCAACCAGGCGCTGGACGACGATCCTCTGCTGCCCAGGGCGTTCGAATCCATCGACGCGCTCTACCAGGACCAGGGGAAACCCAGGGAGCGGGTCAAGAACCACCGCCGGATGATCAAGCGGCTCTCCGGCAAGGACGGAGAGCAGGAGCTCCAGGTGAAGCTCTGGCATGAGCTGGGCCATATCCTGCACGAGATGGGGCGCCTGGAGGACGCGGCCCTGGCCCTTGATGTGGCCTGCAAGCTGGACCCGAAAGACCGGGATCGGCTGGAGCTGCTGGCCAAGCTCTACGGGAAGCTGGGCGCCGGGCACGCCAAAAAGGCGGTGAAGGTCTACCGGGCCCTGCTGGCCCTGGAGCCCAACCGGACCCACCCCTACCGGGGACTGTGCAAGGCCTACCGCGAATCGGGCAAGCTGGACCCCGCGTACTGCGTGGCCGCCATGCTCGCCTTCACCGGCAAGGCGAAGCCCGTCGAGCAACAGCTGTTCCTCAACCACAGCGACCAGCGGCTGCGCCGGGCCCGGGGGGCCATGGACGAGAAGCTGTGGCAGCGCCGCCTGGTGCACCCCTTCCAGGACACCTATATCAGCGCCATGTTGGCCCTGGTCACTCCGGTGGTGGGGGCCGCCAGCGCGCGCCCCGCCGCCACCTTCAAGCTGCGCGCCGAGCAGCGACACGACCTGAGCCTCGACCCGGATCCCTTCTGCGGTTTGGTGGCGCACATGACCCAGGTGCTGGGCGTCGCGGTGCCCGAGCTGTACATGAACCCGTCCAGCCCGGCCGGGCTCGAGCTGCTGCACACCAGCGATGTCCCCACGCTGCGGGCCGGCGGGGGCGTGCTGAAAAAGGGCGGCGAGGTGGAGCAGGCATACCAGGTGGCTGCGCGCCTGGCGCTGCTGCGGCCAGAACTCTACCTCAGGGGGATCCTGGAGAGCCCCGCCCAGCTCAAGACCGTGGTCTACATGGCCTTCAGGCTGGTAAAGCCCGACATCCCGATCCCCACCGGCGAGGAGCCGGCAGTGGCCCAGAGCCTGGCCATGATGGCCGACAAGTTCCACCCTGCGCAGCTGAAGCAGCTCCGGAAGGTGGTGGGTAAGTTCGCGGCCAGCGGGCGGGATCTGAACCTGAACCGCTGGTGGCGAGGGGCGGGGCTCACCATCAACCGCGCGGGCTTCGTGTTGTGCAACGATCTGAAGGTCGCGGTGAAGGCGATGCTGGCCGAGCCGTCCGGGCCCAAGGACGCCAGCCCCGAGGAGAAGGTGGAGGAGCTGGTGCGCTACGCCGCCTCCGAGGACTACTTCGCGCTGCGTCGTCACCTGGGCCTGGCCCTGGAGGAACAGGGCATCTCATGAGAGAGCTATGGCTCCAGGTGTCCGGCACGCCCTTGAGCGCGATCGCCGAGGTTTCCCCTGACGGCCCCGGAAACACCGCGGCGGTGGAGGGGCGGGCCGAGGCGCGTGAGATCATCATCTCCCCCACCACGCAGCGCCGGGTCATCGGCTACCAGGTCACCTTCGAGCTGGAGCAGCAGGACGGGACCTGGCAGTACATCTCCATCTCCAAGATGGCCGAGTCCTTCCAGGTGCAGGATCGGACGGGCAGCATCGCGGTGGACACCCGCGAGGCCTTCACCTTTTTTCAGCACGAGTTCCACGCGGACAGCGCCGCCATGGGCAGCGCTTCGGCGCCCATGATGTCGCTGCTCTGCTCCCGCCTGAACCCACGCCAGCTCAGCGGCATGACCGGCAACTTCCGCTGGCACGAGTACTACCTCGATCCTGGCGAGCGGGTTTATGTCTGCGGGGCGGTGGGCAAGGAGGTGGTCGTGGGTGGGGGAGGGTTGTACCGGGACAACGCTTACAGGGTTAAGCTTTGCAGGCATCCGCCCGCCTTCCTGGTGGTTTCGGACGCCGACAGGGCAGGGGTGGTGGAGGCCCTCACGTTTCAGGAGAGGCACGAAACAACATGATTGAAGAGAAGCTCATCGAGGCAGGCATCATCACCGTGGAGCAGCGGGATGAGGTGCTGGCGTACCTGCTGGAGTATGGCGGGTCCTTCAGCGAGGGGCTGGTGGCGCTGGGGATGATCAATGACCCGAAGCTGCTGCATGTCCTCTCGCAGAAATTCGGCATGAACCTGGCAGCTCCTGCCACGCCGGTGGATGGCGCCGCCGTCGATGATGATGATTATGACGAGGTGGATCACGACGACCCGGGCGGCGCGGCCCAGGAGGAGCGGGAGGAGCTCTCCTACACCGTGTCAAGGCTGGACGACCCGGTAGTGGACCTGGAGACCATCCCGCTGGCGGCGCCCAGGCCGGTGCAGGCCCCTCCCGGCGCGCCGAAATCGCCCACCTCGGATGGCTGGCCCATCCCGGCCTCCATTCGTGATGCAGGCTCGGTCGAGGCGGCGCCGGTTGCGCCCAGGGCCAGGAAGCCAGAGCCCCAACCCTCCTCGGCGCAGCAGGCGTCCGACGAGCAGTTCGCAAAGAGCATCAACGCCATCCTCACCCGCCTGGTCAAGGTGGGCGGCTCGGACCTGCATCTCTCGGCCGGCGAGCGGCCCCAGATGCGCCTGGACGGTGACATCCGGGCGCTGCCGGGCTGCAAGACGCCCCTCTCCAGCAAGCAGATCGACGCCCTCATGCGCGCCGTGGCGCCACCGCACATCAGGGAGCAGTTCGACGAGGACGGCGACGCGGACTTCGCCCACCAGGTGGAGGGCGTGGCCCGCTTCCGCATGAACTGGTTCCGCAACATCCGCGGGGTGGGGGCGGTGATGCGGACCATCCCTTCACAGGTGCCCACCCTGGAGGAGCTAGGCTTCCCGTCAGTGGTGCAGAACCTGTGCGACCTGACCAAGGGGCTTGTAGTGGTCACCGGCCCCACCGGCTCGGGCAAGTCCACCACCCTGGCGGCCATGGTGAACTACATCAACCAGAACAAGCGCTACCACATCGTCACCATCGAGGACCCGGTGGAGTTCGTGCACGGCTCCGGCAAGTGCCTGATGAACCAGCGCGAGGTGCACACCCACACCAAGTCCTTCTCCCGCGCCCTGCGCGCCGCCCTGCGCGAGGACCCGGACATCGTGCTGGTGGGCGAGATGCGCGACCTGGAGACAGTACACATCGCCATCGAGACTGCGGAGACCGGCCACCTGGTCCTGGGCACCCTTCACACCACCACCGCGCCCTCCACTGTGGACCGCATCATCGACCAGTTCCCCACCGACCAGCAGGCGCAGATCAGGGTGATGCTCTCCGAGTCCCTCAAGGGGGTCATCTCCCAGACCCTGTGCAAGAAGATCGGCGGCGGGCGCACCGCCTGCATGGAGATCCTGGTGGTGAACGCGGCCATCTCGAACCTGATCCGCGAGGGCAAGACCTACCAGGTCACCTCCATCATGCAGACCAGCAAGGAGTCGGGCATGCAGACCCAGGCCAAGGCCATGCTGGAGCTGGTGAAGGAGGGCGTGATCGATCCCAAGGAGGCGATCCTCAAGTCGGTGGACCAAACCCTGATGTTGCAGGCATTGGAGAAGGAAGGCTTCAGCACCGAGGAGTGGGGCGAGGTCCTGGACATTACCCGCTGAGCGCGGCGTTCACGCACAGGAGGAGATCATGAAATCAGGGTTGGACTGTACCTGGATCGATGGCATGGCATTCGAGGCGGAGGTCAACGGGCACAAGATGGTCATCGACGCCATGCCCGAGGTGGGAGGAGAGGACAGGGGGCCTCGACCGAAGCCTCTGTTGATGCTCGCCCTGGCCGGTTGCACGGGCATGGACGTCATCTACATCCTGCGCAAGATGAAGCAGAACCCCACCTGGTTCAACGTGAAGATCGACGCGGAGCTCACCGAGGAGCACCCAAAGCACTACTCCAGCATGACCGTGGTCTACCAGTTCAAGGAGGCGGATCAGCTGGACGCCAAGAAGGTGACACGGGCTGTGACGCTCTCTCAGGAGCAATATTGTGGAGTGAGCGCGCAGCTGGCCAAGAGCGCGGCCATTGATCACCGTATCGAATACGTCTAAATCCGGAAAAAGGTCAGGAAATGTAGGCTAGTGTAGGTGGGGTGTTGAGGTTTGCAGCCCGGGGCCAACTTACATTGTGGGCATTTATCCTACATTTGATTATACCAACCTTCATTTCCACTCATTTACATTCAGTATACTACAAATATGGTTTCGGCCTACATTTGTTCATATTTGACGATATATGAGTACATTTGCCCACTTTTGCTCTCCTTTGGGTACGTTTGGGTATTAGTAGGTGTAGGAAGGTAAAGGTACCTAAATATACTGAATAGACCCCTGTCTTCCTACCTGTAGGGATAGGTAAAAAATCATCCCATTAAAACGCATGTATCTTTACATATAAGTTCAGGTGGGGATTTGTCCGATCTGAACGTACTTTTGACCACTTGGCTTCCAGATGGCGAAGCGCGGGGAAAAGCTCAGCTATAACGAGGCGTTGCTGCTGTTGTTTTGGCCGCGAATCAGGCGCGCCGCCCGCCGGTAGAGGACAAGCCCAACCAGTGAATCGACCACCATGATCGCCACCCCCGTGGTGGCAGTACAGGAGGCAATTACAGCCCTGCGCGCCGCCGGTGTGGGGGCCTGACTGAAGGGTGCGAAGAAGGCTGAGGCCAGCAAATCCCGGGTGCCGAGACCCTGTGGAGTGATGGGCAGGGTCACGGCCACCATCACGATGGGCACATAAACCAGGGCTTCCTGGAACGGAATCTCCACCCCGAAGAAGTAGAAAGGCAGCCAGGTGCCCAGGAACATCGCGCACAGGTGGGGGATGCGGGCGGCCATGGCGGTGATGTGCCCGGAGACCCTCGCCTCGAACAACGGCGCGAGCACTCTGTTCTGAGCCAGCCGCCGGGGCGATACGGCCAGCAGGGCCAGGTAGGACAGGCCCAGGCCCAGGGGCAGGGCGGTCCAGCCCACAGGCAACCCCGCCGCGTACACGGCCACCGTGCCCAGGCCCAGCAGGGTGCCGCCCCAGATCATGTATGACAGCAGGGTCGCGCCCGCCATGCGTCTCAGGTCAATGCCGTGGGCCCGGCTCACGGCCCAGGTGACCCAGGCCTGCCCAAGGTGGTGGTTCACCGTGGCGTAGATGCAGGAGGCGCCGCGCACGATGAAGAAGAAGCCGCGGGTGATGCCCGGAACGGTGCGCGTGTAGATGTGCACCGTGGCGAACACGTCGGCGGCCAAACCCACCAGGGAGGTGCCGAAAATAAACAAACCGAACAGCAGGTAGTTCACCCGCCCCATGTTCTGCACGAAGGCTTGCCAGTCGATGCGGCTGAACACCACGGCGAGCAGCCCCGCGGTGACCACCAGGTGGAGCAGGCGGCGCCAGATGGGGGTGGGCGCCGGGGCCGCCGGGCTGACCGTCCCTGGGGGGGCGCTGGGGGCGCTCATGGCTTCAGCACCCTGCGGGCCCAGGCCAGGCTCAGGTCGAGCAACGCCTGGCCGCTGGGCAGGTAGAGCCGGGCTGAGCGGGCGCCGTATGTGGCCAGGAACGCCGCGGTGAACGCCGGGTTTGAGGGCAACTCCACCAGCTTGCGGATCACCCCCTCCAGCGACGGGAACTGCACGGCAAGGGCGAACAGCTTGTGCAGGTTCACCAGGGGCCCAATGTCAGGCTGTATCAGGGGGCTGGACTGGTAGTAGGTGGGGGCGATCTGGTCCTGGTATCCCTCGGAGATCAGCCCCCGCTCCAGGGCCAGGCTGGTGAGGTCTGCGCCCGGGTAAGGCTGGAAGATGGAGACCGAGACCATGTCGGGTGAGCAGCGGCGGCACAGCGCCACCGTGCTCATGGCCTCGTCGAGGGTTTCGGTGGGGAGCCCCACCATGCAGGTGACCTCCATGGCCATGCCCGCGCCGCGCACCAGCCGCGCCGCCTCCAGGATCTGGTCGTCGCTGATGGGGCGGTTCATGATCTGGCGGCGGACCCTGTCGCTGCCTGCTTCCAGGCCGAAGGAGACCAGCCGGCAGCCCGCCCCCTTGAGCGCCTGCAAGAACGTGGCGTCGAAGGTGCCCACCCGCAGGTGGCAGGAGAAGGGGAGCCCCACGGAGGCGCGGTAGGCAGGCAGGAACCGGGCGGCCCAGGCCTTGTCCAGGCCGAAGATGTCGTCGGCCAGCAGCACATGGCGTAGCCGGTGGTTCTGTTGCACCTGCTGAAGCTCGCCCACCACATGCTCAACGCCGCGCTGGCGGACGGCGGCGCCGCCGAAGAGGCGGTGGGTCGTGGGGCTGAGGCAGTAGGCGCAGGCGTAGGGGCAACCGCGGGCGCTGAGGAAGTGACGCAGGGCCGGACCGGCTGTTGGTAAAAGGTCCCGGGCGGGGTAGGGGAGCCGGTCCAGGTCTTCCAGGGGAGGGCGCAGGGTCATCTCCCGTGGGTCCTCCCCCGCGCGCAGCAGGTTGGCCACCGGGCCTTCCGGGCGGCGGCCGTCCAGCTGCTCCAGGAGCTCCAGCGTGGCCTCCTCCCCCTCGCCGCGGCAGACCATGTCCAGCCCGTCCTGCTCCACGACCTCGGGGCAGGCGGTGGCGTGGGGCCCGCCAAGTATGGTCAGGGCCCGGGTGCGCCGCTTCACCTCGCGCGCCGCGGCGAGGCAGCCCTTGTGTGCCCCGGTTGTGGCGCTGAACCCGGCCACGTCCGCGCCGGAGCGCGCCACCTCGGCCGCCACCTGCGCAGGGCTCTGCACCACGGAGAGCAGCACCCGGTGCCCGGCCTCCCGGCAAACGGCGGCGATGAGGAGCGGGCCGTGTTGCTCCAGGGAGGTGATCTGGAAGAGGTGGAGGGTGGCCACGGGTCAGCCTCGCCCGAAGGTCAGGCGGTTGAGGGCGTCGAACAGGTGCTTCTCCAGCAACAGGCGGAAGTCGAGCCGGGCGAAGCGGTGACGCGCCAGGGGACGGTAGAGGGAGACGAGCAGGCCGAGCAGCCGCGAGTCGGTGTAGTACTCCACCTTGCGGTCCACGAAGAGGGAGACGAAGTTGAGCGGCACCTGGATCTTCGCGGCGCCGGCGTGGTGGCCCCAGCGGTTGACGTAGATCCGGTCCAGGTCCGCCCACCCCTCGATGGTGTCGGGCACGGGCGCGCCCTGCCGCACCACGAGGTCGTGAAGCGGGGTGCCGGGCATGGGCGAGAAGACGCAGAAGTAGTTGAGCATGGCCAGCCGGTTCTCCTCCAGCAGGCGCAGGGCCAGGGCGACGGTCTGGCGTAGCTCGTCGTCGGTTTCGGTGGGGAACCCGGTGATGAAGTTGTACTGCACTCGGATACCGTGGGCGGCTAGCCTCCGGTTCTGGGTTAGCACCTGCTCCACGGTGATGCCCTTCTTGATCAGCTCCAGCACCCGTGGGGAGCCGGACTCCACGCCGACGTTTATCTTGGCCACGCCCGCGCGCTTCATCAGGGCGAGGTCCTCGTCGGTCATGCGCTCCAGGGCGTCGGCCCGCACACCCTGCAGGTCCAGGCGGGCCGCGCTGCCCGCCCGGGTCAGGGTCTCGAAGATCTCCAGGGCGCGGGCGTGGTTGCCGAAGAAGTTGTCGTCCACCACCACTACCGTGCCGGCGCCGAGATGGCGGTGCAGCCACTGGATCCGCTCCGCCGTCCGCGCGGCGGGCAACCCCCGCCAGCGGTGGGCGTAGGTCTGGCAGCTGCAGAAGCCGCACAGGTGAGGGCAGCCGCGGGAGGTCTCCAGCATGATGGAGGAGCCGGGCTTTCGGAAGCGCACGTAGTCGCTCACCCGCACCAGGTGATAGGGCAGGTCCGGCAGGGTGGCCATGTCCAGGGGCTCCCGCGGGGGGGGGGCTTTGGTCCCGTCGCCCCACCAGAGGCCCGGGATGCCGTGGGGCTCCTCGCCCTGTTCAAGGGCCTGCGCCAGCTCCAGGAAGGTCTGCTCCCCCTCGCCCGACACCACGCCGTCCACCCACTCGTGGCCCAGGGCCTGCCGGGCCAGCTCCGGCGAGTGGAGCCCACCCCATACAACCGGCACCTCTGGCGCCCGCTCCTTGACGAATCCGGAGACCTGCAGGGCGAAGTGGATCTGGTGCCCCAGCAGGCAGGAGACCCCCACCGCCAGGGGACCCCGCGCCAGGGCCTGGCCAATGGCCCCTCGCCAGTCGCCGGGCAGGCGCTGGTCCACGACGGTGACGTTGAAACGATCTGGCAGCAGGGAGGAGACAGAGAGCAGGGCCAGCGGCAAGGATGGGCGGTTGACCAGTTGGTCAGCGTCCACCTCTCTCGGCTGGATCAGAAGTATCTCTGGCACACCATCCCCTGTTTCTCGAGGGCCAAACTAAGTTTTACTTTGCACGCAGGTCGAACGCCAGTAACCCCGCGTCCCTGTGCGCTGGCTCGCCGAGCTGTTGGCGCAGGAACGTCACCAGCGGCCCGTCGGCGCGCACAGTGGCCACACCCTGGATCCCGATCTGGCGCAGGTGCACGACCATGTAACGGAAGCCGCCCTCCACGAGCTTCACCCGGGCCTGCTGGAGCTGCGCGTCGTCGGGCCTGGGATCGCCGGGCCCGGGCAGATAGTGCGCGGCGTGCAGCTCCATGATCCCCTGCCGGGAGAGCAGCTCGTGCTGCAGGGTGGCCACCCGGCTGAGCAGGGCGTTGCCCCGCACCTTGCCGTTGGACGGGTCCTGGGCCACGTACGGCGCGGCGGGCACGTTGAACAGCGGCTTGCCGTGGGTGGGCTGGTAGTAGAGGTTCGAGGTTTCAAGGTCGAGGAAGTTGAAGGGGAGCGTGATCAGGGCGTAGCGGTCCTGGTCGGCGGCAAGGCGCTGGTAGAAGGGGCTCAGCTTGGGCCGCGGCTGGATGATGACCCGCCAGGTCAGCAGGGGTTGGAGCAGGGCCAGCAGCGTCAGGGCCCCGGCCAGGTACCAGCGGTGTTGGGGCCGGGCGCGCTCCGCGACCCAGCTGGCGCCCATGCCGGCCACCACCAGCAGACAGAGCACGGTGTAGGCGAACAGGCGCCCCGGGTACTGCATGCGCGAATATCCGGGCAGGTGGTCCACCAGCAGGGCGAAGGGCATGAAGGCGTGCCCCGGGGCCCCGGTGAGCGCCGGATCGGAGCCCGTGATGTTGCGCCCCAGGGAGAGCACGAAGAAGAGCAGCGCCGCGAAGGCCCAGGGCAAGGCGCGCCGGGGCGCGGTGACGAGCCCAAGCAGGGCCAGGGCCGCCAGCAACAGGGGCATGGTCCGGTCGGCGGAGTGGCTCAGGAGCACCCTGGTTCCGTCGGGCATGGGCAGGCCGGGCGAGCGCCGGGCGGCCGGGGCGTGGGCTGCGCTCGGATTATCGGTGGGTGGCGGCGGCGCGGCGCCCGGTCCTGGCCCTCCCTCCCGGCCGATGAGCGAGGCGTCCAGGTGTACCCGCCCGGAGGCCTGGTGATAGGCCCAGCCCACGGGCGCCACCACCACCAGGGCCACGGCCAGGGCCAGCAGCAGGCCCAGCGCCTTGCGTCTGTCCAGCGCGCGCGCGTGGAAGGCCAGCAGCAGCGCGCCGAGCAGGCCAAGGTGGAACGTATCGGGCAGGTTGGACAGGGCGGCCACGCCGGCCAGGAGCCCGGTGAGCGCCCCGTCCCGCAGGCGGCCCTGTTGGAGCAGGCGGATGTAGCTGATCAGGAAGAGGCAAATCCAGAGCCAGAAGCCGTACTCCAGGTTGCCCGTGTCCACGGCCCAGGCCGTGTGCGTACAGAACGCGGCCAGGAATCCCAGCAGGGCCGCGGGCGCCCGCCTGCCGGTGAAGACGCGCACCATCAGGTACGCCCCGAGCCCGTTGCCGGCGAGCATCATCACCACCATGAGCGCGCAGGCATGGTCCAGGCTCACGACCAGGTTGAGCACGCCCCCCAGCAGGGCGAACAGGAAGTTGCCCTGGAACAGCAGCGTGTACATGCCGTCGGGGTGGTTGAGCATGGAGGAGAAGAAGAACCCCTCCTCGCCCATGAGGCTCCGCGACAGGTGCCAGTGGGCCCAGCGGTGGCCAGACCAGTCGATGAACCCGACGCCCACGCCGAGCATGTCCTGCCAGGGGTTGAAGCCGAGCAGGAGGAGGGCGCAGGCGCTCAGCAGCAGGGCCAGGCCGGCCGCCAGGGCAGCCTCCTTCAACGGGACCGTATGGCGGGGGGGCGGAGTCACCGGGCCAGACTCCTCCTGGCCGGCGAGGTGAACTGTTGTCGGGCCGCGGGTCTGCTAGACTGCGGCCATTGTGGTCGTATCCTCACACCTGAAAGCCGCCCTACGGCTCGCATTTCCGGCCCTGGTCGCCCTGGCATCGGCCCAGTGTACATGCAAAGAGCAGGCGCCGGCAGCCCAGGTCCCGGCCGGGGTGCTGGACCGCCAGGTGGTCCTGGTGGACGACCACCTGCAGCCCGGCCTGAAGGACGGGGCCGCGGCGGGGTTGCTCACCGAGCACGGGGCCGGCAGCGTGCTCCTGCTCCGGGAGAGCGTGGGCCCCTCCGCGCCGCTGCGAAAGCTCGTGGCGCGGCTGGAGGTGCCTGAAACCACGCGCATGAAGATCATGGAGCGCCTCACCGACGGCGTGCTCAAGATCTACTTCGACCTCGGCGCTACCCCGCGGGTGTGGAAGAACAACGTCAAGCTGTTCGAGCAGCGCCTGGCCGCGCGCGGCGCCGGCGACCTGGCCGGGCCGCCGGACCTGGTTGTGCTCTCCCACGCGCACTGGCCCAACTACGCTGGAGGCCTTGAGGCGATCCTGGCCGAGCACCCGCAGGTGATGTTCATGATCACCCCGGACATGGCCCGGGGGCTGCTCTGCTTCGACCACGGCCCGGACGGCCCCACGAACGGGCGGATGGTGCTGCCGGCCAACGTCCATGTGTTGCGGCCCGGGGTCACCCTGCTCACGCCGAGGCTGGGCGTGGTCACGCTCCCCTTCCGCCGCCCCTGGCCCAACCTCGACATGAAGGACGGCAAGCTGTTCAAGCGCCGAGGCCCGCCGGAGCAGCAGGAGTACGAGACCCTCCTCTCCGTGGCCACCGGCGAGGGGACCGTGCTGTTCGGCACTTGCCTGCACGCCTCCCTGGAGGCGGCCCTGAAGGCCGTGGAGGGGGAAGGGGGCGCCAGGGTGACCAGCTTCGTGGGTGGATGGGAGGAGGAGCCCGGCGTGCCGGGCAAGGTGCACGAGGCGCGGCCCGAGTTTATCTTCCGCGTAAACCACTGCGCCCCGCCCGGGAAGGCCCCGGACAACGTGCCCGCCTCCGCCTGGAAGACCCACCGCCTGGGCGCCGAGCTCCCGCTGCCAGCGCCCCGCTGAGGCGTGGGCCTCTCCGCGCAGCGGCCTCTGGTCTATAATGGTCCCGTGCGCGTCATCGCCCAGGCAACGCTGTTGCTCCTGCTGGCCGGTCAGGGAGCCTGCACCAGTGAGGTGCTCGTGGTGCTGTGCGGGCCGGCCAACCCCTGCCCGGCGGGCCATCGGTGCAACGCGGCTGGCAGCTGTGAGGTGGTGACCGGGGACGCGGCGGCGCTGCTGGACGTGCCGCAGGTGACGCCGCCGGACATCAAGCTCGAGCCAGACAAGGGGTGCCCGTCGGCCATCCTGTGCGGCCAGCCGGCCACATGCTGCAAGGTGGGGCAGGAGTGCGTGGAGGCCAAGTGCCTGCCCGCATGCGCCAGCGGCGTGCGCTGCATGACCCCCAAGGTGATCTGCTGCGGCGCCGGCAAGGTCTGCCTCTCGGGCGCGTGCACCAGCCCGGGCAAGAAGTGCAAGGACAGCTTCGACTGTCCGCCCCTCTTCTTTTGCGAGCCCACCCTGGGCCGCTGCCTGCCCCAGCCCACGGGAAAGAAGTGCGAGGTGCGGCCCAAGAGCGTGGCCTTCAAGCCCACCGTGGAGTGGCACTGGAGCGGTTACTCCAAGGACACGTCCTACCACGAGGTGGCCGTGGCCCCGGCGGTGGCCGACATCGACAACGACGGCACGCCCGAGGTGGTGTTCACCTCCTACAACCACAAGAGCTCTTCGTTGGCCATGTTGGTGGTGCTCGACGGCGCCACGGGCAAGGAGGAGCTGACCCTGCCCAGCTCCAGCTACAACCTCTCCGCCTGGTGCGGCGTGGCCCTGGGCAACCTCGACGCCGATCCCCAGCTGGAGATGGTGGCCGTGGTGGCGGGCAAGGGGATCGTGGTGTTCGAGCATGACGGCAAGGAGAAGTGGTCCTCGGCCGCGGGCTCCCTGGCCGCGGTGGCCGCGCGCAAGGCGCACCCGTCCCCCTTCATCGCGGACCTGGCCGCCGACGGCACGCCCGAGGTGGTGGTGGGCGGCGTGGTGCTCTCCTCCTCGGGCAAGGTGCTGTTCGACAAGGGCATGATCGGCGCCAACGGCGGCTGGGTGGCCTCCACCGCGGCCGACCTCGACGAGGACGGCAAGCTGGAGGTGATCGGCGGCAACGTGGTGTACGACCACACCGGCAAGCAGGTGTGGAAGAACAGCGCCGCGCCGGACGGGCTCACGGCGGTGGCCGACCTGGACAAGGACGGCTGGGCCGAGGTGATCAGCGTGTCCAAGGGGTACGTGCGGGCCCTGCGCGGCGTGGGCATGATGGGCAAGCCGGCGGGGGACGTGCTGTTCGGGCCCATCGCCATCCCGGGCGGGGGTACGGGCGGGCCGCCCACGGTGGGGGACTTCGACGGCGACGGGGTGCCGGAGATCTCCACCGCGGGCAAGGGCAAGTACACGGTGTACGACATGAGCTGCAAGAAGGGGGCGACCAAGGCCATGTGTCCCTCGGGGCGCACCGACGGCATCCTCTGGAGCGTGACCACCCAGGACCTCTCATCCAGCGTCACCGGATCGAGCCTCTTTGACTTCGAGGGGGACGGCAAGGTGGAGGTTGTCTACAACGACGAGTGCCACCTCTACGTGTTGGGCGGGAGCAGCGGCAAGCAGCTGATGAAGCTGCCCAACACCTCGCGCACGGCGGCCGAATACCCCCTGGTTGCCGACGTGGACGGCGACAACAACAGCGAGTTCGTTGTCCCTGCCAACGACGACCAGATCGTGCGGGACAAGTGCACGCCGCCCGGCACGCGCGGCATCCGCGTCTTCGGCGACGCGGCCGACCGCTGGGTGCGCACCCGGCCGGTGTGGAACCAGCACACCTACCACATCACCAACGTCAGCTCAGCCGGGGCGATCCCCAAGTCGGAGCCGCGCAACTGGGACCAGAAGGGGCTGAACAACTTCCGCCAGAACGTGCAGGGGGAGGGGATCTTCAACGCCCCTGATCTCACCGTCGTCGGGCTCTCCGCCTACACCGGGGATTGCCCCCAGAAGCTCACCCTCCAGGCGCGGGTGTCCAACGCTGGGAGCCTGGGCGTGGCCAAGGGCGTGAAGGTAAGCTTCTACAAGGGAACCCCTGGCAGCTCGTCGCTGCTGATGAAGACGGTGGCCACCAGCAAGCGGCTGCTGCCCGGCGAGAGCGAGCTGCTCAAGGCCGCCTTCGCCGTGCCCAAGGGCATGACCGGCCCCTTCGATTTCTGGGTCCATGTGGACGACGACGGCAACGGGACCTCGGCCGTGTCCGAGTGCCGGGAGGACAACAACCGGGCGAACCTGACCGGGGTGAAGTGCCCGATCATCAAGTAGGGGTGGATCATGTTCACTGGGGAGGGGAGGGGCCGGGCCGCGGGCGGAGGGGCTCAGGCCTTGGACCTGCTGTGTGTGGCGTTCCTGTTGGTCCTTTGGATCACACCGACGGCCGCCTTCTGCCAGGAACCTCACCCGGCGCCCAAGGTTGAGGTCCTCCGTGGTGTCCAGGAGCGCCTGGCCCACAAGAGCCCTGGCCAGCGTCGGGCAGCGGCTACCTTCTGCGGCACCTGGAAGGTTCGCGGGTGTCTCCCGCGCCTCACCGTGATGATCATCAACGACCCCGAGCCAGGCGTGCGGTCCGAGGTGGCCTGGGCACTGGGGCGCATCAAGGACGACCGCACCACGCCCCATCTTGAGGCCGCGGCCCTGCAGGATAAGGACAAGGCCGTGTGTGAGGCGGCCGCCAAAGCCCTGAAGCGGTGGGACATCACCGCGCGGCCAGGCCCCTACTGGGAGTGGGAGGAGTACAAGGCGGCCCGCAACGGCAGGAATATGGGAATCGTGATCCTGGCTGGCGGAGGCTTCGCGGGGATCGCCACGATGCTGGTGGGTGTGGTGGGCAGGTTCTTCTGCATTTTGGGTGGCGCCACTGAAATGGAAGCGCCCTCATGTCAGCCGTATGACAACGCCATCGTCGCCGGCGGCGTCGTCCTGGGCATTGGAGTGGCCATCGGCCTGCCCGTGATGATTACCTACTGGAGCAAGCTCGACCGGGTGACTCCCGAGTGGTTAAAGCCCCTGCCAATACCGTCGCTTGCCGCGGGCAAGACCGGCGCCCAGTTCGGTTTGACCTGGCGCTTCTAGAACTGCACCAGCGCGCCCACCGTGAACATTGGGCCAGAGAGGTTCAGGGAGCCGAGGGTGGCGCCGGTCATGGGGATCAGGCGCAGGTCGTCATCTACCTCTGGCTCCAGGTGGAAGTCCAGCTCGGTGGTGTATGTGTAGCCCCCCTCCACCACGATGCCCACTGTGAACCGCTTGAAGATGGCCACTCGCGGGATCTTGAACGCCACCCCGCCCAGGGCCTGCATGCTGAAGGCCGCGTTCCAGTCCTCGGCGCTCTGCCCCCCGTCGGTGAGGGCCTTGAGCCCCAGCCGGCCGATGACCACCCCGGCGCTCACCCGCACCATGGGCTCCAGCCACTGACGTACCGGCACCGACAGGCGCAGGCCGGCCACCACCGTGTGGGACTGGCTCCACGCCTTGGCCTGGCCGTTGAAGATCTTGTTCTTGGAGGAGCCCACCAGGTAGGAGCCTTCGACCCAGAGGTGAATGGGGTAGACGCTCAGCACGGCGTGGGCCGCGTTGAGCTCCAGCTGCGGCATCAGGTCGTTGTCGGCCAGCATGTCGAAGGAGGCGTGGCTCACGATGCGGTTGGAGCTGCGCACTGACAGAGAAGTCTCCGCGCGGGCAGTGACGGCGGCCAGGAGCATGGCGGCCAGGATGGTCAGGGCTGCTTTCTTTGAACGAGACATGGTCACCCTCCTTAGTCCGAAAGCTCGGTGTCGAGCAGGCCGCTGTACATGAAGCCCCACAGCTCGCGGCACGCATCGCGTTCGGCCTTGGGGTGGGGCACCAACGTGACCCGCCCCTCGGGCGCGCCATGGTCCACCAGCACCGCGTCACCCAGGGCCAGCACCTTCCCGGGGCTATGGTCCAGCCGCAGGTTCCGCGGGTGCAGGTTGCTCAGGTCGAGCATGCCCAGCTGCTTGAGGTTGGGCGAGGCGCCCACCAGGTAGGGGCTCTTGGTGAAGTCGTAGCTGCCCAGGGACACCTGCCCCTGGATGGGCGAGATGGTGTGGTGCTGCCCCATGTCGAGCACCGAGATCACCGTGCGCGTGCTGTTGTGCACCACCATGGCGTGCTGCCCGTCGTCGGAGGTCACCACCTGGTGCACGGGCTGATTCAGGGTGCGGCTGGCCAGGTTCTTCTTCAGGTTCTGGCTCAGGTCCTTGAGCGTCAGGAAGTGGACGCGCGCCTGAGGGGACGAGCGCGAGTAGATCAGGGCCACCGTGGGCTTCTTGGGCGGCAGGGGCAGGATGGTGTCCACCTCCTCGCCCAGGTTGATGAGCGAGGACTGGCTGGTGGCCGCCTCGATGAGGCTCAGGTCCTTGCTGGCGTTTGCCGTGAGGATCAGGTCCTTGCCCCCGTCGGAGACCAGGACCATGTCCCGGGTTGTCTTGCCCGATCCGGGCTGGTTGATGATGGGCAGGAAGTCGTTCTGCTTGGGGCTGGCCGCGGTCTTGCCCACCAGCTGCAGGGCGTACAGGTCCTGGGCGCCGGTGGCGCGCACGAAGATGGAGCCGGTGGTGGTGGAGAAGAGCACCTCCATGGGCTTGACCGAAGCGGAGGTGCCCAGGGTGGTGAGGGGCACGGTGATCTCCGACCGCTCCGGGTTGCTCAGGTCCAGCAGGTTCAGCTGGTTGTTGGCCAGCACCACGGCCAGGGTGCGCTTGTCCTTTGCCGACGCGGGCACGGCCATCTGCGGCGAGATGACCACGCCGGCCGGGCTGGTGCCGAAGGAGCGCAGGGTGCGCATGCGCGGGTTGGTGCCGCTGGCCGCGTCCTTGCTCAGGTCGATGACGGCGATCTCGTTGGGGTTGCTGAATACCCCGCTGCCCGCGGCGCCGGAGGACAGGTTGAAGCCCACCGCGTGGCGCCCATCCTTGGAAACCACCAGCCGGTTCAGGGCGCCGGTCATGGGGTAGAACCGCTTCACCTTTGCCCCGCCGTCCAGGCTGACCTGGGTGAGCCCCGGCTTCTCCTCGGTCTGGTCCTTGCGCAAGGCCTCGGCCCCGGCGCTCAGGATAAGCAGCTCCTTGCCGGTGGGGGAGGGGAGCACGAAGGAGGCGTTGCGCTTGACGCGGATCCACTTGACCCCGGGCTCGCTCTTGCTGCCGTCCAGCACGAAGAGCATGCCGCGGGTCGTGTCCACCCAAACGGCGTTGGTCCCGACCTTGTACGGGCCCAGGATCTTCAGCTCCTCTGTCCAGACATCGGCCCGATCGCCGCACCCGGCCAGGGCGAGCGCCACGACGGTGAACAGGGCCACCGCCAGCGTGAGTTTGTTCAGCTTCATCTTCTTGGTCTCTTTCGCGTGCATGGTTGGCCTCCTCACTCGATGACCTGGCTGTTGAGCTCGAACCCGGTCACCGTCTGGGTCTTGCTGGTCTTCATGTCCACGAACGTCACCCTCCCAAGGGCATGGTCCTGGGCCACGTACACCTTCTTGGTGGAGGGGAGCACCCCCAGGGAAACCGGCGGAGAGCCCATGGCCACGCTGGTGATCAGGAAGGAGGTGAGGTCCATGGCCTCCACGGTGCGGATCCCCTTGCTCGTGTCGTTGAGCAGCATGAAGGCCGCGCTGCCGTCCGGGGCGAAGGCCACCTTGCCCGGGTCCGTGCCGGTGAGCTGCAGCTTGGCGAAGCCCAGGGGCAGGGAGAAGAGAGAGAAGCCGTAGCTCTTGTCGATGTAGGCATCCAGGGAGTCCTGCTTGGAGGGGGTGCCGTACACCTTGTTGTGAAGCACGACCACGGACTTGCCATCCGGTGCCGCCAGGATCTGGCGCACGCCCTTTTGCAGCTGGTTCACCTTGAGCTTGCGCGCGGTGAGGTCGGCCATGAGCAGCACCTCCTGCGACACCGCGTTGGTGAAGAGGAAGGCGTACTTGCCGTCGCTGGTGAGTTCGGACTGGCCGGCTGTGTAGGAGCCCACCGAGATGGTGTCCAGGGTCGGCGACGGGGTGAGGTCCCCGGGCAAGTCGATGACCACCACCTCCGAGGTGTCGCGCAGCACGGCGACGGCCACCTTGCCGTCCTTGGTGATGTCCAGGTCCGTGGGCTCCCCCTTGAGGGTGATGTCGGTGATCACCCGGGTGGTCAGGTCCACGGCGCGCACCGCCTTGACCCCTTTTTGCCGCAGCAGGGCCAGCTTACCGTCGGGGGTCACTAGCACCTCCGCTGGCTTGGGCTCCTTGAGCGGGTCCTTGAGCAGGGGCACTGTGGGCATGATGGCGCTCTTTGTGGCCGTGGCCGGGTCGATGATTGAGACCACCTTCTCGGCCACCACGAAGGCCTTCTTGCTGTCCGTGGTGAACTGCACGCCGGTTGGCTTGAACCCCACGGTGAGGTTCACCGCCTTCTCCTTGCCCTTGTCCAGCTTGAGCAGGGTCACGTCCTGCAGGTTCTGCTTGGCCGAGATGGCGCCCTTGGTCAGGGCCAGGTCAAAGAAGGCCACCGCGTAGGTGCCAGCCGGGGCGATGGACATGTTGTTCAGGTCGGGCGCGGTCTTGAGCGTCGTGAGGTCGTCCTTGCCGTCACTGCGCCCGCGGATGACGGTGGCGGTGGCCGACTTGCGGTTAAGCACCACGGCCACGTCCTGGCCGGTGATGGTGCGCAGGGCCCCCGGGTCCTGGCCCACCTTGATGGCGCGCACCTGCAGGCTCACCGAGTCGATCTTCACCACGCGGTTCTGCTTGGCCACCGCCACGTACATGTACTGCTTGCCCACGGCGGGCGGGGCCTCGGCCCGGTTCTCCAGCTCCGGCGGCAGGGCCATGTCGGGCTGGACCGCGCCGGTGGCGTCAGTGACCGGCAACCCCTGGTCAGGGGGCTTCATGGGCACACAGGTGTGGAACGTATTGCAGTAGTAGCCGGGCGGGCAGTCGTTGGCTCCATAGCAGTAGCCAGAGGAGCTCCCGGCGTCCAGCTGGATGCCACCGTCATACATGCTGCTTTTGCCGGCGAAGTTTGCGCTGGAGTCGCCGCTGCAACTCCAGATGGTGATTAACAGCGCCGACCCAAGGGCCAGGCGGGCGAGAATGCGCGCAGATATCACGTCCTCCCTCCATTCTGTGATTGATTTTTTTTGTCCTACGGCCAGGAACAGGTGCAAGCCATATGCCACGGGGGCGCGTTGTAACTTTCCGCAATTGCAGGGGATATATGAATGCCGTGATGGAGGGCAAACGTCCGGGTTGGCAAGATGGCCCAGATCAGGACATTTATGTCAGGGTTCAGTCTGGTTCGGCAGGGTGCGGTAAGATGGATCCATGGGGCGGATTCAAAGGTTGTTGGCCAGGCCGGGCGTGGCTGCCGTATTTCTGTTGATCGCCGCCTGTGGAGGGCGAAGCGGCCCCCGGCCCGGAGTGACGTCCTGGGATGGGCCCACGG
>CAZCFB010000015.1:0-66567 GCA_964497805.1 uncultured Kofleriaceae bacterium
CGCTGTGTATGTTCGCCCCGGAAACTGCAGGGAGTAAGAACCATGCCTGAAGGCAACATCCTCCTGACCCGTGTGGAGGACCTGCTCAACTGGGGACGCAAGAACTCGGCCTGGTACCTGCTGTTCGCCACGGCCTGCTGCGCCATCGAGTTGATGCAAACGGGCGGCCCCCGGGGCGACTTTGAGCGCTTCGGCTCCGCCTTCCGCACCTCCCCCCGCCAGTCCGATCTCATGATCATCGCCGGGACCATCACGTACAAGATGGCCACCCGCGCGCGCCTCCTCTACGACCAGATGGCCGATCCGAAGTACGTGATCTCCATGGGCTCCTGCTCCAACTGCGGGGGCCTGTTCCAACCCGGCTACGCGGTGCTCAAGGGCATCGACCAGGTCCTGCCCGTGGACTGCTACATCCCCGGTTGCCCCCCCCGCCCCGAGGCTCTTCTTGAGGGCCTGATGAGCCTCCAGGCCAAGATGGGCGAGGAGCACGGCTGGCTGGCTGGTGGTTGGGACACGGTCCGTCCCGTCGGGTAATCACTCCCCTCCACGCCTCATCTGGGCTAACCTCGATTCATGAGCGGGCCCGACATCCATACTCGGCTGGAGCGTTTGCTTGGGCCTCGGCGGGCGCCTTCTGATCCGGATTTGCTGGAGCCTTACGCCACGGACGAGTCTGGTCTGGGCGCATTCCCTCCTGACGCTGTGGCCCTGGTGGAGTCTTCGGAGGAGATCCGCGAGGTGCTCCGCTTCTGCGCCATGGATCGGGTCCCGGTCGTGCCCCGGGGGGCCGGAACCGGCATGTCGGGCGGGGCCCTGGCTGCCTCAGGCGGGGTGGTGCTCTCCACCGAGCGCATGACCGAAGTCCTGGAGGTGGACGAGGGGAGCTTCCTGGCCGTGGTGCAGCCGGGGTTGATCACCGGTCAATTCCAGGAGGCCATGTTGGAGCGCGGCCTGTTCTACCCGCCGGATCCGGCCAGCCTGGAGGACTGCTCCCTGGGCGGCAACGTGGCCGAGAACGCCGGCGGCCCCAGCGCCTTCAAGTACGGGGTCACCGGCCAGTATGTGCTAGGTCTGGAGCTGAGCCTGGCGGGGGGGCGCACCCTGGCGCTGGGGCGCCGAACGGTCAAGGGCGTCACCGGCCTGGACCTCACCTCCCTGGTGGTGGGGAGCGAGGGCGTGCTCGGCGTGATCAGCGAGATCACCCTGCGCCTGCTGCCCCGGCCCGAGCAGGTGAACACATTCATGGCCCAGTTCGACGATCCCTTGACAGCCTCCGAGGCGGTGACCCGGCTGATCCGCCGCGGCTACCAGCCCCGCACCCTGGAGTTCCTGGACTCCACCGTGCTGGAGCACCTGCGGCTCAAGGGAGGTTGGCCCATCCCGCCCGACGCCCGGGCCCTGCTGCTCATCGAGCTGGACGGCCGGGCAGAGGTGGTGGAGCGGCAGCTGCTCGACGCGGCCACAGCCTGCGAGGGGTGGGGCGCCAGCGACATCCTCGTGGCCACCGACGAGGCCCGCCGGCGGCAAATGTGGGAGATGCGCCGCAGCGTGAGCCCTACCCTGCGGGAGCTGCACGCGCACAAGATCTCCGAGGATGTGGCCGTACCCCGCGCCCATATCCCGGAGATGGTGCGCCGCCTGGATACGCTTGCCGCCAGGTATGGCATCACCGTGGCCAGCTACGGCCACGCCGGCGACGGGAACCTCCACGTGAACATCCTGTGGGACGACGACGAGGCGGGCGCCGCGGCGCCAGCCCTGGTGGAGGAGCTGTTCCGCGAGACCGTGGCCCTGGGAGGAACCCTGTCCGGGGAGCACGGCATCGGGCTGGCCAAGCGCCCGTACATGCACCTGGAGCAATCCGCCGAATTGCTGGCCCTGCAGCGCGACCTGAAGCGGACGTTTGACCCCAATGACCTGATGAATCCAGGAAAGATATTTCCCTGAGATTCTTGTAAACTTGCAGAAACATCATGAAGACGTCCAGGCATCCATCCCGCCCGTCGGCGGAGTTGGCCATGGAGCATGTGCTCCAGGTCACTATCCAGGGGAAGACGGGCTTCTCCACCGGGTATATCTGGTGGATGGGCCACGAGGAGCTGGTCCTCTGGTGCCGCGAGCATGTGGATATTGGCGACAAGTTGAGGCTGCGTATTGACTGGGCCATGGGCACCACGCTGCTCGAATGCGAGGCCACCGTCCACGGCACATTGCCCAAGAGCCTCACCGAGGTAGGCGACGGTAAGGCCGCCTTTACCACCTACACCCTGATCAACGATGAGGACGATGAGCTCCTGCTCAAGGGGCTGTTCCTGGCCAACCCGCACCTCAAGTCCAGGGGGCCCTCATACCTCCCACACAAGCTCGCCGGCTCTCGAAGGAAGGCGGAGAACCAGTTGAAGAGGAAGCTGGGGCAAGGCCCGGCGCAGGCAGCCATTGTCTCCAGCTCACCGGTGGTGAAACCACGCACGCCTGTGGTGCCGGATGTCACCCGCAAGGCCGCGCCCCCACGCATGCCCAAGCCGAAGAAGCGGCCTGCCCCAAAGAAGGAGCCGGAGAAAGAGCCGGAGAAGAAGCCCGACAAGGGGGAGTTCTGGGACGAGAGGAACCCCGACGATATGGAGTTCGCGGGCATCGCCACTCCGGCTGGCGGCAAAACAACCAGACGCCTGCGCAGGATGACCGAGCTTCTGCGGCAGCGGGCCACGCCTGTGGATGAGATGCCCCCCATGTCCCCTGCCCCCCCGGTGGAGCCCGCTCCGGAGATCCCGGTGAAGGAGCCCGTGGAGGAACCACCCGAGCCGGAGCCGGAGGTTGAAGAGGCTCCCGAGCAAGGGGTCCTGCGCATCTCCAAGTTCGTCAAGGGCCCTCCCCACGCGGCGCTCCTGCGCATTGAGGACACCGGCGAGCTCTTCAAGGCGGTTAGCTTCAACGGGGATCTGATAGAGTTTTTCCTGCGCAAGGAGCCTGGCATCCGCCTGTACGACAAGGTCGCCCTCCTGCTCTACCTGCCGGACGGCACAGCCCTTGAGATGGACGGCAGGGTGACCTCAGGGATTCCAGGCGGCGTCTGCCTCGAGATCCCAGCGCCCAGCGAGGTCGTCCTCGACACCATACGGATGCTGCTGGAGAGCTGAATGTGGAAGCGGCGTCCCGCCGCTGCTGGAACGCCGCAGGATGCCGCGTCTACTCACCTCTCAGCTTGACTTATCCCCTCCCCCGCTAAAGGATTCCCGGAGAGATGTTTGAATACCTGATCATAGGTTGGGCAGCGGTGCTCGGGGTGCTC
This sequence comes from uncultured Kofleriaceae bacterium, assembly GCA_964497805.1. Classification (GTDB taxonomy): domain Bacteria; phylum Myxococcota_A; class Polyangia; family CAZCFB01; genus CAZCFB01. Next base: position 3,290 of record CAZCFB010000015.1, read on the forward strand.
ATGGGGCACGGCGTGGCCCGCGCCGCTTCACGCCGGCTGGTGCAAAAAGCCAGGCAGGGCGCCGCCGTATGTACGGAGGAGGCCAGGGAGAAGGCGGGGCAGAGCCTGCGCGAGGCCAACGGCCGGGCCAAGGAGGAGGGGTTCAAGCTGCTCAAGGAGGGGGAGGAGCAGGAGCGGCAGTACCGCAGCGAGAACACCCTGCTCAAGGAGCGGCTGGAGCGGCTGGACACCAAGGCGGAGCAGAAGGAGGCCGATATCCTCATCCGCGATGAGCGGCTGGAGAAGCGCCGCATCGAGGTGGGCAAGGTCGTCAAGGAGGCTCGAGGCGTCAGAGAGAAGGCCAAGTCCATGCGGCGCAACACCACCTCCAAGCTGGAGGAGCGGGCCGGCACCTCGGTGGGGCAGATTCGGCAGGGGCAGATCGAAGCCCTGGTCGCCGAGCACCAGGCCACCTGCGCTGATCGGCTGCGCAACCTGGAGGCCACAGACAACGAGCGGTTCGCGCGCCAGGCCAAGCGTCTGATGGGGATCTCGCTGGGGCGCTTCACCGGCGGCCAGGCGCGGGAGCGGATGAGCGCCGTTGTGCACCTGAAGCCGGATGAGTCCAAGCTGCTGGCCGAGAGCCCGACCTGGGTCAACGCCATCGAGCAGGGCACCGGCGCCCGCCTGGCCATGGCCGACACGGGCGAGAGCCTGCGCCTGGAGGGCGGCGATGGGGTGGCCCGTGAGCACGCCCGGCGCTGCCTCTCACGCCTGCTGGGTGGCAAGAAGATCACCCGGGAGCCCGAGGCCGAGGTTGAGGCCGTCGGGGAGGACCTGACCCGTGAGCTCCGTGGGCGCGGGCGCAAGGCGTTCAAGGTCCTGGGGCTCAAGCCGTCCCACGACGAGATCGTCATGCTGGTGGGCCGCCTCACCTACCGCACCAGCTACACCCAGAACCAGTGGGAGCACGCCATCGAGGCGGCCTTCCTGGGCGGGCTGATGGCCGCCGAGCTGGACCTTGATGTGATCACCGCCCGGCGGGCCACCCTTCTCCACGACATCGGCAAGGCGCTGACCCATGAGATAGAGGGGAGCCACGCGGTCATCGGCGCGGAGATCATGCGCAAGCGCGGCGAGGACGAGCTTGTGTGTAACGCGGTGGGCGCGCACCACGGCGACGAGCCCATGAACTCCCCTTACGCGCCCCTGGTGGCGGCCGCGGACGCCATGAGCGGGGCCCGCCCTGGCGCCCGGCGCGAGATGGTGGAGAGCTACGTGGACAGGGTGGGCGACCTGGAGCGAATCGCCCGTCACTTCAAGGGGGTCAACGCGGTGCACGCCGTCCAGGCTGGCCGGGAGATCCGCGTCCATGTGGACGAGAAGCGGGTGAGCGACGCCAGGGCCGACGAGCTCTCGGCCGAGATCGCCGCCAAGATCGCCGACCAGGTCACCTTCCCTGGCCAGATCCGGATCATCGTCATCCGTGAGTTCAAGGCGGTGGAGTTGGCCGGCTGAATCCCTCCCCTATTTTTTTCCGGAGAATCGAACCCATGGAACATGATCTGAAGCTGGTCCCCTGCTCCTCCCATCCCGACCTGTGCGCGGACATCGCGGCGCACCTCAAGGTCAAGCTGTGCGAGACCCATGTCGTGCGCTTCTCCAACGAGAACATCAAGGTGAAGCTGGCCGAGAACGTGCGCGGCTGCGACGCCTTCGTGATCCAGACCTCCTCTCCGCCGGTGAGCGACGGGATCATGGAGATGCTCATCACCATCGACGCCCTGAAGCACGCCTCGGCCGATCGGGTTACCGCGGTGCTGCCGTACTACCCGTACGCGCGCTCGGACAAGAAGGACGAGCCTCGCATCTCCATCACGGCGCGGCTCATGGCTGACCTGCTGCAGGCCGCCGGCGCAGATCGGGTCCTGACCGTGGACCTTCACTCACCCCAGATCCACGGCTTCTTCCGCATCCCGGTGGACCACCTCACCGCCACCACGGTGATCTGCGACCACTTCACCAAGGCGGGGCTGGATGATCGGGTGCTGGTGGCCCCGGACGCGGGCGAGGTCAAGGACGCGGGGCGCTACGCCAGCCGCCTGGACATCCCCCTGGCCATCATCGACAAGCGGCGCCACGGCGACGACGAGGACGCCAGGGCGTACAACCTCATCGGCGAGGTGGCGGGCAAGCACGCGCTCATCGTTGACGACGAGGTCGCCACGGGCGGCACCATGGTGGAGGCGGCGCGGCTGCTCAAGGAGGTGGGCGCCTCCACGGTCACGGCGGCGGTGACCCACCCGGTGCTCAGCGGGCCGGGCGGCCAGCGCATCCGGGAGAGCAAGCTGGAGGAGCTGGTGGTGACCGACTCCTTGCCCATCCCCCCGGAGAAGATGTCAGACAAGATCCGCGTCCTGAGCATCGCCCCGCTGTTCGCCAGGGCGATCAAGCACATCCACGACGGGAGCTCGGTTTCGGCGCTGTTTAGTTGAGCCTGGCTGTTGACGGTCCCTCGCATCAGCGATGTTTGGCGCCCTGGTCGTGGGGAACCTCTATTGAGCGGGGCCAGGTCATCACCATGGCGCGCCGGGGCAACCATCGCGACCGGCTTGCTGCTCTGGGCCCTGGCGGGAGGAGCCAGCGCGGCGGGCAAGATAGGCCCCAGGGTCCTCGTCGGAACCGGCGAAGATCCAGACATCGCCGCCGGCCCGGGGGGAACCGTGCACCTGGTGTATACGCGCAGCAAGGCGGTCTACCATCGGTCCATGGGCCCCGGCGGGAAGTTCTCCGCGGAGGTGTTTGTGGCCAACGGCGTCGACCCTCGCCTGGCGGTGGGCGCAGCCGGCCAGGTTCATGTGGCCCTGGTGAGCTCAATGTCAGGGGGGAGCGTTCGGTACGTGCTGCGCAAAAAGGGCAGCTTCTCCGCGCCAAAGCAACTCTCCAAGAGCCCGGCCTGCCGCAAGCCCCGCATCGCCCTGGCCCCTTCGGGGGAGGCGCTGGTTTCTTTCGAGGACAAGGGTCAGCAGAAGCGGGTCCGCTATGTGCGCATCGCTCCGGACGGCAAGGTGAGCCCCCAGACAGTGGTGGGAGACGACAACAACGGGGGGCTGGCCGTGGACGCCGCCGGGCTCGTCCATGTCACCTGGCGCTCAAAGGTCATCTACTACAACACCTCCGCGGGTACTGGGAAGGCAGGCGCCAGCCTACAGATCAGCCCCAAGGCCAGCGACTTCTCCGAGCTGGCCCTTCGGGCCTCTGACAAGTCTGTCCATGTCGTGGGGGAGGTGGCCAACGCGGGAGGCATCTTCTACATCGCCCGGGTGGGCGGGGCATGGAAGAGCCCCCAGATCCTGGCCAAGTCCCTGGTCGCTGGACAGGAGCCAGACGACGTAAACCCGGCCATCGCGGTGGGGAGCAAGGGGCGCTGCTACGTCACCTTCAACGGCAAGGCGCATGTTCCCTACTACTTCATCGTGGATGCCAAGGGGAAGGCCGGCCCCGCGGCCCGGCTTGATCCCGGGGGGGCGGTCTCCGCCGGCAAGTACAAGAACCCGAACCTCACCCCCGCAGCGGGGGGCGGCGTCCGTGCTGCCTGGGGGAGCGCCGGCCAGAAGGTCTACCTGCGCTCGATTACCGTCCAGCCCATGCCTCCCAAGCCTGACGGCGGCACGGCGGACGGTCCCCGGGACCTGGGCGGCGGCCCCTCTGCGGAGCGGCATCCCAGGGACACCGGGCTGGATGCTGGGCTCCCCCCTGCGGATAAGGGGCCTGTCATCGAGGAGCCCATCAACGGGGGTTGTTCCTGCCGCACGGAGCCCGGGCCAGGGCGCGGCTGGGCCCTCCTGCTGGTGGCGCTGGCGGCGATCCTCGGTAGAAAGAAATGGGGCCAGCGGGCCAACAGGCCGAGGCCTACTTCCTGAGCAGGATGTAGCCGTCGGTGGCATCAACCTTGAGCCCACAGGTTCCACCGGCGCAGGCATAGCCGTTGGCCGGACTGATCAGCTCCCCGCTGTTGTGCTTCGCGTCGCAGTTGGCGTGGCCTGAGCACCCCTTGATCTTCCTGTAGGCGTTCTGGGGAACAGGGAAGGTGTCGCTGGCGCCCTCCTCGGCCGGAGATGGGTTGAGCAGCACCAGGCCGTTTTCGAATGCCCGCTTGTATCCGATGAAGCCATCCCCCTGCTGGACCTTGACCCCGTCAATAAAGACATCCCCCACGGTCCGTCCCAGCCGGAAGGAGACGCGGTTCGCCTTGCTCCCTGTCTTGGTCTTGAAGGTGTAGACAAACCGCCTCCACCTGGCCGGGGCGAAGGCGTCCCAGAGCATCAGGGCATCCTGCACGTACAGATCGAACTTCCTCGGCTTCGACGCCTTGACCCAGAACTCGACAGTGTAGACCTTGCCGGGCTTCAGGGCGGGGAATGTACCGCTGGAAAGGACGATGTCTTCCAGGTTCTTGCCGTCGCTGACGGAGATCTGGACATGAGCCATCTTGCCGCTCACGCCGCCGGAGAGGACCTTCAGCGTGGCCTTGGCCTCGTTCTTCAGCGACAGCTTCCACTTCCCCGCGCCAGCCTCGAAGCCGCCGTTGGAAACCAGGGTGGGGCCGCCCAGGGGGCGGGAGACGATCTCCATCGGCCCCTTGGGGTGCCCCAGGTAGTGCCGCGCTTTACTGCGGCCTGAGAAGCCGGCGGCGCTCCAGTCCTTGTCGGACCCGATCGCTGCCTTGCCGCTCTTCAGATCAACGGCGACCTCGTCTATCCACTTTTTGTAAAACTCCTTCTTGTTCTTGACCAACAGGTACCCCCCAAGGGCGGTGGAGAGCACCAGGTGGAAGCGCCGCTGGGTCACCGAGGTGGGGTTGTTGTCACACAACATCAGGATGAAGGGCAGCTTCCCCGTGTAGACCCCGTGCCAGTTCAGGCCGCGCTCGATGATCTCCTGGACCATGTTGCGGCAGAAGTAAGTGGGCGGCTTGCCACACTCATACGGCTTCTTGTACAGGTTCCGCTCCAGGATCATGGCGCCGTTCATGCCGCTGTCCTCAAAGTCGAGGTTGGCGTTGCCGGTCTGGTAGAGGGCTGAGCCCGGCTTGGCCTCGCCGGTGGCGCCGAAGAAGGTGTCCACGATCTCGCGCAGGCCCTTGTAGTTGGAGTGCCCCGCGTGGCGGCCGCCGCGGGGGCTGCACTCGAACACATCCCAGAACACGCCGTCGAAGAGCTGCTTGTTGGCGGTGCGGTGGAAGAGATACCGGTATGCAAACCAGGGGATCCAATCGGTGTACTGGCATGGCTTGACATGGCAGTAGTGAGCCAGGGCTCCGGTGGGGTTGGCCACGCCCGGCGCGTCGTGCTTGAGGCGGACATGAAAGTTGTAGGGGGCCCAGTCATAGTCGTAGGCCCAGACGTTCTCTCCTGCCCCGTGTTTCCCCACGGAGGAGGGGCCGATGCCCCGCTGGGTGACGGTCATGGTGGTGCCGCCCGTGCAGCCGCCCTTGCCGTCCAGGTCCTCGGCCTTCATGACCTCGTAGCCCGCGCGGTTGCTCGGGTTGAAGACCTTGAAGTAGATGTACTTGCGGGGCGCGGCCACCGCGCCCATGCCGAAGTCGAAGCCGCCGCACCCCTTGACCTTGATCTTGAAGTTCGGCTTGCCTGTGCCTATGGGGCTGGTCAGGGTGGTCCTCTCCTTGCTCTGAGAGTAGTGCCACTCCACGCCGTGGTCTTTCCACGCCTGGTGCTTGAGGTCCTCCACCTCGGTGTTGTACCGCCACTGCTTGTAGATGTGGGCTTCGTCCTCGATGATGCTGTCGTACATCAGGATTGTGATTTTGGGGTTCTGGGCCCGGAGCAGGTCATGTCCGCTGCTCTTGGACCACTCCGCCTTGGAGTAGACGTAGACCATCAGGTCGAAGTTATCGAACCAGTTGACGGTGCTCGGCTGGGGTTGGCCCCAGTAGAGGCCGAGGCGCGGGTAGCCGACACCCTTGGCGGCGGGCGGCTTCCCGCCGGTGTCATGGGCCGCTCTGTCCTTTCCCCCACGATCTTTTTGGCGCGGCGCGTCCACCGCAGGAGCGTCGACGGTCCCGGTGTCCGCGGCGGGATCCTCAAGCTGGGAAGTGCATCGAGCGACAGGTGCCGCGCAGATGACCACAACCACGGCTAAGGACAACCTGGTAGAGGTGCTCTTCATGACCTCGCTTCGGCCAGAATCGGCCCACCTGATTCAGACTTGCCCCCTGCCGCCCTTACTCTTCCTGGTCCCCGCAGGTGGTCGTGCCGGCCGGCTTCCCCTTGGCCTCGTCGTAGTCCTTGCCCGCAGGGCGATCGAACGGGTCCTCGAACGGGCCGCCCAGGCGTGGGTTGTACGCCTCGGTGAAGCCCGTGAGCACGGCGACGTACACGTCCTGCCCATTGGTGTTCTGCTCCTTGCGGATGGTTACCCCGCCGGTGAATAGCACCGAGTTGTCCATCAACCGGGTGACCTGGTGGCCAAAGCGCCCGATTGTCATGCGCTTGACCGTGGTGGAACGCAACTCGGCGACTCCGGCGTTCAGGGCGTAGGTGGCCACCTGATCGTAGGCGCAGAAGGGAGAGGTGAACTGATTACACGGCGCGTCCTTGATGAAGTTGGAGTTGACGTTTCCGCCGCTGAGCAGTGCGCTTCCGTCGGCCAGGGTGGTGGTCGCGTTGTAGCCGCCGCCTTTGAAGGCCCCGTTGGGGGTGGTGATGATGGAGGTCACCGCGGAGGGCGAGCCGGAGGCGAGCTGCATCAGGGGGTAGGTCTTGGGGTCCTTGGTGTTCACCGAGCGCAGGTTGTCACCCTCCCTGCCCAACAGGTAGCCGCCGGAGAGCAGCACCTTGGTCGGGGCGGTGGTCTGCCCGTCCTTGACGCCCAAGGGGGTGAGGGAGTGCCACCCGCTGGCCTCCGGGGCGCCGCCGGAGAAGGTCATCAGCGCGGCCGAGGCGGTGCCCGAGATCATGGAGATGGCCTCCCCGGCGTTCTTCGCCTCCCAGGACGAGTCGCAGCCAGACTGGGGCGGCGTGCCGCACGGGCCAGGGCCGTCCATGGTGCCGCCAATGACGGCGTACTTGCCGCCGCCCAGGGGCGCCATGGCGTGCCCCACGCGGGTGCGCTTGAGCTGGGTCTGGGCCTGGACCGCCGGGTCCTTGCCGCCGCGCTCGGTCTTGCTCCTGAGCGATACCACGACCGCGGCCTTGGCCTGGGTGAAGCCCCTGCTTGTTCCGGTGGCCGTGTAGGCCGACCCGCCGCCCGCCACCACCAGCTGCTTGCCGCCGGGGGAGAGGACCGCGCGAGGGAACATCAGCTTGGGCAGGCCGGTCAGCGCCTTGTAGGTCAGCGCCCCGGACCTGGAGATGGTCACCAGCGCGGCTTCGGCAGCCACCGCGGTCTCGTGGGGGCTGATCAGGAACGGGTAGTTGATGCTGGTGGCTGAGCCGGCCTTGAGGCGGAAGGCCGCGGCTCCCTTGCTGGCAGGGCTCACGCCGCCGATGAGCAGCACCTCGTACGGCCCGGCCATGAGCGAGGGGAGCAGCACGGCCTGGTGGAAGGCGCGCTCACCAGGGAGGCTGGCGCTCAGGGTGGTGAATTGCATGGTGTCCGGATCATAAAGCTCGGCCGATGCGGTGGCGTAGGCCACCTCGGTGTCGTCGGTGTGGAGCTTGTCCACATTGCCGGACGCCTCCGCCGTGAGGCCGCCCAGCACCAGGACCTTGCCGTTGGGCAGCAGGGTGGCGCTGTGGAACGCCCGGGGGGTGCTCATGGAATCAGCGCAGCTGAGCTGATCGGCCCCGCGCAGCAGCACGGCCAGGTCCTCGCTGTTCAGGTCCGCGCGTTCCTTCTGCCCCGAGTAGGCCAGCTGGAACGGGCCGGTCTTACTGGCCCGCTGGAACGCATCCAGGCGCATGGTCAGCGTCTCACCCTGGGAGGTGGGCACCTGAAAATCAAAGGACTCGCCCGGCTTGATGATCCGGTCGCACACCAGCTTGTACTTCTTACGCATGGTGCGCTGGTAGAACGGCCCGTCAGCCCCGTCCCGGCGCATGAAGGAGAGGCGCAGGGTGTAGGTGCCGGTGGCCAGGCGCGTGGTGGTGCTGGCGCTCTGGCTGCAGAACGGGGACGCGGCCCCGGGCTGGGAGACCAGGTAGAAGTTGAGCTTGGCGTTCTCCTCATCAGCGCAGCCCGACACGCCAACAAGCAGAAGAACCGCTGTAATCACGTGTAAGTTTCTCACGAAAGTCAGGTTACTACTGTCGACTGTTGACTGTCGACTGTTGACTCATTTCTGCCGCTGTATAAAAGTCCGACCGAATATACGTCATTTAGAAACGTCCAAGGAGGTATCAAGATATGAGTAATCTTCCCCAGATCATCGGAGTCGTCGGCGCCGGCCAGATGGGTGGCGGCATCTCCCAGGTGGCCGCCCAGGCCGGTTGTCAGGTCCTGCTCTCGGACGTCAGCGAAGAGGTGGCGCAGAAGGGGATCAGCAAGATTGACAAGATCCTCTCCAAGCAGGTGCTCAAGGGGAAGATGAGCGAGGAGGACAAGGAAGCCGTGGTGGGCCGCATCACCGCGGTGCCCGGGGTAGAGGCCTTCGGCGAGGCCGACATGATCATCGAGGCCGCCATGGAGGACCAGGAGCTGAAGAAGGCCCTGTTCGCCAAGCTGGACGGCATCGCCAAGCCCGACGCCATCCTCGCCTCCAACACCTCCTCCATCTCGCTGACCCTCATCGGCGCCCAGACCAACCGGCCCCACAAGGTCATCGGCATGCACTTCATGAACCCGGTGCCCCTGATGAAGCTGGTGGAGATCGTCCGCGGGCTGGCCACCGACGACGAAACCTACAACACGGTGGTGGCCCTGGCCGAGAAGTTCGGCAAGACCTGCGTGCTCTCTCGCGACGTGCCCGGCTTCATCGTCAACCGGGTGCTGATGCCCCTGATCAATGAGGCGATCATCGCCCTCAACGAGGGCCTCGGCACCCGCGAGGACATCGACACCGGCGTGAAGCTGGGCCTGAACCACCCCATGGGCCCGCTCACCCTGGCCGACCTCATCGGCCTGGACACCTGCCTGTTCATCATGGAGGTGCTCCACCGTGAGCTGGGCGAGGACAAGTACCGCCCCTGCCCCCTGCTGCGCCAGTACGTGGCCGCCGGGTGGCTTGGCCGCAAGACCGGCCGGGGCTTCTACGAGTACGGAAAGTAGGAGGCGCGCATGGACTTCGAACTCACTGAAGAGCAACAGCTAATCAGGCAGACCGCCCGGGACTTCGCAAAGCGCGACGTGGCGCCCAAGGCTGCCGAGATCGATGAGAACCACCGCTACCCCGAGGAACTGGTTGCCCAGATGGGCGACCTCGGCTTCATGGGCGTGGCCGTCCCCGAAGAGTACGGCGGCGCGGGCATGGACAACTTCTCCTACGTGCTGGCCATGGAGGAGATCAGCGCTGCCTGCGCCTCCACCGGCGTCATCATGTCGGTGAACAACTCCCTGGTGTGCGACCCGATCATGAAGTTCGGCAACGAGGCCCAGAAAGAGGAGTACCTGGTGCCCCTGGCCTCCGGCGAGAAGCTCGGCTGCTTCGCCCTGAGCGAGCCTGACGCGGGCAGCGATGCCGCCGCGCAGAAGACCATCGCCCGGCGCGACGGCGACGGCTACATCATCGAGGGGGTGAAGAACTTCATCACCAACGGCCCCCAGGCGGACACCATGGTGCTGATCACCATGACCGCGCCGGAGAAGCGCCACAAGGGGATCACCGCCTTCATCATCCCCATGGACCTGCCCGGCGTGCGCTGCGGCCCGGCGGAGGCCAAGCTCGGCATCGCCGGCTCGGGCACCTGCCAGATCTTCCTCGAGGAGTGCAAGGTGCCGGTGAGCCTGCGCCTGGGCGAGGAGGGGGACGGCTTCAAGGTGGCCATGGGCACCCTGGATGGCGGGCGCATCGGCATCGCCTCCCAGGCCCTGGGCATCGGCCGGGCCGCCCTGGACGCGGCGGTGGAGTACGCCAAGGAGCGCAAGACCTTCGGCAAGCCCATCGGCCACCACCAGGCGATCCAGTTCATGCTCGCCGACATGGCCACAAAGGTGGACGCGGCGCGGCTCATCACCTGGCAGGCAGCCCTGCTAAAGGACGCCGGCGCGCGCCACTCCAAGGAGTCGGCCATGGCCAAGCTCATCGCGGCCGAGATGGCCACGGCGGTGACCAAGGATGCTATCCAGGTCTTCGGCGGCTACGGTTACATGAAGGAGTACCCGGTGGAGCGGTTCTACCGCGACGCCAAGATCACGGAGATTTACGAGGGGACCAGCGAGATTCAGCGGCTGGTCATCGCCGGGGCGTTGCTCCGGGAGTGAGGGACGAGATGAAGCGGATCATTATCGTGGCGGGAGTGTTTGCGGCGCTCTGTATGAGCACGGGGTGCAGGACCTACTCGGGCGGGGACAAGAACCCTGATCCGTGGCGCTCGGTGGGCCCCATCCCGCTGCCGCCGGAGACGGAGGCGCCGCCTGAGACCGAGGGCGCGGCCCTGAGCGTGGAGCAGATGGTTGAGCTGGAGCAGACCCTGCAGGTGGGCAAGAACCAGGCGGTCCGGTGCTACGAGGACGAGCTGGAGCGGCGGGGCAACAAGAACCTCGCCGGTTCGGTGATGCTCAAGATCCAGATCGGCTCCGGCGGCAGCGCCCTGAAGATTGACGTGGCGGATGTCAGCACCCTCAAGGTGCAGGCGGTGTATGACTGCGTCGTCGAGGCGGCCATGGGGTGGGAGTACCCCAAGCACGACCGGACCTACTGGCACACGACGACCTTCAACCTGGATCCCGCTTATTAGATCGGGACGCGATAGCGCCCCCTACAGGTTCACAAGATGCCGACATTTGAACTGACCGAAGAACAGCAACTGATCCAGCAGATGGCCAAGGACTTCGCCACGCGCGAGCTGGCGCCCAAGGCCGCCCAGCGGGACCGGGAGGAGATCTTCCCCCTGGAGGAGCTGGCCATGTTGGCTGACCTGGGCCTCATGGGGGTCAACGTGCCCGGCGAGTACGGCGGGGCCGAGGCTGGCGTCGTGGCCTACTCCCTGGTGATCACCGAGCTGGCCAGGGCGTGCGCCTCCACCACGGTTACCGTGGCGGTGACCAACATGGTCGCCGAGGTGATCTGCAAGTTCGGCTCCCCAGAGCAGAAGGAGAAGTACGTACCGCTCATCACCTCCGGCGAGTACTCCTGCGCAGGCTTCGCCCTGTCCGAGCCCCAGTGCGGCAGCGACGCCGCCGGCCTGCGCACCACGGCCAGGCGCACGGACGAGGGGTGGGTGCTCAACGGCGCCAAGCAGTGGATCACCTCCGGGGACCACGCCGGGGTGATGGTGGTGTGGGCGCGCACCCGCGAGGAGCCGGGCGCCCGCAGCATCAGCGCCTTCCTCGTTGAGGCCGGCACGCCTGGCCTGGAGGTGGGCAAGCACGAGGACAAGATGGGGATCCGCGGATCCACCACCGTGCCCCTCACCTTTGACGACTGCCTGATCCCGGCCGACGCCATCCTCGGCGAGGAGGGGGGCGGCTTCCCGGTGGCCATGACCGCCCTGGACGGCGGGCGCATCGGCATCGGCTCACAGGCCCTGGGTATCGGCCTGGCCGCGCTGGAGGAGGCGCGGTCTTACGCTCTGGAGCGCAAATCCTTCGGCAAGCCCATCGGCAACCTGCAGGCGATCCAGTGGATGCTGGCCGACACCGCCACCGAGCTTGAGGCCGCCAGGTTGCTCACCCTGCGCGCGGCCTGGATGAAGGAGAAAGACGTCCCCTTCACCCAGGAGGCGTCCATGGCCAAGGTGTATTCCAGCGAGGCGGCCAACAAGGCCTGCTACCGCGGGCTTCAGATCCACGGCGGCTATGGCTACGTCAAGGAGTACGCCATCGAGCGGCTCACCCGGGACGCCCGGGTCACCACCATCTACGAGGGGACCAGCGAGATCCAGCGGCTGGTCATCGGGCGCACCCTGCTGCGCTAGCTCGGCAACGGAGACGTAAATGACGGAACAAACCGAGAGCAGAAAGATACGCATCCTCGTGGCCAAGCCAGGCCTGGACGGCCATGATCGCGGGGCCAAGGTCGTGGCCCGCGCCCTGTCCGACGCCGGGTTCGAGGTGATCTACACCGGGCTGCATCAGACCCCGGACATGATCGCCGCGGGCGCAGTGCAGGAGGACGTTGACGCGGTGGGGGTCTCCATCCTGTCAGGCGCCCACCTGACCCTCTTCCCCGCGATCATCGACGCCCTGAAGGCTCGCGGCGCCGACGACGTGGTGGTCTTCGGCGGCGGCATCGTCCCGGAGGAGGACATGCCCGAGCTCAAGGAGGCCGGCGTGGCCCAGGTGTTCATGCCGGGCACCACAACGGAGGAGATCGCCACGTGGGTGCGAAAGAACATCACCCCACGCCAATGAAAACCTCCCTGGCCCTGGCCCCGGCCCCGGCCCTGGCCCTCCTTGCCCTCCTTACCCTGATCCCGTCCTCCCCTGCCCTCGCAAAAACGTCCCTGGACAAGATCGTGGGCGCAGTGGTGCGCAAGGCCTACCCCCAGCTGCACACCTGCTTCCGCAAGGCCCTGGCCCGGGACCGCGGCCGCTCGGGCACCATCTTCATCCAGGTGACCCTCGGCAGAGAGGACCGGGTGAACAAGGCCAAGGCGGTGCGGGACGAGCTGGATCACACCCCCACGGCCAGCTGCCTGGTGGCCCAGGTGATCAAGTGGCGCTTTCCCGGGGCCGCGGCAGCTGGCGCCGGGTCAGGCAGCGACGTGGTCATCCCCCTCACGCTCAACTCGGATCCGTACCAGTTCGCCGTGTACCTGCCGGATGTGGACCCTGGAAAGTCCGGGGCAGCCGTGGTTCGGCCCCTGCTCACGGGCAGGAGCGTGGGCGCCCAGAAGGCCAACGTGGCGTACCTGAACCTGGACGGCAAGTGGGAGGCCCGCGCCCCGGCGGGCAAGGACCTCGTGGTGGTGGTGGTGGAAGGCTCCGCGGGCAAGGACCTCGGCCAGGGCGCGGCGCTCTACCTGCCGGCCGGGAGCCGGCGTGAGATCCAGGGCAAGGCCAGCGCCCTGATCATCATGAGCGCGGCCGCTGGCGGAGCCGGCAAGAAATCCCGGGCGGTGAAGCCAGGCAAGACGCGCAAGCTCAAGGGCGGCAAGCTCAAGGTCACGCCCCTGGTGGGGAGGCCGGGGGCGGGGACAGGATCCACCTACGTGGGCTACCTTGAGGCCGCCGCCGGGTTCAAGGTCAAGCCTCACCACCACAACAACTCGGACGAGCAGATCTTCGTGCTCTCCGGCGTTGGGCGCACAACGCTCGGCGACCGGGAGGCCCTGATGGTGACCGGCGTGGCCGCCAACCTGCCCGCGCAGGTGGGCCACAGCATGGAGGTCCTCAAGGCCATGAAGGTGGTGCAGATCTACGCCCCGGCTGGCCCCGAGGAGCGCTTCTTCAAGGCCCCGCCGCCGCGTAAGAAGAAACTTAAAAGAAAGAGACGTAAACGATGAGCATCGCAAAGGATGTGGCCAGCGGAAATCTCCGCGCGGCCGCCCGCCTCATGCGCGACCTGGACGATCGCATGCCCGGGTGCGAGGAGGCGCTCAAGGAAATCTATCCGCTCACCGGCAAGGCCCGCATCATCGGCGTCACCGGCAACCCGGGCTCGGGCAAGTCCACCCTGGTGGACGTCATGATCGCCCGCCACCGGGCCCAGGGGATGCGCGTGGGAGTGGTCGCCGTGGATCCTTCCAGCCCCTTCTCGGGCGGGGCGATCCTGGGCGACCGGATCCGCATGCAGCGCCACGCCCTGGACGACGGGGTGTTCATCCGCTCCCTGGCCAGCCGCGGGCACCTGGGGGGATTAAGCCGATCCACCAACGATGTCGTGGCGGTGATGGACGCCATGAGCCTGGACCGGATCTACATCGAGACAGTGGGCGTTGGGCAGGCCGAGGTGGACATCGTGGAGGCGGCCCACCTCTCCCTTGTCCTGGCCGTGCCCGGCCTGGGCGATGAGGTGCAAGCTCTCAAGGCCGGGGTGCTGGAGATTGCCGATGTTTTGGTGGTAAACAAGGCCGACCGCCCCGGGGCGGATCGCACCAACCATGACCTCCAGCTGATGCTCGACCTGAGCAGCAAGGACAGGCCACGCCCGCCGATCATGAACACTGTGGCTTCCACCGGAGACGGGGTGGAGGAGCTCGTGGACCAGGTGGAGGGGCTGTTCAAGCTCTGGGACGAGGGGACCTGGCAGGAGCGCCTGGACCGCCGCGCGCGCCGGCAACTGGAGGACCTGATCAAGCAGAAGGCCGGCGCCCTGGCCCAGGAGCGGCTGGGGGATGAGATGGATCGGCTCGTGACCTCCGTGGCCAACCGTGAGCGCGATCCGTACAGCGTGGCCGAGGAAGTGGTGACGGGGCTCACCGACGGCGCGTCATAATCTGTTAGACTTTTCTTCGTAATTGCACAGGAGCACCTGACATGAGCCGGTCGGTCCTAACCTTCAGTATCGTTGCACTCTTCTCGCTGGGCGCCGTGGGGTGCGAGTTCCTCGACGCATCCATCCTCCTGGACACTGGTCCGCGGTCCATCGTCATGGACGCCAACGCCCTGAACGTCAAGATCCCGGGGGGGAGCGCCAGCATCCCGAAGATCAAGTGCACCAAGGACGCCACGTGTAACGTCGTGCCGGGGCTCAAGTGCGGCGGCGGCGCCTTCACCTGCGCCGTCAAGTGCGTGAGCGGATTTTGCGGCTTCGTGGCCACCGCCGAGCAGAGCACAAAGGTGGACGTCACCGAGAAGCTCAACAACGCCGGGCTTGCCGGGGCCATCAGCAAGGTCTCATTCGAGTACATGCGCTACGAGGTGAAGGAGAACTCCTTCTCCTTCGATACCCCCCAGTTGGGGCTCTACATCGGGCCGGACGCGGCCAAGAACACCAGCGCCGGGGGCGTGAGCCACTTCGCCACCATGCCGAAGATCACGCGAGGCACCAAACCCAGCGCCAAGATGGACGCCACCGCGGCGGGCAAGAACGCCCTGCAGGACGCCATCAAGAACGCGCACAACAACCCCTTCCGCTTCTTCGGCAAGGCGGGCCTGACCTTCAAGGGCGGCGACAAGCTCCCCACCGGCAAAATGGTTTTGGAGATCAACGCCTTCTTCAAGATCGATCCGATCTAGGCTGTATTCCTCAGCTTCAGTCACAGCATCAGCTTCAGCCTCAGAACCAGCTTCAGTCACAGCATCAGCATCAGCCTCAGAACCAGCTTCAGCCACAGCATCGGCTTCAGGATCAGCATCAGCTTCAGAGCAGCTTCAGCCCCGGACTCCCGAGGTGAGGGTACGGCCTGAGCCGCCGCGCCGTCGCCCTTAAGCGCGCACGAGGTGTGCCAGCCCGGCCCGTGGTCTGTACGGGGCTGATGCCTGATTCAATGCCCTGACTGTTTACACCGCTTTGCCCGGCTCGCGGGGCCGGCTCTGTCACGCCTCCTGCGCCTTGTTTGGGTAAACGGCGCGGCGGCCCCGGCCTCCAGCCCCCAACGACAGGAGGAATCCCATGGCATTCATCGTCCACGACCTGACCCTTCAGACGCTCGGCAAGCTCAAGCCACTGCTTGAGCAGGTGCGGCGCCACGACCGCAGCCTGGCTGACCAGATGCAGCGGGCCGCACAGAGCACCTTCCTCAATGTCGCCGAAGGTCGGAGCGCACGAGGCGGTAACGAGCTGGCCCGGTTCAACACAGCGCTGGCCGAGTGTCGGGAGACGCGAGCAGCCCTGCAGTTGGCCGTGGCATGGGGGTACATAGATGAGGCTGCAGGCGCAGCTATGGATGACGACCTGGACCAGGTCTGTGCCATCCTCTGGGCCCTGATCCACAGGCCCAGAAGCGCGGCCTGATGCCAATGCGGGGCTCGCATCTCGCGGGCCCCACTTCAGCTGCAGTTGGCCCCTCTCACCAAGGCGATCCGATGACTATTGCCGCCTCCTGGCAATCCCCAACATGCTCAGAAGCAGGAGATACACGGCCCAAGGAGCGCCCTGCCCTCCCACCTGGCAGCTGCACCCCTCCTCCGCCGGCTCGTCCTTGCCCTGCCCCTGGTCCGCCTTTGCGCTCGTCGGCTGATCCGGCACCGCCGCGTCGCCGCAGGGTGTGTCTGTGTACAGGGTGCAGCTCTTGGGATCGTTTTCCGCCTTGCACTTGCCGAAGCTGTCGCAGCGTTCCGTTGTCAGGTCATGGTAGTCACGGCACTTGGTGTCCAACTTGTCGCAGTCGATGGTGCCGCAGGTGGTGTCGTCCTTGGGCGGTCGGTTGCACTTGCCCGTACCATCGCAGGCTTTGCACGCACCACAGGTGGTGGTCACGTCGGGGAAGTCGCATCCCCCTGACCCGTCGCACTCGCCGCCGCATTTGGGATCTTTGCCGATGCAGTCCTTGTCCGCCTTGCCATCCTTGGGCAGGAACTGGCAGGTGCCCCGGGTCTTGGCGTCCAGGCTGCACGTCCTGCAGATGGCGTCGCACTTGGTCTGGCAGCACACCTTGTCCCGGGTATTGCAGGTGGCGTTGGCGCAGTCGGAGTTGTTGGAGCAGAGCTGCCCCACCGCGGCCTTGCAGGTGCCGTTGCCGTCGCAGGCCTGGGTGCCCGTGCAGGTCACCGTGGCGTTCTTGTCTTCGGCCAGCTTGGGCAGGTTGCCGCAGGTGCCGGGGTTGCTGGAGAGGTCGCAAGCCCTGCAGGTTCCCTTGCAGGACGTATTGCAGCAGTAGCCGTCCACGCAGTAGCCGGTCAGGCAGTCGGTGGCGGCCTTGCAGGTTTCCCCCGAGTTCTTCTTGCAGCTCCCGTTGCCATCGCACGCTTGCTTGCCTGTACAGGGCGTCGCCGCGTTCTTGTCAGGCTGTCCCGAGGAGACATGGACGCAGGAGCCCGGGCTACTGCCAGGCAGAGCACAGGTCAGGCAGGCTGCGGTGCAGGCCGTGTCGCAGCAGTAACCGTCAGAGCAATACCCGCTCAGGCACTGGCTGGCCAAGGTGCAGATGCTCCCTGTCATGCGCTTGCAGGATCCGGCCCCATCGCAGGCGTTGGTCCCCATGCAGGAAACATTGGCGTTGGTGTCGGCCTGGCCCGAGGGCACCGGGCTGCACTTGCCCTCCAGGCCGGACCGGCCACAGTCGTAGCAGGTGCCGGTGCAGGGCGTGTCGCAGCAGTACTTGTCAGAGCAGGACCCGGTCACGCACTCGCCGCCCGCCTTGCAGCCCTTGCCCGTGGCGGTGAAGCAGCCCCCCTTGCCGTCGCACGCCTTGGGCGCCTTGCAGGGCGTAGCCGCCTTCTGGTCCTGTTGCCCCACGGCAACGTAAGAGCAGGTCCCCAGCTTGAGCGGGAGGTTGCACGCCTGGCATGTGCCGGTGCAGGCCGCGTCGCAGCAGTAGCCATCCGCGCAGTGGCCGGTGAGACACTCGCTGTCCGCTGTGCATCCCTTGCCCTTGTCGGTGAGGCAGCTCCCCTTGCCGTTGCAGACCTGTTTGCCCGTGCACGGCTTGGTCCCCACCAGGTCAGGTTTGCCCACAGGGACATTGGCGCAGAAGCCCTCGAGCCCGCTCAGGTTGCAGACTTTGCAGGCGCCGGTGCAGGCAGCGTGACAGCACCAGCCGTCCACGCAGAATCCGCTGGGGCACTGCGCGGCCGAGGTGCAGGTGGTCACCTTTTTCGTCTTGCACCCCCCTGCCCCGTCGCAGGCGAAGAAGCCTGTACACGGCTTGGCGCCCAGCGCGTCACCCTGACCCACGGGCACATATTTGCATGTCCCCTTGCTCCCGGTCTGGCCGCAGCTCGTACAGGTGCCCTGGCAAGCGGAGCCGCAGCACACCCCGTCGACGCAGTGACCGGTGGCGCACTGGGATGCCGCGGCGCATGTCTGGCCCAGGTCGAGCTTGCACATGCCCTGTCCGTCGCAGACCAGGCTCCCGGTGCAGGTGCTGGTCCCGCTCTTGTCAGGTTTGCCCAGCGGCACGAAGGAGCAGGTGCCCGCCTTGCCCGTGAGGTTGCACGCCTTGCAGGTCGCGCTGCAGGCCCCGTCGCAGCACACTCCGTCCGCGCAGAACCCGCTGGCGCACTGTGTTGCCGAGGTGCAAGGCTGCCCCGGTGCCAGCTTGCACATGCCCTTGCCGTCGCAAACCAGGTTCCCTGAACACGGCGTGGTGGCGTAGAGATCAGGCTTCCCCAGAGGGACATCGGCACATTTGCCAGAGGTGCCGTACTGCGAGGTCGCAGCCGTGCACTTCTTGCAGGTGCCCTTGCATGCCGACTGGCAACAGACGCCGTCCACACAGTACCCGCTGACGCACTCGGAAGCCTTGCTGCACGAAAGCCCGGTGGATGGGTTGAACAGCTCCGCGTTTGCGGTGTCGTTGTACCCCGTGCGGCCTCCCGCCACGAGCACAAGCCCTGTCTTCAGCAGCGTTGCCGCGTGATGGCGGTGCGCCTTTATCATGCTGGCCATGGACGTCCATGTGCCGGTGACCGGGTCGTATTGCTCCGCGCTGGCCGTGTAGCCTGAAGACCCTATCCCCCCTGCGAAGAGCACGCCACCTGACCAGAGCAGCGTTGATGTGTGGTATGTGCGCGAAGTATTGGTGCTGCCGGTGGCTGCCCAGGTCCCCGTGGTCGGATCGTATAGCTCCGCTGTGGATCCAGCGCCGCTTCCCCCTGCCACAAGGACCTTCCCGGAAGAGAGCATTGTGGCAGTGTGCCGGTAGCGCGAGCCCTTCATGCTGCCGGTGGCCGTCCACTTGGCGGTTGCCGGATCGTACAGCTCCGCGCTGGCTCCACCCACCTTGCCCCCGGCCACGAGGACCTTGCCGGAGTTGAGCAGGACCGCGGTGTGGTAGATGCGGACGCTGGTCATGCTGCCCGTGGTCGTCCACTTTGCGGTTGCCGGGTCGTACAGCTCCGCGGAGGCGAGGTACCCCCCGCCACCCCCGCCCGTGATGAGGACCTTCCCGCTCTTGAGCAGGGTCGCTGTGTGGTTGTCACGGGCCCTGCTCAGGCTGGCTGTCTTTGTCCAATTGCCGGTGGCCGGATTGTACAGCTCCGCGCTGGAGAGCTGACCATTGCTTTTTCCGGCGGCAGCGAAGACCTTGCCGGAGGGCAGGAGCGTCGCCGTGTGCTCGGCACGCCAGGCCGCCATGCTGCCGGTGGCGGTCCAGGTGCCTGTGTTCGCGTCGTACAGTTCGGCGCTGCGCAGATAGGTGGGGTTGCTGCCGCTCCCCCCAACGACCAGGACCTTGCCCGACTTGAGCAGGACCGATCTGTGATAGCTCCGCGCTTTGGCCATGCTCCCGGTGGTTGTCCATACCGGATCCAGCAGCAGAGGGTACCTCCACCGCTGCTCGGGCAGGGAAAGGACCAGCCTCCCTCCCTCCAGCGCTACCTCCACTGCGTGCCGCTCCCCTTCACTGTCCTCCACCCAGGGATCCTCCAACCGCAGCCACGCGTTCCCCTCCCCGTCCAGCACCTCCACCGGCAAGCCGGGCTCAAGCTGCCGAACACGCCCCCCGCCTCTCACCACCCTCACCTCGTACTCGAACCGCCGTGGGGCGTGCTTGTCCCGCAGCACGATGAACTCCTCCACCCGCTCTGTCTCGGCGGTGATGAAGCTGTCGGCGTGGGGGTAGGCGTCACGGTAGACCAGGGCGTTGTCGGTTGGCACGCCGGGCACGTCGCTCGCTCCAATCGCTCGCACCTCCAGGGTGACCGGCCCGTTGGACAGGCGCATGACGCCCGTGGCGTGGGCGGGCAACTCGGCCTCGATCCGGTGGTTCCCTGGTTTGCGCCAGGCGCTCCCCGAGCCGGGTGTGTCGGCAGGTGGAGCAGAGCGAAACCGATCTCCGGCCGGCTCAACACTCGCGGCCCGCTCCAGGAAGGGAACCAGCACCGGGAATCGTTCCCGGGCCTCATCCACCACCGCGAGGGCCTGCTCCACCTCCACGGCCTCCGGTCCCTCCGAGCAGGCAAGGGCACCGAAGATCACAACCAACGCCAACCTGTCCGACCATCCAGGACGACAGGACATCTCCCCTCCTCTCCCCCTCCCTAGTCCTTACCCAGCACCCCGTACACCACCCCCGAATTGGCGGCCTTTCCGCTCGCTAGTGGGGCGGCCATGAGGATGTCTGGCACGTACTCATTGGGGTCCAGCCACCCGCCAGACACCTGGTCGCCCAGGCGGTCCCCCACGACGGCGCCGGTGACCAGTAACTTCAGGTCGTCGGTGGCCGCGTCGTATTCCACGCCCTGGCCGAGGCCCTGACTCCGCCGCAGCCAGTACACGGCGCCTGTGGACCCACCCTGGCTCGGGGCGCCTACCAGGAGGTCCGCGGCGGTCCCCGAGTCGGAGCGCTTGATCGTGGTCAGGGATGTGGCGAACCCGCTGCCCGCGGGCCCCCTGTAGCGAGCCTTGAAGAGACTTGTGGCCCCGAGCGTGGTGGACGCCCCAGTGGCTTTGACCAGCTTGCTCTTCAGGTCCGTGAACACCCAGACCTTCGCCCTGACATGGTCCCCGGCCACGAGCTCAACTCCGTTTGTCGGGACGGCGTCCACATCGCCCATGGCCAGGCTCTGGCCCAGCGCCGCGCTGACAGTGTCATGGCCATGGATGCTCAGGATGCCTTTGGGGCCCTTACCGTCGATCTTCTTGTTGGCGAAGGAGTCGCTCCGCCCCACCAGGAGGCGCACCACCCCAACCGTCTTGCTGCCGGACCAGGCCCCGGGGCCTCCCATGGCGAGGTCATCCTTGCCGTCCCTGTCCAGGTCTCCGACGGCCAGCGCCGTACCCAGCTTCTCCCCTGCCATCCCGCCCAATACCCGGCCCACCCAGGTGCTGGTCTTCAGGTCGACGCTCTTTCCGGCGACCAGGGCGGTTGTTGGCAACAAGAAGACGGCCCCGGCTTTGTCCCGCGTCCCGCTGCCGGCGTCTGACGAGCCCGTGCCCCCATCAGGTCCCACGGAAATGATGGGCCTGTACCCGGGGGCGCCAACAACGAGGAACGCCTGCCCGGTGCCCTGCAGGTCCGCCACGGCCAGGGAAGCCCCAAACCGATCGCCCACCCTCATGCCCAGGACCTCCACCACGTCCTTCTTTTCGGACCCCAGGTCGATGTCCGCCTTGAGCAGGCCAGCGTTGCCGTACAGCACGTATACCTTCCCTCGCCCATTGTCAGCGTCGGGCGCTCCTACCACCAGGTCCTCATACGTGTCGTTGTTCAGGTCGCCGCAGGCCAGGGTCGCGCCCAGGTGATCTCCCTTGATGCCGTAGATCCTGATCCGCGCCGTGCCGGAGGAGCTCAGCTCCCAGGTCTCCTGCTTCCCCTTGGTCGGCGCCTTCTTCAGCAGCGCATATACTCTCCCCGCGCCCACGTAGGTGTTGGTTTCGTCCTTGGCGTTGGGGGCGGCCACCACGATATCAGCGCCGTTGCCATCCAGGTCGCAGGCCACCACGCTCCCCAGGCGGTGGTCTTTGTCCTCGCCGGTGATGGTCAAATTGGCCTTGCTGTTGGCCAACGGGAGCCTGGGCGGCCCGCCGTCCCCACCCTGGTCGATCCCACCGTCGGTGGTCTTGCCCACCAGGGACACGTCCACGAAGTTGCAGCCGTTGGGCACTATCCCCACCGGGTTCGGGTTGGGCTGGCCCCAGGCGATGAAGGTCTTGGCCCCGCACTTGGCGTCGCTGCTGGCCTTCACGTCCAGGCCCAGGGTCTCTCCCTCGGAGATGTCCCCGTCGGCGAACTTGATGACGAAGCGGCCGCCGCCGACACCCGCGAAGCCCGCCTCGGCCCGCGTCAGACAGGTCTTGCGCTTCTGGCCGCCGTGCAACCACGCCTCCACCAGGAAGCCCTTGATCTCGTCCACCTTCACCCCGATGCCCGAGATCAGGTTCACCTCCACCCGGGGCGAATGCCCCTCGCATGTGCGCTTGCAGCCGGGCAGAGCCGCCAGAGCCATCAGCAGCGGCAGGCCACACCACCGCCGGATCATGGGGTCCACCTGTCCCAGTTGTGCTCCTCGCCCCCCGCGACCCGGCCGCCTCCGCTTTCCGCCACCCCGAACCCGATGCCAACTCCGGCCCCCGCGACCACGGCCCCCACCACGGTCCAGAACCACCAGGTCTTGTAGAACGGTCTGGCGAGGTCCCGCTTCTTGACAGGCGCGGGCTTCGGAGGGGCCTGTTTAGGCTCCCTCTTCCTCTCCGCCTCCAGGGCCGCGATGCGCTCCTCCAACTTGGTGATGGTCTGTTTCACCTCGGCCAGATCAGCGGCGCTGGGAGTCCCCCGCAGGTAGCCCTTGAAGTAGAAGATGGCCTTCTTCAGATCCTTGGGGGTGTCCAGGTGCTTGAAGCATTGCGCCAGGTTGTACAGGAACACGGCCTGGGGTTTGGCCTCATAGGCCTTCTGGAAGAAGCGGGCCGCCTCGTCAAACTGGCCCAGGTTGTACAGTCGCTTCCCCTCGGCGTAGTGCCCCTTGGCTCGCAGGAGCGCCTCGTCCGGTGGGGCTGCTGCTGCCGGGGACCGGGCAAGCGGGCAGAGCAGAACCAGGACCAGAGCTGCCGCCAGCGCCCTGGAGTTCGTCCCACGCGTGTAGTTGCTCATCAAAGGTTCGGCTCCTTGAGACGATCGTCCTCCGGTGATGAATGGACCGGTGCTGGCCTGGGTGCGGGCCTGATCCCCTGGTCAGGAGGCCGTGCCGGCTCCTTACGTACCGGGCTCAGCGAGCGTCGGACCCGCCCGCGAGGCTTGCGCGCCTTCCTCCCCTTGTCTGGCGCGGACGCTGCATCCAGGGGGGAGATGTCCGGGGCTGCAGCGTCTCTAACCGCTTGCGCCATGGCCACTGGCAGGTGCGCGGCCCGAGGATCCATTGTGGCGCTGGTTTCCCGAACCGGAGTGTGGCTGTCTATCTCTTCGTCGCCGGCGGCGGCCATGACCACGAGCCCCACAGCCAGGGTGAGGCCAGCCACGCTCGCGGCAACGAGCCAGGAGTTTTTTCCGCCGAGCACCCTCGCCAGAACGCTATTGGTCCCCTTCGGGAGATCCTCCGGGCCGGCCTTTCCAGGATCCTTCAGCGTTGAGACGCGGGATCCCCCGACCTGGCTCTGACCTGGAGGCAGAGTCTCGGCGCTGGCGATGGAATCGAGCGGATCGCCGGCATTGGCCTCCCGCATGATTGGCATCTGGTCGGACGGGCGGGGCAGCGCCTTTGCCGACCACGCCGCGTCCAGGGAGTCCTTGATATCTTCCGGTTTAGACTCGCCCACCGCCTCGGAAAAGCGCTCCAGGATCTCCAGGGCCGATGCAGGGCGGTCCGCTGGCGCCTTCTCCAGGCATTGCGCCACCAGCCGATCCAGGGCCGGGGGGATGCCAGGGCAAAACTCCACCAACCGCGGGGGCAGATCCTCCACGTGCCGGGCGATGAGTCGCCAGACCTCCTTGTCTGTGAAGGGGGGCCGCGCGGCCATCATCCAGTAGAGGATGATCCCGAGGGAGTACAGATCGGTGGCCGGGGAAATACGCCGGTGCTCTCCGGATGCCTGCTCCGGGGCCATGACCAGCGGGGATCCCATGATCAACCCGGTCTCTGTACGGGCGGTGCCCTCCTGCTCCCGCTCCAGCAGCTTGGCCAGCCCGAAGTCGAGGATCTTCACCACCAGGTGCCGGCGCCGCATCACGAAGATGTTCTCGGGTTTCAGGTCACGGTGCACGACGTCGCTGTCGTGGGCCGCCTGTAGCGCGTAACAGATCTGGGCCAGGATGGGCAGCACCTGGGCCGGAGTCATGCGGCCCGCGCGGTCAAAGTGCTCCTTCATCACCTCGGTGAGTTCCCGCCCCTCCAGCCGCTCCATCACATAGTAGATGCGGCCCTCCTCGGTGCGCCCGAGGTCGTAGATGTCAATGATATTGGGGTGGCGGATGCGCGTCGCGGCCCTGGCCTCGTCGATGAATCGCTCTGCCCGGTCGTCCAGGAGCAGAGCGCTGATCACCTTGATGGCCACCTCTCGCCCGATCTCCGGGTGGTGGGCAAGATAGACCGCGCCCATCCCGCCCTCTCCCAGCAGGCGGGTGACCACATAGTTGCCGATCTTTCGCCCCTCCAGCGATCCGCCCGGCATGCCAGGTTCCTCCAGCCATCTCGAATTTCACAATGGTACCTGAAACACAGGTTCTGGTGAACGCGGCCACGCTGTGGAATAGCTGAAAGCTAACAGCAGTTTCCGCGCGCACGTATGGACCTACCCCCGGCCCGATTGAGTTGGAGGGACTGCGGAGTTGTCTAGAAGGTCGGGCCCTTGTTGTCGTCGGGCGGCGCGCCGAACCCGGTGGGCGCGGGTGGATCAGGCGGCGTCTCAACGGCAGGGCGGGTCGGCTCGTCGTCGTCCTCGACGATCGGATACTGCAAGCGGCCCTCGTTGACCCGCTCCTTGAGTTCCTTGCCGACCTTGAAGAAGGGGAGCCGCTTGGGACGGACATCCACCTTTTCGCCGGTGCGGGGGTTGCGCCCCTCGTACGCCTTGTAGTGGCGGATCTCAAAGCTTCCGAAGCCACGGATCTCGATGCGCTCGCCCTTCTTGAGCGCATCCTCCATGGAGTCGAAGATGCAGTTCACGATAAGCTCCGCCTTTCCCTTGGGGAGCTTGAGCTTGCCGGCAACGGTCTCGATCAGTTCTGACTTCGTCATCGGGGTGCTCCTTGGATTTCGCATGGTTAAGAGGATTACAATCTAGCCCATCGCAACCACGAAATCAACAGTTTAAGAAGTCATTTCCCTGCCTTAAAATAGTAACCGACATGAAAAAGGCCGTCATCACCCTGTTGAGCGATTTTGGCACCGTCGACGGCTTCGTCGGAGCGATGAAGGGCGTCATCCTCGGCCTGGCGCCAGGGACCAATATCGTTGACCTGAGCCATGACATCCCGGCACAGAATATCCGCGCTGGCGCCTGGGCGCTCCGGGAGGCGGCGACGCACTTTCCGCGGGGGACCATCCATGTGGCGGTGGTCGATCCGGGGGTCGGAACGGCGCGGCGGCCCATCGCCCTGCGCGCCGACGGGCACTGGTACATCGGGCCTGATAATGGCCTGCTCAGCCTCGCCGCTGCAGAGGCAACCTCGGGCGTCCTGCTGGAAAACCCGGAATACCGGCGCTCCACGGTGAGCAATACCTTTCACGGGCGGGATATCTTTGCCCCCGCCGCCGGGCACCTCGCCGCGGGGGTGGACCCCGGCCAGCTAGGCCCATCCCTTGCGGAGTGGGAGCGCCTCGAAACGCCCGAACCCACGGTGGCGCCTGGCCGCGTTGTGGGGCAGGTGATCCATGTGGATCAGTTCGGCAACCTGATCACGAACATCAGGTCGCGTGACCTCGCCGGCGGCGATGACTGGCGGGTGAGCTGGAACGGCAAGGAGATCGGGGTAGTTCGTCGAACCTTCGGCGATGTGGCGCGCGGCGGGTGGGTGGCATATTCTGGCAGCTCCGGGTTGTTGGAGATCGGCGTCCGTGACGGGCGCGCGGCCGCCAGCCCCGAGGAGGCTGAAGAGGTGATCCTGAGTGAGGTGACAGCGTGCGCCGGCTGACGTTGCTGACGTTGGCGTGCCTCGGGCCCATGCTCTCTGGCTGCTTCGGCGACGGCGAGGGCTGGGTCACAGGCCAGCTCTGGATGGAGAACTGTAAGGACGGCCAGGCCTTCGGCCAGTCGCCGGCGCAGCTGGACAACTTCGACCTGGAGGCGGACTTCTACGCGGCCGAAACCCAGGAAGACTCCAACGCCTCGGCCAACCAGCGGCGCAACGGGCTCATCTTCCGCATCCAGGACACCAGCAACTGGCTCGAGAACTCCAACGGGCTCGTGTTTCAGCTGCTCGACCTGCGCGGGATCGCAAGGTACTTCGCCCGCGGCGACCCCGTGCCCGTGACCTACCGTGAGCCCCTGATGGCTGGCTCCACCAAGTCATCCACTGGCGCTGACCTGATCCGGTCGCGCCTCTACCTGTACGCCCAGTGCCCCGAGTGCAGGCAACCCAAGGTTGCCGCGTCCAATGAGATGAAGATCTCTGCAGGAGGCTCCGGGTCCAGCAGCGCCACCGGCGGCGTGGACTGCTTCGTCCCCACCGGCAAGGAGGCGCAGGCGTGCCCCACCCCCACGGCCGCCGAGAAGAGCGCCATGGAACAGCTCTGCGAGGGCGACTTTGATGACCAGGACAACCACGCCAAGATCGTTCACCTGCTGGGCAGGGCTGGCGCGTGCATCTATTTTTGCCACCTCGGCAACGCGTACCGCGGCCAGAAAGTGGACGACCTGGACAACTTCCTGGTGGAGTACGGTGACCTCGTGGCCGGCTTCTTCTCCTTCAACATCCGCGACGGCCGCTCGCTCAAGCTGGGCCACTGCTCCCGGGCAACCGGAAACCTCCAGGGCATGTTCTCCTTCGAGGTTTCGCGGAACCGGGTGTCGCAGAGCTTCCCGTAGTTTGAATGACACTCAAGGTTCACCTCACCGAGCTCGCCTTTGGCGGCGACGCTGTTGGCCGGCTGCCCGATGGCAAGGTGGTCTTCGTGCCCCTGGGAGCGCCGGGCGATCATGTCTCGCTGCGGCTTACCCGCCAGAAGAAGTCCATGGCGTGGGGCGAGATCGTTGAGGTTCTGGAGCCGGGGCCCGGCCGCCGCCCACCGCCCTGCCCGCTCTTTGGCCGCTGCGGAGGGTGCGCCTGGCAACACCTGAGCTATCCGCAGCAGCTTGAGCACAAGGAGCAGATGCTGCGGGGTATCCTCTCACGCCTGGACGCCGACCTGGAGCGGCTGGTCCCCTCCCCCGCCGAGTTGGGTTACCGCCGCCGGGCGCGGTTGCACTTCAGCGGCGACGGCGTCGGGTTCTACCGGCACCGTTCCCGGGAGGTCCAGGCGCTTGAAACCTGCCCCCTGCTCACCGCGGGCCTGAACCGCGCGCTCCCGGGGCTCTCCGGCCAGGGGACCGTGGTGCTGGTGGAGGGTGAAGACGGCATGGTGTCGGTTAGCCTCAGGGGCGGGGAGCCGGCAGCGCGTGTGAAGCTGGCCCCTGATGTTCAGGGCTCGGCAGCGTGTTTCTGTCAGGCAAACGCCGCCCAGGAGGCAGCGATGGGAGCCCTGGTGGCGGACATGAGCCCTCCCGGGACAGGCGAGGTCCTGGAGCTCTACGCCGGGGTAGGCGCCCTCACCGTGGCCCTGGCGCCCCTGTGTCGTCAGCTCACGGCCGTGGAGTCGTGGCCCGCGTCGGTGGAGTTGCTGCGGGAAAATTGCCCTGACGTGGAGGCGCTGACCATGACCGCTGAGCAAGCCCTGGCGCGGGGCGGGAAATACGACCTGGTGATCCTGGATCCGCCGCGCGAAGGGGCAAAGGGCCTGGCCCCTGCCCTGGCAGCCACCGGCGCGGCCACCATCATCTATGTCAGCTGCGACCCCATGACCCTGCAACGGGACGCCCGCGAGCTGCAGGCAGAGGGATTCCGTATCAGCCGCACCGTGGCCCTGGACATGATGCCGCAGACGCACCACGCGGAGGTCGTGATGGTTTTGGAGCGGTAGCCTATTTCTTGATGGTCAACCAGTACGGCCAGTAGGGGGAGAAGTTGGTCGTCCCGGTGCTCTCCACGCCGATGACAAACTTGTACTCGCCGTAGCGTGGGGGCATGACGTAGTTGCCACGGAAGCAGACCGTGCCGCCCTTGGCCGATGCCTTCTGCCACAGGAACCCGTCCGGCTTGCCGTCGGGGGTGGTGGCCTTGGTGCTGTTGTTCCAGCGATCCTTGTAGGAATAGACCCGCAGGGTGTAGGCGTACCCCTTGGGTGACTTGAGGCAGATGGACGCCCCCCAGGCGGTGTCCACCAGGTAGTAGTCCTTGTCCACCGCGGTGGAGAGGTAGCTGTAGAAGTCGCCCTTGGAGGTGAGGGCCGAGGGGACCTGGATGTACCGGTCCGGCAGGCCGTCCTTGTTGGTGTCCGTGCCCTCATTGGGCTCGTGGTTGTCCCACTGGTAGGTGCGGTTGAACATGGTGAAGTGGGGCGGCAGGCTGTCGTGCTTGCGCCAGGTGGCCTTGCCCAACTCGTGGCAGTAGATGCTGCCGTTGGCGTCGCTGGAGATGACCTCAATGCGGCCGTCGGCGTCGATATCCCACGCCGAGCGCACGTTGATGCCGGCTGACGCTACCTTGAGCCGGGAGGCGGTGTTCTCCGTGAACACCTTCTGCTTCTTATCCCAGAGCTTGAGGCGCAGCTCCCCGCCCGAGCGGGTTATCTGGTCCGGGTACCCGTCGGCGTTGACGTCGTACAGGCCGAGCCAGGCCACCAGGGATCCGTAATTGTCCGGTTTGCCGTCGCGGTCCACGTCGGTGGTGCCGTTCCAGAGGGTGGAGTAGTTGGTGGAGCCCTTGGTCTGCGTCTTGCCGCTCAGGTCATAGGTCCAGTAGCGGTAGTGGCCGGGGTTGGCGAAGTTCGGGGTATTGGAGGTGAAGTAGAGCACCTGTGCGCGCACCTGGGCGCCCACCCGGTAGAGGAAGGTGGTGCCGCCGGGGTACGCCCAGGAGGCGTAGTTGGTGGAGAAGCAGCCGGTGCAGTGGGCGGTGTTGGCCAGGTTGGACCAGTTGGTGAAACGCCGGGCGTAGATCTTGCCGCCCCAAACACTGGGCCTGTAGTTCTGGGGGTAGCCGTTGCCGAAGACCAGCTCCAGGTCGCCGTCGTTGTCCAGGTCAGTGAGCGCCCTGCCGTCCCAGTATTCGCAGACGCCGTCCGGGTCGGCGATGGAGCGCACGAGCTGGATCTGTTTTGTGCTGCGGTTGAAGCGGAAGATCTTGGTGCCCGCGTTCTTCTCGCACCAGGAGGATGTGACGAACTCCGGCACGCCGTCGTTGTTAAGGTCGCGCACCATGAAGGAGGACGCGTCGTACACCGAGGTTGAGTTGGTGTAGGTGGAGACCGTGCTGCCGGCGAGCTTGTAGAAGACGGGCCGGCTGCCGTTGCCCGTGAGCACTTCCAGGGTCTGGGTGGCCACCCCGAAGGTGCTGTAGTCGTCGATGTCCGCCACCACCGCGATTCGGCGGCTGTAGTTGTACTTCTGCTTGGACCAGGCGTAGTGGGCCTTCCCCTTGGCATCCAGGATGGCGAAGCCGAAGGTGTCCTGCACGATGATCTCGTGCTGCCCGTCGCCGTTGAGGTCCATTGTGGGGGCGGCAACGTTGCCGTAGGCGTAGGGCAGCTTGTACGGGCCGGTGGCCCAGGTGCCAGGGCACTTTGTGAAGCAGAGCTGGTCCGTGGAGCCGTCGCAGTTGTTGTCCTTGCCGTCGCCGCACTTGGTGGGGGCGCCCGGGTAGACCGTGACGTCGGAGTCGTCGCAGTCCCAGTCGTACTTGCCGTCGCCGTTCTGGTCCACCGGGATGGTCCACCCCACCAGCACCTTGCAGTTCTGCTGGCTCAGGGCGTTCTTGGCCGCGAAGCCGTCGCCGTCGTTGTCCTTGTAGATGGTGATGGTCTTGAGGTTGTCGTCGATGTAGCCGTTGCAGTTGTCGTCGACCTTGTTGCACTGCTCCACCGCCTTGGGGTGGATAAGCTTGTTGTAGTCGTTGCAGTCCCCGGCGTTCTCTACGTACCCCTTGGGCTGGGTGCACGCCTGCTGCCAGGCCAGGCCGCCGTACCCATCGCCGTCCACGTCCTTGAAGTAAACCTTCTTGGTCAGCCCCTCATCCTTGTAGCCGTTGCAGTTGTCGTCCACCTCGTTGCACGCCTCGGAGGCGCCCGGGTTGATGGCCGCGTTGTTGTCGTTGCAGTCGCCGGTGAGGGAGACGAAGCCAACGGGCTGCATGCAGTCCTGCACCGTGGAGGTGGAGCCGTACCCGTCGCCGTCGTTGTCCTTGTAGTAGACGTTCTTGGTCAGGCCCTCGTCGATGAAGTAGTTGCAGTTGTCGTCCTTCTTGTTGCACTTCTCCTTGGCGCCGGGGTGGATCTCCTTGTCCTTGTCGTTACAGTCGCCGCCCTGCTTGGCGTATCCCTTGGGCGGCGAGCAGGCCAGCACGGTCTTGCTGGAGTCGCCGTACCCGTCGCCGTCGTTGTCCAGGTAGAAGGTGCTGGGCGAGCAGGCGTCGGGGGGCAGGATGTCAGGCACGAGCTGGTCCGGGATCAGCTGATCCGGCACCTCGGCGTCAGGGGGGAGGACATCGGGCGGGCTGCCCTGATCCGCGAGGGGCAGGTCCGGTACCAGGCCGAGGTCGCGGTTGTCGATGGCGTCCTGGTTATGGATATCGCCCGAGGGATCCAGCTTGGCGGGTCCCTTGTCCATGGGATCCACGGTGCCAGCGTCCTTCTTGCCGCTCCCCACCGCGCCGCGGGTTTCGTCGCACGCGCCCAGGGCCAGGACCAGCGCGGCCAGCGCCACCATCTTGCCGAAATAAGAACTCATCTTCTCCTCCGTAAGGAACGATATCCAAGCAGTAATAATGTTAGCCCAAACCAGGCCGGGCCGAACAGCGGCCCTGCCCCGCTAATCCCGCATGCGCTGCTCGTCCCGCCCCCCACCGGCTCCCCGCCCCCGCCGGTGTCCTTCACCGGGCCGGGCCCCTTGCTGTCCTTCTTCGGCTTGACGCCCTTCTCTTTGCCAGGCCACGGCTTGGTGTCCCGGGGCGGCGCCTTGCCGTCCAGCTTGGGCGGCGTCCCCTTGTCCTGCTTTGGGGTGGTGCCCTTGTCCAGCTTGGGCGGCGCGCCGACATCCGGCTTGGGCACGCCCATGTCGGGCTTTGGCTTCTGCGTGATCCACTTCTTGATGTAGCTCCACACCGGCTTGAGCTTGTACGAGCCGGGCCACTTCTGCCCCGAACCGCTGGACCGCACGGCCATGCCCCACTTGTCCGCGATGTTGTTGTCGTCGATGATCTCGTAGAAGAAGGTCGCCTGGAACCAGGTTCGCTTGAGCTGCTCCTCAAGCACCCGGCGGTAGTAAGTCTGCTGCTCCCCGGTCTTCTTGGTATCGGACAGCGGGGCCTTGTAGCCGGTCTCGGTGAGCCAGAACGGCAGGTGGGTCACCTTGTTGTCCTGCATCACCTCCCACGGGGCCTTGGAACCGATGAGCACCCCGAAGCAGCGCCGCCCCTTCTCCACGTCGTGCAGGAAGTAGTCCCCGGTGGGGCACTGCGGGATCAGGTTCGGCTTGATCTCGTGGAAGGCGGCATAGTTATGCCAGGTGATGATGTCGTACATCAGCCCTGCCTTCTTGAGCGCCTTGAGCGATGCGTCGAACCAGGCGGCGTGAACCTTGCCAACCGAGGCCAGCTCCGGGCCCAGCACCTTGCAGGAGGGGCAGCCCGCCTTGATCCCCTTGATCCCCTCAATGACGATGCGGTTGATCCAGAGGTTCTTGTCCGAGCTCTCGAAGAAGTCGAGGTTCGGCTCGTTCCACAGGCCCCAGTGGGTGATCTTGCCCTTGTACCGGGCGGCCGCGGCCTTGCAGAAGGCCTGGTATGTCCCGGCCTTGGGCGTGTCGTTGTGGGTCTTGCCGTCCGCGTTCTTGTGGGCCGGGTCCTTGGCCCATGCCGGCCCGTACCCGATGGTGGGGAACACCTTCAACCCCCGGGAGATAGCGTTGTTGATGATCTTGTCGAACAGGGCCCAGGAGTACTTCCCCTGCTTGGTTTCGGCCTGGTACCAGTTGAAGTCGATGCGAACCCAGGTCACCCCCAGGCTCTTGGCCGCGTCCAGCACGTCGTCCGCGGGTTGGTGGGTGTTGAGCCCGACAATATTATTGGGAGCGCCCTGAGCAGGCGAGACTATCAACAATAGCGCCGCCACAGCGGCCCCGAACATCCGAATCTTTTGTGCCATTCCGCAAGGATAGCATGTCTTGCCCACAGGCCGCAGCCCCCCCTCTCCTCACCCTCCCCACCCGTACTACGGAGCGCTTGACGCAGTGGGGGGTCGCTGATACGTTGCGCCGCGAAAATTACATAGGCACCTATCTATGGCGCCTCACTAACGACGGCGCCATGTACATCAGAGGAGAGGCAAGATGGGCAAGCGATTCGTAACCATCGACGGCAACACCGCGGCGACCCATGTGGGCTACGCCTTCAGCGACGTGGCCACCATTTACCCGATCACCCCCAGCTCCACCATGGGTGAGATGGCGGACGAGTGGTCCGCTCAGGGGCGGAAGAACATCTTCGGCCAGCCCCTGCTGGTGGTTGAAATGCAGTCCGAGGGCGGCGCCTCGGCCGGCTGCCACGGCGCGGCCTCGGCTGGCGCCCTGCCGGTGAGCTTCACCTGCTCCCAGGGCCTGCTGCTCATGATCCCGACCCTGCACAAGGTTGCTGGCGAGCTGAGCCCCTTCGTGCTGCACGTGTCCGCCCGCACCGTGGCGACCCACGCGCTCTCCATCTTCGGCGACCACAGCGACGTCATGGGCTGCCGCAACACCGGCGTGGCCCTGCTGGCCGCCGGCTCGGTGCAGGAGGCCCACGACCTGGCCATCGCTGCCCATGTCTCCTCCATCAAGACGCGGATCCCGTTCATCCACTTCTTCGATGGCTTCCGCACCTCCAACGAGATCCAGAAGGTTGAGATCCTGGACTACGAGGACCTCGCCTCCATGATGCCGTGGGATGAGGTCCAGAACTTCCGTTACCGCGCCATGAACCCGGACCACCCGCACCTGCGCGGCACGGCCCAGAACCCGGACCACTTCTTCCAGGCCCGCGAGGCGCCGAACACCTACTACGACGCCGCCCCCGAGACCATCGCCAACGTGCTGGCTGACGTGAGCAAGCTGGTGGGCCGCGAGTACCACCTGTTCGACTATGTCGGCGCCCCTGACGCCGAGCGTGTTGTCGTGATGATGGGCTCCGGCGCCGAGGTTACCGAGGAGCTGGTGAACTACCAGGTGGCCCAGGGCGAGAAGATCGGCCTGATCAAGGTCCGCCTCTACCGCCCCTGGTACAAGGACGCCTTCCTCAAGATGCTGCCCAAGACGGTCACCAAGATCGCCGTGCTGGACCGCACCAAGGAGCCGGGCGCACAGGCGGAGCCCCTGTACCAGGATGTGGCCACGAGCTTCTTCGACACCGGCCTGAGCCCCATGCTGGTGGGCGGCCGCTACGGCCTCTCCTCCAAGGACTACACCCCGACCATGGCCAAGGCCGTCTTCGACAACCTGGCCGCGGACACCCCCAAGTCCCGCTTCACCGTGGGCATCAACGACGACGTGACCAACCTCTCCCTGGACCTGGGCGAGGAGGTCGACTCCACCCCCGAGGGCACCACCAGTTGCCTGTTCTGGGGCCTGGGCGCGGACGGTACGGTTGGCGCCAACAAGGAAGCCATCAAGATCATCGGCGACGAGACTGACATGTTCGCCCAGGGTCACTTTGTCTACGACTCCAAGAAGTCGGGCGGCATCACCGTGAGCCACCTGCGCTTCGGCGAGAAGCAGATCCAGAGCTCCTACCTGGTCAAGTCCGCTGACTACGTCGCCTGCCACAACCAGGCCTACGTGGGCGTGTACGACATCCTGGCCGACCTGAAGCAGGGCGGCACCTTCGTGCTCAACTGCAACTGGAGCGACGCGGACCTGGAGACCAAGCTGCCGGGCTCCTGGAAGCGCGCCCTGGCCACCAAGGAGGCCAAGTTCTACACCATCGACGCCATCAAGCTGGCCCGCGAGGTCGGCCTGGGGTACCGCATCAACATGGTGATGCAGACCGTGTTCTTCGCCACCTCCAAGGTGCTGCCGCTGGACGAGGCGGTGAAGTACCTCAAGGACGCCATCAAGAAGACCTACGGCAAGAAGGGCGAGAAGATCGTCACCATGAACTGGGCCTCCGTTGACGCCGCCCTGGACAACTACCACGAGGTGAAGGTGCCGGCCGAGTGGGCCAACGCCCCGCTGGAGGAGCCGGTCAAGCGCGACGAGCCGGCGTTCGTGTCCGACGTCATGCGCACCATCACCCTGCAGAAGGGCGACACCGTTCCCGTGTCCGCCTTCACCGCGCCCCTGGACGGTTCCTACCAGCAGGGCGGCCCGGACGGCACCTTCCCGGTTGGCACCACCCGCTACGAGAAGCGGCGCATCGCCGTTGACGTTCCCGAGTGGGACGCCGTTACCTGCACCCAGTGCAACCAGTGCGCGCTGGTCTGCCCCCACGCCGCCATCCGCCCGGTGCTCATCGACGACGAGCAGAAAGCCGCGGCCCCGGCGGGCTTCGAGACCGTGGAGGCCAAGGGCCGCGCCCTCAAGGGCCTGCACTACCGCATCCAGCTCTACTCCGAGGACTGCAACGGCTGTGAGGTTTGCGTCAACTCCTGCCCCGCCGAGGTCGAGGGCCAGCAGGACAAGAAGGGGAACCCGCTCAAGGCCCTGGTGATGAAGCCCATCGCCAGCCAGCTCGAGACCCAGATCCCGCTGACCACCTGGGCCGACAAGCAGCCCGTGCGCGACGACCTGATGCGCATCAACACCATCAAGGGCAGCCAGTTCCGCAAGCCCCTGTTCGAGTTCTCCGGCGCCTGCTCCGGCTGCGGCGAGACCCCGTACTACAAGCTGGCCACCCAGCTGTGCGGCGACCGTATGGTCATCTCCAACGCCACCGGCTGCACCTCCATCTACGGCGGCACCTGCCCCTCCACGCCGTTCCCCAAGAACGACGCCGGGCGCGGTCCTGCCTGGGCCAACAGCCTGTTCGAGGACAACGCCGAGGTGGGCTTCGGCATGACCGTGGCCTACATCCAGCGCCGCAACTGGCTGCGCGGCAAGGTCCACGACGTTGTCGCCGCTGGCGGCATCAGCGACGGCCTGCGCGAGGCCCTGGGTGCCTGGGACGAGGTGTTCAAGGGCGGCAACGAGTCGGTCAAGCCCTCCGAGCGGGTCATCGCCCTGCTGGAGCAGGAGGCCGGCGGCAAGCCTGCCCTGCAGGAGCTGCTGGATAACAAGGACCTCTTCATCAAGAAGTCGGTCTGGAGCGTGGGCGGCGACGGCTGGGCCTACGACATCGGCTACGGCGGCCTGGACCATGTGCTGGCCATGGACCAGGACGTGAACATCCTGGTGCTCGACACCGAGGTGTACTCCAACACCGGCGGCCAGGCCTCCAAGGCCTCCCCCTCCGGCATGGTGGCCAAGTTCGCCTTCTCCGGTAAGAAGACCAAGAAGAAGGACCTGGGCCTGATGGCCATGAGCTACGGTTACGTGTACGTGGCCTCCATCGCCATGGGCGCCAAGATGAGCCACACGGTCAAGGCAATGGCCGAGGCCGAGGCTTACGACGGCCCCTCCCTGATCATCGCCTACTCCCCGTGCATCAACCACGGCATCATGGCGGGTATGGGTCGCTGCATGGACCAGCAGGCGCTGGCGGTGGACTCCGGCTACTGGCCGCTCTACCGCTTCGACCCGCGCCGCCGGGACGAGGGGAAGAACCCGTTCCAGCTGGACTGCAAGCCCCCCACCAAGTCGTTC
Source organism: uncultured Kofleriaceae bacterium (assembly GCA_964497805.1). Classification (GTDB taxonomy): domain Bacteria; phylum Myxococcota_A; class Polyangia; family CAZCFB01; genus CAZCFB01. The sequence goes on from CAZCFB010000015.1 coordinate 38,829, forward strand.
CAGGACTACCTGATGAGCGAGGTTCGTTACAAGACCCTGACCAAGTCCTTCCCCGAGGAGGCTGCCACGCTGCATACCCGCCTTGAGCAGGAGTACTCGGCACGCTTCCGCCTGTACCAGAAGCTGGCCGAGGGCGAGGGCGTTCTGTAGGGCCGCTTTGCGGCTCGTCGAGAGCTAGAGTTTTGGACTCTGGCTCTCGACATCTCCTCCCCCCCCTTCCCTTCCTGTAGTTTCCCGCCTAACCTCATGTCGTGCCGATCATCTGGATCGCCTTCTTTCTGTCGGGCGTGGCGGGGCTCTCCTATGAGGTGGCCTGGACGCGGTTCCTGACTGATCTGTTCGGCGCATCCACGCCGGCGATATCAGTCACCATCTCCATCTACTTCCTCGGCATGGCCCTGGGCTCCTGGCTGGGGGGGAAGCAGTTCCAGAGATCCACCCGCCCCCTCCGTGACTACGCCCTGCTGGAGGTTGGCATCGGGGTGTCGGCCGCCCTGGTTCCGGTGTGCCTGGAGGCTGTAACCGATGGCCTGTTGAACATGCCGGGCAGCGGGGGGGCGCTGTGGAACCTCGTCATCTCCACCGCCGTGTTGATCGCGCCCACCACCCTGCTGGGCGCCACCTTCCCGGCCATGGCCGCGGTGGTGCGAGAGCTGCGCCAGGGCCGAGATACAACGAGCGGAGTGGGCCTCTTCTACGGGCTGAACACCCTGGGCGCCGTGGCTGGCACTCTGCTGGTTGCCTTCCTCTTGCTCCCCGGGCTGGGTCGGCTCTGGACCTGTGTGGCGCTGGTCTGGGTGAACCTCCTGGTGGCGGCCCTCGCCGGTGTGCTGCACCTGGTTCATCGCCGGCGCCAGGGGGACGTTGAGGCGGTCAGCGGTCAGCAGCCCGTCGTCAAGACAGCCCCATCCCCCTCCATACCGCTCAGGCTCGCCTCCGTGGTTGCGTTGGCCAGCGGGGTCTTCTCCATCGGCGCGGAGGTGCTCTGGATTCGCGCCCTCTCCCTCTCCTTTCCCACCACCCTGTTCGTGTTGGCCCTGGTGCTCTCGGCCCACCTGGTTGGCGTGGGGCTCGGCGCGCTGGCCGCCGGCAGGTTGAACCGGCGGGGCGGACCACCTCGCCCTGCCCTGCTGGCCAGCGTCTATCTCGCCGTGCCTGGCGCCTGCATCATCACCTCCCAGCTGGTGCCTCTGCTGCTGCCCATTTCAGGGGCGCTGCTAAGGGATGGTCATGTTCAAAGCTGGGCGGTCTACCTGGCCTGGGTTGGCGGCGGATCGGTGCTTGTCCTGTTGCCCGCCACTCTGGCCATGGGCGCGGCCCTGCCCCTGCTCATCGGCGCCGCCGTACCCGACCAGGATCGGGCTCCACGAACATCGGGCTGGCTCTACGGGCTCAACACCCTGGGGGGCGTGGTGGGCAGCCTGGCCACAACGTTCTGGCTCATGCCGGCCCTGGGATTGGCCGCCTGCCTGATGCTCTGGGAGGTGGGCTACATGGCGCTGGCCCTTTGGCTCACCCTGCTGCCGGGGCAGCCCCGGTCTGCTCGGATCGCGGTGGCAGGGGCGCTGGCGGCCACGCTGGTTGTGCTGCTGTCCGGCAACGCTCCGGGCATGGATCCAGCAGCGGATGTCGAGGGGCGGAAGCGCCTGTTTCACCAGGACGCGGCCACATCCACGGTGACGGTGTACCAGGATGAGCCGGGGCTCCGGTCCCTCTGGTCCAACAACCTTTACAGCCTCTCGGACACCTCCCGCCCCACCGTGTCCATGCAGCGCCGTATCGGCGCGATCTCCACCAGGCAGCACCCGAACCCCCGGCGGGCCTTGCTGGTGGGGTTCGCCACCGGGACCACCCTCGGTGGAATGGCCCGGGACAAGCGGTTGAAGTCCCTGGAGTGCGTGGAGCTGCACGAGCGCTACTTCGAGATCGCGCACCTGTTCAAGGGCGCCAACCTGGGGGTGGCCAAGGATCCCCGCGTTTCCCTGATCCGCGCGGACGGACGCCACTTCCTCTCCCGCCCTGGACACGGCTACGACCTCATCGCCATGGACCTGTTCGCGCCGCGCAATCCGGGGGTGAGCGCGCTGTACAGCGTGGAGCACTTCAAGGCGGCACGGCGGCGCCTGAACAAGGGGGGGGTGCTCATCTCCTGGCTCCCGCTGTGGCAGCTCTCACCGCGCGAGGTGGGCGTCGTTATCCGCTCCTTCCAGCAGACCTCCCCCGGCGCCGTGGGCATGGTGGCGGCAGACAATCCGGCCCGCCCCTTGATGGCGCTGGTTGGGAGGACCGGTGGGGAACCTCCGCCGGGCAGGGAGGCCCTGCTCAAAATCTCCAGCAGTGCGCTGTCCAGCTGGGCCGAGGGGGCGCCGCTGAACACCCTGAATCATCCCTTCATCGAACACTCCTCCCCGAGGACCATCTTCGAGGCGGGCTTCAACCAGGTGAACCTGGCACAGCAGAACCTGTCGCGGATCCAGCGCCTGTCTCGCCGCCGTTAAATACCCGCTCCTGGATCCCCCGTTGATCCTCCCCGCCAGCCAAGTACAATGCCCTCACCACCACCTTTTTTCACCAAGCAGGAGGGCAACATTGGACAGAGCAGCCCTGGCTGATGAACTCAGCCGCAAGGCCCCAAGGTACCGGGTCGAAATCATCGAGATGCTCACCGAGGCGGGCTCCGGGCACCCTGGCGGGTCCCTCTCCGCCATCGACATCATCTCCACCCTCTACCACTACAAGCTGCGCCACCGCCCGGCCGAGCCCATGTGGGCCGACCGGGACAGGTTCGTGCTGAGCAAGGGGCACGGCGTGCCTGCCCAGTACGTGGTCATGGCTGACCTCGGGTTCTTCCCCAGGGAGCAGCTCTGGACCCTGCGCAAGCTCGGCTCCCCGTTGCAGGGGCACCCGTGCAAACATTGGCTGCCCGGCGTCGACACCTCAACCGGTTCCCTGGGCCAGGGGCTGAGCATCGCCCAGGGCATGGCCCTGGCCTCGCGCCTGGACGGCGACAAGTACCGGGTCTATTGCATGATGGGCGACGGCGAGACCCAGGAGGGTCAGGTGTGGGAGGGCGCCATGAGCGCCTGCAAGTACAAGCTCGACAACCTCACGGTGATCCTGGACTACAACAAGGCCCAGATCGACGGCTACACCCGGGACGTCATGGACCTGGAGCCCCTGGCCGACAAGTGGAAGGCCTTCGGCTGGCACGTCATCGTGGTTGACGGCCATGACTACGGCCAGCTCATGGACGCCCTGGACGAGGCCGAAACCGTCAAGGGGCGGCCCAGTTACATCATTGCCCACACGGTCAAGGGCAAGGGGGTCTCCTTCATGGAGAACAAGGTGAACTGGCACGGCGTGGCTCCCACGCGCGAGCAGGGGGACCAGGCCATCGCCGAGCTCAAGGAGCGCCACGGTCTCACCGACCAGGAGGTGTCCCGATGACCGCCAACGCCACCCGCAACGCCTTCGGCAAGGCCCTGCTCAGGCTGGGCGGAGAGAACCCGAACATCGTTGTTCTCGACGCTGATCTGAGCGAGTCCACCCGGTCCGCCTGGTTCGGCGAGGAGTACCCGGACCGCTTCTACGAGATGGGGATCCAGGAGGCGAACATGCTCGGCACGGCCGCTGGCCTGGCCGAGTGCGGCAAGATCGCGTTCTGTTGCTCCTTCTCCTGCTTCGTCACCAGCCGCTTTGACCAGATCAAGGTGTCTGTGGGCTACAACAACGCCAACGTCACCATCGTGGGCACCCACGCCGGCTGCGGCGTGGGCCCGGACGGCTACACCCAGATGGCCCTGGAGGACATCGCGTGTCTGCGCACCCTGCCCAACATGCAGGTGATCCAGCCCGCTGACGATGTGGAGGCGACCCAGGTGGTGGAGTACCTGGTCAACGAGTACGACGGCCCGGCCTTCCTCCGCCTGACCCGGCAGAAGATCCCCCAGGTGCACGGCGAGGACTACAAGTTCCAGCCGGGCAAGGCCGATATCCTCCGCGACGGCGCGGACCTGACCATCGTTGCAACCGGGGCGTGCGTCGGATCTGCCATGGAGGCAGCCGAGCGTCTTGAGGCCGAGGGCGTGAAGGCGGGGGTGGTGAACCTCCACACCATCCAACCCATCGACGCCGAGACCCTGGGCAAGCTGGCCGCGCAGACCGGCAAGGTCATGACCGTTGAAGACCACGGCATCTCCGGCGGCATGGGCTCGGCAGTGTGCGAGGCCCTGGCCGAGACCACCCCCGCGCGGGTGTGGCGGGTGGGGGTCAAGGAGTACGGGGAGTCGGGGGATACGGCGGACCTGTACGCCAAGCATCACCTGGACGCTGATGGCGTGTACCTGGAGGCCAAGGCCTTCCTGGGGAGCTCCTAGTTCCCACCCTTCACCATCCCCCCCTCCTTCCTGTATCCTGACTCGAGCACCTAACAATTGAATTTTGTGAGGAGGCGGACATGAATCCGTGCGGCACCCGAACAGTGTCACTGCTATTGGTGGGTTTGCTCCTGGGCAGCTGCGGCGATCAGGACCGCTTTGAATTCCAGGAGCTCACCTTTTATGCCAAGGGTGACTGCTCGGTGAGCCTGGCGGGTAACCCCGTGGCGGGCACAGTCACAGAAGGGACAACCGTGGCCTTCACCGCCACCGGATCATGCATTACGGGCACGGCCGAGTACCACATCTCGGCCAAGTACCCGGACGGACTCTGGCGGACCCTGAAGGCGTGGAACACCACCAACACCTACAACTGGGACACCACCGAGTTGCCCACGGGCACCTACAGGTTTCTGGTGAAGGTGCGGGCGGTGGGCTCCGGCGATGCCTGGGCGGGTTACGACTTCACCCAGATCTACACGGTGGTGGCCACCAGCGCGTCGCCCTGCGTGGCCGCGCTCCTCTCGGCCTTGCCCACCTCCCCCAGCGCGGCGGGCACCACCGTCACCTTCACCGGTATGGCCTCCTGCCCCGGCGGCGGGGAGTACCGCTTCGTGCAGCGGGATCCCGCGGGCGTCTGGCGGCAGGTGCAGGGCTGGACCTCCTCCCAGTCATTCACCTGGAACACCGGCGCAGGCGACATCGGCTACAGCGTCTTCTACTTCTACGCGCGGCAGCCCGGATCGGCCACGCCGTACGAGGCGTACGCCGGCCCGCTCCACTACGCCATCAACAGTGGCCAGCCCTGCACCAGCGCCACCCTGGCCGCGTCGCCCTCCTCGCCGCAGCCCCTGGGGACCAACGTTGACCTCACCGCCGCCTCATCCTGCACCAGCGGCGTGGAGTACCGCTTCGTGGCCTACAAGCCCGACACCACCTACGTCCAGCTCCGGGGATGGGGCGACAACACCCACACCTGGAACACCACGGGGGTGGACATCGGCACCTGGAGCCTGCAGGTCTACAGCCGCGCAACCGGCAGCACATCCTCCGCCGAGGGGATCTCGGCCAAGACCCCTTACATCGTGGGGACCGGCCCGGCCAGCCTGATCAGCATCGGCACCAACAGCGGGGACTCCAGCCTCTTCCTGCACAACCCGATCAACGCCAACGGCCGGTACGTGGTGTTCCAGAGCCCCTCGCCCGATCTGGTGTTTGGCGACTCCAACGGGGTCAACGACGTGTTCCTCGCCGACCGCGCGGTGGGCACCATCAGCCGGATCAGCCTGACGGACGGCGGGGCGCAGATGAGCGCGGGAGGCTCCGAGGGGGCCATCTCTGACAATGGGCGCTACATCGTCTTCTCAACCACCGGAGCCGTGGAGACAGCCGATACCAACGGCGTATCGGACATCTACCGCTACGACCGCTCGGGCGGCACCTACACCCGCATCAGCAACCAGGGAGCGGGCACGGCGCACGCGGCCACCTTGCCCAACCTCTCATCCAACGGGCTGGTGGTGACCTGGCAGGAGAACAGCCAGGTGCTCTGGCTGGACACCTCAAACGCGGGCAACACCGAGCGTCGCGTGGACACGGACAGCGTCGGCGTGGGTGGGAACGGGGCCTGCTACCTGGGCATCGACCTGTCCAGCACGGGCCGCTACGTGGCCTTCACCAGCGACTCCTCAAACCTGGTGCCCGGCGACACCAACGCGTCGCTGGACATCTTCCGCAAGGACATGACCACCGGGGCCGTGGTCCGGGTCAGCGTCACGGACACCGGCGCCCAGGTCACCGCGGTGTCGGGGAACCCGGCCATCTCCGACGACGGCGACCTGGTTGCCTTCAGCTCCAACGGGACCCTCATCTCCGGAATGAGCACGGGCGGCCTTCTGCAGGCCTATCTGCACCGCGTCTCCACAGGGGCGGTCACCGCCGTGAGCGTCAACGGCAGCGGCGCCTGGGGCAACGCCCTGTGCGCAGGGGTGAAGATCACCGGCGACGGGAGCATCGCGCTCTTCACCTCGGCGGCCAGCAACCTGGTGACTGGTGACAGTAACGGCAATACCGACGTGTTCAGGCGCAACATCTCCGCGGGCACCACGGTGCGCGTCACCCTGGACACGGCCGCGGGGGATCCCGACGGTGACAGCGGAAACTTCGGCATCTCCCGCGGGGGCGACTACGCGGTGTTCGACTCCGTCGCCACGGACCTTGTGACGGGCGACTCCAACAGCCTCCGGGACGTCTTCTTCAGCATGACGCCCTAGGAGCCCAGCCCCTCAAACTTAACCACCGCCCCCTCCCCCACCCCTTCACGCTTACAGAACCCGCCCTTCACCTCCAGCACGTAGCGGCTGGGCGCGTCCACGGCGCGGCGGGTCTCGGTCATGGGCTCGGCGCTGTGCACGATGCCCACCACCTTCATGGCCTCGTTGATGAAGATCATATCCAGGGAGATGTAGGTGTTCTTCATCCAGAAGTGCTGCACCTGCTGGGTGGGGAAGATGAAGAGCATGCCCTGGCGGTCGGCCATGGTCTTGCGGAACATCAGGCCTCGGGCGCGGTCCTCGTCGGAGCGGACCACCTCCGCGTCCAGGCGGATGGTGCGGCCGGAGGGTTGGAGGATGACGGTGGCTTTTTCGAGCTTCTTTTTGGTCTTGCTCTGGTCTGGCGTGTCTCCGGGGGATGGGCAGGCGGCGAGGGAAAGGAGGGCAAGGGCAAGCGCAGGCACAAGCGCAAGGGTTTGAAAGCGGGAGAGCATGGCGCAATACTAACGCCTGAGTTTGGAGGCAACAATGTCGCAGAAGGTTGGCGTGGTCTATCTGGTGGGCGCTGGTCCTGGCGCGTCGGATCTCTTCACCCTCCGGGGGAAGGACCGGCTGGGCCGGGCCGAGGTGCTGGTCTATGACGACCTCTGCCCCCCCGACCTGGTGGCCGCCGCGCCGCCAGACGCCGAGCGCGTCTATGTGGGCAAGCGTGAGGACCGCAAGACCCTCCCCCAGGACGAGATCTGCGACCTGCTGGTGGAGCAGGCACGGGCTGGCCGCGCCGTGGTGCGCCTCAAGGGCGGGGACCCCTTCGTCTTCGGCCGGGGCGGTGAGGAGGCTGAGGCCCTGGCAGCGGCCGGGGTGCCCTTCGAGGTGGTGCCCGGCATCAGCTCCGCCGTGGCCGCGCCGGCGTTCGCGGGCATCCCGTTGACCCACCGCGAGCACGCCGACGGCTTCGAGGTGATCAGCGGGCACAGGCCGGACACGCCCCCGCGCATGACCGCTGTGGTGCTCATGGGCATGCGCCGCCTGGCAGACAACGTGGCCCTGCTGCGGGGCAAGGGGTACGCCGGGGACCTGCCCGCCGCGGTGGTGCGCCGGGGTACCACCGCGCGCCAACACACGGTGACGGCCACCCTGGACACCATCGCCGAGGCGGCAGAGGGCATGGGCTCGCCGGCGGTGCTGGTGGTGGGCGAGGTCGTGGGCCTGCGCCAGCGCATCGCCTGGGCCGAGCGGATGCCCCTGTTCGGCCAGCGGGTGCTGGTCACCCGGGCGCGGCACCAGAGCCCGGAGACATGCCGGCTGCTCGAGGCGCGAGGCGCCGAGACCGTGGCCATGCCCACCATCGCCATCAACCCTCCAGATGACCCCGCCCCGCTGCGCCGGGCCGCCGTGGAGCTCGGCACCTATAGCCACCTGGTCCTGACCAGCGCAAACGGGGTGGACGCCCTCTTCGCCGCCATGACCGACCAGGGGGTGGACAGCCGATCACTGGCCGGGATCACCATCTGCGCCATCGGGCCAGGCACCGAGAAGGCCCTGGCCCGGTATGGCCTGCGGGCTGACCTGGTGCCCGAAGATCACCGGGCTGAGGGGATCCTCGACCTCCTGGACGAGGACCGGATCAGGGGCGAGCGTGTGCTCCTGCCCCGGGCCGCTGTGGCGCGGGAGATCCTCCCCGACACCCTGCGCGAGCGCGGGGCCGAGCTCGACCTGGTGGAGGCCTACCGCACCGGGATCCCGGGGCCTCACAGGACCGCGGCAGGCGTGGCCGCCCTGGAGGCCGGAAAGGTGGACATCCTCACCTTCACCAGCGCCTCAACCGCGCAGAACTTCGCCGCCATCCTGGGGGCACGGCTGGCGGAGCTCTGCGCGGGCAAGCTGGTTGTGGCCATCGGCCCCATCACCCGGGACGCCTGCCTGGAGCATGGCCTGAAGGTGGACCTGATGCCGGCCAAGTACACCCTCCCTGCCATGGTTGACGCCATCGAGGAACACTTGAGGTAATGCAGTTCAAGTACCTTGTATTCTACATTGTTGCCGTCTTCGTTCCAGCGGCTTCCAACGCCAAGATCTCTCACCGGGTCGCCATCCTGGCCGGGGCTGAGATGGGCGTGCAACCAGAGTTCGGAGCCCACGGTATCGGCATCCTGGCATACGACCTGGAGGGTTTGCCCCGGGGCATGACCTTCAGCGCGGAGCTGAACACCGACACGCTCAGGCTGCGCCTGGAACGGATCCGGTTCATGGATGGCGAGCTGGAGCTTGGCGCTTACCTCACCGGCGAGGCCCTGCTGGCTGGACTCCAGACTGACTACTTCCGGCAGGGCGAAAAGGATCCATCCCGTGGATTCAACGCCTCCTACGCCGCCGCCGGTCTGTCGGGCAAGTGGAACCCCGTGCGCCACCACTACCTGGAGCTGGCCCTGGGCTTCCGCCACTGGTTCTTCGCGGCCAACGGCGACACAGATCCCAGCTTCACCCTGCCCCCTGACACCTGGGCCCAGGAGACACGGCTCCGTTACACCTACTGGGGCGTGAAGCACGACCTGTCCTGGCGGGACCGACACCGCCTCTACCCCCGGATCAGGGGCGTGGCCTTCGGCCTCGACGTGGGCGCCGACGTTCGCGGCGAGACGCACCTCTGGGGCACACTGGACTCCGCCAGCGTGGACACCCGCAATGACCCGGAGCGAGCCTCCTTTTCCGCCCGCCAGTGGCTGCTCTACGGGCTCCAGATCATGGACCGGGTCCGTACCCAGGTGCGTCAGGAGGCCTTCATCGGCGGGGGGCTGGATGACCTGAACCGGTCCATCGTGGGGGGGCTGAACCCGTACGTGGTCCCCCTGGCAGGCGCCCCCTGGGCAGCCTTCCGCTCCCACCGGCACCTGGCCCTTCGTTGGAGCTGGCACTTCCGCCTGTACGACCAGCTGGAGGCAGGCCTGATGGGGGACCTGGTCTGGCTGGCCGACCCGGGGCGCGACGGGGGCAGCCAAATGGGGACCCAGGCCGGCGTGGGCCTTTTCGCGGACTGGCAGCTGGGCGCCTTCCAGATCGATGTGGCCGTGGGCTGGTGCCCCACTCTGCAGTGGGAAGCCGGCGGCAGCCTGGGAGCCCTGGCTGCCCTGGGCTGGCAGTGGGGGTAGGTACGTGGGAGGGGAATAGCTGCACCTACTATGGACTGGCACCCGCACCTGTGATAGCTACCACTCCATGTCTCTAGTGTTTATGTTCCCGGGCCCGGCGTCCCGTTATGACGGGATGGTGACCCGACTGGCCGACGCCCACCGCGCGGCCAGGGACCTGCTCGATATGGCGAGCGATGTGCTGGGGCGGGATCTTCGTGAGCAGTACAGGGCCGACAACCCGGAGGCCTTCGGTACTTGCCGCGATGTGCAGGTTGGCGTCTTCCTGGCCAACCACATGTACCTGGGCGTTGTCCGAGGCGCGGGCGTCACCGCCCAGTACTCCCTGGGCATGGGCGTGGGGGAATACAACCACCTGGTGCATATCGGCGCGGTGGACTTTGTTCAGGCCCTCAAGCTGGTGGAGCACCGGGGGCTGGCCTTTGACGAGGGCCCGCGCGGATCCATGGCCATGGTGGGCCCGGTGGACCCCGACGCCCTGGAACGCATTCTGATGCGGGTGCGCCACAAGGGCGAGGTGAGCCGTGTGATCCACTGCTCGCCCAACCAGCACATCATCAGCGGTGACACGGTGGCCGTGAAGGCGGCCGGTCGCCTGCTGTCCGACGAGACCTACGCCCAGTCCCGGCTTATCGACTCGCGCGCCCCGGCCCACACCCCCCTGATGCAAGAGGTCGGGCAGGCCCTGCGGGTCCAGCTGGAGGGCACGCACATCAGCCCGCCCCACCTGCCGTACCTGCCCAACCGCATGGGCAAGCTGATGACCAGGCCGCTGCGAGAGGCGGTGGTGGACCTGCTCACTTCCCATGTGCACATGCCCGTGCTCTGGCGGCAATCCATCGATCGGCTGGTACAGCTGAGGCCCGACGCGGTGCTTGTGCAGGTGGGGCCCGGCACATCCCTGTACGACCTGCACGAGGGTGGCTGGCCCGGCAACCGGCGCTACCACCTGGACGCCAAGGACGACCTGGCCGCCCACCTGGACCGGGTGGTGAGCGACCTCCTTATCCTGGCCCCCGCGGAGACCATGTAGGGTGTCCTTCGACACGTATATCAAGCGCGGCCGCCGGAAGCCGATCTTCACCCCCGGCGACGGCGCGGTGCCGCTCAGCATGGGGCGGGAGGAGATCAAGCAGATGGTCCCTCACCGTGAGCCCTTCCTGCTGGTTGATGGCATCGACGCCTTCGACCCGGAGGAGCAAGCGGTGCTGGGGCACCGGACCATCGATCCCGAGGACCCGGTGCTGGCCGGCCACTTCCCGGGAGATCCGGTATACCCGGGGGTCCTCCTGCTTGAGTCCATGGCCCAGCTCTGCATCAGCCTGCAGAGCCTGCTGGCGCCGGACGGAGAGAATGTGCAAGCCGGCGTGCGCCTGCTCAAGGTCCACCACGCCCTGTTCCAGGACGCAGCCCTTCCCGGGGACCACCTGACGGTGGCGGCGAAGATGATCGAAGACAACGGATATACGGCCACCATGGTGGGGCAGGTCCTTCGGGGCCAAACCATCCTCACCGTGGCGGTTCTGGAGGCGTACCTGATCGACGCATGAGTCAGTGCGCCGGTCCAAACGCAACCGAGGGAAAGATAAGATGCAGAACTCAGCCAAGCGGGTGGTCATCACCGGCATGTCGATCAATACACCTATCGGTGATGATCTGGACACGTATTATCAGAACCTGATCGCCGGCAAGTCGGCCATCACCAAGTGGAAGTTCTTTGACACCGGCCCCTGCTACTCCAAGGTGGGCGGCGACCTGAGCGAGTACGACTGGAAGGCCAAGCTGGCCGCGCTCAAGGAGAAGCTGCCGCCGGCCACGCACAAGCGGCTACGCAAGCTGGTCAAGCGCGCCCCCTTCTCCACTCGCCTCTCCTTGCTGGCCGCTGCCGACGCCTACGTTGACGCCGGGGAATTGGGCGGCGTGGATCATGACAAGGTGTCCGTGGTGGTGGGCGGGCACAACCTGAACAACAACTACTTCTTTCGCAACAACATCCAGTACACCAAGGAGCCGGAGTTCATCGAGGGCATGCTCGCGCTGCACAGCCTCGACACGGACGAGCCGGCCTCTGTGAGCGAGGCCCTGGGCTTCCGCGGCGCCATCTACACAACCGGCGGCGCGTGCGCCTCGGCCAATGTGGCCCTGCGCAACGCCGTGGACGAGGTCATGTACCACGACCATGACATGGCCTTCGTGGTAGGCGCCCCCCTGGACTTCGCGGCGGTGGACCTGCACGCCATGGCGATAATGGGCGCCATCAGCTACGAGAGCTTCAACGAAACCCCGGAGCTGGCCAGCCGCCCGTATGACACCCGGCGCGAGGGCTTCATCCCCAGCCACGGCGCCGCCGTGCTGGTAGTGGAGGACCTGGAGCACGCCCGGAAGCGGGGCGCGCACATCTACTGTGAGGTGCTCGGTGTGGCCAGCTTCTCCGACGGGTGCCACCTGCCGTCGCCGTCGGTGGAGGGGCAATGCCGCACCATGCGGGGCCTGCTCGACATCACCGGCGTGAAGCCCGAGGAGGTGGACTACATCAACGCCCACGCCACCTCCACGGCGCTGGGGGACATGACCGAGATCAACTCCATCAGGGAGGTCTTCGGCGACCACGCTTACAAGCTGAAGATCAACGCGCCCAAGTCCATGCTCGGCCACACCTGCTGGTCCGCGCCGGCCGTTGAGACGGTGGCTGCGGTGCTGCAGATGTGCCGCGGCACTCTGCACCCCTCCATCAACGTGGACGAGATGGATCCCGCGGTGGATCTGGATGTGTGCGCCAACGATCCGGTGGAGCACTCGGTGCGCACCCTGGTCAAGAACTCCTTCGGCTTTGGCGGGATCAACTGTTGCTCGTTGCTGCGCCGCTGGGACGGCTAGCCAAAGGAGGCTGTGATGAACTTCTTTGTAACCGGGGGATCCAGCGGTATCGGCGCAGCCATCGTGCTGCAGATCGTCAGTGAGGGCCACGACGTGGCCTTTACCTACATGTCCGGCAAGGAGCGGGCCGAGGCCGTGATTGAGCGGGCGCGGGAGATCGATCCCGAGCGCAAGTGCCTGGCCTACCAGCTCGACATCAGGGACTCGGCCGAGGTGGAGTTGGTGGGCGACCAGGTGCTCGACGCCCTGGAAGACATCCACGTGGTGGTGAACAACGCCGGCGTCAATGGCGCCGGGCTCGCCGCCCACATGGACGACGAGGAGTGGCATCGGGTGGTGGACACCAACCTGAACGGCACCTTTTACGTCAGCCGCTTCTTCCTGGGCTCCATGCTGATGAACCGCTTCGGCCGGATCATCAACATCGGCTCGGTGGTCTCCCGGGGGCTGTCCGGGCAGGCGCACTACGCGGCTTCCAAGGCCGCCCTGGTGGGTTTCACCCGGGCGCTGGCCAAGGAGTATGGCCAGCGGGGCATCACCACCAACCTGCTCTCCCTGGGCTACTTCAAGACCGAGCTCACCGAGGAGACCATGGCCGAGCACTTCCACAACTCGTGGATGAACTTCTGCCCCCTGCGGCGCACAGGCGAGCTGAGCGAGGTGACCAAGATCGTCACCTTCCTGGCCACCGACGGCGCTGCCTTCATCAACGGCGCGGAGATTCCAGTCTCCGGTGGCCTGGATGACTGGAACTGATTGGACCATGTCCTCAATGAAAAATGACCTCACCGGCAGGGCCGCGCTCATCACCGGCGGCACCATGGGCATCGGGCTGGCGTGCGGCCTGGCCCTTGGCGGCGCCGGCGCCAAGGTCTTCCTCACCAACCGCTGGGGATCTGCCGACGAGGGGGAAGTGCTGGATGCCTTCGCCGGCGTGGGCGCGCCCGAGCCCGTCATCCTGGAGGCCGACATCGGCCACATCAAGGATACGCGCAAGGTGATGGGCCGCATCGCCGAGGAGCACGAGGGGCTCGAGGTGTTCATCAGCAATGTCTGCGTGGTGCAGCCCACGGCCGGGATCGACAGCTACAACCGGCGGGCAATGAACAAGAGCCTTGAGCTGAGCGCGTGGCCCCTGGTGGCCTACACCAAGGCGGCCCACAAGGCCATGGGGAGCTACCCCCGCTACGTGGTCGGCATCTCCAGCGACGGGCCGGACGTCTACTACGAGCGGTACGAATATGTGGCCGTGGCCAAGGCGGTGATGGAGACGCTCTGCCGCTACATGGCCAGCGACCTGGCCGAGGAACCGGTCAACATCAACATGGTGCGCACCCGCAACGTGCTCACCCGGTCGTGCGTTGAGATCCACGGCGAGGAGTACCCCGAGTTTGTCCGGCGCTTCGGCGGGGAGAGCCACTTCGTGGCCGCCAGCGAGGTGGGCGAGGTGGTCCTTGCCCTGTGCAGCGGCTGGCTTGACGCGCTAAACGGGCAGGTGATCAACGTGGACAAGGGCGGCACCTTTTCTGACAACATCATGCGGATTTTCCACGACCGCGAAGAGTACGGGCTCTAGCCATGCCGCTCAACGACTATACCGACAAGGCGGTGCTGGTCACCGGCGGGACCAAGGGGATCGGGCTGGGCTGCGCCCTGGCCTTCGGAGCCCGCGGCGCGCGCTGCTACCTGACCCACAAGTGGGGATCCGCGGACATGGACGCGCTGCGGGCGGAGTTCGCAGGCGTGGGCGCCCCTGCCCCGGTGGTCCTCGAGGCTGACGCCAGCAACGACGAGGACACCGTCGCTGTGATGGAGCGCATCGCCCGGGACCACCAACGGATCGAGGTCCTGATCAGCAACGTGGCCTTCTCCATGGTGACCAAGGGTGGCTTCGACGACTACAAACTGCGCCACCTGCTGCAGAGCCTCAACTACTCGTCGTGGCCCCTGGTCGGCTACTTCCAGCAGGCCGAGCAGACCCTCGGCAGCAAGCCCCGCTACCTGATGGGCATCTCCAGCGACGCTCCAGACAACTATATGCCGGGCTACGACTTCGCCGCGGTCACCAAGGCTGTGATGGAGACATTCTGCAAATACATGGCCGCGCAGCTCATGGATGACGACTGCCGGGTCAACGTTCTGCGTGCCCGCGCCGTGGCCACCGATTCGCTGGTGGCGACCTTCGGCGAGTCGTTCGAACCGTTCCTCAAGAAGTACTACGGTGAGCGCTATTTCATAGAGGTCGAGGAGGTCGCCGACGCCGTTCTGGCCCTGTGTAGCGGCCTGATGGACGGCATCTCGGGGCAGGTCATCCTGCTCGACAAGGGGGTTGCCTTCTGCGATAACCTCTACCGCCTTTTCGAAGATAGAGAGCAATACGGGCTCTGATTGGAGCCTTTTGAGACACACAGGAGAAGAGAATGGCCGTTACCAAGGAGCAGGTTCTGGAGATCGTCAAGGGGCACCTTCTGGACCTCCTGGAGGATGAGCTCGAGGAGGAGGATTTCGATCCTGCCAAGTCCATGAAGGATCTGGGCGCCAACAGCCTGGACATCGTTGAGGTCGTCTCCAGCGCCATGCGCGACCTGAAGGTGAAGATCCCGCGCTCCGAGCTCTCCAAGCTCACCAACGTGCAGGAGCTGGTGGACATGCTGTTCGAGACCGCCAACAAGGAGTAGCTGCTCTGGTTCAGGGGAAAGTGGAGATGGATTACTTCAACGGCAAGATGGTGGTGGTGACCGGCGCGTCCAGCGGCATCGGCCTGGCCCTGGCCCGCCGCCTGCGCGGTGAGGGCGCCCACCTGGTGATGGTGGCCCGCACCGAGGAGACGCTGGAGAAGGCCCGGGCGGAGGTTGAGGCGCTACCCGGCAAGGGTGAGGTGCACGCCATCCCTCTGGACGTGAGCGATCGTGACGCGGTGTTCGCCGCTCTGACCGAGCTCCCCTCGGAGCGCAAGGCCAACATCCTGATCAACAACGCCGGCGTCACCATGCCGGGCACCTTCCTGGACATCGACATCGAGGAGTTCGAGCGCCAGATGCGCATCAACTACTTCGGCTCCGTCTGGTGCACCCGGGCCCTGCTGCCGCAGATCATCGAGGAGGGGCACGGCGGGCATGTGGCGTTCGTCTCGTCGCTCATCGGGTTGATGGGGATCTTCGGGCACTCGGCATACGCGGCCACCAAGTTCGCCATGCGCGGCCTGGCCGAGAGCCTGCGCTGCGAGCTCAAGCCCGAGCACATCGGCGTGAGCATCTGCTACCCCCCCGACACCGACACCCCCCAGCACGACTTCGAGAAGCAGCACCTCCCGCCGGAGACCCTGGCCATCGGCGGCAACGCCAAGTGCATCAGCCCGGACCTGGTGGCCAAGAACCTCCTGGCCGGCATGGCGCGGGGCTGCTTCGATATCCTGCCCGACGGCTCCAGCAAGTTCGCGCACCACATGAACCGGCTCTTCCCGAGCATCGTGCGCATGACCTTCGACGGCGACATCAAGAAGGCCCAGCGCAAATCTTAGATGTAATGTAGGGGCATGGTCTTACCCCCGCCCGCCTACGGAAGCGTCCGCATCCAGACGAAAGCGTTCTTCTTGCCGGTCCCCGCGCTGGCGCTGCGGCCGTGGAAGCTCGCCTTGTCCGTAAAGGAGCCGCCCACATGCACGCGGCCCTTGCTGTCCAGGCCAACCCCGGCGGTGAAGTCCTCTCCGCTGCCGCCGCCCGTTGTTACCCAGTCCACCTTGGCCGTGGAGCTGGTGGCGTCGGGGATGAGGCGAGCCATGAAGACGTCCGTTTTTCCCACTGGCTTGATTGTGCGGGGCGTCAGGACCATCGTGTTGCCGAACCAACCGCCTGCCATGAAGTACTTGGCCAATGGGCCAACGGCCAGCCCCGAGATCTCATCCCAGCCAGTGGAAGAGAAGGTCTTGACCCACTTGAAGGTGCCGGCGTTGGTGTACATGGCGACGAAGCCGTCCTTGTTGCCGGAGTGCTTTACGGTGGTGCTGCCCCACTTGAAGTTGGCGCCGGCGTAGTAGCCCCCCACGACCAGGTTGCCCTTGCCGTCCAGGGTGATGGTGTTGCCTCCGTCCCCCGCGTTACCCCCGGCCTTGACAGCCCAGAGCGGGGCTAACTTGTCGGTGAGCCCGACCACAAAGACGTCGCTGGGATATACGGTCGATGACGTGCCAGCCGTGGCGGTAAGCTTGGGTGTGGTGCCGAACTTGATCTCTTTTTTAAAGTAACCGGTGAGGAAGAGCTTGCCGGTCTGATCGGAGACGATGCCCTTGGCGGCGTCGTGCTCCTTGCCGCCGAACATGCGGTACAGGTCCCATGCGCCCGTGGTCAAGTTGAGGCTCGCCAGGAAGATGTCATTCTGCCCAACGGCAGTACGGGTGACGCCATTGATGGTCAGGGAGCCGCTGAAGTAACCCGTCACATAAACCCGACGGGGCTTGTAGTCCGCCTCGACTGAGAGGATCTCACCGAATGAACTCCTGGTGGCGCTTTCCGCCCACTCGAAGATTCCGTTGTCATCGAGGAAGACCACAAAGAGGCCGCCATAGCTTGAAGATCCTGACAGCGTGGTGGCGGGGACGGTGTTGACCTGGACGGTGCCGTAAAAAGAGCCTCCCACCGCCACGTTACCCTGGCTGTCCACGGATACGGCGGTGGCGGTCTGGATGCTATTGGCCGCGCCAATCCGGTAGAGCCAAACCGCATTGCCGGTGGGATCCAGTTTGACCACGAAAGCGTCGATGTCCGTGAGCGGGGTGGTCGTGATGGACTTCCAGCCCAGCTCCATCTTGCCGGAGAAGCTGCCCACTAGGTAGCGGTTGCCATCGGAGTCCGTGGTCATCTGCTTGACGTTGATGTTGGCAGCGGTGTTGCCCGCGATGAGTTGGTCGGGGAGTGAGCGCACGCAGCGGAAGCCGGTCTGGATGGCCCTGAGTTGGCTCGACTTTGTGGCGCGGCTGGCGGCCCGGATGTCCTTGGGCGTGCTCAGGTAGTGGCCGCCCCGAAGCACCATGTTGGCGTAGCCTGTGGTGGTCTTGGAGAGGCCTGAGATGACCCCCGTGCGCTTGTACCCGAGGTCATTGACAACCTCGGAATGGGTCCACTCGCTCACGTTGCCCGCCATGTCGAACAGCCCCCAGCTGTTCTCGCCCGTCTTCTTTGTCATGACGTCGTGCAGTTTCTGGGTGGCGTTCTGGCTGTACCAGGCAACCTTGCCCGCGTTCCCGTCAGAGGAGGTGCAAAAGGAGATATCCCCCGCCGTGGTGGAGGTGTGGGCCCCGGCCCTGTAGGCGTACTCCCACTCCCCCTCGGTGGGCAGACGGAAGCCGGGGCACTTCACCATGTTGGAGCCGTACCCCAGGGCCGGCTCGCACTTGTGTGAGCCGGCCGAGGTGACGCAGTTGTAGCAGGCCTTCAGGTTGGCGCCGTCCGAGAGCTTGTTGCAGTAGTAAGCCGCCTCGTCCCAGGTGATGTTGTTCACGGGGCAGGTCTTGGGGCCGGTACAGCCGGTTGTGGAAGCCCCGGAAGGGACCTTCTTGGTGACGTCGGTGTAGTTATAGTTGGTTACCTCGGACTGGGAGATCTGGAACGGGGTGGAGATGGCAACCGGGTGCTGAGACTCCGAGGGGCTGCCGCTGGGGCGGCACTTCTCGGCCCGGGCCGCGCCCATGACAAAGCAGCCGGCCGGCACGTTGCAGAAGCCGCTGGCCACGATGCACTCCTTGCCCACCTTGGGCGTCACGCAGGTGGTGGGCTTGGTGGAGTCGTAAAGGGCCTTGACCTCTTTCTTGTCCAGGGCCCGGCCCCAGATCCTCAGGTCGTCCAGGTGGCCGGCGGCCGGCGAGGGCGCTGATTTCCCCGGGTAGGTGCCGCTGCCGAGGTACAGGTTCCCGGGGGAGTTATGGATCTTGCCAGCGAAGGAGCCGCTCTTGACAGGGGCCCCGTCGATGTAGAGGGACAGCAGGCTGTAGCCGCCGTCGACGACCAGCGTTATCAGGCGCCACTGGCCGGCGTCAGCCTCGAACTTGGCCTCCAGTTCCCTGTAGACCGAGTAGGTCTTGGTGTGTGCCCGGCAGGTGAGCTTGGGGTAGGTGGTGGTGGTGAGGTTGATGCCGCAGAGGTAGCTGAGCTTGGAGGCCGTTCCTTTCTGCAGCAGGACCATGGGCTTCGTGCCCTGCACCAGCTTGCGCGCCGGCGCGTACCAGAACGAGAGCGTGAAGAAGGACATGTCGTCCAGCTTCAACGAGTCAGGCCTGCTGGCCGAGTTCTTGCTTTCGAAGTCCAGGCCGGTGCCCGATATCCCCATGCCCCACAGCTCCGGGGTGGTGAGGGTGAAGGCGTCCGAGTAGGAGCCCTTCAAGCTGTCCGCGGCCTTGTTGCCGCTCTCCTCGTCGAACTTGTAGTGCAGCAGCAGCCCCTTGTTCAGGGAGGTTGTCCCCTGATCGGCTGGTGTCGACTTGTCATATGAGACGGCCTTGTCGAGCACCACCGTCTTGTCCTGCACCACCGTCTTGTCCTGCACCACGATCTTGTCCAGTTTGCCCCCGTCCAGGGTCTGGACGTCCTGCTTCATCATCTTGTCGGGCGCGGGGCCATCCGTGCCCTTGTCCGGCTTCGGGCCGTCCGGGCTCCTGTCCGGTTTCAGGCCGTCCTGGGCCATGTCCGGTTTCGGGCCGTCCGGGCTCTTGTCCAGCTTCGGGCCGTCCGGGAGCAGGGCGTCGGGCTTGCCCTTGTCCGGCTTGGGGGTCATGTCCACGCCAGCCTCGGGCTTCCACCCCCTTGGCCGGCAGAAACCTTCAATGCATTCCTTGTCGCCGGGGCACTGGTCGTACGCCTCGCTGCAGAGGTAGCTGTCGGGTTCGGTGATGTCGAAGCAGCCGCTCAGGAGGGCTGCTGCGACGGAGGAGATAATCAGGATCCGGTGCATGGTGGCCTCCTAGAACCGGATGGTGCCGGCGAAGCCGCCGCCGTTGGGGCCGACGTAGGGGAGCAGCGTTGCCGCGGCAGGATCCCCTGCCCGCTCGTCGTCAAAGAAGAACTCCCAGATCAGGAGTCCGGCCCCGGCGAGACCGATGACCGCGCCTGTCACAAGGGTGGCGGTCTGGACTGCTTCGTAGCCCTGACCTCTGTCCTTCACATCCTCGAGCTCCTGGTAGGTGCTCTTGCTGTCGGTGGACATCTCCTCGTAGGTGCTGGCCTCGCCGCTGGCCAGGGCGCCGAAGACGATGCCGGTGACCAGAGAGGCCGCGCCGACGCCGACGCCGATCCAGCCAGCGGTGAACTTCCAGGTGCGGGTAGGGGATTGCTCCTGCGGCGCCCCTCCGGGGGAAACCGCCGTCCTCGCCTCCGTTCCGGAGGCTCCGGGATGAAGCGGCGGTCTGGGCTCGGGTTTCGGGGGTTCGGGCTTTGGCTGCGCGGCTTTCTGCTTGGCGATGCGTTTTTCGAGGTTGTCTATGCGGGCCAGGATCACCGTCTTGTTGGGGGCGTTTGGTTTCTTCTCAAGGAAGAGCTTGTAGTGCTTGAGCGCGTCCTCGAGATCCCCCAGCACTTCCTGGCAGCGGGCGATGTTGAAGAGCAGCCCGGGCAGAGGCACCAGCTCGTAGGCCTTCTTGAACTCGGTCACCGCCTGGCCGTAGTTGCCGGTGTTGTACAGCTGCAGGGCCACCTCGTGGTACTTGCGGGCGGTCTCCCAGTGCGGAGACTTGCGGGGATCCGGGTCAGTGCCCTGCGCCGAAGCTGCTGGCGCAAGGATCAAGCTCAGGAGAAGAACCAGAGCAATTCTTGCAATGTGCATGGGCGTGCGCCTCGATAAGTCTTGTTCTACGAGGAGGGTATCACGCCAGGCGGGGGGATCAGCAGGAGGCTGTTTTAGCCGAAGGTGATGTTGTCCTTCCGCTTGGGCGGCGGCGCGTCGTCGTCTCCGGGATCGTCGTCACCCTTGCCGAAAACGTCATCAGCCCCCTTGCCGAACGCGTCATCCTCGGGCTCCGAGATCTGGTGCAGCTTCCCCTCGCTCATCAGAACCCGCATCAGGTTGACAATGTGGCGCTTCTCGGCGCGGATGATGGAGTCGATGATCTCGGAGTCATCCAGCAGATCGCGCATGCCGTCGTAGAACTGCAGGGTCGCCTTCTCCAGGCTGATGGCGCGGACCAGGGCGTCCTCGCGGGTCTGGATCTTGTCCAACGACTTGAGCAGCCCCTCCCTGCCGCTGAAGAATTGAGAGATCGACATTGCCCGAAGGTACTGCCAGCTCTCCGCGCCCTCGGACTCCTCCACATCGGGCACCCTCATGAGCAGGGTGGTGAACGCCTTGCCGTGAGCTATCTCCTCCCTGGCAAGAACCTGAAAGATGTCCTCGATATCCTTCTCATCGCTGAACTTGCGCGCGAGCTTGGCGTAGGCCGCTGCGCCAATCTCCTCGGTCTTGATGGCAAACTCCACGGCCTTTTTGAGCGTGAGCTGTTCAAGCACGTTGTCCTCCTGAAATCTTGGCTTCGGTCACTTCTCTGTGTCGTCTGTGATCCATAACATATTGCATTCCCAGGATCCGCAGCTAATATGCTGCGCCTCAAGGACAACAGCATCGTGCGCCAGCGACAGATCCCGGGGAAGGCATACGCCATCACCCACATCCACACCGACGCGAGCAACGCGGAGGCCAGCGAGCTAGATCCGCGCATCAGCGCGGCCCTGAACAGCATCCCCGGCGCGCGGGGACGCATCGGCTGGGCCGAGTGCTTCACCCCGGTGGGGCGCATGAAGGAGCTGCTGACCCGCGGGAGGGGCGGCAACGGGCCCGTGCACATGATCACGGTCACTGACCACATGCGGCGCAAGGCGCACCGCATCCCGGAGCGGCACATGGCCGCCGCGGCCGCGGATCACCGGCTCTCCATCGGCGGTGAGATCTACACCCGCACCCGCGATGTGGACGGCACCTACCGCAAGGGGCCGGAGATCCTGGCCTACGGCGGCGTGCGGCCGGTGGACGGCCCCGAGGGCCCGTACTTCGGTATGTCGCAGATCCTCCTGGAGGAGCTGTTCGACACCTGCATGGACGACCAGGGACAGGAGCTGGAGTGCCGCCGCGCCGCCCGCCTGCTGCGGCGCCGGGGTATCGCCCACGGGCTGAGCCACCCCTTCGACAACCACCGGCTATCTCTGGAGGGCACCTTTCGCCTGATCAGCGAATTCCCCTTCCTGGAGACAGTCAACGGGGGCTACTTTGCCCCGAGCGTGAGGGTCCTGGACGCCTTCATCCGGTTCAACAACGCCCTGCTCCTGGGCGCTCAGATTCCCCGCCGTGTGCTCACCCACACCGGACGCCGCATCGTGGCTCATATCCGGGCCAGGGGGCGGTTCCTACACCCGTGGGGTGGATCTGACGCCCATAGCCATGACTTCGACCGGGTGGTGGTGGCCATGGAGCCAGAGGCCGGCAAGCGCCCGGAAGACATGCGCCCGGCTGACCTGTTCCGCGCCATGCTGGACTGGGAGCGAGACGCCGGCCCCCGCGCCCTCACCGCCGCCCTCCCCTCCTCTCCATTCGCCGTGCTGGGCCGCCCCGCCACGCCCACCCGTCAGGTGTTGGACGTCACCGCCATCGTGTTGCGCAACCTGCATCGGGCCGGGCGCCCCATGTTCAACCCCCTGGTGGGGGCCAGGGTCTTGTGGGTCACCACCACCATCACCCAGGACGAGCTGCGCTCCAGGATGAGGGCTCAGAAACAGCGCCACCGCGACCTCCAGGTGCAGTTCAATCCGGAGACGCTGCTCTCTCAGCTTGTCATGCCAGAGATGGTGAGCCTGCCAGCAGCAGAGCCGCCGCGGCGGGGGATGATCCGGCGCTCCATGGCCCGGGCTGGCCTGAGGCTAAACCGGGGAACCGCCTCCGCTACCTGACCCTGACCACGGAGAGCCCCTTGTCCGTCAGCACCCAGAGCTTGTCGGGCTGGTCCGGCGTGGTCTGGAGGTGGAGGTCGGTGACCTCGTCGGAGGCGAGCCCCATCTTCGTGTCGAAGCGCAGCTCCTTGCCGCCGCCCATTCGCACCACGCCGCGGGTGGTCCCGAGCCAGAGCCCCCCCTCCACGGGCAGCAGGGTGCGGGTCGCCTTGGAGAGCTCCCCTTCGAAGTCGAAGTACCACTTCTTGCCCATCATGCGGCCCACGCCAGAGTAGGTGGCCACTAACAGCTCGCCCGTGAATGAGCGCACCACCGAATAGGTCAGCTCGCTGTAGAGCCCCTCGTTTTCACTGAACAGGTCCACCACGGTGCCCTTGACCCGGCAGACACCCTGGCCAGTGGCGAGCCAGGTGAAGTCCTTCTCGAACCAAACGTCCCGGACATCGTCGGGCAGGGCCAGGCTCCCTGCGGGGCGCTCCTCGTCGGGAAGCAGGGTGCTCCGGTGGAAGGTCACGGCCGGGATCTTCTTGAACTCCACGGCGGGCTCCGGCTGAGCAGGCTTCTCTACAGCTGACGCCTCTTCACCCTCGGCGGGCTCCTCCGCCTTCGCGCCCTCCTCACCCTCGGCGGGCTTCTCCGCCTTCGCGCCCTCCCCACCCTCTGCGGGCTTCTCCGCCTTCTCCGGCTTCGCGCCCTCCTCACCCTCGGCAGGCTTCTTCTCTTCGCCCTCCCCGCCTGCCGCCGGTTTCTCCTCGTCGGCCCCGGGGAACGTCTTCTGCTCACCAGCCGCTGGCCCCTTGCCTGCCACGGTGGCGTGCGGCTTGGGCTCTGCCAGCACCACCACGCCCCAGGACTGGCGCTCGGCGACCTGGTCCGAGTACCACAGCCCGGCCCAGATGTTGCCCTCCGGCCCCTGGCGAAGGAACCTCACCTCCAGGGTGCCGCTCGGGTAGTTGAAGCTGCTCTCGTACAGAGGGACGAACCTGTGGCCGCGCAGCTGGCTCACCACCATGCTCTGGCGGCCGGCCGGGATGTGCACCGACACCAGCATGCCGCTGCGCAGCTTGAGGAACCCCTGGACCCGGGCGCCCTCCTCGGGGGTTACCACCACCCGCTCGTATCGCCGGCCCAGGAATCGGTAGGCCTTGCCCCCCTTCCCGGGCACGTAACAGACCCCCTCATCGCACGCCATGCGCAGGCGGCCGTTGTCCCCCAGCAGGCTCGCGCCCCGGAACCAGGTGACCTTCTTGCCGTCGAACATGGCCATCCCCATGCCTGGCGTGCCGAGCAACACGTGCTGGTTGTAGCCAGCCACGGCGGAGGCCCGAGGAGGGAGCCAGGTGTCCATGGCCTCCGTGTAAAAGGTGGGCACCGGGTAGCCGTAGGGTAGCTCCTTGGAAGGCTGGGCCTGCAGATGCACCGGCCCCCGGGGCGCCTCCTTCATGGACTCTCCCGGGCGGGCAGTCTTCACCGCGATGCGCCGCAGGCGGAACACGCCGTGGCCGTGGCCCAGAAAGATCTCCTGACCCACCATCTGAACCCAGTGGAGCACGCCCTCGGGCATGATCCTGTAGGTGTTCCAGTAGCGCCCATCGAAGAAGGCGAGGCGCTCGCCGCGGCTTGACTGCCCCACGGCCAGCACGCCCCCGTCAGAGGTGTAGGAGAGGCACCGGACCCGCTGCAGCACCTGGCCCTTGGCCCTGGCGTGGGCTACAAACTGCCCCATCTCGTAGTGATAGATCCCCTCGCCGTCGGTGGCCACCCAGACCCCGCCGGCCTGAAAATCCTCAAGCAAGTACGTGATGCGCGCGCCGGGCAGGTAGGTCTTCCACCCCCCCTTCTTGTCCAGGAAGCCCAGGCCGCGGGTGCCGCCAACCCAGAGGCCGTCTCGCGTGGCCAGCATGGCCGGGGACGCCTTGCCCAGGCTGGCGGGGAAGTCCACGCGGGTCCACTTCTCCTTGTTCAGGCGGTGGATCCCGTCCTCGGCAGCCACCCAGAGGCCGGTGGTGGACTCGGCCGAGATGCCGGCGATCTTCTTGCCCACAAGCTCCTTGACGGTTTCAGCCCCGTCCTTCCGTGGGTTGAACCTGAGCAGGCCCTCCACGGTGCCGGCGTAGTGGACGCCGGCGAAGGTTGCCACTGCCACGTACGCCGTGGCCTCGCTGTACGAGCGGATCTGTGCCCCGCCGCCCACCCGCGACGTGCTGGCGCTGGCAGGGATCGGGAGCGCCGATCCGGAGGGACAGCCGCACAGGGTCAGGGGGGCCGCCAACAGAATGAGAAGGTTAAGGGATCGCCAGGTGCTAAGAGCCATGGTCGCCTCGGGGTTCAGGTCTCGGGTTCAGGAGGGCAACTTATCATATCCCCCATTGGGCATGCAGGGCGTTCTGGGCCAGTATTATGAGGTCATGAGGCTGCCGCGCACATTCCGCCTGCTGCTATCCCTGCTGTTCCTGGCCCCCGGACCCATTGCCCTGGCGGGCCCGGACAGCCACCGCGGCCTGGAATCGGGCCGTGCGCACGAGGTGGTCGCCGTCACCGTACCCACCGAGGGGTTGGAGGTGGGGATGCCCCGGGACGGGTGGTACGCGCGGGGCATCGAGCTCGACCGCAAGGGCGATTGGCGCGCATCCGCCGAGGCGTACCGCAAGGCCGCCACCGCGTTCAGCAAGATGAAAAGGTCCAGGCCCGGGTGGGAGAAGGTGGTGAAGGGCTGGGTACTCAGGGCGAAGTTCCAGAAAGATCAGAGCCGCCGGCTCACCCGCTACGTGGGCCTCTCCACCCGCAACGTGTTCTCCCGCGGACGGTACAACGTGGCCCTGGCCCTGCACCACAAGTGGCTGGGCATCCGCGCCTTCACGGGACGCGCTGACGTGAACCTCAAGCAGCGCGTCATCGACGAGTACCGCCGCGCCATCCTCGGCTCCCGCTACAACGGCAAGGAGCGCATCTGCCTGGCCATCTTCTATCGCCAGGCGGGCATGCACCAGGTCGCGAGCCAGGAGCGGGCCCGAATCCCCGCCTCACGAAGGCGCTACTACTACATGGAGGAGGCCGCGTACCACGCCGCTGGCGGCGACACGGACCTCGCGTTCGCGGCGCTGGAGAAGGCGGCCCGCAGCAGCAGCAACCGGTACACGGCGAGGGCGTCCAACTGGCTTGATCCCATGCGTGGAGATCCCAGGTTCACCCGGCTTGTGGAGCGAAACCGTTGAACGGGCTCTATATCTCCGACCTGGATGGCACCCTACTCTTGCCCGACCGCACCCTGGGGGCCCGCTCGCGCAGGGCCATCAACCGCTTCGTTGAGCGGGGCGGCCTGTTCACCGTGGCCACCGGGCGCGCGGCGCCATCCACCGCGGCCATCCTGGAGGGGGTGCGGCTCCAGTTGCCGGCCATCGTCAACAACGGCGCGCTCACCGTGGACCTGGCCACCGGCGCACCGCGCAGGATCGCCGCCATGGCGCCGGACGCCGCGGCCACGGTGTACAGCGCCGCCGCGGCCCACGGGGTGACCCCGGTGGCGTACGCCCTGAACCGACAGGACAGGACCATCCTGATCCACGGCGCCTCCCCAAACCGGGTGACGGCTCGTTACCTCGACTCCGTGGCGTCACACCAACCCCTGAGTCAGGAGGATCCAGGCGCATTCTCCCGGCGCCAACCCCGCTGTCTCTCCTTCATCATGCTCGACGAACCGCGGCGGCTGGATCCGCTCTTCCTGGAGTTGGCCGGCGTGGACGGCGTGACCACGAGCCTGGGCCGCAGCGCCTACGTCAATGGGATCGGGGTCGGCGAGGTCCAGGGGTTGGGCGCGGACAAGGCCGCGGCCGCGGGGGCGCTGGCCAGGGAGGTCAAGGTTCCCCCCGAGGATTCGTTCGCCTTCGGGGACAACGTCAACGACCTGCCACTGCTCAGGTGGGCCGGGCGCGCCTACTGCCCGCCCGACGCGGCGGAGGTGGTGAGGGGAGCGGTTACGAGGAGGATCAAGCCCTGCGCCGAGGAGGGGGTGGCCCTGTTCCTCGAGGCGCTCATGACCACCGACGTGGCGCCGCCCCTGATGCTCTGATACATCAACCTCTCCATGCCGAGGGTCCTGCTCTATATCATCTTCATCCCCTTGGTCCTCACCGTGCTGGTGGGGGTCCACCGCTACATCTGGGCCAGGCTGGTGCGGGACACCGGGCTCCCGCCGCGCTGGCGCCGGGTGGGCACCGTGGCCGTGAGCCTGCTCGCCGTGAGCCAGCCTCTTGTCTTTGCCTTGAGCCGCGCGCTCCCCCCGGATACGGCCAGAGTGGTGCTCTTCCTGCCCTATATCTGGATGGGCATGATGCTCTACGTTGTGCTGATCTGCCTGGGCGGAGACCTGCTCCGGCTGGGGCGCTGGGTCCTCGAACGGCGCGCGCGCCAGAGGGCCGGCGAGGCGCCGATGGAGCCTGGGAGGCGGTTCTTCCTGGCCCGCGCGGTGGCCTCAACCTCGGTGATCACCAGCGCTGGCGTGGCCGCCGCCGCCCAACGGACCGCCCTGCACAAGCTGGTGGTGCGAAAGCTGGAGGTGGCCCTCCCAAACCTCCCCCCTGCCCTCGCGGGCATGACCGTGGTGCAGCTGTCTGACCTCCACATCGGCCCCATGCTGGGGCGCGCGTGGCTCGAGGGAGTTGTGCGCAGGACCCTGGAGCTGAAGCCCGATCTGGTGGCCATCACCGGAGATCTGGTGGACGGTTCGGTGGAGCGCCTGCGTGACGACATCGCACCTTTGGAGCGGCTGCGGGCGCCCATGGGGGTCTACTTCGTCACCGGCAACCACGAGTACTACTCAGGTGCCGAACCCTGGCTGGCGAGGGTGCGGCAGATGGGCATCCGGACCCTGCGCAACGAGCGGGTCTCGGTGGGACGCGCCGGCCACACCTTTGACCTGGCCGGGGTGGACGACTTCAACGCGGGCCGCATGTTGCCGGACCATGGCCCCGACCTGACGGCTGCGCTCAAGGGCAGGGATCCCGGGCGCGCGCTCCTGCTCCTGGCCCACCAGCCCAGGGCGGTGTACGAGGCAGCCAGCGCTGGCGTTGGGCTGGTCCTGTCCGGGCACACCCACGGCGGCCAGCTCTGGCCCTGGAAGTACATGGTCTACCTGCAGCAGCCAT
>CAZCFB010000016.1:0-61761 GCA_964497805.1 uncultured Kofleriaceae bacterium
GGAACCGCCGAGGCCTGGGGCCCGCCCAGCACAACCGGCACCCCCTTGGCCCGGAAGCCGTCGGCCAGCCGGTACGCCTCGGCCTCCCCGGTGGCGCGCATGCTGATGCCCACGAGATCCGCCGGCTCCTCCAGCCAGCGGGGGGCTGAACCGGACAGCATGTCCACCATCTGGTACTCGTGATCCGGGGCGCTGGCGGCCAGCAGGGGCAGGGAGAGGGGCATGAACGGCTCACGACCGAGGAGCGGATCCTCAGGGGAGGCGGCCAGGATCAGCTTGATCTTCACCTCAGATCACCTCCTCCCCCAGGCGGATACGCCACAGCTTGCCCACCTCCCTGTGGAACTGCTCCAGGGGAAGCTTGGGGGTGCGCAGCACGCCGCAGAAGAAGTTATAGCGGGACAGGTCATGGTCCACGATCTCGTCGGCCAGCTCGGCGTGCAGCCGGGTGCCGGGCATGGGCGTGAGGATGGTGTAGCCGGCCAGGGCCACGGCGTGGTCCTCGGCGAAGTCGGCCAGCGCGGCGAAGTCGTCCGGGCCGTAGTCAGGGGGGATGACGTAGTTGCCCCGCACCATGATCCCGTTGTCGTGCAGCACCTTCACAGCCTCCTTGATCCGGTCGGCAGAGGCATCCTTGTTGTAGCGGCGCAGCTCCTCCTCGCGGAAGGACTCGAAGCCCATGATCACCACGCGCAGGCCGGCCCGGGCCAGGCGCTCAATGAGCTCGGGGTGCTCCGCGGCCGTGTCGGCGCGGATGTCCATGATCAGGCCCTTGTTGAGCTGCTCCACCTCCAGGCGGTGGCACAGGTCCTCCACGAAGGGGAGGTTCACCACGGTGTTGGCGTCGGCGAAGCGAACCATGGCGTAGTCGTCCAGGCCCTTCATCTCATCCACGATGCTGGCCGCGCCCCGCTGGTGGTAGGCGCCGCCATGCTGGGGCCAGATGGAGCAGAATGAGCAGCGGTTGGGGCAGCCCAGGGAGGAGAACAGGTAGGTGCTGGGCCCCGGGGCCTTACCCACCACGTAGGCCGGCAGCCAGGGCTTCACGAGGGAGCGATCCGGTGGGAGGTAGTCCGCGCCGGCCGGGTCACAGGGGGGAACCGGTGCCGGTGAGAGGCGCAGGGGAGCGTCCGCCTGCGCCCTGAACATCAGGCCGCCGATGGCCTCCAGGGGGGTCTGTTGCTCCAGGGCGTCTGCCACCCGGGCCACCATCCAGGGGTCCTGCACTGTGGAGGCCATGTCCACGGCGGGGTGCTCCAGATCTTGCGGACAGAGGATGGCGTGCAGGCCGCCGGCCAGGGTGGGCGTCTCGGGGCATTCCTCCTTGGAAACAGCCAGCAGCTCAAGGGCGACGGGCAGCTCCGAGGCGATGACCGTCGTGCACACCAGGTCCGGCCGCAGCTCCCGCAAGCGCGCGCGCAGCAGGGCAGGCGGGGCAGGGGCGTCGGGGCGCAGGTCGTACTCCGCCTTCAGCTCCAGCAGGTGAACCTCGTGGCGCTGCCCGGCGGCCGTGGCCAGGGTGAGCAGCCCCAGGGGCGGCCCGATGAGCTTGCGGTGGATATAGGGGCGAACCTCGGCCGGGGCATGTTCATAGATGGCGTTGGCCGGGGATCGCGGCGGGTTGACCAGGAGGATACGCACGGAGGTAATAATGTATCATCACGTCTCGCCGTACCATGGGCGAAACCGTCGAGCGGGCGGTGCCCATGAACGGTGGGAGTGCTATTCTCCCTGTACCCGGCGGAATTTTTTAACAAGGACCTCCATGCATAAATCCCTCGCCCTTGCGTTCGTGCTCGCGCTTGCCCTCCTTGCTCCCCCAACCTCGGCTCTCGCCTCCGAGTTGACCGACAAGAACCCGGTCCGCGCAACCCTGGTCGCCTCGGTGGACACTGCAGCCCCGGACCAGGACTTCCATGTGGGCGTCCTGCTTGAGATGGCGGACCACTGGCATGTGTACTGGACCTCTCCGGGCAACACGGGCTCGCCCACCCGGGTGAGCTTTAGCGGCGACAAGGAGCGGCTGAGCCTGGGCAAGGCGAGCTTCCCCGTGCCCGAGGTGTTCGACCCCAAGGACCCGGAGTTCCTGAGCTTCGGCTACAGCCACTCGGTCCTTATCCCGGCCACCGCCCTGGTTGTGGAGCAGCCCCCCGGGGGCAAGACCGTGATCAAGGCCACGGCCTCCTGGCTGGCCTGCAAGAAGACCTGCATCCAGGGCAAGGCCGAGGTCTCACTGGACTTGAAGGTGGAGAAGGAGGCCCGCCCGTCGGCGCTGGCCGACCGGTTCGCCAAGGTGGTGGCCGCCCTGCCCGAGGAGGTTGAATCCGACGCAGCCTGGCTGGAGGGCCTGACCTTCAACGAGGGAGAGTACACGGCGAAGCTGCGGGTGCGCGGCCTGGACGAGGTGTCTGGCTTCATCCCGAGCCTGCCCGACGGCAGCATCTGCGCCATCGTGGGCCACAAGGTCACCGGCGGCGGTGAGGCCGGCCACCTGGTGGAGCTGCGCATCAAGGGGGACAAGTGCCTGCCTGGCCTGGGCGGGCTCTTGCTGGGGAAAGACAAGGCCCTGGCCATCTCGGCCGCGCCAAAGGAAGAAGAGGACGACGAGGAGGATGGCGCCGATGCGGCCAGCGAGGAGCCGGCCGCGGCGCCGGGCAAGGACGCCGCTGCGGGCACAGCTCAGGACAGCGGATCCGCTCCGGCCCCTGCCCAGAGAGAGTCCTTCTGGCTCATGCTGCTGTTCGCTTTCCTCGGGGGGTTGCTGCTCAACGTCATGCCGTGCGTCATCCCGGTGGTGGTGCCCAAGATCCTCAGCGTGGTGCGGTCCGCGCAGAAAGCGGAGGGCGCCGAGCAGCGCCGGGTCCTCTGGTCCAACGGCCTGGCCTACACCGCCGGGGTGGTGGCCACCATGCTCGCCCTGGGCGTGACCGTGGTGGTGCTCAAGATGGTGGGGCGTGAGGTGGGCTGGGGCTTCCAGTTCCAGAACCCCTGGTTCCTCCTGTTCATGATCTGCCTTTTGCTGGTGCTCGGCCTGGGCATGCTCCATGTGTACCCGCTCAAGAGCTCGGAACATCAGCAGCAGCTCAAGTCCATCAAGAAGCAGCGCCGGCGCAAGCCGCGCTGGGAGTCGTTCCTCACGGGGCTGCTCGTGACCTTCCTCGGCACGCCTTGCACCGCGCCCATGCTCGGGCCGGCCCTGGGGTACGCCTTCACCGCCAGCACCCTGGAGATCCTGCTGCTGATGACCACCGTGGGCCTTGGCCTGTCTGCGCCCTTCCTGTTGCTGGGCGCCTGGACCGGTTGGACCCGCCTGCTCCCCACCCGGGTCTCGGACCGCTACGACCGGCTCATGCGCGGCATGGCCTTCCTGCTGTTCGGCACCGCGGTCTGGCTGCTCGGGGTGCTCGCCACCGCCTACGGCGTGGACGCGGCCATCAAGACCACCTGGTTCTTGCTGGCCCTGGGGTTGGTCTGCTGGATCTTCGGGCTGCTGGCAACGGAGAAGGATCCCTGGAGCAAGCGCCTCAAACGCCTGGCGCCGTTGGCCCTGGCCGCGGCGCTGTTCGGCTGGTGGATCCTCGAGTTCCCGGCCGGGGGCAGCGCCAGCGCGGCGAACCCCGCGGCCAAGGGTGGATCCCACCTGATCAAGTGGGTCAACTTCGACGAGAAGAAGGTGACCGCCATGCAGGCCGCCGGCAAGCATGTGTTCATCGACTTCACGGCGGACTGGTGCATGAACTGCAAGGCCAACGAGCGGCTGGTCATCGAGACAGAGGCCACCAAGAAGATCGTCGATGAGCTCAAGATCGTGACCGTCAAGGCGGACAACACCCGCCACGACCCGGTGATCCAGAAGTGGCTCAAGCGGTTCGGCCGCGCCGGGGTGCCCATGTACATCATCCTGCCGCCCTGCGGGGAGGGGAAGGACAGCGTGCTGCTACCCGAGATCCTCACCCCGGAGGTGCTCCACTCGGCGCTGAAGAAGGCCGGGGCGAGCCGTAAGTGCGGCGGATGATGTCCGCTCCGCCCGCCAGATGAACAAGGCCGAGGGCTCACTCTCCAGAGCTCGTGGGCTCTTCCTGCTCTGCGCGGCCGGCGCCACCCTGGGCGCTGCGGGCTCCATGGCTGTCTTCAAGGTTCTCTTTCCCATCCTGGACCCCGAGCGGCCGCCCGGCTTCACCACCATCAACCTGATGTCCCTCTACATGGACAACTTCGGGGTCATCGCGCTGCTCTCGGTCTCCATCTGCCTCGCCCTGGCAATCCGGGGGTGGCGACGAGACGGCGCGGCCACGAGGCGGTCGGTCGCCGTCTGCCTGGAGGTGGCCGCCTGGGCCATCATCATTGCGCTCATCCTTCGCATCACCAGCGTCATCGGCCACCGGGAGATCTGGTCGTCCCAGATCCGTACCGTGGCCAGGTTCATTGAGCTTGGGGCCCTGGGCGCCGCCTCGGCCTGCATCATCGCCGGGGTCGGGTGGCGCAAGCTGTTGCTGTCGCCGAGGTGGAGTTGGCTCCTGGCCACCCTGATCTCCACCGGTCCTTCCATGGTGTTCAACGCCGTGGGCGCGGGAGACGGTGAACACACCAGCTTCTGGTTCAGGATATGCCTCTACCCCCTCTGCTTCGCCACCTGCTGGGCCATCTGGGAGGAGGAGCGGGAGGCCACACCAGGCGCGGCGCACGGGGCCCTGCTCGGCATCATCATCTACCTGCCGACCAGCATGTTTCTGACCTACGAGAACTTCCTGGGCGGCGCCATGCTCGGGGATCTGAAGGCCGCCTACATTCTCACCCTCATGGCCGTGGGGCTCAACGCAGCTGGCCTTCTGGCGCCAGCCATGATCCGCCTTATGCGGGGGGAGGGCTCTCGCCTGCTCGTGCTGAACCTGGCGGTGGGGCTCCTCCTGCTCACCCTGGCCACTTTTCCGACCATCGTCCTGCCCTGGGAGTATGAGTCGAGGGGGTTTATCAACCGCCTGGCCATCCAGAACACCCAGGCCATGGTGGGGATGCTTCTCATCTTGATGACGCGGGTCACGCAGCTGCTGGGGCGCTGGGATCCCAGGGGTGGGGCGGGGCGGTGGGCGAACCTGACCTGGCTGCTCTTCAGCGCGGGATACCTGCTCACTGGCCTGTACAGGGACTGGGTCTGGTCCTACGAGGTGTGGGTCCAGAAGGAGCAGTGGGTGACCACGGTGCACCTGCGGCAGTCGCTGACAGCCGCCTGGATCCCGCTGCTCTTTGTGGTGCTACTGGTCGCGATCACGCCGTCGGTGGTGCGGGCGGTGCGGACCTTCTTTATTGCGGGGAGCGTCCCGGCCCGATCATGATTCCTTATCAGCGGCCGCGTCTATGCGCGCCGTGATCCTGCCGAAGATGATCAACGCGATGGCTGACGCCGCCGCCACCCCCACGAACACGAACCAGATGTAGTGGGCGTTGGCCTTGGCAGCCTCCCACTCCGCGGCGGTGGCGAAGGCGTCCGCGGCCGGGCAGAACCTGTCCAGCAAGAAGCCGGAGATGCTGAAGCCGAAGATGGCGGAGATGAAGGAGTGGATGTGGCTGAAGCCGAGGTAGAGCCCCTCCTCGCCCTTGGGCGCCTGCAGGGAGAAGTACTCCAGGAAGCGGGGCGAGATGAAGCTCTCGGCCAGGCCCTGGAACCCGATGCCCAAGATCATCATCATGGCCACGGGGTGGAACCCGAAGATGGTGGAGCCGGCCGGGAACATGTTGCCCATGGCCATGCAGAGGGCGGAGATCGGCATGATGAACATGCCCACCGTCATTGAGGTGAGGGCGGTGTAGCGCTGCATGAGCTTGGTGACCAGGCCCACGGTGAGCACCACCACCGCGGGGTTGACGTTTGCGAACCAGCTCGGGGAAGAGCCCTCGCCGGCCATGCGGAGCACGTACTTGGGCATGGTGGCGTACAGCTGGTGCTGCACCATCCAGAAACCGGTGATGATCAGGGTCAGGGCCACCAGGCGGCCGTGGGAGCAGACGGCGACGAGGGCAGCGAGGATTTCGTCCAGGCTCTTGCCCTCGCCCTCCTCGCGGTTGCTGCGGTAGAGGAGCCCCACCAGGATGAAGGCCAGGCCGGTCATGCCCGCGGCGAACAGGTTGAGCACGATGAGGCCCTCGTTGCCCATGCTCACGCGCAGGGGCTTGACGATGGTCTTGCCGGAGAAGGCGCCGATGTTCACCACGGCGTAGAAGATGGAGTATCCCCTGGCGCGGTTCTCCTCGGTGGTCTCCTTGGCCACCGTGCCGGTGATCACCGACTTGATGAAGGAGCCGCCCACCATGATCACCATCATCACCGGCAGGAAGAGCCACTTGTACCAGGTCTCCTTGAGGCCGGTGTCCACGACCTCCCGGCCATACTCCACCAGGCCCGCGCCCTCCAACGCCCTCGGCAGCACCCACATGGAGCCGTAGCCCACCGTGAGCAGGCCGAAGGCCAGCAGCAGGGCGGTCCGGAAGCCGATCTTGTCCGCCAGGGCCCCGCTGAAGGTGGGCAGCAGGTAGAGCCCGCCCATGAACACAGCCGAGATGAGGCCGGACTCGATGTCCGTGAAGCCGAGGATCCGCGAGAGGTAGAGGGTGATGGCCACGAAGACGCCGTACCAGGCGGCGCGCTCCAGCAGCTCCACCATGTTGGCGCTCCAGAAAGCGCGAGAGAAATTCCAGTCGTTTGTCTGTGCCATTGTCGGGCTACGTTAGCCGCAGGCATTGTGGAGGGCAAGGGCGGTATCGGGTACTGTCGGGGGGTGACCTCCATACCTGACGTCGCCGCCCCCCGGCGGGGGGGGCACCTTTTGCTGGGTCCCGCGCTGCTGGCTGTGGCGGCGCTGAGCCATGCCATGGAGGGGGTGGGGCTGCCGCCCTGGATGGAGGCCATGCGGTTCGGCCTGGCTGCGGTGGCCGGGGTCGGCATGATCCTGGCGGTGCCCGGCGCGGCGCTGCTGCCCGTTTGGTGCCGGGTCATGCGGCTGGGGGCGGAACCGGGCTGGTTCCACCTGGTGCTCGGGGCCGCCATGGTTTCACTCCTGGGGCACGTGGTCACCCACGCCGCGCTCCTGCTCTTCGGCTTCAAGGTCACCTTCTGGCCCATGTTGGTGGGCTCGCTGATCAGCCTGCTGCTGGCGGAGGTCGCTTCCACCATGTGGGGCGGCGAGCTGCGCGCCCCGGCCAGGACGCCCCTGTTCCGGGCCACGCTGGCCGGCGCCGTCCTGCTTGTGCTGTTCACCTTGGTCACCAGCCCGCCCCGCTTCGTGGGCCTGGGCAGCTACTGGTCAGAGGAGCTGTACACTCAGATTCAGAACCTGAACCCGGGGGATACGGAGACGCCGTCCCCCCTGAGCGCGGGGGCAGGGTGGAAGGCCCTGGGCGACGGGACCCACGCCCTGGAGGCGCGCACGGGATCATTCACCCTGCGCCCCGTGGCGGGGGCGCCGCGCCGGCTCTGCCTGGTGTTGCAGAACATGGGCGCCGCCGATCTGGTCGTTGAAGTCTCCCTGGCCGGGCGCCGGCTGACACGCGCCGAGCTCATCAGCCCCGTGGAGGTGGACTTCTCCCGGCAGCGAGAGCTGCGGGATCCCTCCATGTTGATCCTACCCGCGCTGTACGATCCGTCCAGGCAGCCACGCAACAGCCCGCCGCCGCTGAGGATGCTCGTGCCCACGGCGGAGGAGGGCGAGCTGAGCTTCACCTTCCGGCCCATGGCCGGCGACGGAGCCGTCACGGTGCGGCTGCACGATCTGAGCGGGCGCTCGGCCCAGGGCGTGCGGCGCGCGGTGGAGTCGCGCTTCTTCGTTGGGGACACGGGGGACATCTACGAGACCCTGGAGCTGGCCCGTGGCTTTGGCCGGCACTTCTTCCAGTACTCCAGCTCCTACGGCGGCGACCGCCATGACGGGGGCGGCTACAGCTCCATCTCCGACGAGCCCCCAGGGCACCACTTCCTGACCTTCCTGGCCCTCACCCTTGTCCAGGATCAGATCACAGGGCTCAGCGCGCTCCACCTGGGTTACCTGGTCTTGCTCTGGGCGCTTGGTGTGCACCTGGCAGTCCGCGGCAGCGGATCGCGGCTCTCCCCGTGGCTGCTGCTTCACCTGTTTGGGGTCCTCCTGATTTACACGCGGCTCTGCCGCCTGGGGCTGGAGTCCAACGCGCCGGACACCCTGTTCCTGCTCCTGTTGCTGGCGGGCATGGCCGCGCTGCTGGATGGGCGAAGTTGGTTGGCCTCGGCCCTGGTGGCCGTCGCCTTCTGGGTGCATGTGCCGGCGCCCCACGCAACGGTGATCCTCGGCGTCTCGGCGGTGGCTCTGCTCGGGCCGGTGGGCGCGGCTCGGTTCACGGTCCGGACCCTTTGCCTGTTAGCCATGGTGCTGCTGGCGCGCTACCTGAGCATCGCCATGGCCGCCGGGTTAGAACAGGCATGGCACACGGGCCAGGCCGTCTTTTTGGCCAACAACCGCTCGGGAATGGTGCGCGAGATCCTCCTCAACGGCCGCATGGACCTGGTGCCCACCCTGGCCGGCGTGGCCGGTGAGTGGGCCCTGCTCCTGCTGGCTGGATCCGCCGGGGCAGCGCTCTTCTTCCTGGTCAGCTTGCCCATGCCCGCGCGCAAGGACGCCGAGACCTGGGTCATCTTCGGCTTCGGTTTCCTGTTCTTTCTGGCCACTGCCCTGCTGGACCTGCACCGTCCCCACCATGTGGGCCCCGTGGCCATCCCCCTGGCCGCGGCCCTGACCAGGCGGATAGCAGCGCTACGCAGCGACGGCGCCCGGCGGATTATCTTGGGCCTGAGCGTGGCAGCCGCAGCAGCCGCCCTGATCTTCTTCCTCTTCTACGCCGGCCCCGATCCCACCGACACCCTGAACCCAACCCACCTGGGAGATTTCGCCCACATGCCCCCGGAGTACTAGCCCCGATCGTGCGGCATGCTGCCTCTCGGTGACCTCAGATAAGCAAACGGCGTCCGCAGCAAAAAGTTCGACACCCGGCTGGTGTAAATATCGGCGGATCGTTCCACCTGCCTGGTGAGCAGGCTCTTGTCGTTGCCCGCGCGCATGAGCGGGCCCCACCAGCGGTTCCCCACTTTGCCCGAGCGGGCGGCCAACGGGCCGATCCTTGCGTCCAGGGCCTCCACCTCGGCGCGCAAGGCCTTGAGCCGTCGAGCGCGCTCGCCCTGATCTTTTGCCGGGCGCGGCCCGTAGCTCTGCTTGCTCCGTTGCTGGTCCAGCCGGAGCTGGCACTGTTCGAGCTCCAGCACTTCCTTCTGGGCCATGAGCCGCCCAATCTCCAGCTGCTCCTGATGCACCTCTCCCTGGGCGAGGATCTCCCGCTCCAGCTCACGCAGGATCAGGGCCGTGCGCCAGCGGAGGATGCTCTTGGATGCCTGCACATCCCCGAAGACATGGTCCCCCACGTACAGGATCTGGTGCCCCGAGAGCCCGAGCAGGTCCTCCACCTGCGCCGCGTTCCCGCCGTGGTAGACGCCGCCCGCCCTGGGCGATCCGGTGATGGGCCGCAACAGGTCCCCCTCGCCCACCACCTCCAGGGCCGGCGCGGACTCGCTGAAGAAGGCTGGCTTTCTAGCGGCGACCACGATCAGGTCGAAGAGGTCCCGCCAGGTCATCCCCTCCGGCAGGTATGGGTCGTAGGCATACGACATCATCGCCCGGGTGTAAGGCCAGTCGCTGTTTGTGATCAGGAGCAGGCGCTTTCCCGCCCGTTGCTGGTCCAGCAGTGCCAGGGGCGCCTCGGAGTCGGCCACGACGTAGCTGTCTGGGTCGGCGAGGATCTCGGCCTTGAGCTCCCCCTCCATGTGGGCCTCGTCCAGGGAGCGGCGCACCGTGCGGTGCAGATCCGCGTACCCCATGGCGCCGGGCAGCTCGCCGCTGTCCAACAGATCCACAAGCTGGGCGTACATGCACCCCTCGGAGAGGGAGAAGAGGGTGGTGAGGAAGAAGAAGCGCGGCGTGTCTATGTCCACGATGGTGCGGGCGTAGGCCTGGCGCACCTTCTGGAAGGAGAGCCGCCCGGTACCGTGGCAGGCCTGCTTGACGAAGCCGAACCGGTTGGGCTCCAGGATGTTGCCCAGCTCCACGTCAAGCACGAGGCCGCGCTCCATCATCTCCGGGTTGAAGCGCAGGTCCTCAACGGGCCAGGCCCGCTTCAGGAACTTGGCGCGGATGTGCTCATATGCGCGCTCCTCCCAGGCCTCCTCCCTGTAGTGGATCAGGGTGTAGTCCATGTCGTAGCCGATGGCCTCGATGGCGCGCAGGTTCAGGGTACGGTTGCAGAAAATGTCCCGCTCGGGCGGGAGGGTGACGGGCTCTTTGCCCATGTTGTCCTCTCTGGTTGTCTGGTCTGGCAGATTTGTAGCACGGACCGGCGGCGCGGGCGGTCTTCAGGCTCCTGGTTCCAGGGGCGGGTGGTCCTTGATGAAGGCGAGCACCTCGTCTGCCTCGTCCCTCAGGGCGAGGTAGTCCGCATACGGGCGCTCGCCGGCCAGCTGCTGCAGCAGGGGGAACACCGGGATACGCCGGGTCCAGTACGCCACGTCCATGAACACCATTGGGCTCACCTGGCCGAAGGTGACGTAGTGGTTCTGGCAGGCGTCCATGAACACCTCCTGCACCGTGCCCGCGCTGCCCGGGGCGTACACCACGCCGTGGCGCGCGATGGCCAGGAGGCCGTCCTCACGCAGGCTGTTGGCGAAGTACTTGGCTACATGGCTGGCGAACAGGTTGGCGGGCTCGTGGCCATAGAACCAGGTGGGAATTGCAAGGCTCTCCTCGCCCTGCGGGTGCAGGTCCAGCACCTCATAGGCGGCGTCGAAGTAGCCCTCCTGGTCGTAGCGGCCAACACTGCTCAGGGTTTCAACCGCGGCCGCCAGGGTCGCCTCGTCCCGCCGGGCCAGGTACGCCCCCAGGTTTCCGGCCTCCATGGCGCCCGGCCCGCCGCCCGTGGCCACGAAGTATCCCGCGAGGGTGAGCCCCCGGGCCAGCCGGGCCACCTGGAGGAAGGCCGGCTCTCCGCGCCCCATGCCGTGGCCACCCATGATGGCCACCACCCGCTTGGGCTCGCCGCTGTTGTACAGCAGGTCGCCGAGGGCGTCGTCGATGGCATGATCATGCACGCGCTGGGTCAACGCCTCCAGCACCGGCAAGGGCCGCTCGTCATCCCTGCCCGCGGCGTAGTGGGCGTAGATGCTGCCATCCAGGGTGCGGGCGAAGCTGCCATGATCACCCCTCACGTACCCCTGCATCAGCTCCTGGCTGGTGTAGAGGCGTGGCCGGAAGGGGCGGTAGGGCAGGTCGCCCAGCGGCGGCACCACCAGCCCCCCCTGGCCTCGGGCCTGAGCCTCGGCCTCAGGGGTCATGCTGCACCCCAGGAAGACTGAACCGGCCGCGTCGGCGCCCATGATCAGGGCGCTCTCCTGGCGCAGGTCGAGGCCTTGCAGCACGGTGCCGTCCAGGTCCCCGGCCCGGGCCAGGTGCACCCTCAACGCTTTTATTGATTCGATCTCGGTGATCGCCATGGTCTGCCTGTCCCGATCCGGTATGTGCTAGAAGGCGAACCCGGCCGCGACTCCGCCGCTCTCGCGCCCCAGGACGGGGGCGAGCCACGCGCTGGTGTTGGCCTCGCCTTTGGCGTCGAGGATGAGCAACACGGCGCCCGCCACGGCGGCGGCCCCGCCAACGGCCAGGCCGATGATGGCGCCGGTCTGCATGCCCTTGCCCACGGCCTCGCCGTCCTGAATCTCGGCCATGGTCATATCACCGTCGGCGTAGGCCTGCTCCAGCTCGGACTCCTTGGCCATGGTCAGGCCGCCCAGCACGGCGCCTGCCGCCAGGGCGGCGCCGCCCAGCCCCACCAGGCTCCATCCCGCAATAGTCATGGCCCTGCTGGAGGAGGGCTCTGGAGCCGGCGCGGGCGCGGGGGGCGGCCTTTTCTTCGCCTCCGCCTCCTCCTTTTTCTTCTTCTCTTCCACGCGCTTCTTGGCGATGAGCTGCTTCAGGTTGGCCACCCGCGACTGGATCACCTTGGCGTTTTCAGGCTCGCTGGTCAGGTAACGCTCATAGAAGGAGAGGGCCTTCTCATGCTGGCCCAGCAGCTCCTGGCAGCGGGCCATGTTGTAGAGCAGCTCCGGCTTCTTTGAGTGCTCGAAGGACATCTCGAACTGAGTAAGGGCGGCCTTGTAGTCGCCGCGGTTGAACAGCTCGGAGCCGAGGGTGAAGTACTTCTTGGCCAGGTCGATATCCTCGCCGGCGCTGGCAGGCGAGCCGGCGCAGAGCCAGGCCACCAGGACCAGGGCGCTGACATGATGCTGTCTCATGGCTTCGAGGGTAGCATGGCCGGGGCGAGCACAGGCGCCCGGCGGCTGCTCGGCGGTGAGCGCTCCAACACCGACACCCCCTTCACCCCGCTGGCGGTCTTGCGGAACAGCATGCGCCCCGCGCTCTTGATCAGGCTGTGGGCCATCCAGGCGGAGAAGTTGCGGCCATCCTGATGGTTGTAGTGGTACATCTCCGCGGCGCTGATCAGCCCGTGGCAACCCCAGGCGAGGGTGCGCAGGGCCATGCTCTTATCGGCCCACGGGATCTCCAGGATGTTCCGCCGAAAGGAGGGGCCGTAGTTAAAGTACTGCTCGGCGTTGGAGAGGTAGAGCACCCCCATCTGCAGGCCCGCCACCCGCAGCACCCTGGAGAGCTGGCGCATGGTGATCTTCCCGGTGAGGTCGCCGCGCACCGGCAGAACGCGCCCCTGCTGCCACAGCCCGCGCAGGTGATCGTACTGGGCCTGGTCGTCCATGAAGGTGGCGATGCCGAGCTTGCGGTGCTGCTTCTTTACCCGGGCCAGGCGGTACCAGATCAGGGGGCGGGTGACCTTGAAGATCTTGAGCAGCTTGCGGGCCAGCCGCGGCTTGTCCTGGGCCAACCCCTTGCGGATCAGCTCCCACGACTCCTGCTCGTGCACCGAACTCCACCGCTGGTGGAACCGCTCCGGCGTGGCGGAGTTCTTGAAAAAGAGGCCGTAGATCTGGTGCAGGAGCGGAATCTTTGTGTCGAAGTCCATGAGCAGGAGCAGGTCCGCCCCAGACCAGCCGGCCAGCAGGTAGTTCTGGTCCGTGCCCACGCCCAGCAAGACCCCGCCGATGCCGGAGACTTTGGGGTGCCACACCGCGTGGTGGTTCTCATTGGAGATCCAGTAGTGAGAGTTGCGGATGATGGCCGGGGGCGCCGGATCCGCGGTTACGCTGGACAGCAGATGCAAAATCTCAGGGCTCAGCGGTTTTATCCCCGGGCTGGAGAGGGGCGGGTCCACCCCCAGCGGTACGGCCTGCGGGGCGGACGTCCCCGCCTTTTGGCCGGCCCGCGCCGCGGCCTGATCCGCGGGCAGCGCCGTCGCCAGCGCCACGGAAAGGAGGATGGGGATTATGCGCCTCATGATCCGCCCGAGAGTAGCATAAACACCCCTGTCGTCTGTAGACTGTGGCAATGCGTTGTGCCCCCCTGCTGTCGGCCCTGCTCCTCACCTTGTTCATCGCTGCTCTCCCCCGGCCGGTCCTGGCCGGCGGCTTCTCCATGGCCACGTTCGGGGCCCGTCGCGGCGGCATGATCGCCACCATCGGCGCGCCTGATGACGTCAGCGCGGTCTTTCACAACCCGGCCGGCCTGGCCGACCAGCCCGGCGCCCAGATCTACTTCTTCCTCTCGCCCGGGGTGGTGGACCCGGAGTTCCGCCTCAAGGCCCACGACCCGGAGTTCTACCCCGAGATAAATCCCTCCGGTTGCGGCGAGGCCGGCGGGAGCCCTTGTCCCTGGCCCGTGGACAGCGAGGGATACTACGAGGAGATCATCACAACCGAGCGATCCTTCGGGCTCCAGCCCTTCCTGGCCGGCGCCACGGATCTGGGCTTCATCCACCCGGCGGCCGAGAAGGTGGTGGTCGCCCTGGCCCTGTTCGCGCCCAACGCCTACGCCGCCTTCCTGCCCGAGGACGCGCCCACGGCCTACCACGTCATCGGCGGGCTGTTCGTGGTGGGCACCGCCACCCTGGGCGTGGGCTACCGGCCCCACCCGAAGATCGCCCTGGGCGCCAGCATCTCCTACAACTATATGACCATCTCCCTCTCCCAGAAGATGAGCGCCGTGGACGCCCTCACACCGCCCGGCAAGCCGCCAGAGCCCGTGGCCATAGGCGCGCAGGGGTTGGTGGGGGACATCCGTATGGATTACACGGGGGTGGACCATGGCGTGGGCTGGTCCGCCGCCCTGCTCATCAACCCGGAGCCCTGGATCGGCCTGGGCATCACCTATAGCGGCGCCACCAACCCCCACTTCGTGGGCGACCTGGAGCTGCGCGGCACCAAGGACCAGTACCAGGATCCGGACAAGTTCAGGGAGGTGGTGGGGGCCTTTCAGATCAAACTGCCGGAGCAACTGGAGATCCAGATGCCGATCCCGCACTC
This sequence comes from uncultured Kofleriaceae bacterium, assembly GCA_964497805.1. Lineage (GTDB taxonomy): Bacteria > Myxococcota_A > Polyangia > CAZCFB01 > CAZCFB01. Next base: position 14,489 of record CAZCFB010000016.1, read on the forward strand.
CCTGGGGGTGGGGCTCAACCTGAAGCTCGCCTGGTGGATCGAGGTGGGCCTGGAGGGCCGGTTCTGGTTCTACCAGGAGTACAACAAGCAGGTGCTGCGCCCCATCTACGACGCGGACAAGTCCGGCAAAGAGCCGATGACCGAGGAGTCCCTTTCCAAGCCGAAGAACTACAACCTGAGCTACCAGCTAACCGGCGGGTTCCTGTTCCGCCCCCTGTACGGCAACCAGGGGCTGGAGCTCATGTGCGGCACCGGGTACGACGACTCCCCGATCCCTGACTCGACATTCTCCCTGGAAAATCCATCTCTATCTCACTGGAAGGTGGCAGTGGGAGCGCGCTGGGCCATCAACAAATCCTGGCGAGTGGCCCTAACCTATTACCTGAACATATTCGTCCCAAGGGACATAGATAACAGCAAAACAAACCCGCCAACAAACGTACAGGGCAGGGGCTTCAGTCACTCACCCGGCCTGGAAATCGCCTACAAATTCTAGTGTAAAGAGAGAGGGTCTGACCCTCTCTCTTTAGCCGAGTGTAATAAGAGAGGGTCAGACCCTCTCTTATTTGTCTTCGCCGGGGAGCTTGCCGATTGTGTGGCCGTGGGCCCGCTTGGCCTCCATGTAGCGCAGATTGTGCTTGTTGACTCCGGTGACCAGAGGCTCGACCTGTGCCACCCGGATCCCATGGTCGATGAGGTCCTTGCGCTTGAGCGGGTTGTTGGACATGAGCCGCACTGTGGCGGGCGGGCGCAGAAAATGGAGCAGCACGAAGGCCCCGTCCCGGAAGTCGCGGGAGTCGGCCGGCAGGTTCAGCTCCAGGTTGGCGTCGTAGGTGTCGCGCCCCATGTCCTGGAGGATGTAGGTGATCCCCTTGGCCCAGAGGCCGATGCCTCGCCCCTCGTGGCTGGACATGTACACCACCGCCCCGCACCCTTCACTCACGATTTGCTCGAAGGCCTGCTCCAGCTGGGGGCCGCACTCACAGCGCATGGATCCGAAGGTTTCCCCGGTGATGCAGCATGAGTGGACCCGGATCAGGGGGGCGTCGCTCTCCTCGAACGGGCCGTAGACCAGCAGCGAGTTCACGGTCATCTGGGCGGTAAGCAGCTCCCAGAGCCCCTGGATGTTCTCCTCCTCCCTGAACCGGCGCGCGATCTCCAACACCTCGTTATGCTGGGTGCGGCGCACGAAGGGGTACCAGCGGAAGGTGAGCAGCTCGCCGTTGACTTCCCTCGGGATCGGGATCGGGCCCAGCAGCTTGATGCGTTCGGTGCCCGGACGCAGGCCGTCATCCGTGGGTCGGCCGTCCTCGCCGATGGTGACGATCTTGCCCTGGTCCACCAGGAGCTTGTAGATGTTCGGATCGATGTAGCTGAACATGGCCGATTCTGTACCACATGCGCGGCCAAATGGGTATTGGGGAGGGGAGGGGAGTTGCGCGGAGGATCGCTGGCGAGGCCGAGCGCTACATGGCGGGCATCATGGAGGCCAGGTTGGCCGGGGCGAGATCCATGTGGAACCAGACGTCGTGGGCGTCGCGAAAACCGTCGGAGGTGAGAACCTGGAAGCGCGCGGTTACGGACGCGTCCTGGCGGTGCTCAACTCGATAAGCAGGCTGCACGCTCAGGGCCTGCACCTTGCTGGCGGCCAGGCGGGTCAACTCGCCCGGGTCCGAGACGCCGTCCTGGTCCAGATCCAGCCAGAGCATGAGGCGGGGGAAGATGGCGTCCCGAGCGTCCAGCAGCCCGTCGCCGTTGTCATCGTACTGGGCCATGGCGTCGGCGCCGTCGTAGCAACGATGCCCGCCGCAGTCAGTGCTGTTGCCGAACAGCTCACTGCCGCTGGCGATGACGCCGTCATGGTCCAGGTCCAGGACGAGCAGCGCGTCCCGTGGACCGATCCAGGACACCCTCTGGGGGTTGCCGTCAGCCAGCAGGTCAAACCGAACCTGGGCCCTGGTCACGGTGAGGCCGTCGCCGTCCAGGTCGATGGCCACGGGCGAGCCGATGTAGATGTACTTGGTCTGGCAGGAGATACATGAGCCGTTGGCGGTCTCGGCGCAGAAGATGGTCTTGTTGTCGCTCTTGCGGTGACCGAGGCAACGCAGCCTGCCACTGCGGCGCTGCTTGCGGCAGCAAACCTTGTAGTCCTTCCCCTCGATCCACCAGCCCTTGTAGCCGCCGTTGCTTTTGATCCTCCGGGTGTCCATGTGGCACTCGCCGCCCTTGGTGGTGTTGGGCGGGATGCAGCGCGTATCGCCACACGGCACCGAGGAGCGGTAGTTGAACAGCTCCGAGCGCAGGACCTTGACCTGCTGGCTGATGCCCACCTTGATCCCATCCTTACGCTTGATCTCGGCCTTCTGGTAGGTCTGGTCCAGGCTGGAGATGTCCTCGTCCTTGCACACCGCATGAGCCTTCATCCAGGCCTGAATCTTTGCCAGGGACTGGTGCTCAACCTTCTTGACGATCTCGTCCACGTTCACCACGCAGGCCGCAACCTGGGAGCGGGCCCAGGCCCGCATCTCCAGCACGATCTTGTGGCCCTGCTGCACGCCGAGCATGTAGCTGATCTGCATTGCGTTCTTGGAGGTGTCGCACCTGGCGGTGGCCCTCAGGTGGTGCTCGGCGTAGACGGCGGCGACCTTTGAGCCGTGGTCGATGGCGGCCTGAGCCCAGGCGGAGACGAACTGCTGCGCCTCGCTGGAGAGGCTCTTGTGCAGCTTCTTGATCTCGGCTTCGGCCTTGGCCTTGCTCTGAGTCAGGGCGGCCTGGACCTTGGCCGCGACGCCGGCCACCATCTGAGCGCAGGTGTTGGCCTGGCTCTTGTCCGTGGCCTTGATCGGGCACTTGAAGTACTTGGCGTAGTCCGGAGTGAGTGCCAGGGTCCGGGTGGCCACGTTGCCAGACTTGGTGGTGGTCCCGTTGCTGGATAGGTCGCTGGGCAGGTCATCCTCAAGAATCTCAAGGTTGATCTTGTCTGCCAGCTTCGGGTCCCAGTTCCGCGCGGTGAGCTCCGTGCGCAGCTGGTCAGTGAAGGTCTTCATGCCCAGGTCGCGGCCGTCGGCGATCTGAATCCAGGCCCCGAACACCGCCGCGTGCACCTCTTCGGTGTCCATGTTGGTCAGAGGCTGGCCACCACTGGGGTCGAGCGCCTTGGAGGGATCCAGGTCCCAATAGCTGGTCCCATTCTCCATCGGTTCACAGCCGAGTACCAGGACCAGGCTGACCAGTGACAACAGAACGCCGGTTCGCAAGTGCATGACTACCTCCTTGTGGAATAGCTCTATTCTAATACAAGAAGCGTTCCATTTATCTGGAGGCCCTTTTTCGCCAGCTGGACTCGAAAAGGTCCAAACATTTCAAGTGGCAAACCTGGAGATGTGGGGTGCGCCTGGTCGGCTGGGGTCAGTGGTCCCCGTAAAGATTTGGCGCACCGGGGACAAATGGCCCCGGCTACATGAGCAACACCACAGCCGCCACCGGGAGGATAACCCCCAGGGCCACCAGGATGCCGCCTCGCCCGCGGAGGCCGTGGCGCCCCTTGACCAGGAAGATCCCCGAGAGGCCGAGGAAGACCAGGCCAAGGGCGTACACGTCGGCCACCCAGGTCCAGATCGCGGGCGATTCGTTGAGGTGCAGGAAGTTCATCTCCCGGAAGATGGGGCGCGGCCTGCGGGTCCAGTGCTCGACCACCCCAGCCGATGGGAGGTAGTCAACCACATCCTGTTTTCCCGCCGTGCCGAAGAAGAGGCTCAGCCGGTCTGGCCCGCGCCAAAAAAAGTTGTGCGGCGGGGTAGCGCGGCCGGTGCGGTCCATGATGGTCTTCACCAGCCGCGGGGTATGGGACCGGGCCACGTCGCCCGGGGAGCGGCCCCCGCCGGACAGACCGAGCAGGCTGGCCGGCGTGCCCACCTGATCTCGGCGGTGTTCGACGATGAAGCTGTAGTTCCAGTGGTGGCGGTGGTTCACGGCGATGCCGGAGACGCCGTAAACCAGGGTGAGCCCAACGCACAGGTAGCCGATATCTCTGTGCAGGGTGATGAGCCGTCGACGCCAGCGCATGGAGCCCCTACCTGAACCGGGCGCCCTTGGCCCGCAGGATCCCCTCGTGGTGCACCTCGCCCTTGATCTTCTCCGGATCAGAGGTGCCGTGCTCCTTGGCGATGTGTCGCGCCCGGGCCGCGGGGATCTCGATCTTCTCCACTACACCCTCCACCCTGACCTTGCGGCCGATGGCGCCGTCCGGGGTGAGGAAGGCGGGGTGGGTGATCACGCGCACCTGGCGACCGCTGTCATCGTCGACCACCGAGAACCAGAGCTTGCGGTGGTGGCACATGGCGGCCACGTTCCCCTCCAGGGCCACCAGCTTGCCCTCGTGCTTGCCAGGATCCCCGAGCAGGTCGGCCACCTTGATCAGGGGCGCGTCCGTGAGCGCGGCGCCCACCAGGGTTTCCTTATTGGCAGGGGGGGCAGGCGCGGGCTCCGCCGGTGCGGCGGCCCTGGCCTGGGGGGCCGTCTTGGCGGGGGCGGCGGGCTCCTGCGGCGCGATCTCTTTTTTGCACCCAGAGGTCAGGACAGCGGCGAGGCAGAACAGGAACAGGGCAGGTTTCATCTTCGATCTCCTGGAGATTTTCAGCTTCGGGGTGAGAGCTACTTCACCGTGACCTGTTTGGTCCAGCGCCGGTATGAAGCCACGGTGAGCGCGCCCTTGGCGAACGGGGTGTTTAGAAAGACCAGCGTATTGGCGGCGCCGTAGTAGTAGTACCCCTTGATCCGGCTACGCGGGATGCTGGTCTTGTCGATGGCCACGGCGATGGACGTGCTGATCGGCACGTACTGGAGCTTGGCCGGTGAGGCCGCGCCGATGATGGCGTCGATCATGGTCTGCAGGGTGGCGCCGAGGTTCTTCTGGCAGATGTCGCCCCACTGCCCGCCGGTGGCCTTGACCAGGTCGAGATAGCCGCGCGGGTACTCGGGCCCGTAGGCGCCGCACTTCTTCTTGCACACCCCGGCGATGAGGTGGACCGTGGCCGCGGCCTCGGTCTTCCAGGATGGGTGCTGGCCCGTGAGCAGGGTGAGCCAGTCCTTGAGGTAGGTGGTCACCTTGCTCTGTTTGTTGGTGGAGCAGTTGTTGATGGCGTAGTCCGCGCTGCCGAGCATGCCGTACTTTCCCTTGTAGCTCTGGTAGTTCTTCAGCTCGTTGGGCGCCTCGTCGGTGGCGATGATGATGACGAGCTGCGCCTCACTGCGGATCTTGGTGCTGTCCTTGGACGCGGACGGGGCCCGGGGCAGGTGGGTCTTCACCGCCTCATAGATATGAGCCAGGCCGTACTCGAATGACCCATCATAGTAGGGCGGGTTCTTGATGCAGGCCTTGAACGTGGTCAGCTCACTGGACTGCAGGAAGCGGTCGGTGCCGCCGTCATGGCTGCTCGAGGACGATGACTTGGAGCAGAACTTGCCCACGTCCTTGCCCGCCTCGCTGGGCGGAGCCATCCCGGCCACGCCCATGCGGAAGTCGAGCCCCGCGGTCTGGGCCCGCTTGAAGAAGTCCGACGCGTTGTTGACGATATCCTTGCGGTTGTCGCTCATGGACCCCGACTCGTCCACCACCCAGATGATGTCCGCCACCGGGTCGTTGCCCAGGTTGAAGGGGTCGCACTCCACCATGGCGCTGTTGGACGGATCGGCCAGGGCCGTGCCGTTGGAGATGTCCTCCATGTGCATGAAGGTGGGCTTGTACAAATTGTTCACCAGGCCCAGGGGGGCCACCGCGCCCATGATCAGCAGCCGCTTGTCGGTCTTGTCGCGTAGCAACGTGGAGAAGCGCATGTGGAAGGCGGTGCCTGTTGTGCCCGTGGCCGCCGGCGTGCTGCTAACCTGCTTGCCCAGCAGGTGCGGGATCAAGGCGTTGCGCAGGGAGGAGGCGGTCATCGACTTGCTGGCGGCCAGGTTGATGCGGGTGGAGACCACCGTGGGGAATCCGTCGAGGCTGGTCTTCTTGGCGCCCGAGGCCACCAGCGACGAGTTGCTCAATCCGCTGAGGGTCGCGACCTTGGCCGCCAGGTCGCCGACGATCTGGGAGACGTCGCTGGAACTGGGCGCGGTCATGGAGATGATGAACCCGGCCACCTGCTCGTCCTTGCCGGCCAGGTCAAAGGCCGCGGCCGCCTCCACGGCGGTGGCCGCCTTGATGGTCAGCTCGCCGTAGGTGGCCTTCTTCTCCAGGGCCACGCGCCAGGCGCCGGACTTGTTGGAGCGGATCTGAACCGGCTTGAGCCCCTTGGGCGACAACTCACCCGCCTTGTGGCAGACGAAGGTGGGCAACGAGCCGTCGTCCTTCTTGGCCTCGCTGAAGGTGCGCTTTGACGTTGGGTCTGATTCGCCGTTGCTGCACAGCCAGTGGGGGCGGGGGGAGCAGGCGCCCGCGGAGCAGGTCTGCCCCAGGCCGCACGCGCCGCTCTTGACGGTGGGGCAGCCTGTTCGCTGCTCGCCGCACTTGTCCAGGCAGCAACCAACCTTGCCGTCGCCGTTGAGGTCCTCGTCACCGTCGTTGACGCCGTCGCCATCGGAGTCGGTGTCCTGGAAGTCCGGGATCCCGTCACCGTCGCTGTCCCGGGGCTTGTTGGGGTTGCTCCCCACCTCCACATCGTCCCGCACGCCGTCGCCGTCCGAGTCGGTGTCCATGTAGTCAGGGACCTGATCGCCGTCGGTGTCCTTGCCGCACCCCTCGATGTCGTCGGGGATGGTGTCGTTGTCGGTGTCCTGGCCAGGCTTGCACAGCGCCCCGTCAAAGCGGGGGCCGTCGCTTTCAACGCCCCCATCGGCGGAGTCGTCGGTCTCGGCGCAGGCGCAAAACAGGAGGAAGAACAGGGCAGCAGGGAATAGGAACTTTGAAGATAGCGCGCTCATGGCGCGAGCATACTGCAGGGCCGGGGGCTACGACCAGAGGCGGGCCACAAGGCGTTCCAGCTCATCGAGGGCCTCATGGGCGCTAATGGCCAGGAGGAGCTGAGATCGCGCCCGCGCAAGGTTGTGGGCCGAGGCGGAGGGATACCGCGCAGGGTCCCAGCCGAAATATGACTCCTGCAAGGCGTCCGCGCAGAAGCGGGCCGCCAGTTCCATGGCGATGAGCCCGGCAGCCCAGGGCAGGGCGGCTCGCTCACCGGGAGCAAGCGTAGGGGCCGAGGCCGCGTACCCCTCCAGGGCGGCGCCGGCCAACTCCAGGTCCAGAATCCCGGGTTGTTCCTCGCCAGCCGGGTTGCACCAGGACCGCAGGGCGTCTCCCAGTTCCAGGTGCAGCGGCATGCGGGCAAGGGTGTCCAGATCCACCAGGCACCGTGCGCGCCCGTTCTGGGCAAAGATAAAGTTGCTGATCTTCGGATCGCCGTGCACCACCCGATCCGGCAGGTTCTCAACGCGTAGCAGGTACGCCGTTGCAAGGTTCCGGATATCAAAGGCCATTCGCGCCGCCTCGTCGAAGCTGTCGTGATCGCGGTGCTGCTCCAGGGACGCGGCCATGTTCTTCAGGTGCGCTTCGGTGTCGTGCACGCCCAGGCGGTGGTGATTGAACTGGTGGTCCAGGTCCTGGAGGGCCGTGTGGAAGCGCCCCAGCAATCCGCCGGCCTCCCAGGCGCGGCGGGGAGAGTCCACACGCTCTACAGTCTCGCCCTCCACATGGGTGAGCACCCGCCACACGCCACCCTCCTGGTCCGTGAACCAGGCCTCGCCGGCGGCCGTGCGCACCAGCCGGGGCGTCTCCAGGCCCGAGGCGGCCAGGTGCTCGGTGACCGCCTCTATATCCTCGTTCACCTCTGGAGCGAAGATCGGGTTGAGAAGCTGCAGGATTCGCCGCTCACCGGCCTGATATGACAGGAAGGTGCGGTTGATCAGCCCGGTCGTGATGGGCACCGGCTCCCGGCCATGTAAGCCGAAGGCATCAAGAACGTCGGTTGGGGGAGGGGGAGCCATGGCGACAACCATAGCTCAGAAAATAAATGTGAGCGGCTGAATGGATCCTCGGTTGTGCCGTTTCCCGCTTCGAAGGTTTGAACTCAAGCGCGATGCCCTGTCCCTGTCACCAGGTCCAGAAGCTCCTCTCTTGAGGTTAACTAGACTCTCAGAGTCTTATAATCAACGTCGCTAGCGACAGTATCGGTTTCTTCGCTCCCCTTTTGGTCTTGGCCCCTCGGGAGGGCTTAACCTATAGGGTATTCGCGCCGTTGACCTGCCGGGGCCGCTTACGCTAACCCCGACAATCCTCTCTCAGTCTTTCGCTCCTCTCCAGAGTTTCACTCACACCTGAGCCGCCTCTGCAACCTCAGGCCGTTTCCAGCCTTCCGCCACAAAAGCACCTCCCTTGCGGTTTCAACCCCTTCGACGTTTTCCCGGTTCAAGGCAGCCACATTAACCTGGAAGCAACCAACCTCCAGTTGTTGCCCTCGCAGCGTTTCTCACGCTCACAGGGCCTTACTCCGCCCGGAACCTGCTGGCCTTATTTCATGCCAGTCCCGTCCTTGGGATTCTACCCTCCAGGGTTCAACCCACCCGCGGAGCCGCACGTCCTTTCGAACGCCGTTGCCCTCATGCGGTTAGTCCAGCTCCCGGTCTCTGCGCCAACCCTGTTGCACCTCCAGACCATCCAGGCGACGGCCCTTCATGCGCACAGCGCTATATTTGACGCAGCCCCATTGGAGTCAGATCCCACTTCAAGGCCTTGCTCCCCGCGAGCGTCCGTACTCATACCAGGTGGATTAGACCTGTGTACAAGCCGAAACCCTCATGGGCTTTTCCCTCCCTAGGGGATTCTCCCTCCTTGCCGGGGCCCACCTGGGGCCATCCTCTCCTGGGATTCCCTGCCGACGCGCAAGCTAAATCGACAACGTCCCTTCAGAGTTTTGACCCGGCAAAGAGAACGGCTTGACTCCCTCGAGCCTGCCGCCCCTTTCGAGGTCTTCCCGCCTTACCGACCATCCTCAGTCTTAATCTCACCTGCTGTCCGGGGTTACCCCTCGGGGACCGTGACGCGTTACCACACCACTGCGCCCCCTCTTTGGACAACAAGCTCAACTGCCGGAGCTTCTGAGGACAACCGCCTCGGCGGCGGCACTTCCGAGAACGACCTTCCAGCCGCTCACGAGAAAGAAGATATCCGATTTCCGTGCCCGGTCAACCCCTAATTTCACATTCCTGTCACATTTTTTTCATCTTTCCGCCACAATTGAAAAGATCAGATACGACTGTAATATCGGGCAATTGTGGAACAGAGTGGTGGGAATTTTACAGTTTAACGTTGCTTTCCAGGCAGACTGTGGCCGGCGAGCCGTCTATAGAGGGAAACAGCGTAGGAATCGGTCATCCCGGAGACATAATCAGTGCACGCCAGGAGGTCGGCGTAGACCTCCTTGTGACGCCCAATCCAGGGGAAGAGGGTACGAAGTTTCCTTGAGGCGCAGCGATCAGGGTGGAGGGCTGCCGTCACAAAACGTTCCAGCAGGGCGCCCAGCACCTCAAAGCCGGCCAACTCGATCTCAACCACCTCTCTGGCCTGGTAGCAGTGTTGGATGCTCTCCTTCTCGATACGGTCCAGCAAGCTCTTCTGAGGGATCATGGCGGTGAGCGGGCGATCCATCTCGCCGGCGAGGATCTCCTCCTCGTTCTCGATGAATGCCCTGGCCGCCGCCTGGATCAGCACGCCCACGGCCATGGCGCGGAGTACGCCACCGTAGCTCCGCTGCGCCTCAGGAGTGTCATCAGGGGCCTTTCCCTTGAACCCTCCGTGCTCGGCGGCGATGGGCCCCATTAGATCCACGTAAAGCTGGTGGGGCAGATAGCCCAGGCGGTGCCCATCTTCCAGGTCGAGGATCAGGTAGCAGATGTCGTCGGCAGCCTCCACCAGGAAGGCCAGGGGGTGCCTGCACCAGGCGCCCGGGTAACCCTCCCGGGGGAACAGGCCCACCGCGGCGGCCACCTCCTCGAACGCGCCCCGCTCCGCCTGGTAGAAGCCGAGCTTCTTGACGCTCTTACCCCTGTAGGTGGCCCTGGCCTCTCCCTCGGTGCCGCGTGGATACTTGGTGAAGGTGGCCAGGGTGGCGTGGGTCAGCTGCAGCCCCCCCTCCCGGCCGCCCAGCTCTTTGCTGGTCATGAGCCGGAAACCCTGGGCGTTGCCCTCGAAGGTGGCCAGGTCGGCACCTTGAGCGTCGGTGAGCTCTGCCGCGCGAGGGGAGCTGGCCAGCCAGGTGGCGAACCAGGTGCGGATGGCCTCCTCCCCCGAGTGGCCAAAGGGCGGGTTGCCCAGATCATGGGCCAGGCAAGCGGCGTGCACGCAGTCACCCAGATCCCGGAACGAGATCCTTCGCCCAAGCTCGGGCCGGCGTTCCAGCACCGCCTCGCCCACCAGGTTGCCGATGGAGCGCCCGGCAGAAGCCACCTCGAGGCTATGGGTCAGACGGGTATGCACATGGTCATCATCCGGCAGGGGGTAGACCTGGGTCTTTCCCTGCAGCCTGCGGAAGGCGTTGGAGAAGGTGATCCGGTCCGCGTCCACCTGGAAAGAGGTGCGCACCGGCCCGAGGCCCGACTTTCGGCTGGCGCCGAGCCGGCTGTCCGCCATTAACTGTTCCCACTGCATGCGTTGTGTCATGTATGTTTTGGTATCAGACAGGAGCCCCCATGAGAAGCCGACCAAGTATCCTGGCCCCGGCCCTGGCCCCGGCCCTGGCCCTCCTAGCCCTACCATCCCTGGCCCTGGCCAAGCCCACTCCACTGAGCCCCGCCGACGTGCTCAAGATTCAGCGCGTGCGCGAGGCCCGCATCAGCCCGGATCGCCAGACCGTCGCCTACCTCGTGGAGCGCCAGCGCCTGGCTTCTGACAAGGCGGGTAAGCCATACAAGGAGCTCCACCTGGTCTCGGTGGACGGGAAACGCCCCTTTGTCACGGGCAAGGTGTCGCTCCACAAACTCCGCTGGAGCCCTGACGGGCGGCGCGTCAGCTTCCTGACAAAGCGGGGCGGTGACAAGGCCAAGACCCAGGTGTGGGCCATCCCTGTGGACGGCGGCGAGGCGGTGCAGGTGACCCACCACGACACAGATGTGAAGGCCTATGCCTGGCACCCCGGGGGCAAGCAGGTGGCCTATGTGGCCGAGCCAGACAAGACCAAGCGGCGCAAGGCCCAGGAGAAGAAGGGGTACGGCTTCGTCTTCTACCAGGAGCAGCGGCGCCCCCGGAACCTGTACCTGGCCGACCTCCCATGGGGGCCCGGGAAGAAGAGCAAGGCCAGGCAGTTGACCAGGAAGGTCAGCGTCTGGGACCTGGCCTTCTCCCCGGACGGCGGCCGCATCGCGCTGAGCATCTCCGCCGAGAACGCCATCGACGACTTCTACATGTTCCGTCGCATCCATGTGCTCGACGTCAAGAGCGGCAAGCTTGAGCAGGTGAGCAAAAACCCGGGCAAGCTGGGCCACTACAGCTTCAGCCCGGACGGCAAGCAGCTGCTCTACGTGGCAGCGGCTGACATCAGAGACCACGCGGTTACCAGCGCCTTTGTGGTGGACCTGACCTCGAAGAAGGTGATGGACGTGACGCCCAACAACCTCAAGGGGCATGTGGGCTGGGCCGCCTGGCGCAGCGACGGGGCGGGGGTGCTGCTCCATAGCCGCGAGGGGGCGGAGACTGTATTCCGGCTGGCCGGGCCGGGCCTCTCCGGGGTGCTGCTCAGCTCCAGCGGCGACGGGGTGGCGTGCCGGCCCGCGCACAAGGCGGCCAGGGCAGAGACCCTGGCGCTGCTCTGCAGCACGCCGCAGATCCCCTCGGTGCTCAAGCTCTGGACGGTGGGGGAGAAGCCGCGCGCGCTGACCAAGCTCAACCCCTGGATCAAGAAGCGGAGGCTTGGGGAGCAGAGCGTGATCCGGCACAAGACCCGCGACGGCCTGAGCCTCAACGGGATCCTGGTCAAGCCGGTGGGGTTCAAGAAGGGCAAGCGCTACCCACTCATCGTGCTGGTGCATGGCGGCCCGGAGTCAAACTTCACGCGGGGCTGGATTACGCGCTACTCACGGCCTGCGCAGCTATGGGCGGGCAAGGGGTACATCACCTTCCTGCCGAACTACCGCTCCAGCACCGGGTACGGGCCGGACCTGCCCCGGTCCACCATCGGCGACGCAGGGGGCAAGGAGTTTGATGACGTCGTCGACGGCATCAAGCACCTGGTGAGGGAGGGGCTGGTTGATCGCAAGCGGGTGGGGCTGGTGGGCGGGTCTTACGGCGGGTACGCGGCCGGCCTGTTCGGGACGCGGCACACCAAGTGGGTGCGCGCCGTGGGCATGTTCGTGGGCGTGAGCAACCTGATCTCCAAGCGCGGGGTGAGCGACATCCCATATGAAGTGCTGCATGTGCACCATGGGGCGCGGCTGGAGAAGATGTGGCAGACCCACCTGAAGCAGAGCCCCATCTACTGGGCCCACCGGAGCAAGACCGCCTTCTTGATCTATGGCGGAGACAAGGACACCCGCGTGCCGCCATCTCAGAGCGTGGAGATGTTCATGCGGCTCAAGATGAACAAGCACCCCGCGGTGCGCCTGGTGCAGTACCCGGGCGAGGGACACGGCAACCGCAAGCAGCCGGGCCGCCTGGACGTGATCCTGCGGGTGTCCCGGTGGATGGACTGGTACGTCAAGGAGCTGAAGCCCCTGAAGGGGCCCATGCCGCCGGCGGACCTGGGCAAGGCGTACGGGGTTGAGTTCAAGTAGGGGGCGCAGCGCGCCCTACATCTCCTCGTAGATCTGGACCAGCCGGCCGATGATGGCCTCCGGCGTGAAGTCTCGCGCCACGCGCAGCTTGCCCGCCTGACCCATCTCACGGGCGCGGGCGGGGTCTTGCTCGAGGCCCCTGGCCGCAGCTGTCAGGGCGCCGGGGGAACCTGGCGGCACCATCAGGCCACAAGCGCCGTGCTCCAGCCACTCGGGGATCCCGCCGGCGTGGGCGGCTATCACCGGCACGCCCCTGGAGAGGGCCTCCAGGCCGACGATGCCGAAGGGCTCGGCCCAGGTGCCCGGCATCCAGAGGGAGAGCGCCTGATCCATGAGGGCGGCCAGCAGGTCCCGATCCGCCCAGCCCACGTAGTGGATCCGGTCAGACAGGGCGTCGGATGCCTTTTGCACCAGGCGCGCCATGGGGCCGGCGCCGGCCACCATGAGCGGCAGTTCCAGGCCATCCAGGGCGGCCTCCAGGGCCACCTCCACCCCCTTGTGCGCGGCCAGCCGCCCGGCCAGCAGGTGGTGGCGGGGCGACGCGCCTGGCTGGGCGTCGGGCATCCGGTCCACGAAGGGGGGGAGCACCGTGATCCGGGCGCGGTCCAGGCCGGCCGCTGCCAGCTCGCCCGCCATGTAGCTGGAGAGCACGGTAACCCGAGCCAGCTCCATGATGGCCTCAAGCCGCCGCCCGGTGAGGGCCAGCATCTGTTCGGCGTGACTGGCCTCCTGGAAGCAGCGGCCGCAGGCCTCGCTCATGGCGTCGTCGCAGAGGCGACCCTCGCTGTCCACCTTGCCTCGCCCGGGGCAAAAGAACCGGTGGTCCTGCACCATCATGATCGAGGGCCTGGTTCGGGCGGCCAGGGTGATCAGGTCGGGATCCGTCACGTCGTTGAGCTGGATCAGATCCGGATCCCTCAGCGCGATCTCATCCTCCAGCCGAGCCAGCGCTCCTTGTAGACCGCGGCCGCGGTTCCCACGCCGATCAAGGCCCTTGATCAGGGACCATGGCCCCACGCGACCAGCCTCGGCCTCCGGCAGATCCGCGTCCATGTTACCCACGGCCAGGTGGGTCTCTGCCCGTCCTTGAAGGCGGGCCAAAACCGAGAGCAGCCACCGGTGAGCGCCGCCCCTGGTGGAGAGGGTGCTTGAGAGGAACAAAACGCGCATTACAGAAGGATATGCTGGTTAACAGTTCACAGTTGAGAGTTAACAGTAGAGTGCGATGGGCAATTGACTGTGAACTGTAAACTGTCAACTGTGAACCCCTCCAACGAAGGGAAGACGGTGGCACGACAACGGCAAGGAAACCTCCCCCCTGACGCAAACCATGAAATCACCCTCGACCGCCTGGCCGGGGAGTGGCGCATCTACCAGCTCCGCCGTGGGCACCGGTTCTCCACCGATGATGTGCTCACCGCGTGGACAGGGCTCGCCGCCCGGCCGGGCGCGAGGCGGGTGCTCGACCTGGGCGCGGGGGTGGGATCGGTGGGGCTGATGACCCTGCACGGGCTCGGGCTCGAGGCTTCCCTGGTCAGCGTGGAGGTACAGGAGATAAGCGCGGATCTGGCCCGCCGCACCGTGGCCCACAACGGGCTGGAGGATCGGGTGGACGCGCGCACCGGAGACCTGCGCGACGCCTCGGTGCTTGGCGAGGACGAGCTGTTCGACCTGGTGGTGGCCAACCCGCCATATCTGCCCGAGGGGGCGGCCACCCGCTCGCCCCATCCCCAGCGCGCGGCGGCCCGGCTGGAGCTGCACGGGGACGTGTTCGACTACTGCCGCACCGCGTCCCGGCACCTTTGCCCGGGCGGCCGGTTCTGCTTCAGCCACGCGGCGAGAGACCAGCGCCCCGCGGAGGCCATCACCGCCGCTGGCATGCGCCTCCTGGCCCGCCGAGAGGTCTTCTTTCGCCAGGGGCGGTCCGCCTCGCTGGCCCTCTACACCTGTGCGCTCGGGCACGCGGAGGGCGATCCCCAGGAGCCGCAGCCGCTGAACATACGCGGCCTGGACGGCCTCTGGACCGAGCGATACCTGGAGGTCCGGCGGAGGATGGGGCTGGATACATGAGCCGCGGCGGGAACCGGGACTTCCGCGCCGAGCTCCGAGGCCACCGCTGCTGGGACGCCGGGGTGCAGGAGCTCTACGAGGCCACCGGCGAGCCCGCGGTGGACTGCATCCTGCAAAACCGCGAGGAGCTCATCGCCCTGTGCCGCTTCATTGAGGCCAACCGGGTCCGCTCATACCTGGAGATAGGGGTCTGGACCGGACGCCTGCTCTCCGTGTTGCACCGCCTCTTTGGCTTTGACCGCGTGGCAGGCTGCGACGACGGCTACGCCCAGCGCCTGGGCCTCCCTCTGACTCTGCCCTCGGACGCTCGCTTCTACCAGGGAGACTCGGCCTCGCCAGGCTTCGCGCGCTTCCGCCGCCAACTGGGCGCGGTGGACCTGGTGTTGATCGACGGGAACCACCGCTACGCCGGGGTGCGCGCCGACCTCGAGCGTGAGCGGCTGCACCCACACCGTTTCCTCGCCCTGCACGACATCACGGGCGCAAACCGGCACACGGCCGGGGTGGGGCGGCTGTGGGGAGAGATCCGCGGCGGGGAGAAGATCGAGATCCTGGAGCCGCACCGCGAGCTAGGCCTGGACCACTCCGTGATGGGCATCGGCATCTGCGGTAGAGGTGTAGGGGCGGGGTCCACGCCCGCCCGCGGCTAGAGGTCGGCCAGCTTCTTGATGCCCGCGGCCAGGAAGGCGCCCAGCTCGTCCAGCTTCTTGGGCGAGAGCTGGACAGTGGTGTCCGCGGTGGTGTGGTAGATCAGCGGCGAGGGGAAGGGGCCGTTGAGGTAGACCGTCGGGATCCCCTTCTGCACGAAGTGGGCGTGATCGCTGCTGCCGCTGGTGATGTCAACGATCTGCCCGTTGAGCTTGACCGCGATGGCGAGGGCCTTGAGGGGCGGCTCCAGGGTGGCGCGGT
Organism: uncultured Kofleriaceae bacterium; assembly: GCA_964497805.1. Taxonomy (GTDB): domain Bacteria; phylum Myxococcota_A; class Polyangia; family CAZCFB01; genus CAZCFB01. The sequence continues at coordinate 30,218 of CAZCFB010000016.1, forward strand.
TCTTCTTGTCGAGCTGAATGTTCACAAGGCCCCCGCCCGTGCCGCCCACCATGTCCAGGTTGAAGCTGTGGCTGATCTCGCTGATCTTGAGCTTGCCGCTGTTCAACCAGAGGCCGGAGCCGATGAGCCCGTCCTCCTCGGCGCCCCACAGGGCGAAGACCAGGTGCCGCTTGAGCTTGAGGTTCTTGTCGGCCGCCAGGCGGCAGGCCGCGTCGATGACCACCGCGGTGCCGGACGCGTTGTCCAGGGCGCCGGGGAAGTACTTGGCGGGCGGCAGGTCGAACCCGAGGTGGTCATAGTGGGCGCCCGAGACCACATGCTCCTTGGCGCTGGCCGGCCCGGTCCGGAGCCGCGCCACAACGTTGTAGGCCGGCGCGTCCTTGACCACCTTGCGGGACATGAGCAGCTTCACCGTGTAGCCGGTCTTGAACGACTGGGGCCCCTTGGTGTCGAGGTCGCTCTTGATGGAGGCCACGGTCTTGCCCGCGGGCAGGAAGGCCACGGCCGGGCTCTTCTTCATCACCACCACGGGCAGCTTGTACAGGGAGTGCCCCTGGCTGCCGCCCCAGATGTTCACGGACCCGTCCTCGGCCAGGATGATGAACGCCTTCGCCTTCTTGGCGTGGGCCTTGTCCAGCTTGTTCAGGTCGCCGCACGGCTTGTCCTCGGGCTTGAAAGAGGGCGGGCAACCTCGCAGGGCCAGCACCACCTGGCCGGTGACGTCCATGCCCTTGTAGTCGTCGTGCTTGGTCTCATTGAGGCCGTACCCCACGAAGGTAACCGGCGCCGACATGTTAGTCCCCGCGGTGAGGCGGCCCGGGCGCCAGTGCTTGCGGTAGGTGAAGGTGGCGGTGGCTCCGCCCGCGGTGGGCGCGGCGGTCATGGTCATGGGCCCGTTGTGGATGATTGGGGTCACCTTGAACTGGTGCAGGTAGCTGGTGGCGGTGTCCCCGAACGGCTCCAGCCCGCACCCGGCCAGCAGGCTAGCGATGTACTTGGCCGCCGCCGTGCCCCCGGCTGTGCCCGACTTTCGCCCGGTGTAGGCCGACGAGGAGAGCACCTTGGTCGTGGTGATCGGGGCGGGGCGCATGTCCGGGGCCAGGGTGTCCGGGGCCAATAGGTCCGGGAGCGGGGCGGCGTCAATCACCTCATAGTCGGGCAGCATCTGATCCGGCGCCGCCGCCTGATCCACGGCGCCGTCCTTGACGCCCATGTCCGGAGCGGGCCACACGTATTCGGGGTCGTCGCAGGCGGCCGAGGCCATGAGAAACAGGGCCATGATTGCGGAGTATTTTCTGCTGAACATGGAGGTATACTAGCATCCATGGCGCGCCTGGAAATCCGAGGAGGACAGCCAATCCTGCTGGCAGAGGAACCCCAGGAGGAGACCTTCCTGCGCTACAGCGAACAGCGCGACGGCGAGGTGGTGCTCGAGGACGCGCTCTACCCCGTGAGGGGCGGGGAGGTTGGCCTGCCCGAGGGGATCAGCCAGGCGGGCGCCGAGCGGCTGTTGCATGCGCTGGGGAGCGCGGCCGAAGCCCACAACCGGGCGATTCAGAGGAGGGATAAGCTGAGGCTTACCTGAACCTCCGGCGCAGAAAAACCATGACGGCATCCAACGCACCCGGGGGCCACGCGCGCCACCCTCTCACCTGGGCCATGGTCCTGCTCCTGACCTGCGCCTGCAACGAAGAGACCACCAGCCCACAGGACATGGGGCAAAGCGACGTGGCGGCCATGGACCTGGCCCGCCCCGACAGCGCCCGGCCTGATCGTGGCCCACCGGACGGGACGGTTGACGGCCCCATCCCTGCCTGCCCTGGATACGCTGCGCCCAACAAGGCGGGTACGGTCACCGCGGCGGCCATCACCGAGGCCTCGGGCCTGGCAGCCAGCACCATAAATCCGGGCGTGCTCTGGGTGCACAACGACTCCGGCGATTCAGCCAGGGTCTTCGCCCTGAGCTCCACGGGCAAGCTGCTCGGGACCTACAAACTGGCGGGGGCATCCGCCGTTGACTGGGAGGACATGGCCGCGGGGCCCGGGCCCAAAAAGGGCGCCCACTACCTCTACATGGCCGACGTGGGGGACAACTTCGCCCAGCGCAAGTCGATCACCGTCTACCGGGTGCTGGAGCCCAAGGTGAGCAAGCCCACGGGCGCCCCCAAGACCCACACGCTCAGCGGCGTGGAGGCGATCCAGCTCAAGTATCCGGACGGGGCCCATGACTGCGAGGCCCTGCTGGTTGATCCATCCACCGGGGACATCCTGCTGATCACCAAGAGCCTGACGGGGACCTCTCATGTTTACCTGGCTGCGGCCCCGCACAAGACCGGCGCCGGCGTCACGACCACCCTGAGCAAAAAGGCGGCCCTGGCCTTCGGCAGCGCCCCCCTCACCGGGATCCGCCTCCCGCTGGTGACAGCGGCCGACGTCACCCCCGACGGGCAGGGGATCCTGATGCGCACCTACCAGGACGTGGTGTTCTTCAAGCGCCCAAAAGGAGCCCCCCTGTACAAGGCCCTGACCGGCCGCCCCTGCGCCGCCCCCGCGGCCACCGAGAACCAGGGAGAGTCAATCGCCGCGGCAAGAATTGGGGCCGGCTACTTCACCCTCAGCGAGGGCGGAAACCAGCCTCTGAATTACTACGGTACGAAGTAGGGAGCTAGCAGCTAATTACCCTTTGCCAGCACCTCGGTGATGGTGTCCAGGAGCTTCTGCTGGTCCACAGGCTTGGTGATGTAGCCTTCGGGGGGCGGCACCTGGCGCCGGGAGGAGATGAACTTCTTGAACTCCTCCATCACGCCGGTGACCATGATTACGGGCGTGCCGTTGAGCTCCTCGTTCTCCCGCACATCCCGGTAGAACCGCACCCCCGACTTCTCGGGCATGGTGATATCAAGCAGGACCAGGTCCGGCTTCTCTGACTTGAACTTGTCCAGGCCCACTGCTCCGTCTTCGGCCAGGACCACTTCGTAGCCGTTGTCGTCCAGAAAGGCGTCCATGAAGGTTCTGATGGCTGGGTCGTCGTCAATGACCAGGATCTTCTTCTTGTCGCTCATTGCTCTCTCCGCTCAGGCTAGTGCCAGTCGAACTCAAGGAAACCGGGCTGGACATCCGTGAGGGCGTTGACCATCAACTCCACCAGCCCATCATAAAACAGCCCGCACTTCTCGTTGCCGTCGTAGTAGTTGATGATGTCGCGCAGCTGGCCCTTGCAGTTGCTGCAAGGGGCGCAGATGTACTTGTGATGCTCCTCGCCCATGGGCTCGTCCTTGAAGGCGTCGAGCACCTGGCGGAACTTCTTGCGGCCCGACACATGGTGGCGCCAGTCGCCGAAGTTGTGGCCCGACATGATGGCGAAGCCGGAGCCGCCGCCGCAGCAGTAGTTCTCCACGCCGTGGGGGGTCATCTCGCGGAAGCGCCCTGGCGGGGTGATCAGCTTGATGACCTCGCGCTGGGGCTGGACGATGCCCATGAGCCGCACGTAGTTGCACGGATCGTGCAGCGTCACCGGGAAGTCGTTGCGCATGGGGTCGAACTTCCCCTCGGCGTGGAGCTTCTTGGCGATCTCCAGCAGGGTGGGCATGCAGCTCTCGCGGGGGATGTTCAGCTCGCCGGTGAGCACGCGGTCCGCGATGATGGTCAGCGCCTTGTGGGCGTGGCCGCACTCGCCGAGGATGATCTTCTTGACCCCCAGGTTTGCCGCGGACTTGGCATGCATCAGGGCCGTGCGGGCGAACTGGACGTCGTCGTAGAACACGCCGTAGTTGATGCTGTCGTAGGCCGCCGCCTCGCTGGACATGGTCCAGTTGAGGCCGGCCATGTTAAACAGCACGGCGAAGGCGCCCACGTTGTCCGGCCAGGCCATGATCTCGCCGGCGTTATGGATCAGCATGATCTCCGCGCCCTCTTTGTCCCAGGGGATCTTGCACAGCTCCTCGGGCAGGCCGGTCTTGTCCGCCGTGTCCTCCTCGATGAACTCGCAGTTGTCCTTTACCACCAGGGAGTTCATGCCGGTGGATGAGCCCACCGTCTGCTGCAGCACGGAGCCGTTCTCGTGCAGCTCCACCGGGTAGATGCCCATCTCCTGGCTGCCGATCTTGCGGATCTCGCGAGCCATGAGGCCGTTGTCGGCCCCCACCGGGCAGGTCTGGGCGCAGCGCCGGCACAGGTTGCAGCGGTAGGCCAGTTCGATGAGTCGGGCCACGGTCTTCCAGTTCAGGTCGATGTCGCCGTGTACCCAGGTGGACCCACCCTTGACGTACTTGTAGTAGATGCGCCGCATGATCTCGGCCCGGTAGGTGGGCCGGTAGATCGGGTTGTCGCCGCTCTCCTCGAAGATGTGGCACGAGTCGGAGCAGGTCTGGCACTTGGCGCAGTGCTCCAGGGACATGATCAGGGGCTGGTAGAAGGTCCAGTTGTCATCCGGGTTGGTCAGCTTGCGCAGGCCGGAGATGAACTGGTTGACCAGCTTCTCCTCCTCCTCCTTGGAGGTAGGCACCGGGATGTTCAGGGCGATGGTGTCGTCCACCACCACCTTCCCGTCCCTGGATTTATCGGACAGCGCCTGGAAGTCAGGCACGTTGTCCAGGTTGTCGTAGGGTGGGGGCAGGGGGGGCTGTGAGGAGCGGTCCATGCTGGAAACCGGGCCGTCGCCCACGCTGATGTCCTTGATGCTCTTGAACTGGCTCATTGCTTCACCTCCTCCGTGGCCACCTCGGCCCAGGACTTCTTACCGTCGGCGCCTATATGGTGGGCGGCCCAGCTCACGGGCCGCTGCAGCACGGCCCCGATCTCCGCCTCGTGTTCGCCGCCGCGCAGGTTCGGCTCATCGGCCCAACGGATGGCGTGGTACGCGAAGAACTTGCCCACGAAGTGGGACATGTGGGTCATGGGGATGTAGGCCAGCAGCGCGCCCATCAGGATCACCGCCGCCACCGGCAGCAGTGCCCCGAGGCCGGATCCCGCCAGCGGTGTGAATGAGAAGGTCATCAGGCCGTGCATGAAGACCATGGTGTTGGCGTACCCGCCTGGAACCAGCAGGCTAACCAGGGCCACGCCGAAGGCCGCGGCCACGAAGATCAGGTTGAAGAAGTCGCTGGGGGCGCTGTAGTCTCGCAGGTCCTCATCGCTCAGGCGGCGCTGGAGCAGGCCCAGCGCGCCAACCAGCCCCAGGGCCAGGCCGATATAAGCGCAGGCCTTGATCAGGTAACCGATGACGCCGACCAGGCCGGCGGGCAGCACGCCGCCCAGCAGCCCGCCGAACATCATCAGCGCGGTGGCGCCGATGACCAGGTAGATGCCGAAGTGGAAGGGGAACGAGCGCACCCACAGCTTCGGGTTGTGCTCCTTGAGGGCCACGAGGTAGACGATCTCCGGGATCATCACCTTCATCTCGCCCATCATGGAGGACTCCTTGGGCTTCTTCCACCAGTCCACGTCCTCCAGGTAGGAGCCGCCGTGAGCCACTCGCGGATCGTGAGCCACGGGGTACAACTCCCAGCGCACATGCATGGGCATGCGCTGCCACATGAAGAAGCGTCCCACCACGGCAACAAGAAAAATGCCGAGGGCGACGTACGCCACCACATAGGGAATCATTGCCATCTCGTTTCACCTCGTTTTTAAACGGTTATTCATAACTATTCGGCCAAAATTTCGGTCAATTTCGCTTCCCTTAATTCCACCTATAGTAAATTCATGCACCCATTGCAACCCTGCGTAATTACTGCATATTCTACGGTTTTAGTGGAAATTACAGAATAGCTGCACAAGTACAGTTCTACTGTGGAAAAGGTGTGGGGAGAGTTTCAGCCATTAATAAGGGAACCCTCTCCTGGCCATTGCGCGGCGGCTAAACTCCTTCTAGAGTGTCTGCCTCTGTCGGGAGATACGGATGGGAATCGCAGACCTCTTCAAGCCCAAGTGGAAACACAGCAACGCCCAGATTCGCGCAGCCGCGGTCAAGGAGATGAGCCCGGAAGAAACCGAGGAGCTCATGGCCATAGCCAGGGAGGACGGGGACGTGGCAGTCCGGCGCGTGGCGGTGAAAAAGATCACCTCGCCCGAGGCGCTCATGGAGATCGCCCGCCAGGACCCTGACGAGGGGTTGCGCCAGTTCGCCGAGGAGCGCGCGCTCTCCGGTCTGGTGTCCCGGGCCATGCAGGACGACGAGGATGCGGCGGCCGGGGCTCTGTCCCTGATCACCGACGATGTGACCCTGTGTGAGATCGCGGGCAACGCCGAACTCGCCCCGGTGCGGCTGGACGCGGTGGCGCGGATCACCGGCCAGAAGGCGCTGGGAGAGGTGGCGCGCAGGAGTACGGAGCACGCGGTGCGCGTGGCCGCCCTGGAGCGCGTGGACGACGCCGAGATTCTGCGCAGCCTCTGCCTGGGTGAGCTGCCCAAGGAGTTGAGCCTGGCCGCGCTGGAACGCATCGACACCGAGGATGATCTGGCCATCGTGAGCAAGAAGGGGCGCATCAAGGCGGTGCGCGCCAAGGCCAAGCGGCGGCTAGCCGAGCTCAAGGAGGCCGCCAGCGGCGTGGACAAGGCCGCCCTGGCCGAGCAGAAACGGCTGCATGCCAGGCAGATCCAGCTCTGCGTGGAGGCCGAGCGGCTAACCCGCCAAAAGGACTCGGCCGCTGCCTGGACCCGCTTCGAGCAGGTCCTCGGGGAGTGGGACCAGATCAGCGCCAAGGCCGACGATGACCTGGACGCGCGCTTCTCCAGGGCCGGAGAGGCGCTGCAGGCGCGGGTGGATGCCCGGCAGGAGGCGCAGGATGATATGCGCCGCCAGCAGAAGGAGCTGCAGGACAACCTGGAGCGCAAGGAGGGGATCCTGGCCAGGCTGGAGGCGGCCGGTGATCGTCTGGATGACGACGAACTGGAGGCCGCGCGGCGGGCCTGGGAGAAGATCGGCCCGGCGCCAGCCAACAAGCGGAACGAGCTGGAGCGGCGGCTCAGGGCAGCCGGAAAATCCCCCGGCAAGACAGAGACGGTGCGCGCGCCCGAGCCCAGGCCCGCGGCCGAGGCTGCCCCCCAGGCCAGCGTGCGGGAGCGCATGAACGCCCTGGTGGACGAGGCAGAGGCCCTGCTCGACATGGATCTGCGGCCGGTGCCCGCCCTCAAGCGGTACGACCGGATCAAGCAGCGTTGGGACGCCATGGGCGAGGCCAGAGAGCAAGAGGCGGCCACGGACCTGGAGGAGCGGTTCGAGGGGGTGCAGGCGATCTTCACCCGGCGTCAAGAAGAGGAGAAGGAGCGCAAGGAGCGGCGCAAGACCGACACCCTCACCCGCCTGGAGGAGAGCCTGGACCGGATGGCCAAGGCCAATGAGAAGGGTGACCTCACCGCGGTGGACCGCGCGCTCAAGTCTGGCAACTCGCGGTTCCGCAAGATCGGCCCGCTGCCCGAGGGGGTGGAGGAGGGGCCGCTGAGGGAGCGCTTCGAGGGGCTGCGCCAGGAGCTGGCGGCCAAGCGCGAGGACCTGCGCCAGGCCGACGAGTGGAAGCGGTGGGCCAACGTTCGCGAGCTGGAGGACCTGTGCGAGGCCGTGGAGCAGCTGGCAAAGATCGAGGATCTGAAGCTGGTGTCCCAGGCCCTGCGCGAGGCCCAGGCTCGCTGGAAGAAGGTGGGCCCCGCCCCGCGCGACCGGTCCGAGGCCCTGTGGAAGCGGTTCCGCGCCGCGTGCGATCCGGCATACGAACGTTGCCAGGAGCACTTCAAGAAGCTGGACGGCGAGCGGCAGACCAACCTGGAGAAGAAAGAGGAGCTGTGCGAGCAGGTCGAGGCGCTGGCTGACTCCACCGACTGGAACGAGACAGCGGCGAAGATCAAGGACCTGCAGAAACAGTGGAAGGAGTCCGGGCCAGTTCCGCGCGCCCAGTCAGACAAGATCTGGAAGCGGTTCCGCGGCGCCTGCGACAAGTTCTTCGACCGCCGGGGGGAGCACCTCGACTCCATGGACGGGGAGCGCAAGGAGAACCTCAAGAAGAAGGAGGAGCTCTGCGAGCAGGTGGAGGCCGTCGTTGACTCTGACCAGTGGGATGAGACCGCGGCGAAGATCAAGGAGCTGCAGCGGCGGTGGAAGAAGGCGGGTCCGGTCCCGCGCGCCCAGTCAGACAAGATCTGGAAGCGGTTCCGCGGCGCCTGTGACAAGTTCTTTGAGCGGCGGGAGCAGCGGGATCGCCAGGAGCAGGAGGAGAACCTGCGCGCCAGTGAGGCGGTATGTGAAGAGCTGGAGGCGCTGGTGGCGGGGGAGGGGGAGGTGACCGCGGAGCAGGTGCTGCAGCTGCACGCCCGCATCGCCGCCGCCGGGCCGGTTCCACCGGGAGGTGAGCGCGCCGTCAAGGAGCGGTTCGCCGCTACATGGGAGAAGGTCATCGCGTCCCGGGGCAACATCTTCGAGGGCACGGACCTGGACCCGGCCGCCAACCAGGCCAAGATGGAGCGGCTTATCCAGCGCATGGATGACCTGGCCGGCCCCGAGGTCTCCACCGAGGCCTCGGCCGAAGAGATCGAGGACCAGCTCAAGAGCGCGCTGAAGGCCAACGCCCTGGGAGACGGGGCGGTGGACACCGAGGGGGAGCGCAAGGAGGCCGAGCAGCTCAAGCGGGCCAGGGCAGCCTGGCGCCGTATCACGCTGGTGCCCACCTCGGTGAGCCAGGAGCTGCTGCCCCGCTTCGAGGAGGTGTGCGCCAAGGTCGAGGAGCGGTACAAGCTGAAGAAGGAGAAGAAGCCGGGCCGCCAGGACAACAGCGCCCAGCAGGCCAACCTGGAGGCCAAGGAGGCGATCCTGCGCCAGGCTGAGATGCTGGCCGCCAGCGAGAACCCGCAGGCTCATGTGGAGGCGGTGCGCCAGCTCCAGCGCGACTGGAAGGCCATCGGCCCCGTGCCCCAGAAGAAGGCCAAGCCCGTCTGGAACCGCTTCCGCAAGGCGTGCGGCAAGGTGCTGGGTAAAAAGAAGCCCAAGGCCAAGAAGCCCGAGGCGCCCAAGCCAGATGCCTCGGCCTCCGAGGCCCCCAAGCCCGAGCCCGTGGCCGAGCCCCCAAAGCCCGAGCCCGAGCCCGAGCCCGAGCCCCCAACCCCCGAGCCTGAGCCCGAGCCCCCAACCCCCGAGCCTGAGCCCGATCCCGAATCAGAATAAATGCCCAGCACAACCGAGAAACTCCCCCCCACCTTCGGCTTGAAGGATGTCTTCACGACCATCAACTTGATGGGCGGCGTCATCGCCATCCTGTTCTGTTTCAAGGGCGACATCCGCATGGCGGCCTACGCCTTCCTGCTGGGCTACATCTTCGGCGACGCCCTGGACGGCGCAGTGGCGCGGGCGACCAACACGGGCAACAAGTTCGGCGCCGAGTTCGACGCCGCCAGCGACTACCTGGCCCACAACATCGCCCCCGCCTACATCCTGTTCGTGGCCTACCGGGACACCAACTACTGGCTGGCCGCTGGCCTGGCCTCCATCCTGATCATCACGGGGACCATCCGACACGCCCGCTCAGCCGTGGTGCCCTGGGGCTTCCCCGTGGCCTACGGTGGGATCCCGCGCACCGGCTCAGCCCTGATCCTGGCCTCCTTCGTCAACTCCCTCATCTTCCAGGAGTTCCCCGCTGCCAAGTGGGTGGGGGTGGCCCTGGTGATCATCCTGTCCATCGGCCACATCCTCCCGATCCCTGTGCGTACCCACAAGGGGCGCAAGATCAGGACCTACGTAAAGGTGCTGATCTTCGGCTTCTTCAGCACCACCCTGGCGTCCATGATCTTCTACCGGCCCATCGTCTTCGACATCGTCTTCATCTGGATTCAGGCCTACGTCATCTGCTCCTGGATAGCCCTCTACCCCGAGGAGCGAACAGCCTTCTGGAAGCACTACAAGGAGTGGAGCATGGAGATCAGGAAGGCCCGGTAGGGGACGCTATTGCGTCCCGACTCGAATTCGCCGTCCGCCGGCCCTTCACTGCGCCGGTCCTCGGCTCCCTACGGAACCCTTGCGGGATAAAGCCGGCGCAACGTTACGGGAAAAAGCGGCTCATACATCCAGGTTCGCGCCGACGCTCAGGTTGAACGCCTGGGTGATTCCAAAGTAGCGGGAGTGTTCATCCAGGGACCAGGTGCGGCTGTACTGGGCCAGGCCGTACAGGTTCTGGGTGATGCGGAACCGGCCCTCCGCCATGGCCGCCACGCCGCCGGCCACGCCATGATCGGATTCGAGGCCACGCATCATCAACAGCAAGCCAAGGTTGAGCCGGGGGATGGGCGTGCTCGAGATGCGCGCCCAGACTCTGTGAGCGTCAGGGCCGGGGCGGTGGGCGTAACCGATCTTGCCCCTGGCCAGCCGCCCCAGGGAGAGGCCCAACTGCACCATGCCGCCGTGGCCGCCATAGATGCCCCTGGCCAGGCCCGCGTACTTTGTGGACCGGTCGTCCCCCACAGCTTCCCGGTGGTCATCGAAGGTGAGCCCCGCCTGGTGCCGCTCGATGTCGTAGAAGGTGTCCACATGGGTGGGGTTGTAGCCGCCGCTGGAGTAGTGGTATTCGCCCTGAAAACCGATGATCCAGTCAGTCTTGCCGGCCAGGTTAATCTGCCCCAGGAGCCCGCCATGGAAGCCGCCGCCCAGGAAGGTGGTGCCCCCGGCCACGTACGGCTCAATGCGCCCCGTCTCCTTGGACTCCACGGCGTATGAAACCTCCACCCCGAGCAGGGGCAGCACCTCGGTCCTGGACTGCAGGTTCCAGGCCTCATCCACCGCGCGCCGCCCCTTTTCGTCCCGCTTCACCTCAACCGGGGCCGTGGGGTCCAGCACCGAGGTGACGGCAAACTTCATCCCGGGCAGGCTCTTGAAGGGGGTGGCCGCCACACGCAGGGCCACCACGGCAGGCCTGATGAAGTTGTCCAGGAGACCTTCCACCTCGAACCGCTCATGCACCACCGAGAAGCGCAGGCCAGTGTGCTGGTGGTCCGGGTCAGCGATGCTGCTGTAGTCGCGGACCAGGGTGCCGTGGCCCAGGGTGTGGCCCAGCAGCTCCCCCACCTTCACCTCCAGGTAGATGGGCTTGAACTGGCGGCTGTACTTGAGGGTGCGCAGGATGTGCACGAAGTCCGAGGACTCATCCCAGTCACGCTCACGCAGCACGCTCCGCTCGTCGTTGTCCTCCAGGAGCAGGCGCACCCGCCCGAAGAAGCTGATGAACAGCTGCCCCTCCTGGATGTCCAGGCCCGCCTGGATGGTGGAGCTGGCGGTGTCGTCCACCATGCCGATGCCCAGGTCTCCGGCCAGGCCGAGCAGGGGAGAAGAGAGGCTCTCCGCGGGGGACAGAAGCAGCACGATCAGGACGAGCGAACGGGTAATCCAAGGTCGTATCATGACCTATATTATCTGACATGTAGGTTTTAGTGCGCAAGTATCCTATATGTGACAAATGCACTTTTTTTGAAACGTTTCACCCATTAGCTGCAACTAACAAAATAGAAACAGCGAGGTGAAACATGAAATTGACCCTGTTTGTGCTCTCAATATCCTTCCTCGCCGCCGGGTGCGCCACCCGAGGCGATGCACCCCTTGCCAGGGCCTCTGGCCCGAGCATCACTGACATCGTAGTCGCTGACAACGGCTCGAAAGAGTTGGACTTTGTCTTGATCAACGTGAGGGTGCTCAACCCCGAGGTCGTGGACGCTCAGGGGATTATCGCCTGCCTCAAGGACCACAAGATCAGGCAGCGCCCGGTGCAGCACCGGTTCGACGTGGAGCCGGAGAAGCAGAGCCAGTACCGGGTGCCGGTGGACGCTCTGCAGGCGAGCGCCTACACCCTGCGCTGCCGCCTGGAATTCCAGGATGACCTGGGCAACGCCCACCGCGAGCCGAGCCCGTGGGTCAGGGTGCAGGTGCCAGCGCAGACGTAGGGGAGTGCTACTGCGGCTCTGTTAGAACCCCGTCCCGTCCCAAAAATCACACTTCTTTTGCTTGTGCGCCGCGCCGGCCTTGATGCTCAGGTCGAGCTGCAGGTACCTGTCCCCGGTCTTGTCGTAGGCGGGCCACTTCACGGACGCGCCACCGTTGGGATCCCCAGTGCGTGCGAAGCGGGTCCAGTACCCGGTCATCGCGGCCGAGAGCTTGTCCTCCCCGTCCTTGAATCCGGTCCCCGGCGCGTTGTTGAAGGTGAAGTTGAGGTCCGCGCCGTGGAAGGACCCGAGGAAGGGGAGGTTCATGAACGACGGGATCCGCATGAACCGGTAGAGCCAGGTCTTCTGGCCGGCGGCTGCCAGGATCCGGATCGTGCGGCGCAGGGGGCAGATGAAGCCGGCGTCGCCGATGAGGTCAGCCGCGGCGTCGGTCACCTCGGTGTAAGCAGACAGGGGGTACTCCTTCTTCACCTTGGCCGCCAGGGTGGCGCCGAAGATCTGGTCGAGCAGGGTGTTGTACTCGGTTGCGGTCATCACCAACATCTTGGCTGCGAGCAGGAAGATGGTGCCCTCATTTTTGGTGAAGCCGGCCAGCAGAGGCACTTTCTGGTGCTTGCCCGCGAGTAGCAGCTTCATGGGCATGTCCGGCATCACCTTGCCGTCCACGGTGGGTCCCCACGAGGCGCCGTCTCCGAAGATCAGCCCCGTCTTCATGGACAGGGCCTTGTTCACGTCGGCGGCCTTGACCTTGCGCAGGCAGGCCATGACGTCGGCCGCCTTGTCGCACTTGAGCGTGGACGCCAACTTCTTGCCCTGGGTTTCAGACTGAGCCCTGGTGAGCGACGAGGTGGAGCAGGCCCCGCTCTGAAGGATCGCGCGGTGGAACAGGCCAGCGCTGCCCGGCGCTACCAGGTGGGCGCAGACGCTCACCGCCCCGGCGGACTGGCCAAAGAGGGTGACGTTCTTTGGATCACCGCCGAAGGCAGCGATGTTGTCGTTGACCCACTTGAGCGCCGCCTGCTGGTCCTGCAGGCCGAAGTTGCCTGCCCCGTCGCCCAGTGACGGGTGAGCCAGGAAGCCCAGGGGGCCGAGCCGGTAGTTGTAGGTCACCACCACCACGCCCATCTTCTCGGCCATGACCTTGCCGTTGTAGGTGTCCTCGGTGCCGGAGCCGGAGGCGAACCCGCCGCCGTGGGTCCAGAGCATCACCGGGGCGTTGCTCGGCGCCGGCACCGGGGTCCAGACATTGATGGTCAGGCAGTCCTCGCTCTCTGTGCCCTTGGGGGCCGTGAGGCCGAGGTTGATCTGGGGGCATACGTTCCCGTAGGCGGTGGCGGCGCGAGGGGCGGCCCAGGGGTTGGCCGGGGTGGGGGGCGTCCAGCGCAGGTCGCCCATCGGCGGCGCGGCGTAGGGAATGCCCAGGAAGGCGCGCGAGGCCTTGTAGACCGTGCCCTTCACCTGGCCGGATCCGGTCTTGACCAGCGAGGGATCCGCCGGGGTCCCCGAGCCGGAATCGTCGTCGTCGCCGCAGGCGCTGGCCATAAAAAGGGTGAGGGTGAGCAGGGGTACGTAGCGCATCGGTATCCTCCGGAGGGAGAGTTTACCTCAACGGGATGCTCCTGGTTGACGGTTGACAGTTCACAGGGGACAGCAAATTGCGCCACCCGCAGGCAATGGGACTGTCAACTGTCAGCTGCCAACTGTTAACCTCTCCCAACCATCGCCATGGAACTCAGAGCAAAAATCGAGGCCGCGCCCATTGGCCGAAAGGACATGTTCCACGCGGCGGACGCGGCGCTTGTGGCCTGGGGGCTCTACATCCTCACCTGCGCCCGCACGGTGCATGTGGGCGACTCACCGGAGCTGGCCACCGTGGCCGCCACCTTCGGCGTGGCCCACCCGCCCGGCTACGCCCTGTACACCATCCTCGCAGCCCTCTGGACTGCGCTGCTGAGCAGCTTCATCGAGCCAGCGCACGCCACCAACCTCCTGTCCGGCCTGTGCGCAGCGGTGGGGGTGGGCCTGGCCTGGCTCCTGCCCCGGCGCCTGGGCCTGAGCCGCGCCGCGTGCTGGTTCACGGCGGGCGCCCTGGCCCTGGGGCGAACCTACTGGTCCCAGGCCGTGGTGGCGGAGGTGTACGCCATGGACGTGATGCTCCTGCTGGCCGTGGCCAACGCCGGGGTGAGCCTGGTGAGCAAGGGGCGCCAGGCCCGCTGGGCGTCCGGGCTCTTGTGGGGGCTCCTGCTCGGATCGTGGCTCCTCCACAGGCCGAGCAACCTGCTCTACACGCCGGCGCTCGCCCTGCTCATGGCTGGCGTGTGGACAGCGTGGCCCCGGCGCAGGGTCATGTTGCTCGCCGGGGTGGGCCTGGCCCTGGCCGCGGCGCCGCTGATCTACCTCCCCCTTGCCAGCGCTCGTGATCCGTACATGGACATGGGCGATCCCGAGACCTGGGAGGGATTCCTGGCCGTGGTCAGCGCCGCGCCGTTCCGGGGGCTGCTGGGCGAGGTGCCCGCGCGGGTGATGACGAGCCGGGCCATGCTGCTGGCCACGGGGTTGCCCGTGGAGGTGGGCCTGGCTGCCCTGGCCGCGCTCCCCGGGGTGGCGGCGCTCTGGGCGCGGGGGAAGATGGCGCGGGGGATGGTCGGGGCGGCGGCGGCCCTTATCCTGGCGAGCGGGGCTTTCACGCTGAGCTACGACATCCTCGACTACGAGGCCTACTTGATCCCGCTCTACCTGGGGCTCTGCCTCCTGGGCGGCGGCGCCATCCACTGGCTGGGGGGCATGGCTGGCCAGCGGGTGGCCTGGGCGCTGGCCCTCACCGCGGCAGCGGGCCTGGCGCTCAACTACCAGCGCAACGATCTTGGCGAGCAAGACCTGGTGGAGCAGGTAGCCCGGGACGTCCTGGGGAGCGTGTCCCCCAACGCCCTGCTCCTGACCCAGGGTGACGCGTCATCCACGGCCATGGCCTACCTGCAGGCGGTCAAGGGCGAGTCCCCCGGGGTAAGGGTGGTGCGCATCGGCAACCTCGCGCCCTGGTCCCTGCGGCAGCTCGCCGCGCGCTACCCCGAGGACCCGTGGCCAAAGCCGGGGGCGGTGAAGGGGGAGGGCATGGCCCTGGCCCGGCCTGTTATGAAGGCGCTGCTCAATGCCGGCCGGCCCGTGTTCGTCCCACTGTCGGTGGATCCCTCCCGGATCCTGCCCCGGGACGGCAGCCTCGGCCTGGTGCCCCGCGGGCTGGTCAAGGAGGTGCGACGGCGGGGTGAGCGGATCCCCCTCCGAACCCTCGCCCGCGGTGACGCCCTGCGCCTGCAAGCGGCGGCAAGGCGGATCACCCCTTTGCCAGCGGGGGTGGACATGGACCTGCGCTCCATGCAGCTCGGTTACGCCCTGGCCCTGGCCAACACCGGGGAGGTGCTGGCCCGCTTCGGCGACGCCGCGGAGGCAGAGGCGTGCTTCGCGGCTGCCCTGGCCCTGAAGCCGGGTGAGCACGAGGCGGCCATGGCCGAGGAGGTGGGGCGCAAGGGCGGGCAGCGCATCCCGAGGGTGAACATCGAGGCCCGGGTGCGGGCGGTCAGGCAGCGTATGGCTTCGGGGGCCTCACGATGATGGAGATCTGGCGCCGGGCATGGTGGCTCATCGCCCCCGTGATCACCGCCCTGGTGTACCGGGGCGTCACCGGATCCGACTTCATCGGCGACGCCCTGTTCCTGATCCCGGAGAACACCCACATGCGGGATCCGGCCGGGGCCTGGGCCCAGGTCACCCACAACTACTTCTGGTCCTCGTCGGGGAACATCATCCCTTACTGGCGCCCCTGGACCAAGCTGAGCTGGTTCTGGGAGTACCAGCTGTTCGGGCCGAACCCGGCAGGTTTCATGGTGGTGCAGGTGCTCTGGCATGTGCTGGGCGCCCTGGGGGTTCAGCGCCTGGCGCGGATCCTGGGCGCTTCGCGCGGCGCGGCCCTGGCCGGCGGCCTGATCTTCGCGCTCCACCCCGTGGCCGTGGCGCCGGTGTGCATGCTCATGGCCCGCTCCGATGTGGTGGCGGCCAGCGGGTTGGTCTGGTGCATGGTGGGCTGGATCGGGTGGAGCAGGGGAGGGCGATGGCACCACCTGGCCCTGGCCGCCGTGGCCCTGCTGTTCGCCCTGGCCAGCAAGGAGGCGGCGGTCATCGCGCCCCTGATCATGGCCATTTGGACGGCCGCAGATCCGGACGCCAGGGCGCGATGGCGCAGGACAGCGATCCCCCTGGCCGGCGCCGTCATCATGGCAGGGGCCTACCTCTGGATCCGGCGGCAGGTGCTGGCTGCTGACGCCGCCGGGCTGGAGGCGGTGCGCGTGGCCCTGGACCCATTGCGCCTCTGGGCTGGCATGGCCAAGTACCTACAGAACCTCTTCCCCTTCAAGGTCGCCTCGGGCGTGCGGGACGTGACCCCGGCCGAGGCAACGAGCGGCCTCTTTGTCCTGGCCGGCGCCCTGACCCTCGGTGCGGTCCTGGCCATGGCCCTGTGGGGGGTGAGGCGCAGGCGGTGGGAGGTGCTCTGGGCCCTGTGCTGGGCCGGGCTGGCCATCGGGCCTGTGCTGGTTACCGCCGAGATTCATGTCCCGGCGGCCCAGGGAAAGTTCCCCATGGCGGACCGCTGGCTCTACCACGCCCTGGCCCCGGCCGCCCTGCTCTGGGCCCTGCTGTTCCATGCCCTGATCCAGTGGCGGGCCCGGCTTGGGCCGGCGCTGGGCGCGCTGCTGACCTACTGGTGCGTGGTCGTGATGTTCAACTCCGGCGCGGCCACCGCCGAGTTCGCCTCGGTGGACGGCATGCTGGACAACGAGGACCGGGCCTACTACCTGGCCACACCCGAGCAATTCCGCACCGAGGAGGACCAGTGCCGATTCCTGGACCGCAAGGTGGTGCGCGCCCTGCGCAAGGGGGACACCGACGCGGTGGCGGTGAAGGTGAAGGCTGTCGTGGCGCGATGTGGCCAGAGCCCGGAGCGCCGGCAGTGGCTCCTCTCGGCCCTCTTCGTGAAGAAGGCCTACAAGAGGGCCGAGGAGCAGCTCCTGGCGCTGATCAAGGACATGCCCGCGGATCCCAGGGGCCACGGAGAGATTGCCCGGATGGGGGGAGTCATCCTGCGCCACACGGGAAAGCCCAAACAGGCCGAGGCCCTGCTTCGTCGGGCCATCAAGCTGGGCCAGCGAGGCTGCAAGATCCTCATCGAGCTGGCCGAGACCCAGCGCGCCCAGGGCAAGGTTACCCTGGCAGCACGACAGCTGGCGCAGGCCTTCAAGTGTGGCGGAAGCAAGGACGCATCGCTGTTGCTGGCAGGGGCGACATGGGCGCTGGAGGGGGGTGACAGGAAGACCGCGGCCATGCTTGTAGGCGCCGCGAAGGGGTTGAAGCTGAGCAAGGACCAGGAGGGACAAAGGGCGTGGTTGAAAGACAAACTAGAAACGGGAAACTGAAAACGGGAAACGGGAAACGGCCCTGCGAGTCGGTTTGATCATTTCCCGTTTCTCATTTCCCGTTTTGGCATTTCTAGTTTCCCTGCTCCTTGTTCCTGGTTTTCTCAGCCCCATACTTACCTGAGTGCCTGTAGAACTCATCACCGACCTCTCCGAGGTTTCACCACCCGAGTGGGATGCCCTCACCCCACCCGACGATCCTTTCGTCGAGCACGGCTTCCTCCTCGCCCTCGAACGTTCCGGGTGCGTCGGCCCTGGCACGGGCTGGGAGCCCATGCACCTGGTTCACCGGGATCCCGACGGCGCCCTCACTGGCGCCATGCCGCTCTACCTCAAGGACGACAGCCACGGGGAGTTCATCTTTGACTTCGGCTGGGCCGAGGCGGCCCACGCGGCGGACATTCCGTACTTCCCGAAGCTCACCTCGGCGGTGCCCTTCACGCCGGTGCCTGGCCGCCGCCTGCTGCTGGCGCCTGGCGATGCGGGGGCGCGGGCGGGCGCTCTGCTCCTGGCCGGCGCGCGGGACCTGGCCGACGAACTGGGCGCGCATTCATTGCACATCCTCTATTGCTCCGAGGAGGAGCAGGCGCTGGCCGCGCGGGAGGTGCGCGCCGCCCCGCGCCTGACCCATGAGTTCGCCTGGTACAACCAGGGGTACGCTGACTTCAACGACTACCTGGCCACCTTCCGCAGCCGGACACGCAAGGACGCCCGCAAGGAGCGCCGCCGCGCCGCCGATCTGGGCTACCGCCTGCGCACCCTCACCGGCGGGGAGCTGACAGACCGGCACTGGGACGCGCTCTATACCTTCTACATGGACACCGGCGCCCGCAAGTGGGGGTCGCCCTACCTGAACCACCGCTGGTTCCAGGAGGTGCGCCAGTCGCTGTCCCACCGTGTGGTGGCCACCCTGGCGGAAGACGGGGAGGAGCCGGTGGCAGGGGCGCTGTTCTTCCAGCGGGGTGACGCTCTGTTCGGCCGCTACTGGGGCGCCACCGTGCGCGAGCCCTTCCTTCACCTGGAGCTTTGCCTGCACCGCCCCCTGGAGTTTTGCATCGAGCGGGGCTGGCGACGGTACGAGGCCGGGGCCCAGGGGATTCACAAGCTGCGCCGGGGCCTGCTCCCGATACCCACCTACAGCGCCCACTGGCTGCGCCACCCGGGGCTGGCATCGGCCGTGGAACAGAGCCTGATGCGCGAGCGCCCTGCCGTGGAGCAGGAGATGAAGGTGCTGGCCCATCACGGCCCGTTCAGGCGGGACCAATCCGCCGAGGTATAATCCCTGGAATCATGACCCTTGAAGAAATGACGACTCCCCTGCTGGTGAGGGCCAAGCTTCACGCCCTGGCCGCAATGCTCAACTACAAGCCCTCCCTGCGGCACCACCTGGCCCATGAACACCCGGGCGGGACGCCCTTCACCTTCGACGCAACCATGGAGTTCGTGACCTGGGACAGGGGCACCGGCGCCCACTTGATCTTCGGCGGCGGCAAGGCGCGGGTGAAGCGGGGGCCAGCAAGCGGGGCCGACGTCACGGCGCGGTTCAAGACGCTCAAGGACATGCGCCGCTTCTTCGCCGGCGAGGACTCCTTCAACATGCTGCTGGACAAGACGCTGGTGCTGGAGGGGAACCTCAGCTACCTGTTCAAGTTCGGGCATATCTCGGCGGCGGTTTCGGGAGCGGGCAACGGAAAAAACGGCGGCCTGGATCCGTCCGATTCATGGCCCGAGCGGTGGCAGGATATGGCCGCTTACCCCGTGGGCGAACCCGGACAGCGAGCGAGCGGAGTGGAGGGCAGCCACCTGGAAGACATCCACCTGGCCGCCCTTGCGCTGGACGACTTCCCCGAGATCAAGCGGCTGCTGTGGGAGTACAGGGTGGCCCAACCCGCCATCTGCTCCGAGCGCCCGCGGTTGCTCACCGAGTACATGCTCTCGGCCAGGGATGGCGAGGAAGCAGATGACCCGGCTGTGCTGCGCCAGGCAAAGGGCCTGCGCCACATCATGCGCAACAAGCAGCCCATCATTCGAGACGGCGATCTGCTGGCCGGCACCACCACGGCCCACCCGGTGGGGGTAATCATCCACCCCGAGCTGGGCGGCACAGGCATCTGGCCGGAGCTCCTCACCGTACAGTCGCGGGAGCTGAACCCTTACACCATCACCGAGGAAGAGATCCGGGTGCTCGACCGCGAGGTGTTCCCCTTCTGGATGGAGGACAACGTCCGCGAGTGGACCCGCAAGGAGAACGGCCGCCCCGACACCCTGGAGCTGGACGAGCGGTTCGTCTTCTACTTCCTCTGGAAGACCCAGGCAGCGTCGCACACGGTGATCGACGTGCCGCGGGCCCTGGGCCGTGGCCTGCGCGACCTGATGGACGAGGCCGCTGACAAGGAGGCCCGCTGCGACGATCCCCAAAAGGGCGCCTTCTACCGGGCCGCGCGCATCTCCCTGGAGGGTGTGCTCGCGTACGCCGAAAACCTGGCCCTCCACGCCGAGGAGCAGGCCGCAGCCATCCCGGACGACGACGGGACCCACCGCCGAGACGCCCTGCTTGAGCTTGCCCGCATCAGCCGCAAGGTGCCTGCCGAGCCGGCGGAGACCCTGCACGAGGCGGTGCAGGCCATCTGGACCCTGTTCATCGCCCAGCACCAGGAGAACATGAACGCCGGCATGGTGGTGGGCCGGCTCGACACCATCCTGCAGCCTTACCTGGAGCGTGACCTTGAGGGCGCCGCCTCTGCCGAGGAGGTGTCGGCGCGGGTGAAGAGAGCCCTGGAGCTGAGCTGCGCCCTGATGCTCAAGCTCACCGACCACCTGCCCCTTGTGCCGGATGTGGGGAACCGGCTGTTCGGCGGATCCTCCGAGAACCAGGTGATCACCCTGGGCGGGCTCCTCCCCGACGGGAGCTCCGCTGTCTGCGACATGACCTGGCTGCTGCTCAAGGCCACCGAGATGCTCCACCTGAAGGATCCCAACGTCAACGCGCGCTTCGCGCCCGGCGTGAACTCTCAGGCCTACCTGCGCCGCCTGTGCGAGGTGAACCTGCTCACCGGCGCCACCCCGTCGCTGCACAACGACGACGCCGTGGTGCCAGCGCTGGTGGAGCAGGGGTTCGCCCTGGAGGACGCCAGGGACTGGACCGCAACCGGCTGCGTTGAGCCCACGTCCTGCGGCAGGCACTTCGGCCACACCAACTGCATGATGTTCAACCTGGTGGCGCCCCTGGAGATGGCGCTCAACGACGGCGTACACCCCTCGCTGGGCTCCCAGATCGGGCCGAACACTGGCCAGCCAGGCGGGTTCGACAGCTATGAGGCGCTGTGGGACGCCTTCACCGGGCAGCTGGGGTGGCTCATCGACAAGTCGGCGGAGGCCAACAACATGCTCGGCCGGGCCCACCAGCGCATCAAGCCCACGCCCCTGCTGTCCGCCCTGTTCACCGGCCCCATGGAGAAGGGCAAGGATGTGGTGGAGGGGGGCGCACGCTACAACACCTCCGGCGCGGCCATGATCGGGCTGGCCGACGTGGTGGACAGCCTGGCCGCCATGAAGACCCTGGTGTTCAACGGCGGCGGCGTGGAGATGGGCGTCCTGCTCTCGGCCCTGGACGATGACTTCCAGGGGCACGATCTGCTCCTGGCCAGGATCCTCAAGCGGGTGCCCAAGTTCGGCCAGGACGACGAGCTGACCAACCGCATCGCCGGCGAGGTGATGGACTTCGTCTTTGACCGGTTCCAGTCCCAGCCCCATTACCGGGGGGGCAAGTACCTGCCCGGCTACTGGAGCATGTCCAACCATGTGGCCTTCGGCATGCTCTCCGGGGCGTTGCCCTGCGGCCGGCGACGGGGCAAGCCGTTCACCCCCGGGCTGACCCCGTCGCACCTCTCCGGGGCCAACCTCACCGATCAGATCCGCTCCGTGGCGGGCCTGGACGGGACCAAGACCCCCAACAACATCGCCTTCAACGTCAAGGTCGTGCCCGGCGGGGGCGACACCCACGGGGATGTCGTCGACCGCATGGCCGCATACGCGGGGGCGTTCTTCGGCCTCGGCGGCATGCAGATGCAGTTCAACGTGGTGAGCAGCGAGACCCTGCGCGCGGCCATGGAGAACCCGGAGCGGTACGGAGACCTCCTGGTGAGGATCTCCGGCTACAACGCCTACTTCGTGCAGCTAAACAAGGACATCCAGCGCGAGCTGGTGGAGCGGGCCGAACACGATCTGGGGTAGCGGCCCCTACGACTCAAAGCTGTAGCTCAGCTCCCCGTCCTCGCCGGCGTCCACCTCAACCTCCCCGCCGCCCTTGAGCTCGCCGAACAGCAGCTCGTCGCTGAGCCGCTGGCGGATGGTCTGTGAGATGAGCCGCTCCAGGGGCCGGGCGCCGAAGCGAGGATCGTGCCCCTCCCGGGCCAGGTAGTCCCTGGCCGCCGGGGTGAGGCGGATCTCCACCTTGCGCGCGGAGAGCTGCTCGCGGAGCTCGTCCATGAGCTTGTCCACGATGTGGCCCATCACCTCGGGGTTCAGCGCGGCGAAGCCGACCCGGCCGTCCAGCCGGTTGCGGAACTCCGGGGAGAAGAGCCGCCGGTAGGCCGCGTCTCCGTCGCCCATGGCGTCCCCGTCGCCGCCGAAGCCGACCTTGCGCTTCTCCAACTCCCGGGCGCCCACGTTGCTGGTCATCAGCAGGATCACATGCTTGAAGTCAGCCTTCTGGCCGTTGTTGTCCGTGAGGGCGCCGTGGTCCATGACCTGCAGCAGCAGGTTGAACACGTCGGGGTGAGCCTTCTCGATCTCGTCCAGCAGCAGCACCGCGTGGGGGGTCTTTCGGATCTGATCCGTGAGCAGGCCGCCCTGGTCGAACCCCACGTACCCCGGGGGCGCGCCGATGAGGCGGCTCACCGTGTGCCGCTCCATGTACTCGCTCATGTCGAAGCGCAGCAGCTCCAGGCCGAGCACGCTGGCCAGCTGCCGCGCCAGCTCGGTCTTACCCACGCCGGTGGGGCCGGTGAAGAGGAAGCTGCCAACCGGCTTCTCCCGGGACGTGAGCCCGGCCCTTGAGAGCTTGATCGCCCGGGACACCTGCTCCACGGCCTCGTCCTGGCCGAACACCCTCCGCCGCAGGTCGCGCCCCAGGTTGCGGAGCCGATCCTGATCGTCCTGCTCCACCTGCTGCGCCGGGATCTGGGCCGCCCTGGAGAGGATCCGCTCTACCTCGCGGGGCATGATCCTTCCGCCGTCACGCCCCGCCAGCCTCGCCGCGGCCCCCGCCTCGTCCAGGAGATCGATGGCCTTGTCCGGCAGGCGCCGGTCGTGCATGTAGCGCGCGGACAGGCGGGCCGCTGTCTCCAGCGCGTTCTTGGTGTAGGTCACCTTGTGGAACGCCTCATAGCGCGGGCGCAACCCGGCCAGGATCTTCACCGTCTCCTCCACCGACGGCTCGTCCACGTCGATTTTCTGGAAGCGCCGCATGAGCGCGCGGTCCCGCTCGATGTGCCCCCGGTAATCCTGGTAGGTGGTGGATCCGATGCAACGCAGCTTCCCGCTGGCCAGGGCCGGCTTGAGCAGGTTGGAGGCGTCCATGGCGCTCCCCGAGGCCGAGCCCGCGCCGATGATGGTGTGCATCTCGTCGATGAAGAGCACCGCGCCGGGCCGCTGTTCCATGGCGCCCAGCACCGCCTTCATGCGCGCCTCGAAGTCGCCCCGGTAGCGGGTGCCGGCCAGCAGGGCGCCAAGATCGAGGCTGTAGATCACAGTGTCCGCCAGCAGGTCAGGGACCTCGCCGTCGTGAATCTTCAGGGCCATGCCCTCCACTATGGCGGTCTTGCCCACCCCGGAGTCGCCCACGAACACCGGGTTGTTCTTGCGGCGGCGGGCCAAAATCTGCAGGGCCCGCCCCACCTCCTGCTTGCGGCCGATGAGCGGGTCGATCTCTCCGTCGGCGGCCATCTCGCTCAGGTCCGTTGTGTAGGCGGCCAGGGGATCGTCCGCCGGGCTGTCGTCCTCGTCCTCAAGGGGCATGGCCCCGCCTACCCCCTCGCCGGTGAGCGCCCCGCTGCCCGGGCCCTTGCCGTGGGAGATGTGGTTCACCAGGTCCAGGCGGGAGACGCCTTGCTCCTGCAGGAAGTGCACGGCGTAGCTGTCCTCCTCGGCGAACATGGCCACCACCACGTTCTGGCCCTCGACCTCCTCATGCCCGCTGGATGAGACATGGTGGGCGGCCCGCGCCATGACCCGTTGGAGGGCCAGGGTGGGGCGCGGCATGTCGCGCAGCTCCTCCGGGAGCTTCTCCACCGTGTCCTCCAGGTGCTGGTCCAGGCGCGCGCGCAGCTTGCGGGGGTTGCCGCCGCACGACCGGATAAGCTGTGACGTCCCCTCGTCCTGGGTCAGGGCATAGAGCAGGTGCTCCAGGCCGAAGTACTCATGCCCCCGTCCCGCCGCCGTGCTGGCCGCCAGGTTGATGGCTGCCTCGAGTTCCTGGCTGACGTTCATGGTGTCTCCTCCTCGGGATCGTCCTCCGGCTCCATGGTGCAGAGCAGGGGGTGCTCCTCCTCCCGGGCCAGGTCCATTACCCTGGCAACTTTGCTCTCGGCGATCTCCCGCGTGTACACGCCGCAGATGCCCACCCCCCGGGTGTGCACATGGAGCATGATCGCCGTGGCCTCTGCCTGCCCCTTGCGGAACACCTCCACCAGGACATGCACCACGAACTCCATGGTGGTGTAGTCGTCGTTATGGAGCAGAACCCGGTAGAGGCGCGGCCTTTTGATCCGTTGCCGCTCCTTGACCTCGGGGGCGTCCTGGATTTCAGGGCCGGTGCTTCGATTTTTGCTGCTCACTATCATTGGGTAGCAAGTGACGGCGTCAGCGCCAGGTAATTCCCCCGCTCAAATGATGCCCGGGATCATACGATACGGCACCCGCCGCCGGTACTCTTCCCAGTACTCGCCGTACTTCTCGCCGCAGCGCCGGTCGTCCCGGAACGCCCGCTGGGTGAGGAGGATGGACAGGAAGATGAAGTAGAACCAGGGCAGCAGCCGGTCCAGGCCCACGGGCGCCACCCAGCAGAAAGCCGCCAGCAGCTCTGGCAGGTAGTGGAAGTGGCGCGAGATGCCCCACCAGCCCGAGGTGAGCAGCAGGCTGCGCCGCTCCTCCCCGTCGTCGGTTACGTAGGTGGCCTCGATGTACTCGGGGTCCTTGCCCCAGATCTTGAGCTTGCCCCCCGCGGCGCGGAAGGCCTGGCGCTGGGCGTCGGCCCAGTAGTTGATCATGATGCCCGCCACCCCGGCCACGCCGATGAGGATCGCCAGGGGCAGCCCCAGCCGGTTGGGGTGGTTGACCAGGAACAGGGTGTGGGAGACGTACACCGAGGGGACCCACACCAGCACGCCCCAGCAGATATAGAAGCCGGCGCGGTCGTGCATGATGTCCATGGAGGCCAGGTAGCCGGTCTCCCACCAGAAGAACTTGGCCATGTAGATTATCTGCAGGCCCGCCGAGATCACCATGGCGTCGGTGAGCCCGTTGATCTCGTGCTGGGCCGCGGCGAAGGAGATGACCAGCAGGGGCCAGGCCATCATTGAGAAGCGGCAGTTGGTGAACATCTTGATGTCCCAGCCCAGCGCCCTCGGGTACAGCTCGGTGCCCCAGTAGTAATCGAAGATGAAGTTGCCGCTCACCGAGTTGTCGCTGTCCGTGGGGGCGAACCGCCCCTTGAGGTAGAGCACCAGGCAAAAGGCCAGGGCGAACAGGTTCAGCGCGCCCAGGATCTCCCAGAGCCGGTGGTAGATGATGGAGGCCGGGAAGAGGTCCAGGCCAAAGGAGCAGCCGCAGTAGAGGCCCACGGTGACGGCCAGGGCGAGGGGGCCGTTGGCCTTGTAGACCGGTGTGTTGCCCGTGGCGGTCACTGGCCCACGGTACTCGGGCCCGGGCAGCAGGCGCATGAAAGCCAGCTGCACCGCCGAGTAGACGCCGAGGATGGTCCAGGCCTCGGGGGAGCCGAACATCACCGGCCACCAGACCGTGGCCAGGGCGCCGCCGATCCCGTCGCGAAGGATCATCTCCAACAGGGCGATGATGGAACCGTCCAGCTTCACCTGGGCGTACCAGAGCAGCATGGCGAAGGGGGGGCAGAGGAGGATGAGCAGGGCAGGGCCGACGGTGCGCTTCAGGTGCCAGAGCGCCGCGCCCTGGCCCGCGCGGGCGTAGCCCCATGATCGGTGTTCTGTGTTCATGGGCGAAGAGTATCACCCGCCGGCCCCAGCAACCGGTATGGGAAGCTCTCCTGGAAGCCCTCGCCGTCGCTGACGCGGATGGTGATGTCATGCTCGCCTGAGGCGCCGAACGCCGCGGGCGGCGCCATGATCATGACGGGCGTGGTGCGGGCCCGGCCGGGCTTCACCTGGAGCGGGCTCATGGCCACGATGGCGCGGGCGCCTGCCGGTCCATGCTCCAGGGTGACCACGTAGCTGCGCGGCGTCCTCGTCCGGTTGCGCACCTTGACCCGCAGGCGGTTTGCCACCTCACCGTTGCCGAGCACTGAGTAAGGCGAGGCCAGGGCGCGCAGCACGGTCACCTCGCTGCTCCCCGCGCCCAGCAGGATCAAGGCCATGGCCAGGACAGCCGCCACGATGACGCCGAAGTAGATGGTCACGCGCGGGCGCACAACGCGGGTGGGTTCCCCTGCCATTTCAGCGTGGGAGGTGTAGCGCACCAGGCCCGGAGGGAAGCCCACCCCCGCCATGGTGCCGTCGCAGGCGTCGGCGCAGGAGGTGCAACAGATGCACTCAAGCTGGGACCCCTCGCGGATGTCGATGCCCATGGGGCAGGCCCGGAGGCAGGCGCGGCAATCGACGCAATGCCCAAGGGCGTCCAGCTGCTCCTGGCTCAACGACTTCTTGCGGCGCCCCCGGGGCTCGCCCCGCCTGGCGTCGTAGCCCACGATGATGGAGTGCCGGTCCTGGAGCACGGCCTGCATGCGCCCGTAGGGGCAGACCAGCAAGCACATCTGCTCGCGAAAGTAGGAGAAGTCGAAGTAGATCAGCGCGGCCGTGGAGGCCATGACACCGAAGGAGATTGGGTGGTCCAGGGGGGACTCGTTGAGCCAGCCGATGAGCTCTCCGATGGGAATGAAGTAGGCCAGAAATATATGAGCCAGGACCAAGGAGATGGCGCCGAACACCACCTGCTTGAGCGCCCGCCGGGGCAGCGATGGCCGGCGCCGCCTGGATCCGTACGCCCTGCCGTCCAACAACCGTTCAAGAGGCCGGAACACGAACTCCATGTACACCGTCTGAGGGCAAGCCCAGCCGCACCAGGCCCGGCCGAACAGGGCGGTGGCCAGGAAGACGGTCACCATCGACGCCACCAGCAGCAGCATGAGCAGCACCGAATCTGACGCCAAAAAGACGCCGCCGAAGATGACGAACCGCCAGGAGCGCAGGTCGAGGAGCACCAGGGGATCGCCCCCCACATGCACCAGCGGCAGGGAGATGAACAGGGCCATGAGCAGGTATGCCAGGACCCGCCGCCGGCGGAAGAAGCGCCCCTTCACCCGCCTCGGCGTCAGGCGCCGCCGCGTCCCATCGAGGTTCAGGGTGGGGTGAACCGGTTCCTTCGCCCTGGGGATGCCCCTCATGTCATCACCGGTGGCCATCATCCAGGCTATACTCCGTTTCATGCCGCATAAAAAGCCCCTGGCCCTCGCGGCGGCCCTGTTCCTGGCCGCCTTCTCCCTCTCCTGCTCCGACGACGCCGCCCCGAAACTCGACGCTGGTCCGGCGGATCAGGCGGTGAAGGATCAGGCCTCACCCGACATGGCGGCACCCGACAGCGCCGCCCCAGACGCCGCCCCTGACGCCTCCATGTCCGACACCTACACCCACGACGGCGCCATCCCGAACCTGTCCCAGCTCAAGGCGGGCTGGAACCTCTTCTACACGCCCAAGCCCACGGTCTGCTCCAGAGGGACCAAGTACGGCTTCGGCGTGTGGAAGGGCTCGGTGAACAGGGTGGTCATCGACTTCGAGGGGGGCGGCGCGTGCTGGACCCACACCTCATGTTCCGTGGCCGGCGCCATCTTCAAGGAGGACGTGGACAAGTCGTTCCAGCGGGCCAAGTCGGGCTACGCTCTCGGCATCTACGACAAGAAGAACTCGAAGAACCCGTTCAAGGACTGGCACCATGTGTTCGTGCCCTACTGCACCGGCGACGTTCACTGGGGCAACACCAAGACCACCTACAAGGACAAGAACGGCAAGAACGCCTTCTCCATCGAGCACCGGGGCGCGGTGAACACCGGCTACGTCATGGACTGGGTCTACAAGAACTTCCCGGCGCCGGAGAAGATCTTCGTCACCGGCTGCTCGGCCGGCTCCTACGGGTCGCTGCTCTGGGCCGGCCGCATGGCCCACAAGTATCCCAAGGCAAAGATCTACCAGTTCGGTGACTCGGGCGCCGGCATCATCACCCAGAACTTCCTCAAGAGCAGCTTCCCCAAGTGGAACGCGCTGCCCGCCGCGCCGGACTGGATCCCGTCGCTGAATCCCAAGAAGGTGGACCTGCTGAGCAAGGACATGGCCTACCTCTACAAGGAGGTGGCCAACTTCTACAAGACCCAACGGTTCAGCCAGTACAACACCGCCGAGGACAGCACCCAGGTGTTCTATTACCAGTTCATGGGAGGTGGGAATACGAGCAAGTGGAACGAGCTGATGACCAAGTCCATCGACAGCATCATAAAGGCCGCGCCCACCTTCCGGGCCTTCATGCCGGACGGCAAGAAGCACTGCATCATCCCCTACGCCGAGCTGTACACCTACCAGGTCAACGGGGTGAAGCTCATCGACTGGCTCACCGACTGGATCAACGACAAGGCCGTGAAGAACCAGCGGTGCGCCAAGTGCGTACCCAAGAACACCTCCACCCCTGACGCCGGCGCAACACCCGCCGACGCGGGCAATACAACCCCGGACGCTGGACCATGAGACCACGACTCCCCGCGCTGGCCGCGGCAGCGGCCCTGATCCTCTCCCTGGCCGCCTGCGACGAACGGATCGAGCCCCACCTGGACGGGTTCGACTACCTGGACGCGTACCTGCATGACGCCGGGCCCGACGGCCCGACCCCGGACTGCTGCCAACCCGACGCCCCGCCGCCAGACAGGAACATGCGGGACATCCCGGACGGATCGCCCAAAAAGGACGCCCCGGCCGTGGACCAGAACAAGGACGGCCCAACCGGCGACTTCGTCAGCTCCAAGGCGTGCGGAGCAGCCCCGCCCGCGTACAGCGGCGCCCTGTGCGGCCCCAGCAAGCCGTGCAAGGTGCTGCTCAACGAGAAGCTGCCTGGCAAGGTGGGATTCCGCAACCGCCAGCCCGCCCTGGCCCTGGACAAGGCCGGCCAGCCCCGGGTGCACTGGTCCTGGGCCGTGAGCGGCTACACCGGCTACTACGGCGTGCGAACCAAGGTGGCCACCAACAGGTGGACCGTCTACTCCTGCCCCTTCGACCTGGCCATGGGCGGCCTGGACAGGGAACCTGCCGGCACCTTCATGGCGCTGGCCCACAAGGGGGACGTCACGGGCGGACAGCTATGGCGCCACAACGGAATCTCCTGGAGCAAGGTGCAAGACGTGAGCCCCTCCAGGGCTGGATACACCAAGGGGATCAGCGGCTGGCCCGTGGGCTTCGAGGTGGACAGCGCGGGCTGCGCTCACATGGCCATGTACGACCTGTACCAGAGCGAGGCCTACCTGCGGCGTGACGCCAAGGGCGCCTGGTTCGCCCACCAGTTCCCCAAGGGCGGGGCTGGCACGTCGCTGGCCCTGGCCCTGTCCGCCTCGGGCCTGGCCCACGTGGCGCACTGGACCAGCGCCGGCGGCTCGGGCTGGCAGCTCTACTGGTACGTGCCCGGCATGAAGCTGCGGCAGAAGGTTCACCCCCTGGGTTCCAGCGGGCTGAGCAACAAGGCCATCGGACTGGCGGTGACCGGGGCGGGGGTGGGCACGCCGCATGTGCTTTTCGCCCGCGTCCACACCCAGAACGTGCACAACCTGACCCACGCCTGGCGCTCCGGGACCACCTGGAAGAGCTCGGTGCTGGAGACCGACGGCAGCCACACCTGCGGCAAGTGCACCAACGGCGCCACCTGCACCTACGACTACTCAACGTATCGCCCCATGGCGGTGGTGGCCTCGGGCAATGGTGACGTCAGGCTGCTCTACGCCCGCACCCGCTACCACGGCACCAAGGTGGGCAAGCAGAACACCTACCCGCCGTTCTCCTGCACCTGGAGCGGCGGCAAGACCACCGGATACATCCACATGGCCTGGCCCAAGTCAGGCGGCGGCCACGGCAAGGCCACCCTCCTGAGCGACGCGCTCCTGAGCTCCGGCGGCAACGTGGAAGCAGAGCTGGACGCCAAGGGCAACATCCACACCGCGGTGTACACCTACAATACGGCGCAGACCGGGACGGAAGTCAGGTACCTGAAGATCGGGATGTAGGGAGGAGTCAGCGGCGGCGTCTGGCGCGGAGGACAATCACCGCCAGGATCCACAGGGGAAGGAGGCTGCCCGCGCCTGCCGGCTGATCCGGTGAGGCAAGCCCACAGGCGCATCCCCCGGACACTTGGCTATTCCTCTGAACCCCGACATCATCTCCAGACTTCTTCCGGTCCGGGTTGGCTGCCACATCCGCCGCTCGATCCGTCGGGTGAGCGCCGCGATCCACCGGGCCCCCGCCGTTGTCCGGCGTGGCCACGCCAGCTTCCGGGCCAGCGCACTCCTTACAGCTCCCCCAGTTGCCCCACTGGCAGCTGGCCTTGCAGGTCCTGCTCTGGGTGCCGCACTTGCCGCAAGGTCTGCTCGCCTTGGCGCCGGCCGCGCACTGGTATGTGACAGGGACCTTGGCGCAGGAGCTGTAGGCCGTCAGCTTCAGGTTGCTCCAGACAGGCCCCTTCATCACCTGACCGCATGACTTGCACGCGTCCCGGCCGAGATAGAGGTAGCGCAGGTTGAGGCTCGGGTCCTTTTTGCAGCCAGGGTAAGTGAACGGGACCGACACCGAGTTGGTGACCTTGGCGGTGGTGTCGGTGACCTTGACGCTGCCCTTGGTTGAAGTCCACTCCATCACGAAGCGGTAGACATGAGTCTTGTCAAAGCCCTTCTTGAACTCGCCCGTGTACTTGTTGGCGCCGTGCCCGGGCGCGGCCCAGGCGCAGAAGCGAATCTTCCGGTCCTTGCCCGTGTTGAGCTTGCAGCGCTTCAAGGCCATCAGGCTGAGGGCGGAGTCGAGCTTCTTGGTGGTGATCCGCACGCCGGCCGGATCCTGGTTGAGGCGCATCAGCACGTGATACTCGTCCTTGAAGTTATGGGCCGCGATCTGGTTTAGCGGGTCAAAGTTGGAGATGGTGAACTCCAGCTTGCCGCAATCCACCTCCTGGCCAAGGTCGTACCTGACATAGTCCGCGCCGGTGCTCTGGTGCCAGCCGCTGGATTTGAAGTTCGCCTTGGAGCCCACGTACGTCCGCTTGGAGCAGGTCCCGGTGCACTTGGAGGAGCTGCTCAAAGCGTCCTGCAGGATGATCTTGTTCGCGGCCGCGGGAGAGGACAGCAGGAGGGCGGCCGCGCAGGACAGGGCGGTGACGGCGCTCCCCCATTTTGAGGCAGGGGAGGGGTTCCCGCCCGCACGCCAGGCTAAAGCGGGTCCGTGCACTTGGTCATCTTGGCGTCGCACTGGCTCGCGGGGAACTTGTAGCCGCTGATCTGGGCAGGCGTTGAGCCTCCGTAGGCGGTGACCGTGGCCTTGTGCGTGGCGCCCTTGGGGTAGGAACCGCTGAACTTCGTGATCCCGCCGAAGGTGTAGGACGTGCTCTTGTACCCATTGCACAGGGGGCTGTGGAACTGGAGCTGGATGGTGTTCGGCTTGGCGGTGATGTTGTAGGAGGACTTGCCCGAGCACTTCCAGTACGGCACCGTGCCGCCGCTCAGGCCCTTGCCGTCCAGGATCCAGGCGTTGCCCCCCATGGCCGACGTCGCCTGGAACTTGACCCATGAGAAGCGGTTGAGCCCCCCGATCCAGCCCACCAGCCAGATGCCGTCCAGGCTGTATGGGAAGGAGGATGAGACGTCCAGCTTGGCCATGCCCTGATCGGCCACCTTCTTGTCCGGGG
>CAZCFB010000017.1:0-61270 GCA_964497805.1 uncultured Kofleriaceae bacterium
ACGACGACCGGCGGCGGGAGTTCCTCGCCCGCTGGTTCGGCGTGGCCGCGGGCGGGGGGGGCGGCGGGGGGCCGGGGGGGCGGGGGGCGCGCCGCGGCGCGGGGAGACTTCCTGAGCCGGCTCTCCACGCTCCCCCGCCTGGGCGCGGCCATCCCGCGGGCGCTCTTCTTCCTCTGGCCCCTCTCCACGGAGCGGGTACGGGAGGCCATCGAGGGGCCCGCCCGGGCCGTGGGGGTGAGCTTCGAGCCGCCCGAGCTGGTTGAGGAGCTGGCCGGAGCCACCGAGGAGGCCGAGGGGGGGCTGCCCTTGCTCCAGTTCACCCTGGCCGAGCTCTGGTCCATGCGTGAGGACCAGGGCGGCGCCATCAGGCGGGCCGACCTGGATCGGCTGGGGGGGGTGTCCGGGGCGCTCTCCCGCCACGCCGACCAGGTGATGGCGCAGATGACCTTCGAGGAGCGGCGGGCCGCGCGGGGGCTGCTGGTGCGCATGGTGAGCGGGGACGGGACCCGGGCGCGGCGCGGGGCCCAGGAGCTGGGGGCGGAGGAGGGCGCGGCCAGGGCGGCGCTGGATCGACTGGTGGGGGGGCGGCTGGTGGTGGCCCGGGAGACCTCGGATGGGGCCACCTATGAGTTCGCCCACGAAGCCCTGGTGCAACAGTGGGGCGCCCTGGCAGGGTGGCTCTCCAGCGACGCCGAGGCGCGGCGGCTAAGGGAGCGGCTGGACCGGGCGGTGAAGGAGTGGGAGCGCCTGGGCAGAGGAGCCGAGGCCCTGTGGAGCCCCCGCCAGGTGCTGGAGGTGCGGAACCTGGGGGCGGCGGACATGGGGGGGGCGCGGGGGGCCTTCTTGCGCGCCTGCCGGCGGCGCCACCGTCGGGGCAAGCTCAGGCGCGCGGCCCTGATAGCGAGCGTGCCCGTGCTGGTGTTGCTTGTCTACATGGGCTTCTCCATGCAGGCCCGTACGGTGCTGGGGAAGCGGGTGGAGCGCCGGGTGTCTCGCGGGATCACCGCTCTGGAGCAGGCGCGGAAGCTGGCCAGCAGGTCCGATCTCCTGCGCACCGAGGCGCTGACCCGGTTCGACTCCCAGGACAAGCCGGGAGGGGAGGCGGCCTGGGCTGAGTACCTGAAGGCGCTGGACAAGGTGCCGCCCACGCTGGCCGCCGCGGGGCAGGAGCTGGAGACAGCGGTGCTGTTGGATCGTGAGCGGCGTGGCACCCACGCCTTGATGGCCGACCTGTTGCTGGAGCATGCGCTGTTGGCCGAGCGGCGCGGCGACGACAAGGCCGCGCAGGCGGCGCTCAGACGCATGAAGCTGTATGACCGCGACGGTTCCAGGCGCCAGCGCTGGGAGGCGCCGGGCCAGGTGACGGTGATTCTCGCGCCGCCCGGTGCCCGCGCCCGGCTCGAGCGCCTGGTGGCTGGCAAGGACGGGCGCATCAGGCCCGTGGCCACGGGGCGGGAGATCACGCCGGGCGCCCGGCTCTCCCTGGAGCCAGGATCGTACATGGTGCAGGCCAGCGCGCCGCGCCGGGCCAGGGTGCGGGCGCCCTTCCTGTTGCGGCGAGGCGAGAAGATCAAGCTCCAGGTGAACCTGCCGGCGGCCGACGCGGTGCCGGAGGGGTTCCTGGCCATCCCGGCCGGGCGGTTCCTCTTCGGAAGCGGGGCCGAGGAGGGGCTGAGGCGGGACTTCTTCCACCATGTGCCGTTGCACGTGGTGCGCACCGGGGCCTACCTCATCGCTCGCCATGAGGTGACCTTCGGCGACTGGCTCAAGTACGTGGAGGCCGCGCCAGCGCGGGAGCAGCCGGCGCGCTTGCCGGGGGTGAACCGTGGCGGCTTCCAGGGCACCCTGGCCCTGACCCGGGCGGAGGGTACGTGGAGCATCCGCTTCCAGCCCACCTCGGCGGCCCTGGTGGCGGTGGCCGGGCAGAAGATCAAATACCCCGGCCGCAATGAGCGGGCCGAGCAGGACTGGCTGCGCCTGCCAGTGGTGGGCATCTCAGCCGGGCAAGCGCAGGCCTACGCCGCCTGGCTCCACAGCTCGGGCCGGGTGAAGGGGGCGCGCCTGTGCAGCGAGCTGGAGTGGGAGCGGGCCTACCGTGGCGCGGACCAACGGGAGTTCCCCCACGGCCACCGCCTGCGCCCGGAAGAGGCCAACATCGACGCCACCTACGGCAAGGAGCCCCTGGCCATGGGCCCGGACGAGGTGGGCTCTCACCCGGCGTCGCGCACGCCGTTCGGCGTGGACGACATGGCCGGCAATGTCTGGGAATGGACCACCTCATCTCTCAAGCAGGGCGAGGTGGTGGCCAGGGGGGGCAGCTGGTACTTCGGCGCCAACTCCAGCCGGGCCACGGATCGGGAGATCACCGAGCCCACCTTCAAGGACGTAAGCGTGGGCCTCCGCATCTGCGCGGACCTGCCGCGCTGACCCGAAAATTGCGCCAGCTGACCTACTGCGGCGGCCGCTACCGTCGGTGCAGCGGCTCCCGCGCCGTCTCACCATACAACCAGTATGCTTTCACCGGCGCGTGTCCCCTGCGCCTTGGTCCCGACCGCCTAGCGACGGCCCCCTGGCGCAATTTCCGGGCTAATCCTGCGTGGCGCGCTGAAGTTGCACGCAAGATCTGCTCGCCACCCCCATCGATTTCTCCTATCCCCCCGGAATCTCACGGACCGCCTCCCTGGCATGGATCCTGAACTACTTCAGGTCAACCAAGGAGGAACAAATGCTGAGACACCGCCGGGCCATCTTCATCATCATCGCCGCTTCCCTTCTGTTGGCAGGATCGGTCGCCCGAGCGGACACTGGTTATGGGAGCTGGACGCCCACCTACATCGACTACAGCTACCCGTCCTCCGGCTTCTCTCTGCGGCGGATCATTGGCAACTGGGTTTCCCTGGCCGGCCGGGACCTCAACGGCGTCTCCCTCAACGGCACCGTGCTCAACGGACAGCGCGTGGTGAAGGTCTCCCTCAAGGGCGTCACCATCAAGGGCAAGAAGCTGGGCAAGGCCTGGCTCTGGGGCAGCCGCCTCTTCCCGCTGCTCGGTAAGGGCATGTTCAAGGGGGCCGTCATGAGCGGCACTCTCGACAACGGCAAGAGCCTGGACCTGCGCGTGGACAGCGTCGCCCGGGGCACCACCAAGGCGAACAAGGACATCTACTACTACGACGTCTCCTACCCCACTCAGAGCGGCTACCGGCCCCTGTGCGGGCTGGATGACAAGGGCCAGCCCGTGCCGGCCATCCCCCTGCGCGGGCGCTGGGATTACCGTGAGGGCGTGGCGGGCGGCGGGGACTACATCAAGGATAAGTGGGCCTTCACCTTCGCCTGCGTGGGCCATGTGCTGGCCAAGTGCGCCGAGGCTGGCTACAAGCCGTGGAAGAAGGTGACGGTATGCGTGAAGAAGAAGGGCTGCAAGAAGGTGGACCTGGCCAAGCACCACCAGGCCTGCACCCGCATGCTCCGGGCCGACTACTGCGGCGACGGCACCTCCCACACCGTGGACAACATGGACGTGAACATGTACGACGCCATGGGCCTGCGCACCGACAGCGAGAAGTGGGGCTTCGAGGCAGAGTGGGACGCCAAGGGCGCCATCTGCGCCGACACCAGCCGCCTGCCCAACACCCCCCCCTCCTGCGCGTCCAAGCTCATGGAGAAAGGCTGCGGCAACACCAAGAACTTCAGCAAAGGCACGCTGCTCTTCTCCGAGATCCCCACGCCGTAAGGCGCCCACGCCTTACGGCCGCTGGCCCCGGCCCCAGCCCACCTACCCCTTCCCCCTGTCCCCTTACCCCCTACCGAGGCCCAGGCGGCTGCGGCGGCGCCTTCACCCGCTCCCGCGTCGGATCCCGCTTCATGATGTAAACGTTGGGGTTGGCCGTGTAATAGAACGGGTTGTCCTTGCGGCCCTTGAACACCCTCAGGGGCTGGTGCTGGTACGCCTCAACCACCTCCTCGTACTTCTCCCGGGCCCAGCTCTTCATGGAAAAGTACTTGCGGCTAAGGCGGTCGGTGCCGATGTAGTAGTCCCAGGTCCAGCGGTCACGGCTGCGGGTGAACTGCCCTGGAGGCAGCGCGTCCACGCTCCACGACTGGTAGTAGATGGTGGAGCCGGGGGGGATGTTGTCGATGACCCACTGGCGCGCCGTGACGCGGGTGTCGGGCCGCACCAGGGCGTAGGTTTCGCCGAAGGTGTGGTAGGCCGGAACCGCGAAGGCCACCAGCAAGCCCGGCAGGGCCAGCTTCCACCCGGCCACCTTTCCGAGGGACGGCCAGGTGGCGCGCACATCGCGATACAGGGCCACAGCGCCGTACCCGATCCAGATTGAGAGGTAGGGCAGCACCGGCATCAGGTTGCGCACGAAGCGCACCTTGTAGCCGCCGAGGAAGAGGATGTAGAGCACCGGGAAGACCAGCACCAGCAGGTACTCCCGGCGGAATCGACGCACCATGCTGTAGGCGCCATACAGCCCCAAGGCGGCCAGCACCGGGCCGAAGCCCCGGCTGCCCAGGAAGACGATGTAGAAGAGCCGGTTGAAGTCCCCCTGGTGGCCGATGTGCCCTCGCCGATAGTGCTCGATCTCGTGGGCCATGCCGTCGAGGAACCGGGTGAGCTCGAAGAAGGAGTAGGGCGAGGCGATGAAGAAGCCGAGGGCGCACCAGAGCACCCCGCGCAGCAGGTTCAGGTTCCAGAAGCCCTCGCGCCGTGGATTGGCCCAGTGGGCGATGATCACGTTGATCCCAACCAGCGCGGCGTTGTACTTGGACGCCGCCGCGAAGCCAGCCAGCAGGCCCGCCATGCGGTAGTGCCTGGCCGATCCCTCCCCGGCCACCCGGATGGCGCCGAGCAGGGCCATGGCGCAAAAGAAGCCGGCCGGCACGTCGGTGACGATGAAGTGGCTGTTGGACACGTGCAGGGGCATCAGGGCCAGGGCCAGCGCGGCCATGATCCCGCTCTGTTTGTCGAACAGGCGCTTGCCCGCCGCGTACACCCCCACCAGGGTGAGGCTGCCCAGGGCCCCGGCGGCCAGGCGCCCGGCCAGCAGGAAGGGGGCGGTCTGGATCTGGCCCACCGCTCCCCACATCCCCGAAGAAACGCCGTACAGGAAGGTGAGGGCGAACACGGCCACCAGCACATAGATGAAGAGGGTGGGGTAGATGAAGAAGTGCGGGTTGAAGTCCCCGGAGCGAAGCATCTTGAGAGCCGGGTTGAGCAGCCAGTGCTCGTCGGGGTGGCAGTGCTCCATGGGCAAGCAGAAATCGGCCCCGCCCAGGCGCAGGGCCGCGCCGAGGATCAGCACCATCCCCAGCAAAACGCCGGTCCAACCGATGGGGTGCCGCCTGATGATCCCGGGGAGCCTCATTGCACCAGCCAGTAGTGGTAGCTCGTGTAGACGCGGCGCGCCTTGAGCCTTAGCTCGATACGGTCGCTGTCCATGAGCTCGCTGTCAATGGGGGCGCTGGCCAGGGAGATGCCCTCGGACAGCACCGACCGCCACATGTTGGGGCCGCGGCCGTTGACCCACAGCTCCAGGTCCAGCTCACCGGGGCCGGCCGCGCGGATGACCAACAGCGCCGGCTTCCCCTGCTGCACCCGCATGGTGAACCGCTCCTCCTCGCCCGCCTCGATGGGCCGGCCGCCCTCCACCAGCAGCTTGCCGCTCCCCTCCACAACCTGGCTGCGCAGGTCCCCCCGGGGCGCCACCTCGCTGATGCGCTGGTAGCGGTGGGCCTTCTCGCTGGGGATGTGGGTCACGTTGAAGCGGTCGACCACCTTGCGGCCGGCCAGCAGCTCGGCGGGCAAGGTATGCTGCGGGGCGAGCTTGTCCCAGTGCATGCGCCAGACGATCTTGGTTTCGTTGGCCACCACCGTGCGGTTGGCCAGGGGGAACCGCTGGATCTCCTCGAAGAACGGGAGGTGGTGCATCTGGGGCAGCCACTCGGGGTAGGCCACGAAGTAGTCGGGCTTGCGCTCCAGGGAGCCCAGGGCCTCCCACGCCGGTGCGTCGGAGTGGAGGATGTAGTTCTTCACCTTGTAGAAGGCGTTGTGGCCCAGGCCCACGATGTCGAAGGTGTAGCGCTTGGTCAGGTACGGGATGGCGCCGGCGTCGTTCACCGCGATGCTGGCCTTCTTCGGGATGTTCTTGTCCACCCAGGCTGCCACCTTGAAGTGCTGGTGGGCCAGGTCCCGGCAGTTGTCCCCGTACCGCTCGGCCCAGTGCAGCGCCACCGGCCCCATGAAGGGGAGCAGCAGCGCGGCCAGGTATGCGGGCATGCGGCGCAGGGCGGGGCTCTGGGCGGCCACGCGGCAGAGGGGCCAGAAGATGGAGGCCACCACCAGGCCCATGTAGGGCAGGTAGTAGCGGTCGAAGTGATCCCGGCGAGCCATGAGGAAGGCGTAGAAGAGGGTCAGCAGGCAGAACCAGCCCAGCACCAGCAGGCCGGGGCCGGGGCGCCGCAGCTTGCCTCGAGCGGCCCACGCGGCCAGGCCAAGCAGGCAGAGCGCGGTGGTGAGGGGGGCGGTGAAGCCGGGCAGCTTGTCCAGCAGGATCTGCATGGTCATGGGCAGGTGGCGCAGGGCCGTCTCCCAGTACCGCTCCGCCTCGTATGGCAGCAGGTTCAGCGTGGACTTGACGTTGGCGTTGGTGCCCAGGCGGCCGGTGAGCGAGGCCAGCAGCAGGGTGAGCCCCACGCCGGAGCCCAGGGGCCAGAGCCAGGGGAGACCGGCGCGCAGGTGTTTCAGCCAGGAAGTCTGCGCAGGGCGCGCGCCGCCAACGTGACGCCAGCAGAGCCAGAGGGTGAGCCCGCCGGCCAGCAGGGAGCCTTCTGGCCGCGTCAAGGCCATGAGGCTGCCGTAGACCAGCATGCGGCGGCGGTTGGTCCAGCGACCGCTGGTGGCCGCGCCGCCAGCCTGGGCCTCGTCGGACACCATGGCCTGGGCTGCCTCAAGGGTGAGCAGGATCAGGGCGGAGAAGAGCGCGATCTCCATGTGGCTGAATACCCCCCAGAGCAGGGGGCCGCAGCAGAGGAAGACCAACATACCGCCGTAGCCGCCGGCAGAGGAGCCCCCGGAGGCGCGGCGCAGGAGGTGGTGAAGGGCCACGCCGGCCCGCACATGAAGGGCGCTGTTTACGATCCAGGCCCAGATGAGCAGGTTCAACCCGCGGAACCCAAGCAGCCACCCCGGCGCCAGCAGGAGCATATACAACACGCTGGTGGCCCCGGTGGTTGGGGCGTCCCCGTCGTTGAAGCGCAGGAACGATCCGGTGGCCAGCTGGCTGGCGTACTGGAAGTGGATGAAGGTGTCGTCCAGGGGAGCGGAGAGCCGGGTGCCGGCGCGCGCGTCGCTGTAGCCCAGGTACAGGACCGCCAGCAGCGCGAGCACGAACGCGCCCACGGCGTACGGCGTCGCGCACTTCAACCAGCGCCCCAGTCGGGGCATCGGCCTCCCTGTCATGGCCCGATCCTGCGCGGAGACGGGCTCGGAAGCAAGAAAGGGGGATCAGGTCGCCCCCTTCAAGTGAACACAAAAAACGGGGTACACTATAGGGTCAAGGAGGTCCACCGGATGCGGATCGCTTACCTCAGGCTGCTGGCTCTGTTCGCTCTAATGCCGATCCTCGCTTGCCAGGAGTCGGTCATCACCATCCTGCCTGACTCTGCTCTGCCCGTGGACAAGGGAGCCACTCAGGGGGACCTGGGTAAGAAAAAGCAGGACGCCGCCACCGGCGTCTGCCCGGGCGGCACGGACAATGACGGCGACGGATATGGCCTCGGCTGCCCCAAGGGCAAGGACTGCGACGACACCAACAAGCACATCAACCCCGCGGCCAAGGAACGCTGCGACGGGGTGGACAACAACTGCAACAAGCAGATCGACGAGGGCGTGAAGAACGCCTGCGGCAACTGTGACCCGGGCTGCAAGAAGCAGGGCGGCGGGCCCTTCCCGATAGACAAGACCAAGGACAAGAACGTCAAGGACATCAACGGCGTGGGCCTGGACGCCAACGGCGATCTGGTGCTGGACAAGCTCAACAAGAACTTCAACTTCATGTGGATCTCCAACACCCTCGACCACATGGGCACATCCGGCGGTTGCCGTTACGCTCACGAAGCCAAGTACACCTCCTCGCTGGGGCCCTTGTGCCGGGGCACCATCTCCAAGGTCAATACACAGACCATGAAGGAGGTGGCCCGCTACTTCACGATCACTTGCACCAAGAAGGCGGGCGCCACCGGTTGCCAGGACCTGCACGGCAAGCCGTTGAACCTGGACATCCCCCACGCCCCATCCCGTACCGCGGTGGACTACAACTTCGACGTCTGGGTGGCCAACCGCGCCTTCGGCCACCAGCCCTCCACCACCAAGATCGCCAACTCGCTCAACGACTGTAAGGACCGGAACAAGAACGGCACCTTCGAAACCTCAAAAGACTGGAACAACGACGGCAAGATCACCCTCGACTGCGACTCCGACGGCAAGCCCGATACGGCCAGCACCAAGTGCACCGGCGCCTTCGTGGGCAGCAAGCCCGAGTTCGTGGGCCACGACGACGAGTGCGTCCTCTTCACCGTCAACTACGGCGACACCAAGAGTTCGAGCAACTCCCTGGGCGACGTGGGGCGCTCCATCTGCCTGGACGCGGGCAACAAGGTGGGGGCGAGCAACGCCTGGATAGGCACCTTCTACCGGCACACCGTTTCGGGGACCACGGTGACTTACAAGAACCGCTTCTTCAGGGTGCACGGCACCACCGGTAAGTTGTCCGGCCCCTACGACCTGCCCCACGGCCACCGCGTCTACGGATGCGCGGTGGACTCCAAGGGGATCCTCTGGTCCACGGATATCTACGGATCCCTGACCTACATCAACACCCTCAACCCCGCCCTCAAGGGGAGCCTGATCAAGCCGACCTGGACCAACACCACCACCGCCCTGCGCTTCTACGGCATCTCCGTCGACGGCAACGACCATGTCTGGCTCGGTGGCTGGACGAGCGGGCATGTCTTCCGCTACAAGCCCGACCACACCTCCTGGGCCAAGCTGGCCACGGGCAAGTGGACCCAGATCCAGCTGCCGTCCGGCTTTTACAGTCGTGGCATCGCCGCGGACAAGCGGGGCAAGGTGTGGGTGGCCATCCAGGGCGGCTACATCTTGCGGCTCCCCCTGACCCTCAAGGACGGCACCCACAACTACAGCAAGACCACCGACTACTGGCCCGTCAAGGGGACCAACATCATCGGGGTGGGGGTGGACTTCGCCGGGCATGTGTGGGGCATCAGCTACGGCAGCGGGGTCGCGTCACGGCTGGATGTGGACGCGAAGGGGAACGTGAAGCTGCCGGCCACGGGCAAGACCAAGAACGTGCCGGTGGGCCACAACCCGTACACCTACAGCGACTTCACCGGCTACGGGCTGCAGAACTTCACCCGGCCGTCCGGGCGCTACCTGTACCAGCACAAGCCGTGCCCGTCGGGGCAGCGAGCCACCTGGAAGCAGCTGAGTTGGAAGGCCACCACACCCACCGGCACAGCGGTGACGGCGAGGGTGCGCTCCGGGGACACGGAGACCGCCATGGGCCTGTGGTCCAGCCCGTTCCAGACCACGCCGGTGGCGCTCAAGAGCGGGACCACGAGCAAGGTGACCCCGAACCCCTCGATCTACCTGCAGGTGGAGCTGAACCTGACCACGACCAACCAGTCGATCTCGCCCACCGTGCACAGCTACGCCCTGTCATACACCTGCGGTGCCGTCCCCAAGTAGGCCGCCGCTTCACCCCGTAACGTTGCGCCGGCTTTATCCCGGAGGCTTCGAAGAAGCCGAGGACCGGCGCAGTGAAGGGGCGCCGCACGAGCAGGGCCTACCCCACATCTGGCTGAACGGCCGCGTACTCGCCTGACGCCTCCAGCACCGGGAAGGTGATGCGGAAGGTCGTGCCCTCGCCCTCATTGCTCTCCGCCTCAATGGTGGCCTCGTGCTCCTGCACGATCTGGAAAACCGTGGCCAGGCCGAGGCCGGTGCCCGCGTCCTTGGTGGTGAAGAAGGGCTCGAAGATCTGCTTGAGCTGCTCCTCGGGGATTCCGTTGCCCTGGTCCGAAATCTCCAGGACCACCCGCCCCAGCTTGTCGAGCAGCAAGCGGATGGTTACGCGCTCCCGCTCCCCGGCCTCCCAGGCGTTGACAACCAGGTTCCAGAGCACCCCCTTGAGCTTCTCCTGGTCCGCGCGAACCAGGTGGGCCGCGCCAGCCTCCTCCACCTCCACCTGGATGGAGAGCCCCTCGAGCCCGCTCGTCAGCTCGGATATTGCCCGCGCCAGGTTGTCCAGGTCGTGGCCCAGGTCCACCACCCGCGGGTCCCACGGGCGGGGGCGGGCGTAGGTGAGCAGGTCTCGGATGAGGCCGTCCAGCCGGTCGATCTCCCGCAGCGCGATGGTCATCAGGCGTCCGTCCTCCTCCGGGAGGTCGGGGCTGGAGCGCACCATCTCCAGGGAGGCGGTGATCGCCCCCAGCGGGTTGCGGATCTCATGGGCGATGCCGGCGGTGATGCGGCCCAGGGAGGCCAGGTGCTCTGACCGCTTGACCCGCTGCTCCATGCGGTGCCAGGCGGTGAGGTCCTGGAAGTTGATGATCCGTCCGTGCCGCCGGTTCTGGTGGTCCGTCAGGGGCGAGACCGAGATGCCGATGCGTTTGCGCTTCTTGCCCAGGACGATCTCGGCCACGGTGCGACGGGTGGGCGTGCTCTCCTCCGGGTCGATGGACGCGGCGAGCTGGGGAGATACCCGCGCCAGGGGCAACCCTGTGGGGCGGTTCTCGGTCACGCCCAGCACCTCCCTCGCGTAGTGGTTGATGGCCAGCACCTCCTGCTGCTGGTTGATGGTGATCAGCCCGCTGGTGAGGCAGCGGATGATGTCCTCGTTGAGAGTTGTGAGGTCGTAGATGGCCGCCTTCTGCCGCTCCATGGTGAGCTGGGCCGAACGGATCTGTTCGGCGAGGTAGCCCGAGAGCAGGGCCACTGCGAGCATGGCCGAGGCGTTGATCAGCACCGCCGAGACGATGGAGTTTTGGGACACGTCCCACGGCAGGCGCGTCTGGCCAGGTAGCGTGGGGAGCAGGCGTGTATAGCCAAGGCTGATCACCATGATCAAGACGAAGATCGCCACCACCGCGGTGATCACCGCCGCGCGGCGGTTGAGGGTGAGGGCGGCCCCGATGGGGCTGAGCATGAAGAGCAGGATGAAGGCGCTGTCGGCGCCGCCGGTGAAGTTGACCAGGATGGCGGCGATCACCATGTCGCAGCCGAGCTGGAACGCGGCCAGCTCCCCCAGGTTTTTCATCCAGCGCAATAGCACGGCGTACCCGATGTTCAGCAGGTAGAGGCCGGCGATGAAGATGAAGAGGAAGGTGACGTACGGCCCCCCCAGCCGGTCAGGCGTGCCGAGGAAGAGGTAGGTCACCACCGTGCCGCCGAGCATCACCGTAAAGACGATGACCCGGACCAACATCAGGAAGGCGAGCCGGCGCGCCAGGGTGGCGCGATCGAGCATGGCGGCGAGGGGGTCTCTGCCTGCCGCGGTTGTCCCTGCGGGCACTAGATGTCCTCGCCGGAAGGAACAACGCTGTCTGGCCGGCCCCTGACGCCGATCTCTGCGTTACTCCTCCTCAACGTGACCCGGCCACGCCCTCGTCGTCCCGCCTTGACCTCGACGCCAGTTGCTCGACCATACCGCGTCATTCTTCTCGCCTCGGACATCATTGCAGCTCCTCGAGGACCTTGCGCACCTCCTCGCCCTGCTTGATGCCCAGGCGGAGGTAGATGTCCACCGC
The DNA here is from genome assembly GCA_964497805.1 of uncultured Kofleriaceae bacterium. Lineage (GTDB taxonomy): Bacteria > Myxococcota_A > Polyangia > CAZCFB01 > CAZCFB01. The sequence goes on from CAZCFB010000017.1 coordinate 11,830, forward strand.
CTCCTCCAGGGTGGCGGTGCCCTGGCCCAGGTTCCCCTTCTCCACCTGGAACTCGCCCAGGCGGTGCAGGGAGCGGGCCAGCTCGGCCTCGTTGCCCAGGTCGCGGAAGATCTTGATCGCCCGGCGGAAGTGCTCCTCGGCCAGGCTGCTGCTCTTGCCCGAGCTCGACTCATCGAACAGGGTGGTGGCGTGCACCTCGCCCAGGGTCATCTGGGCCCTGCCGATCAGGTCGCGCATGCGGTACTTCTTGGCAAGCTCGAAACACTCCAGGCCGAACTTGCGCGCCCGGTCGTTGTTCCCCTCCTTCAGCTCCACCAGGGTGAGGTTGCGCAGGATCTCCACGTAGGAGCGCTGGTCCTCCACGTCGGAGACCAGGGTCATGGCGCGGTCGATGCCGGCGCGCGCGTCGGAGACCTTGCCCAGGTTCAGGGCTGTCTCGCTCAGGTTGATGAGCAGGGTCACCTGCAGGGGGACCGCGCCGATCTTCTCGGCCTCGGTGAGGGCGTCCTCCCAGAACTCCCGCGCCTGGCGCAGGTTGCCGCGCTCGAACGCGAGCATGCCGAGGTTCATCAGGGAGGTGACGTAGCCGTAGCGGTCGTCCACCTCCTCGCGCAGGGACATGGCCTCCAGGAAGCACGCCTCCGCCTCGTCGAACAGGCCCCGGTCCTTCTCGATGTTGCCGATGTTGGACAGGGAGGCGGCGATGGAGCGCCGGTCCCCCAGCTTGCGTCGCATCTCAAGCGCCTTGGCCGAGCGGTCCAGGGCCTTGTCGTAGCGGCCGAGGAGCCAGAACGCCTGGGCGATGTCATCCATGGAGGTGGCCACGCCGCGCAGGTCCGCGGCCTGTCGGAACAGCCCGCGCCCGCGCTCCAGGTACTCCAGCGCCAGGTCGAGGTTCCCCTTCTGCCGCCACACGCGGCCGATCTTGTTGAAGGCGACCCCCGCCTTGGTGCGGCTGGCCACCACCCAGCTCAGGCGGAGCATGCGCTCGAAGGCGTCCAGGGCCGAGTCGAGGTCCCCCTTGAGCTGGTACACGTTGCCCAGGTCGTGCCAGAGCAGGATCCGCGTGGCCATGTCCCGCTCACCCACGCAGGAGAGGGCCCGATGGTAGAGGCGGATGGCGCGGGCGTTGTGGTACCGGTCCCGGGCTGAGTCCGCGGCGCGGTGGAAGCGGCGGCCTGCGCCCTCGTGATCGCCGGCGCGGTACAGGTGGCGGGCGGCCTCCTCCTGGCGATCCAGCTCCCACCCGTCGGGGCGCAGCTCCAGCCACTGGGCCACCAGGTGGTGGTAACGGCGGAGCCCGCCGTCGTCGAGCAGCTCGTGCGCCAGGTCCCAAAGGGGCGGGTAGGCGAAGATGTACTCCTGCTCGCCGCCGATGGTGCTCTGGTCGCACCCGGTGAGGATCCCCTTCTCACAGAGGGAGGAGAGCATGTCCTCAATGTAGTTGCGGGCCTTCTCCCCCGCCTCGGCGATCTCGCCCAGGGTGGGGCCGTCCGGGTCGCCGGCGTCCATGGTGCCGGACCGCTCCAGGGCGAGCAGGGCGTCCAGCCAGAACGCCTCGCCCACGGCGGCGGCCTGCTCCAGCACGGAGCGTTCGCCCGGGGGGAGGGCGCGCAGCCGGGCGGCGAGGATCTCCTCGTGGGAGCGGGGCAGGTTCAGCTCGCTCAGACGGGCCACGTCCAGGGGCCAGCGGGAGCCAGTGGGGGTCACCACAGCCACCTCCAGCAGGTAGCGGGTCAGGTCCTCGATGGCCCGCGGGCTCCCCTCCAGCCGATCGCGCACCAGCATGAGCAACTCTTCGGGCAGCTCACTGCAGCGCATCAGCTCCTTGAACAGGTTCTCCGCCTCGTCATGGTCCAGAGCCGCCAGGGTGATGCGTTCGTGGGGGAACTCCCCCTCGCCCCATTGGGGGTGCCGGCGGAACAGGGTGGGGCGCCCGGCGACAAGCAGCAGCACCGGCGTGTTGCGCAGGCCCTCGGCCAGGTAGTGGATCAGGTTCACAGTCTCCGGGCCGGCCCGCTCCACGCCGTCGATGTGCAGCAGGAGGGAGCCCTGCTCGGCGTCTTTCTCCAGGAAGCGGCGGATGGCGATGAAGGTGCGCACCTCCAGCTGCCCCGGCACCTGCGCCAGGGGCTCGAGCACGGCGCTCCCATCGAAGGGGAAGTTCATCAGGTTGGCCAGCAGGTGGGCCACCTCGGTCTGGAGCCGCTCCGGCATGATCTCGGCCACGCCGGCCTCGATCTTGTCCCTGGCGTCGCGGGGGAGCTCCGAGCGGGCGATGCCGAAGCGCTCGGCCAGCACCCGGATGATCGGGGCGTAGGGCGGATCACCGTGGCCCCCGGAGGCGCCGGTGAGCACGCGGGTGTCCGGGATGGCGGCGCGCACGGAGCGGCAGAACTCCAGGGCCAGGCGGCTCTTGCCCAGGCCGGGCTCGCCCAGGAGGGTCACCATGTGCAGCTTGCGCTGCTCGCGGGCGGCCAGGAAGAGCTCCTTCAACTTCTGGAGCTGATCCATGCGGCCCACGAAGGGGGCGCGGATGGCTGCCTGGTCTTGCTGGTAAGGGGACGCGGGGACGCGGGTTACCTGGGTGTCGCCCGAGCGGCCGTGGGCCTCCTCGGTCTGGTCCTGCTCGCCGAACAATTGCTCGGTGCGGCAGTTTTCACACAGGTCATCGCCCGGCTGAGTCGGCGCGCCGCACCCGGTGCACAGGAGCGGCAGCGCCGTGGCGCACACGGTACACTTGGTCGCCCCGAGGGGATTATTCTGACCGCACGCCGGACACTTCATGCTAGGGCCTCTCTACGCGAGGAAACGGGATCTGCAAAGGATCCTGGATCTGCCGAAAGATCGCAAGATCCAGTGACGGCCATTAAACTCTCGACTCTCGACTCTCGACTCTCGACTTCCTGATATCCTTCCGCAATGGCGAAGAAAACGAGAAAACGGCGCTGGCCTGAGCTGCCCGGTGAGATCCGCCTGGCCCTCATCGGGGCAGGCACGGCGCTGCACGGCATGTATGGCCCGGCACTGCCGTACCTGGAGGGCGCGCGGCTGGTGGCGGTGATGGATCCGTGGCAGGAGGCGCGGGAGCGGGCGGCGGCGGAGTACGAGGTGCGGGCCTACAAGACCCTGCCCGCGCTACTTCGGCACGCGCGGCCCCATGTGGCCATCGTGGCCTCGCCCACGTTCGCCCACGCGGACCAGGTGCTCCGCCTGGCCAGAGCCGGGGTGCATGTCTTCTGCGAGAAGCCCATGGCGCGCCACCCGGCCGAGTGCGACGCCATGCTCGCGGCGTGCGAGGAGGCGGGCGTCGCCCTGGGCGTGGCCTTCATGAAGCGGTTCAACCGCACCATGCGCGCGGCCGGCGACCTGGTCAAACGGGGGGAGCTGGGGGAGCTCTTTCAGGTGGACTGCGAGTGGTCCTTCCCGGCAGGCCACGGCCCCGAGCGGTACGGGCACCCCCACAGCGACTGGCGCGGCTGGATCGAAAACCTGGGCGGCGTATTCCAGGACCACGGCAGCCACACCATCGACCTGTGCCGGCTCTGGCTGGGGCCGGTGCAGTCGGTCTCCGCGCAGATCCTGTCTGTGCACCCTGAGCTGCCCGTGGAGGACGTCGCCGCAGTGACCTGCCGCCACGCGGGGGGCGGCGTGTCCACCCACCGCATGAACATCCGCACCCACAAGCCCCTCATGGAGCGGTACGAGCTGTTCGGCCGGGAGGGGACCCTGGAGATCTCCTGGGGCGGCCCCTGGCGCTGGAGCGCCTACACGGCCGAGCCCATGAACATGCAGCTCCACCGCCGGGGCCGGGAGGTCCATGACCTCACCCCGAGGCCGGAGCAGGGCATCGAGATCGAGCTGGACAACGCCTGGCACTACCTCACCGAGCTACGCGCCTTCCTTGAGGCCCTACGCAAGGGACACAAGGCGCCGGTGAGCGGCGAGGACGGGCGCGCCGCGGTGGAGGCCATCACCGCCGCGTACCAGAGCGCGGCCTCGGGCCAGACCGTGGGCTTGCCCCTGCAGGCGCCGTACGTGGACCTTGAGTCGATCTTCCACACTGGGAGGTTCAACTTCTGAAAAGGGTTCCCTTCTACAATCCGCCCTGCAGTTGCTTCCAGGCCGCCCCCACCGTGGCCTGGATCACCTTCACCGCGAAGTCGTGATCCAGGGTGTCCGGCGTGTCTTGGCCACTGCCGCAGTGGTAGTTCGGGTTCCTGAAGTTGGCCGTGTCAGTGATCATCATGGCCGGGTAGTCCTGCAGGTAGAAGGCCGCGTGATCCGAGCGGAGCAGGCCATAGGCCAGCGCGCTGCGCTTGACGGCCTCGTCAAAGTTGATGCGGTAGAGCTTGAGGCCCACCTCTCCGGCGATGCGCGCCATCTCCGCCGCGGCCGCCTTGCTGTGGCCGCCGTCATCGTCGTCGTGCACCACCAGGATGAAGTCGCCCCGGTCCTGGTTCGCCTGCTGTTTGGCGAAGAGGTCAGGGGAGACCGCGTCGAAGCCCGCGGGGAATGTCTGGGACTTGGGCGCGTCCGAGTAGTAGCCGATCATCTCGTACACATACCCGTCGATGATGGTGTCGCCGCGCAGCTTGGCCTTCTTGATGTACTCGATGGACCCGAGCAGGCTCCGCTCCTCCTCGTCCCAGCAGGCCACGGTGAGGGTGCGGCGCAGCGCTCCGGCGGCGGCCAAAACCCTGGCGGACTCCAGGGCGCCCGCCACCCCCGTGCCGTTGTCGTCGGCGCCGTTGCAGCCCTTGGTGCCGTCGTAGTGGGCGGAGATGATCACCTCCTCGGCGGGCGCGCCGCCGCCACGGAGCTTTCCCACCACGTTGGTCCCCGTGCCGTAGTTGTGCAGCTCCACGGTGAAGCCCAGCTGCTCCAGGCGGGTCTTGCACATGGTCTGGACCGTCAGGTGGTGGGCCGAGCCGGGGGGCCGGGGCTGGGCCGCGATCTTGTTCAGGTCGGCCAGGTAACGGGCGCGGTCAACGTCCGCGGCGGCGCCGGGGATGTCTGGTGAGCCTTCCTCTCCACAGGCGCACCAGAGGGGCAGGGCGCAGATGACCGCGATGTGGAAGTAAAGGGGGGGCCGCTTCATCAGGGCAGCGGCATGGCCAGCTGGGGCTGGTCCCAGCGCACGACGAGGCGGGTGCCGGGATCCTTGCCCATCTCCTGGCAAGCTTTGAGGGAGATGATCACCTTGTAGGGCGAGGTGCTGGTGTAGTACTCGAAGGCGTACTTGCTCTTGTGGTTATCCACGTTGCTCACCAGGGCCAGCGGCGTCTCCAGGCCGCCGGGGCTCAGCAGGAAGGCGTAGATCCGGCGGGGGTGGTTGGCCAGGGTCTTGGTGTTGCCGAAGGGGCGGATCGCCATGGCGAGCGACCAGGCGTTCTTGTCTTCCAGGGGGCCCCAGGCGCAGATGGTGCGGGCCATCAGGTCCAGGAACTGCTGGATGCCAATCTTGCTGGCCAGCAAGCGGTAGAGTTTCTTGTCATTGCCGTTGGTGCCTTGCATGCCGGCCATGCGCATCACCTGCTTGGACCAGCTCGCGTCCTTGGCGGTGAACTTATTGCGCAGCTCGTTTGTGAACAGGTGGGACCTGGATGTCTTGCGCACCTTGGTGGCGCTCTGGATCATCTTGGGCAGGGCGCACTTGCCGTCATTGGCCGAACAACCCGGCGCGTAGGTGGGCATGCCGTCGGTCATGAGCACCGTGTTCCTGCCCTTGTAGGCCACCTTCTTGTAGTAGGCGGCGACAGTGTCCAGGGCCAGGGCCGTGTTGGTTCCTGACTGCAGGGCGCCGCTCTTGAGCTTCTTCACGGCCGAGTTGATGGCGGCCACGTTGGTCTTGCTCGTGGTGGGGGGGGGCACCTTGGCCAGGACGGCCTTGTCATAGAGGACCACGCCGTTGCGGGCCGGGAGCCCGAGCTTGGTGTACCTGATGAACGCCTCGGCCAGCACATCCCAGGCCGTCTTGCCATAGCCGCCGGTGATCATCTGGTTCATCGACTTGGACGCGTCGAGCACGAAGTAGAGCAGGGGCCATGTATCGCCGAACCGCTGCTCGTTGAACTGGGCCTGGGACTTGAGGGTGAGGGTGACCCACTGATCGGGGAGCCACTTCTGCAGGGTGGGCATGCGCGCGGCGAGCTCCAGGCCGACCACCCGCCGGTACTGTGCGGGCATGTAGTGCCTCGCGTCGAACACGGCGCTGATGATGGTGAGGTCAGTGTTCGGCTTGAGGTAGGAGGTGGCGATGTTGGTGGAGTAAGGGAAGCCCCGTTGCTGCACCGTGTGGGCCGCGGCCAGCACGGCGGCGTCGGCCGCGGTCTGCGCCTCACGCCGCTTGTACGCCAGGCGGCCGATGACCAGGGCCGCGAGCAGGACGCCCATTATCAGGAACATGGAGAGCGCAACCAGCAGGGCCACGCTCCCTGGAGAGCTGCCCCTCAGCCCTCCTCGACACCTCTCGCCGCCGCCTGTCTCGGTGCCCACGGCGGATCAGCGCGCCAGGTTGAGCACGCGCGGTCCGGACTGGCTGAGCATTCCCCGCTTGCGATCCTGCTTCTTGTTGTCCTGGACTACCTTGGCGCCCTCGGCGGTCATTTTGCCTGGCGCGTCCAGGTCGGTGAGGCGCACAGTGGTCTGCTTGCCCATCACCGCGTAGAACTTATTACCCGTGTTGTCGCCCAGGTGCTCGATGGCGCAACCGCCGAGCATGCAGGCGCAGGCCAGCAACAGAATGGTGGTCATTCGCTTCATTGCTTCGCTCCTGTCTCTTTTGCGTCGCCGTCGTCGCCGCCGCCGCTCACCTGCGGCTGCAAGGCCTTGAGGTTCTCAATGGCCGGCTTGAAGTTGGGTGAGTGGGTCAGGGCTTTTTCGTAATAGCGCCGGGCCGCTCCTGGCCGCCCGCGCATCTCCTTGACCAGCCCCATGTTGGTCAGGGCCTGGGCCTGGTGCCCGGCCTGCTTGAACGCCTCCAGGGCCTCGGTTTCTTTGTCAGCCATGCCGAAGATGAAGCCGAGGTTGTTGTAAGCCACGCGCAGGCCCGGGTGCAGGCGGATCGCCTCCTTAACCGACTCCTCCGCGTCCTCCAGGTTCTTCTGCAGGAAGAGGCAGAAGCCGAGGTTGTTATGGTAGCGCGGGTTCTCGTCGGCCATGTCCAGCGCCTTACGGTGGGCCGCCTCGGCTGCCTTGTGCTTGCCCTGCTTGTCCAGCAGGATGCCCAGGGCCGAGTGGTTCTCCGGGTCCTTGGGGCCCAACGCCAGGGCGTGCTTCAGCTCCACCGCCGCCGCCGCGGGCATGCCCTTCTCGCGCAGCACCTCGCCCAGCAGCCGCCGCACCGGGGCCAGCTTGGGGTACCGATGGCGCAGGTCGCGCAGGTAGGGCAGGGCCTTGTCGAAGTCCCGCTGCTTGACCAGGGCGTTGGCCATGCTCAGACGCAGGCCGACGACCTCTTTTTCGGGTAGCGACTCGGGGTCGCCGTCGGTGATGGTGGCGCAAGAGCTGAGGGTGAGGGTGAGGGTGAGGGTGAGGGTGAGGAGGGCCGGGGCCGGGGGTGATGTCGCTCGCGACATCACTAGAAGCCCTCCATGATCATGATGACGGCTGGGCCCAGGAGCAGGATGAGCACCGCGGGCAGCAGGCACATGGTCAGGGGGAGGGTGAGCTTGGCGTTGGCCTTTCCGGCCTGCTCCTCCAGCTGTAGCAGCCGGTGCTGGCGCATGACCTTGGCGTGGTCCCGCAGCATGCCCGCGATGTTTGTGCCCAGGGCCGAGGCCTGGGTGACCACGGCGCACAGGGTGTTGATGTCCTCCAGGCCGATGCGCGCGGCCAGCTTGCGCCAGGCCACGCCGGTCTCCAGCCCGGCCTTCATCTCGGCCAGGGTCAAGCGCAGTTCCTTGGCCAGCAGGTCGTCCCCCGTGCGGTCCGCAGCCGAAACCCGCTCCATGGCCTGCTCCAGGCCGAGACCTGCCTCAAGGCAGGTGACCAGCAGGTCCACCGTGGAGGGGAGGGAGCGCATGATCTCGGTCTGCCGCTCCTTGGTGCGTGAGGAGAGCCAGATGCCGGGGCCCACGAAGGCCAGGCCCATGACGAAGCAGAAGAAGAGCACCGCCATGGGCGGCTCCTCCGCGCTGGCCGCCACGAGCAGGGAGAGCACCAGGCCGCCCATCATCAGCATGAGCCGTACGCTCAGGTAGAGGTCAACCGCGTCCCGGTTGTAGAGTCCGGCCTGGGTCACCCGGTCCTTGAGCTCCTCGATCTCCTTCTTGTCCTTGGGGCGCAACACCGCGCCCAGCCGGCCGCGGGTGGGGGCGTCGTCCTCGGTGAGGCCCTTGAGCTCCTCGGGCCCATCGTCCTCTTCCACCACCGGCACGGCCACCAGGTTGCGGCGGTGAGCCCGCACGGCCAACACTAGCAGGATCAAGGCCATGAGGGCCGAGCCACCGCCGATGCCGTATATCGCTTCTGGGGTCAACGCCTTCTCCTTCTCATTCGCTCACACTGTGGGCTTGACGAGCCTCATGAGCCACATCAGCCCCGTGGCCCACAGGCCCGCTGCCAGGAGGATCACCGTGCGCCCCGTGTTGCCCATCAGCAGCAGCCCAAGGTAGCCGGGCTGCACCAGCAGCACGATGGACAGCACCAGCACCGGCAGGGAGCCCAGGATAATGCCCGAGGTCCTGCCCTCGGCCGTGAGCGCCCGGTAGCGCGCCTCGAAGGCAGCCTGAGCCCTCAGCCCATCCACTATCTGTTCGATGATATCGATGATATTTCCGCCGGTCTGCTTGAGCACCAGCACTGACTCCACGAAGGTGCGCAGCGCCTTGCACGGCGACAGGCGCGCGGCCATCTGCCCCAGGGCCTGCTCGATGGGCCGCCCCATCTCGTACTCCTCGGCGCAGCGGGCCAGCTCCAGCGAGAGTGGCGGCTGCAGCTCCTCGCTGGCGTAGCGGATGGTGTCCTCCAGAGTCTGCCCCGCCCGCAGGCCGATCATCATCAGCTCCAGCGCCTTGGGCAGCTGGTGGTCGATCTCGTTGAGCCGCTTGGTGCGCTTGCCGCTCACGATCAGGTAGAGCACCAACCCGGTGATCATCCCGAGCAGGATGCCGCTGGCCATGGCCCCTGTGAGCAGGGTTACCAGCAGGGCCACGCCGATGATCAGGGCCATGCCGAGGAAGAGGAACGCCTTGAGCGACAGGTCCACGCCGGCCTGGGCCAGCACGGTGTTCAGCTTCTGCATGCTCTCCATCTCGCCGAGCTTCCCAACCAGCTCGTCCCGCCCGTCGCGGGTGATGGAGAGGTCCTCCTCCTCGCCGGTGACCTTGAGCCTGCGCAGCAGGGCGTCCTGCTGCTCGCGCTTGCTCCCCCGGATGAGCCAGAAGAACCCCTGGACCAGGCAGAACAGAGCCAGGGCGGCGAAGATTGCTATGGCCTGAAAGATGCTCACGGCGTCTCGGTTCCTCTCCTCTCCTACGCGTTCACTGCAGGCAGCTCGGGTGCAGGGGCAACCCGTGGGCCATGAACCGCTCCAAAAGCAAGGAGCGCCCGGCCGAGGTGAAGCCACCCTCCACCTGCCCGGCCGCGTTCACGCCCCACTGTTCGTACTGGTAGACATAGTGAAGCTGCACTTGCCCATCGACCATGCCATTGACCTCGGCCACAGCGGCGACCCGTCGGGTGCCGTCGGTCTGGCGGTTGACATGGACGATGAGGTGGATCGCCCGGGCGATCATCTGCTGCATCATCGACTCGCTCAGCTTGGTGCCCGCCATGCCGAGCATGGTCACCACGCGGGTCACCGCGTCGTCGGCGCTGTTGGAGTGCACCGTGGTCATGGATCCCTCGTGGCCGGTGTTCATGGCCTGGATCATGTCCAGCACCTCCACGGAGCGAACCTCGCCCACGACGATGCGGTCGGGCCGCATGCGCAGCGCGTTCTTCACCAGGTCCCTGATGGAGATCTCTCCCTTCCCCTCGATGTTGGGCGGCCGCGTCTCCAGCCGCACCACGTGGCGCTGCTGCAAGCGCAGCTCCGCCGAGTCCTCGATGGTCAGGATCCGCTCGCTGCTCGGGATAAAGCTGGAGAGCGCGTTGAGCAGCGTGGTCTTGCCGGAGCCGGTGCCGCCCGCCACCAGGATGTTGCACTTGGAGCCCACCGCGCACTGCAGGTACTGGCTCATGTTCTGGGTGAAGGAGCCGCCCGCCACCAGGTCGGTGATGGCCAGGGGGCCGCTGCCGAAGCGCCGGATGCTCAGGATGGGGCCGTCGATGGCCAGGGGCGGGATCACAGCGTTGACGCGGGATCCGTCGGGTAGGCGGGCGTCAACCATGGGGGAGGACTCGTCGATGCGCCGGCCCACCCGGCCCACGATGCGGTTGATGATGTTGAGCAGGTGCTGGTTGTCCCGGAACCGCACCTGGGTCTCCTCCAGCACGCCCCGCCGCTCGATGTAGGTCACCCCCGCGGTGTTGACCAGGATGTCGCTGATGGTGTCGTCGGCCAGCAGCGGCTCCAGGGGGCCGAGCCCCATGATCTCGTCCACGATGGTCTGGACGATGCGGCCGGTCTGGGCCTCGGTGAGCTGCACGTGGCGCCGAAGGAGCAGGTCAGAGACGATGGCCCCAACCTTCTGGTGCAACACCGCCGGCTCGGTCTGGCGCACCCGCGCCATGTCCAGGCGGTCGATGACCTCGTTGTGCAGCCAGGCCACCACCTTCTTCAGATCAAGCGCGGCCCCGGCGTCCGCGCCGTTCTTCTGCTGAGCGGCGCCGCCCTGTGACTGGTTGCTCGCCAGGCGATCCGTGATTTTCATGCTTCCTTCTTCTCTTTCTTCTCTTTCTTCTTCTTCTTCTTGCCAAAGAGCCGGCCAAAGAAGCCCTTGCGCAGCTCCGGTTCGGGCAGGTCCAGTGCGGCCCTCGCGGCCGTGTCCAGGGCCCTCGAGATCTTGGCCTGGGGGTTGAGCTGGTACAGGGTCTGGCCCTGGGTGATGCTCTCGTGCACCAGGCGAAAGTCGTTGGGCACGGTGATGGCCACCGGTATGCCCAGGGCCTCGCCCACATGTTCCAGGGTCAACTTGTTCTTGGGGTCGTACCGGTTGAGCAGCGCGTAGAAGCGGTCCGGCGCGTAGCCCAGGCGCTGGAGCAGGTCCAGGCGCATGCGCGCGCCCCGGATAGCGGCCACGTCCTGGGTGAGCACCAGCACGATGCGGTCGGCGACGTCCATGGCCGCCAGGGCGTGATCGTTGAAGTCGCGCAGGCCGTCCACCACCACGAAGTTGAAGTGCTGCTGCAGGTAGCGCAGGAAGGTGGGCACCCGGCCCGGGTCCAGCTCGCTCAGCTCCTCGATGTGCCCCACCTGGGACATGGCGCACAGGCCCGAGGCGTGGCGCGCCAGCAACGGGGACAGCATCTGCCAGTCGAAGTTCTCCATGTCCGAGGCGATCTTGGACATGGGGCAGGTGCTCTCCAGGTCGAGCATGGTGAGCACGTCGCCCAGCTGCAGATCAAGATCCACCACGCAGGTCTGGCGGCCAGTGTCCGCGGCCACCGCGGCCATGTTCACCGCCAGCATTGAGCTGCCGCTGCCGCCGTGGCAGGAGAAGAACACCAGGAGCTTCCCCATCTCGGCCGTGGCCTCGGGCGCGGCGAACCGCTCCGAGATCTGCTCCATGGCCAGCTCGGGATCGGCCAGCGGGTTCTGCACGATGCGGGTCTGCAGCTCGGGCTGGAAGGTCTGGCCCGTGTTCATGGAGGTGGCCTGGTGAAGATCCGCGCCAAAGGGGGAGCGCCGGCGCTCAGGCTCCTGCGCCTCGGGCGGGCGCACCTCGGGCGGGGCTGTCTTGGCCTCCGAGAGCTGGTACGGGCCCGGGTCGAGGGTTTCGATGTCCGCCGACGCGATCTCCATCATGTCGGTGTCTGCCGGGGCGAGATCCATCATGTCGGTATTGGTTTCCGGCTCCTCGATGGTGGGGTTGTCCACCTGGGCCGTGGTCTCGTGCCAGTGCCGCGGCGGGCGCTGCGCGGCGGTGGGCTCATCCCACGGCGCGGGAGCGCCCTGGCCCTGCTGTTCGGGGACCAACAGATCCTCGTCGTCGTCCAGGTAGTAGGGCGCCGCGTCCGGTTCCTGGGCCGGCGGCGGAGCCTGGGCCGGCGCCGGCGGCGCGCCCGTGTGTCGCATGTCCACCGGGCCTGGTGGCTGCTGATTGCCCGCCGGGTTCGCCCCACGTGGCGGTCTGCCGCGACCTCCGTTGTTCATCTGGCGAAGCCCACCGGGCCAGCGACCTTGCGGTTGGTGCGGCCTGTCTTCTTCTTTCCGCTGCGGGATTTATCTTCCTTGGTCACTCCGCCGCCGCCCCACTCGAGGGACTCGATCCAGCCAAGGAAGAAGAGGGACCAGCTGTTCGGATCGGAGAACTCATCCTCACCGGGCAGGGGCGGCACCTCCCCTGGCCTCATGGGCTGCACCAGGTTGGCCGTGGCCAGGATCACCAGCTCGGTCTCCTTGCGGCGCGCCTCGGTGCGGCGGAAGAGCATGCCGAGGATGGGTATTTCACCCAGCAGGGGCACCTTGCTGTTGACGTTCTCGATGCGGTTGGTGAGCAGGCCGGCGATGGCGAAGCTCTGGCCCGAGCGCAGGCGGATGGTGGTCTCGCTGAAGCGGGTGGTCAGCCCCGGCACGCTGACCCCGCTCAGGGTCACGCCCCCGGAGGCGTCCTTGTCGCTCACGATCACCGAGACCTTGAACTCGATGGTCTTGTTGGCCATCACGGTGGGGGTGACGTCCAGCTGCACACCGTACTTCTTGAACTCGATGCCCACCTGCCCCAGGCCCGACGGGATGGGCACAGGGAACTCGCCGCCGCTGAGGAACTTGCCCTGCTGCCCGGAGTAGGTCACCAGGGTTGGTTCGCTGTGGATCTTGGCGAAGCCCTTGGCCTGAAGCAGGTTCAGGGCGATGCTCATGGGGAAGGTGGAGCCGGCCTGGGCGAAGAGCAGGCCGAAGCTGTCCGCGGAGAAGGACGGGGTGAGCAGGGGCATGGTCGGGTTGGTGTTGTCGCCAATCGTCGGAGTGGCGGTCCTGCCGTACGGCTGGAGCAGGGAGCCGGTGTTGCCCAGGTCAGGCGCCGTGTTGCTGTCCAGCCGGGTGCCAGGCGAGAGCAGGCCGCCGGCGTACATGTCCGGCCGGGTCATGAAGTTGAGCCCGAGCTGGCGCAGGTAGGTGCGGGATACCTCGGCCACCTTGACCCGCACCTGAACCTGTTGGTCACCGCGGATGGAGAGGAAGTTCATCACGTCCGGCTCCACGCCCATGGCCTTGATAAAGGCCTTGCTCAGCGCGGCGGCGCGCTCGGACACCAACGGGGCCGACACCTGGCCCCTGAGCACCAGGCTTCCGCCCACAGCCTGTACAGTGATGGGCTCCTTGGGCAGCACCGAGCGCAGCTTCTTCTGCAGCTCCTTGGCAGGCAGCTCCACCGCCACCAGGTAGCGGGTGACCGTGCCGCGGTTGCTCCAGATGGTCAGGTTTGTCTGCCCTAACCCCTTGCCCGTGACGAGCACGCGGCTGCCGACCAGCTTGATGTCCGCGACCTTGTCGTCGGCGATGGAGATCTGACTGACGCCTCCGTCCGGGTTCACCAGCTTGGAGCCGTGGAGGTTCACCCGGACCTCCTGGGCGAAGGCGGCGGCGGGCAGGAGCATGGCCGTGAGGGCGAGGACCAGGGTGGCCAGGCGTTTCGTGTCTTTGTGAGATCGTGTCAAGGTGCTGTCCTTTTTGGGCGGCAACAGCCAGCCCCTACTTGATTATCTTTACAGTCCGCTTCACGGGCTTCGGCTCTTCCGACGCGGAGGGCGAGGACCGGCGGGTGCGGTGTGTGCGCGGCCTCGAACCCCCCGACGAGCCACTGGATGCCAGATTCTCCAGCAGCAGGGCCTCCTGCTCGTCCGAATCACCGGATGGCAGGAACGCCGCAGGGGTCGCCCCCGGTGTATCCACCTCGCCCTCGTCCTTGGGGTTGCGCAGGATCAGGTCGATGTCCCCCTCGCGCCGGGCCAGGGTGAGGCGCTCGGCCTGCTCCGGGGTGACCAGCAGGGTAACCACTGCCCGGGTTTCGCGGGCGTCGCTGGACTCCCCTGACAGGGAGCCGCCCCCCTCGGCCGCTTTCTTCCGCGCGGCGCGGCGGCGCTGGGTGATGGTGAGCGGGTCGATGTCCTCGCCCACGGCCAGCACCTTGATGTTCTGCAGCACGACCCGGGTAGTCACCCGAGGCTTCTCCTCATCGTCGATGGCGGTGTTGTCCCGCATGGTTGAGAGCACGTCCACCCGGGCGCCCGGGTACAGAAGCCGGGCCAGGGTTACCGGGTTGTCGGTTGTGATGGCCATGGCCCGCTTGTTCTCTTCCACCAGGGGAGCGATGCCCATACCCGCGCTCGGCTTGGACAGGTGCGTGACCAGCACCGCCTCGCCCGGGACGAAGGGCACCAGGGGGACGCGCTTCTTGGAGACCACATCCTTGATCTTGGAGAAGGCCCCGGCCGGGATGGCGGATTCGGGCCAGGAGGCCAGCTTCAGGTCCTCCTTCTCCACGGGCTGGCCCGCGGGGATGGCGTTGGAGGCCACCACCAAGGGCTTGACCGGTTCCTGTGAGTAGGTGCTCTCCATGACCTGGGACAGGAGGATTCCGGCGATGGCGGCGAAGATGATGGCCGCGATCATGAACCCGATGGTTCCCAGGGAGGAGGGGCGTTTGGTTTTATCTTCCATCTGACTCGTCATCTCCTCCGGTGTCAGTAAGGCATGGTCGCGCGCGCCGTCAGCGTGCCGAGGTTGAGGCCGATACCTTTTCTGTATTTAGGGCCAGCCATCACCCCACGATATATGCAGGTCAGCCGGACCTCCAGAGAAGAAACCCCGGTGAGCCCCGGCTGCTTGGTGTTCTTGGGTGTCGCCTTCCAGGACGTGCACCAACCGGTGAGGATCTTTCCCATCTTCTTGGATACCACTGCCTTGGCGCAGGCCGCGGTTGGCTGCTTCCTGAGAACGCATGTGCGGGCCGAGTCGTAGGCCGCGCCGTTGAGCATGAAACGCACCATCATGGCGTGGCCCAGCACCGCGATGCCCACCAGGATCATCAGGAGCGCCGGCATGACCAGGGCAAACTCCAGGGCCGCGGCGCCCCTCTCATCCCTTCTCCGCTTTCGCTTACGCCAGGCCAAAGGACACCCCGTTGAGCAGCACCGCCGCCACCGCTCCGGCGCTCAGAGCCAGGGCGTATGGCGGCGACTGGTGACGCGGCCGAGGCCCCACATCGGGCACGGCGCGCAGGTAGAAGGTGAGGCGCAGGTTGGTGAGGATGTCGCGGCGCTGATCGGGCGGCGCGCGCCAAAGGAAGACCAGCGAGAGGATCCCTCCGGCGGCGGATCCAAAGAGCAGCGCCTCCAGCGTGGCCATCGGCCCGAGCCAGGCCCCGATGCCAGCCAACAACTTGACGTCCCCGGCCGCCACCAGGCGGCGGTGGAAGGGGTAGAGCAGCACAACCAGACCGATAAACGCACCGAGTAGTCCCCACCCGGCAGCCGGGAGTCCCGCCGCCATGAGCCTAGCGCCGATCCCGGCGCACACCATCCCCACGGTGAGCCAGTTGGGTACCTTGCGCTTGAGGACGTCGAGTACGCATGCGATCAGGAGAACCGTCAGGAAGAGTGCCCAGTGCGCTATATCAAGGGGTGCCATGGGCAGTTTGGTCTTTGAATCGCGGTGGCTCTTTGAACCAGTAAGTCCTACGGGGGAGTGTTAACCGCGGTGGCTGCCCGAGTGAACATGGTGCGCAGGCTGGTGCGGAACGTGAAGAGCACGGTGATCAGACCCACCGCGATGATTGCCGCGATGATGCCGTACTCGGTGGCCGAAACAGCCTCTTCTTCTTTCCAGAGCCGCTTTAGCAGTTTTTTCATGTGGTCTCTCCTTGCTTGACCATCCAAATTTGCCCGACATGCTACCAGCGGACCCCTCAGGAGCCCTGGGTAATCTAGCGGGTTTCCTTATGGACTATGCTATCTCGAAATGACTGTCAGGTGAAGGGGTTAGGACACCCCTGCCCAGGGTAATGCCTGGGATGCTACGAACGGGATTAGCGGGGGGCGAGCACGCCCAGGTTCTCCATGCCGAGCCGGACGCGGAACCACACGTCGTACGCGGTACGGGGGCCCTGGTCGGTGACAACCTGCACGCTGCGCAGCACGGTGCCGCCGGCGTGCATCACGGCCTCGTCGCGGGCCTGGAGGGTCAGGGCGCGGATGCCGTGGTCGGCCAGGGAGCGCAGCTCACCCGGAGCGGAGACGCCGTCCTGGTTGGCGTCAGTCCAGACCAGCAGCCTGGCGTAGATCGGGTCGGCGGCGTTGATGGCGCCGTCGTCGTTGCTGTCCATGGCGATGAGGGCGTCCACGCCGTCGTAGCAGGCCTGGCCGTTGCAGTTGTTCTTGTCGCCCAGCAGCTCGTGTACGGAGGTGATGGCGCCGTCGCCGTTGCGGTCCAGGGCCAGCAGGCCCTCGCGGGCGCCTACCCAGGTGGTGCGCTGCTGCGTACCGTCGCCCAGCAGGTCGAAGCTCACCCGCGCGGAGCTGAGGGTCAGGCCGTCGCCGTCCAGGTCGATGACCAGGGGCTCGCCGCCACCGCCGCCGCCGCAGGGGGCAGTCTGGCGGCGCTGGAACAGCTCGTTGCTCAGGATGACGACCTGGGTGGCGATGCCCTTCTTCATGCCGCTTTCACGCTTGATCTCGGCCTGCTGCAGGGTCTTGTCCAGGTTGGAGATGTCCTCGTCCTTGCAGACCGCCTTCTCCTTCATCCAGGCCTTGACCTTGCCAAGGGCCGTGGTCTTGACCTGCTGGGCGATGAGGTTGGTGTTCACCGTGCAGCTGGTGACCTGGGCCAGGGCCCAGGCGCGCAGGCTGAGTACGATCTGCACGCCCTGCTTGACGCCCAGCGAGTAAGAGACGTCGTAGACGTTGGCCTTGGAGTCGCAGCGGGAGGCCGCCTTGAGCTCGTGGGCGGCGTACACGGTGGCCAGGCTTGAGCCATACTGCGTGGCCGCGTACTTCCAGGCGGCGATGAACTGCTGCGCCGTGGCGCTCATGTCGCTGTAGGCTTTGGCGATGGTCTTGTCCATCGAGCCCTTGTTGGCTGCGATGGCGGCCGAAACCTTGGCAGCGACCTTGGCGGCCATGGCCTCGCAGGAGGTGCCCTGCTTGTCCGGGGCCTTGAGCGGGCAAGCGTAGTACTTGCTGTGATTGTTCTTGCTCAGGGCGCTGGTGATGGTGCCCACACCGTCGCTGGTGGTGCCAGTCTTGTGCGCGTCCTCCAGCCCGGTGAGCGGGCGGCAGTCAAACAGCCCGGTGGTGGCGCTCTTGAAGCAGAGCTTGTCGTCTGTGATCTTGTCCAGCTCGGTGGCGTCGAAGCCGGCACCCTTGAGGTCGGCCTTCATCTGGGTGATCAGCTGGGTGATCCCCTCGGGGCGGGCCAGCTGGATCTCCTTGACGGTCGCCGCGAGCGTAGCCGTTAGCTCGGCGTCTGGCATGTCCATCAAGGTTTTCGTCCCCTCTGGCGTGAGCGCGTTTCGGGGATCGGCAGACGAGGCGTCATCCTCGATCTCATCACCGCAGGCCATCACACCAATGGCCAAGAACCCACAGAGGATTGCTGTCAAAATCTTGCTGTTTGTTTTCATGACCGTTTTCTCCCGTATTTGCGCCGTGCCTGGCATTTTCGCCTATTTATGCCGCCATCTTCAAGAATGAAATCACGTGCCTGTTTACTAAGCAAGATGCGTGCCCTCGGCGAGAAAATTGCTTAACTCGTTGAAATTAAACGATCATGGAATTGGATGGGCCAACAGATACTTGGGAATCAGGCCCATGGGAGGACATTTGACCCCGGCATTGTGCACGGAACGCCCGTTGGTGGGGTTTTTTGTCCCCACGAAAGGGCCCTGGGATGCCCTGTCAGCTGCAATCCGTGTAGATCCCTTCCTGGCCCTTTACAATGTTTGCTCAATGAAAGCATGATGATGCAGAAATTTTCCCAATTTGGACCCATCCGTGGAGGACGAGCCATGTATGTCGTATGTGTGACAGTTTTTGTCAGTCAGGGGCAGGAGCAGGCATTTTTGGACGCCACTCGTAAAAACCACGAGGGCACCCTGGGTGAGCCCGGTGCCCTGCGTTTTGACGTGCTCCAGCACGAGGAAGACCCCACGAGGTTCTTTCTATATGAGGTGTATCAGGACAAGGAGGCCTTCGCGGCGCACAAGGAAACGGCCCACTACCACGCCTGGGCACAGACCGTTAATGGCTGGATGGCGCAGCCCAGGCAGGGGATCAAATACACGAGCTGCTTCCCGGCAGGCGGCGAGGACTCGGTATGGGATTCTCGTTCCTGACCGCGCCCCAGATTATCTTCGAATCCGGCGCGCTGACCGCGGGTTCCCTGCCGTGCATGGGTGAGCGGGCCCTGCTCGTCCTGGGGCGGGATACTGCGCGCAACCAGGAGCTGGCCCGCATCGTTGGTGAAGGGGTGGCCGTGGGAGCGGTGGCCCGGTGCGAGCGTGAGCCCACGGTGGCCGAGGTTGATCTGGCCGTGGAGCGCGCCAGGGCGGGCCGGTGTGACTGGGTCGTGGCCGCGGGGGGCGGCGCTGTGCTGGACTGCGGCAAGGCCGCGGCGGCCATGATGAGCAACCCCGGCTCCCTGGAGGATTACCTGGAGGGGGTGGGCAAGGAGCTGAGCATCGACGCGCGGCCAGCGCCCATGATCGCCGCGCCCACCACCGCGGGCACGGGCAGTGAGGTGACCAAGAACGCTGTGATCAGCGGCCCGACCTACAAAAAAAGCGTTCGCAGTCCGATGATGATCCCCGAGGTGGCCCTGGTGGATCCTCTGGTGACCCACACCATGCCCCCGGACGTCACCGCTTCATGCGGCATGGACGCCATGGTCCAGTGCGTGGAGTCGTACCTGTCCCGGGGGGCCTCGCCCATCACCGATGGCCTGGCCCTGCAGGGGGCGGCCGCCGCCGGCAGGAGCCTGGGGCGGGCCTTTGACAATGGCGGCGACGCCGAGGCCCGAGAGGACATGGCCCTGGCCAGCCTGCTGGGCGGTGTGTGCCTGGCCAACGCCGGCCTGGGCGCGGTGCACGGCTTCGCCTCCCCCCTGGGAGCCCTGTTCCCGATCCCCCACGGCGTGGCCTGCGCCGCCATCTTCCCTCAGGTGTTGCAGGCCAACCTGGAGGCCAGCGAGAGCTCGGAGACAGGGCCCCGCCTGCTCCGCCGGACGGCCCAGGTCGCCCGCTGCATGGGGGCGTCGTCATCTCCTGATGACAGGACCGCCGTGGAAGAAGGGATAGATTGGGTCGCGGCCCTCCAGCGCCGAATAGGGATCCCCCGGCTTGGCGCCCTGGGGATCAAGAGGGAGGACTTCCCCCGCCTGGTCGCCGGCTCCCGGGGATCCAGCATGCGCTACAACCCGGTTGAGCTAACAGATGAGCAGCTGACGAGGATCTTGGAGGCGGCGTTTTAGCTCTTTTGGGGCGGTGCTGTTATTTCAACGAATCCGCCACACCCGAGATCCATGATGCCAGGTCTGGCGGGAGCAGGCGGACCAGCTTCATGACCGCGCGCAGGCGGGCGCCCGGCACCAGGATCACCCCACCCCGGTCCAGGCCACGGTAGCTCTCCTCCGCCACCTGCTCGGCGCTGATCACCACCTTCTTACTACGGGCGTCCAGCTCGAACCCGGCGACCTGCTGGAACTCGGTGGGCACCGGCCCGGGGCAGAGGGCCTGCACCTTGATCCCGTCCCGCCGCGTCTCCAGGGCCAGGACCTGGCAGAAGGCCACCACATACGCCTTGGAGGCTGAATACACGGCGTGGTCCGCCACCGGCTTGAGCCCCACCACCGAGGCGTTGTTCACCAGGGCCCCGCCGCCGCCCTGTGCCCGGCGCAGGTTCACGAACCGATGGGAGAGATCGGTGAGGGCCTCCACGTTGAGCTGGATCATCTCCAGCTGGCGCCCCCGGTCCAGGGTCGCGAAGGGGCCGCGGAGGCCGAAGCCGGCGTTGTTGAACAGGAGCGTGGCATCCGGGGCCAACGCCTCCACCTGGCGCCAGAGGCGGTCTCGGTCCTCGGCCGAGGTGAGGTCCGCTGGCACCACTCGCGCCTGCACGGGCAACCCGCCGGCCAGCTCCTCAAGCCGCCCGGCCCTGCGCGCGGTGAGCACCAGGTTCACGCCCTGCGCGGCCAGGTGGTGGGCGTATGCCTTGCCGATGCCGGCCGATGCTCCGGTGACGATGGCCCACTCGTGAGCGGTCATGTCTCTGCCTCCAGGTTGTTGGGCTGCTCCATGCGCCGCCGTACCCGGGCGATGGCACCGGGCAGGGCGCCGGGATGCTCCAGCGGGAAGGCGTGTCCAGCCTCGGGGACCACCGTGAGCACTGCGCCGGGGATGCGACGGGCCAGGATGCGGGAGTTTTTGGACGGCACGATGGCGTCGTCCTCCCCGGTGATCACCTCGGTGGGGGAGGCGATGCGCTTGAGGGAAGGGCAGGCGTGGTGCATCACCGCCGCGGCGAACTGGCCCCAGAACCCGGCGGGCCGGGGGGGCGTGCGGCTCAGGGTGCGGTTCCATACCCGGAACAGGTCCGGGTTCCGCTCCAGGCTGTTCGGGTGCACCAGCAGGCGGCGGACCTTGCGGATGGCCTCGGTCGATCCGGCCAGGCTGCGCAGCATGGTGACCAGGGAGCGCGGTGGCGCGGGCCGGCCCAGGGGGAGCCCGCAGGTGGTGGCCGCCAGCACCAGGCCGCCCACCCGCTCAGGGTGATCCAGGGCCAGGCGCTGGGCGATCATGCCGCCCAGAGAGATCCCCACCACCAGCGCGCCCTCCACGCCCGCGTCCTCCATCACCGCGGCGGTATCCGCGGCCAGCCCGCCCATGGTGTATACCCCCCACGGCGAGTCGCTATGGCCGGCGCCGCGGTTGTCCGGGCTTATCACCCGGTGCCCGCTCTTGACCAGCCCCCCGGCCAGCCCCAGCCACATGGCCCCGGGCAGCCCGAGCCCCTGGAGCAGGACAACGGGCGGCCCCGCCCCGCGCGCCTCATATGCCAGCCGGACCTTGCGCCTCTTGATGTGGTGCCGGCTCACGGCGTGAAGGTCGCGGCCTTGAGGGCGTACGGCTTTCCCTTGGCGGGCTGCTCCCGCCAGAACAGGGCGAAGGTCTTGTCGGTGAGCTTCAGGGCGTAGGGGCTGGCGGCTCGATAGTTGTTGGCGATCTTGAACCCGGTCTTGTCCCAGAGGGAGTAGTAGCTGCCGCCCTTGTCCTCAAAGCGCACGCCCCTGATGTAGGACTGAACGGTTCGGGATGAGCCCTCGCTGTACACCACCACGCAGGCGGGATCGCCGCAGGCCACCCGCGGGGAGGTCTCGGTGTAGCTGCTTATTGCCAGCTTGAGCCCGAACTTGTCGTAGTTATGCACAAGGCCGACCTTGGGGGTAATCCGTGCGCCGTAGATGTCGGTGGTGGCGTTGCGGTTGTCCTCCCAGACCACCAGGTAGTGGTTCTTGCTCTTTATATAGGCCACGTCCGGGCGGAAAGAGACCTTGCTGGAGTCGCTTGAGATCTGCGAGGCCCACGAGCCCGCCAGGGTGCCGCTGCCGTAAACACCTCGGCCGTACACCAGCGTCTCCGATTTGGCGTTGGTGGTGCGCCAGACCACCATGTAGTCCTTGCCGTCGCTGGCCACGGAGGGGGCCTGGTGCTTGTAGGTGGTGGCGGTGCTGATGGTGAAGGTCTTGCCAGGGGTGAAGGCGCTGCCCTTCTCCGTGACAATCGTCCCCTTGATCTCGGGGATCTTGATGCTCTTGCTGAAGTCGGCCCACACCACCAGGCAGGAATCGCTGGAGTCGCGGCAACCGATGGCCGGCTGCCCCTGAGCCCCGGTCCCCACGGTATCCACCTGCACCCCGCCCTTGTCCTCCACCACCCCCTTGATGCTCACCCGTGCGGCGCGGACCTTGTTCAGCTTGGTCACCTTGTCCCGGCCATCCTCCCAGGCGAGGACCATCTTGCGGTTCAGGGCGGCCACGTCGGGGCGCTGCTGGTAGTAGCTGGCGGTGTTGGTGATGTTCACGGGCGCGTTGAGCATCCAGCGCAGGCCCGTGTCCAGAACTTGAACGCGGGTGTTGTTCAAATAGGAGGTGCCCGAGTGAGGGTCCGCCCAGGTCACCGCCACCCGGTTTTCCTTGGATATCAGCGCTGCCCGGGGGGCGGCGGAGCTCTTTCCATCCAGGGCCGAGGTGTCCTTGGTCGCGGCCGTGAGCTTGTAGCAGTAGTTGCTGTTGATCATCGTGCACTTCTGCAGGCAGAGCAGCTCGCCGCCGGTGTTGTTGTCGTAGTTGGCGCAGGTTGCAGCGCCGAAGTTTTTCCCGTCGCAGACCTCGCCATGTTCGATCTTGCCGTTGCCGCAGTTGGCTGGCCCGTCGGCGTAGATGAAGCCCTTGTCCCTCGGAGCGCCTTGCTCCTTTTTGAGGGCCAGGTCTTTACCCCCCGCCTCCTTGCCCTGGC
Organism: uncultured Kofleriaceae bacterium; assembly: GCA_964497805.1. GTDB lineage: Bacteria > Myxococcota_A > Polyangia > CAZCFB01 > CAZCFB01. The sequence continues at coordinate 34,446 of CAZCFB010000017.1, forward strand.
CAAGGTCAGCCGCGGGCCTGTCGTGGCATTTCCCCTTTGCCTTGTCGCACTCAATGCCGGGCGGGCAATCCCAACGGTCAGCGCAACTGTAACCGCCGGCGCCCTGGATGTCGGGGTTGAAGCAGCCAGCCGCGAGGCAGCCGGTCAGGATGGCCAGGCCAGCGCGGATTGATTGCCATCTGCCCATTGCCAGACCTGGTCCTAGAATTGAAAGCCGGCGTTGAAAGCCGCTCCGTCAGCCGAGAACCCGGGCGCGATCCACGCGCTCTGTTTCTCCCCGCCGCTGCCCATGGAATCAATGATGAGCAGCACCGCCCCCGTCGCGGCCACGGCGCCGCCCACGGCCAGCCCGATGATGGCGCCCAGCTCCATGCCCTCGCCCGCGTCGAGCTCGCTCTGCATCTCCGGGTAGGTGAGCTTTTTGTTCTTGTAGTCGTCCTCAACCTCGCTCTGCTTGCCCATGGCCAGGCCGCCCAGGACGCCGCCCGCCACGAGCCCGGCCACCCCGACCCCGGTCAGGACCCACCCGGCCAGGCGCAGGGGGCGCCCCGGCTTCGCCTCGGGCTCCGGCTCCGGTTGGGGCTTCTTCTTGGCCGCCTCCTCGTCCGCCTTGACCTTCGCCTCCAGCCGCTTGACCAGCGCGCTCACCTCGGCGGCGTTGGCGGGTTTGGACATGAGGTAAGCCTTGTAGTGCTTGATCGCCGCCCCCCGGTGTCCCAGGCCCTCCTCGCAGCGGCCCATGTTGTAAAGCAGCTCCGGGCGCTTGGAGTACTTGTGCGACTCCTTGAACTGCTCCAGGGCGCGCTTGTAGTCGCCGCGTTTGTACAGCTCCGCGCCGAGCTTGTAGAACTTCTTGGCCAGCTCAACATCAGTCTCGCTGGCCAGGGCTCCGGCGGGCGCCATGACGACCAACGCGGCCAGGGGGAGGATTCGGATCAGGGACATGGTCGAAAGCATAACAGAAGGCGTTTCACCGGTCAGGGCTTGAGCAGCGCCGACTTGATGAAGGCCGATCCCGCGTAATTGTCGCGCCAGACCACAATGAAATCACCGGCCTTGTTGGTGAACGGGAAGGGCGCGCCGACCTTGTATCTGTCCGCGGTGCCCACCCGGATGGCCGGGCTGTCCACCACCACCAGGGCCGTGTCGCTGCTCTCCAGACGCACCCCATCGACGAAGTTGGGCTTGCCGCTGACATACGTCACCAGGCAGGTGTCGTTGTTGCAGGCCATCTTTGGGTACCGCTGCAGGCCGGTGCCGGTGGCCAGGCGCACACCCTCCTTGTCAGCGCCCAGGGGCAACCCCTTTTTGTCCACGCGAGCGGCGTAGATGTCCGTTGTGCCGCTGCGGCTGTCGGTCCAGGCCACCATGTACACGCCCTTGCCCGCCAGGTAGCCCACCGTGGGGCTTGCGGCGTTGCTCTTTGCCTTGCCGCCGATGGTCTTGGTGGTGGAGGTGTTCACCACGCCCAGGGCTGAAACCCGGCGGCCCACTATGTTCCGGATGTTGTTGTTCTCCTGAGCCCAGACCACCAGGTAGTCGGAGCCGTCCGTTGCCACGGCCGGCCAGGTGTTCTTGGTCAACGGTCTGGCGCTTATATGGATCGAAACGATCCCCTTGGGTTTAGGCTTCCCGCTGAGCAAGGAGAGCATTATCCCCCGGATCTGGGGATGCTTGGCGTCGTGCTGATACCAGACCACCAGGCAGCCAGTGTCGGATTTATGGCAAGCCACAACCGGGTAGCGGAGGTCGGCCGTCTTGTGGTCATAGACCAGGACCCCGCCCTGGGTCAGAAAGGAGCCGGTATTGTCCAGGCGCGAGGCGTAGATGTCCTCGATGCCGGTCTTGTTGTTGGACCACACCGCCAAGGCCCCGGTGCCCAGGCGCGTCATAGCTGGATCCCGTTCGCTCACCTTGGCGGTCTTGGTGAGGTTGATGCCGTAGTTGTCGGTGAACTTGGTGCGCAGGGCGGCGTCGAGGAATTGCTTGCGCAGCTCGGCGGTCTGGTCCGCAGCGTCCAGGGGATCGTGCCAAAGGATGGCCGCCCCGTCGCCGTCCTGGTGCCAGACGCCCACCGGCTTGGCGCTGCTCAGATTGTCCAGGGTGGCCGTGTTCTTTGCCGCCTTTGTGTAGGTGTAGCAGGGGCTGTAGGAGATCTTGCACTGGACGCAGATGGGCTTGCCGGTGTCCAGGCCCTTGTCCCTGCACACGGCCTTGCCGATATTGCCCTTCTCACACTCCTCGCCCTTTTCGATGGCGCCGTTTCCGCACTTGCCGCCCTTGTCCGGCGCCCCGGCGTCCCCGGCCAGGCAGATGCCCGCGTCGCTGCAGGTCATGTTTGACGGGCAGTCAGGGTTCCCCTTGCACCTGTAGCCGCCCGCCTTGTCGTCGAGGTTCGGGTCAAAGCAGCCCGCCATGAAAACCAGCGGCGCTACCAGGGATATCGTCCTGACGGGGAATGACATGAGCCGAGTGTACTAGAATGCCGACCCATGATGGAAGACCATGGCCTGCTCTCCCTGTTGCCGCCGGTGCTGGCGTTGGTTTTGGCGCTGGCCACCCGGCACGTGGTCCTCTCCCTCTCCCTGGGTGTGCTGGGTGGATTCCTGGCGCTCTCCGGCGGGCGCCCCCTGCTCGGGATCATGGCCATGGTGCAGGAGGGGCTGGTGGGGCAGCTGGCCCGGAGCTCCCACGCCTCGCTGGTGCTGCTGGTGCTGATCATCGGCGGCTTCGTGGGGCTGCTGGAAAGCTCCGGGGGCATGCGCACCTTCGCCCTGCGCATCGCGGCCGCCGTGCGCGGCGCGGTGGGGGCGCAGCTGGCGGTGTGGGTGGCCGGGCTGGGCATCTTCTTCTCCGACTCGGCCACGCCGCTGATCCTGGGGCCCATCTTCCGGCCGGTCATGGCGCGGGTGGGCGTCTCGCGGGAGAAGCTGGCCTACATCATCGACTCCACCGCGTCTCCGGTGTGCGTGCTGGTGCCCTTCATCAGCTGGGGCGTCTATGTCATGAGCCTCATGGACCAGGGCTTCCGCGACAACGAGATCAAGGCGGAGAGCTTCCAGGCCCTGGTCGCCCTGCTGCCCCTGCAGTTCTACCCGCTCCTGGCGCTCCTGGCGGTGCCGCTCTATATCCTCACCGGCCGGGAGTGGGGGCCCATGGCCCGGGCGTCCGTGCTCCCCGTGGAGGAGCCCGCGCCTGACGACCAAAGCCCTGACGGCGAGCCTCCGCCCCTGCGGGTGATCACCGTGCCCATGGCCGCCCTGCTGGTCAGCGTCGTGGCCCTCTTCCTCGCCTCCTATCTCATGTTCGGCGGGCTCACCGGCAAGGCGCTGAAGACCTCGTTGATCCTGGCCTACCTGGTGGCCTCCGCCGCCGGCGTCTTCGTCCTGGCCCGGGAAGGGATCATGCCCCCAAAGCAGGCCCTGGGCGCCTTCCGCCGCGGCGTGGAGAAGATGCTGCTCATCCCGCTCATCCTGCTGCTGGCCTGGTCACTGGGGCACACCTGCAAGGCACTGGGCACCGGGGCATTCCTGGCCCGTATCTCGCGGCAATTCCTCACCGCGGCGTTGCTCTCGCCGCTGCTCTTCCTGGCCGGGGCCGTGATCTCCTTCGCCATGGGCAGCGCCTGGGGCACCTTCGCCATCCTCATGCCCATCTCCATCTCCATGGCCCACGGCCTGGGGATCCCCCTGCACCCGCCCATGGCGGCGGTGCTCAGCGGGGGCCTGTTCGGCGACCACGCCAGCCCCATCTCGGACACCACCATCCTGGCCTCCATGGGGGCCGGCTGCCGCCACATCGAGCATGTGCGGACCCAGCTGCCCTACGCCCTCGTCCCCGCCGCCATCACGGTTACCTGTTTCTGGGTGGCCAGCAGCTGGCAGAGCCCCTGGCTGCTCGCCCTGGCGGTGGGCGCCGAGGCCCTGATCATCATCGGGATCGCCGGCCTCACGGCGGGCAAATCTACACCTGAATAGTGGAGCCGGCTCAGGTGCGGACAGCCCACGCCGCCGTGAAGCAGGGGATCACCCCGGCCAGGGGGTGCTCGCCCTCGGGGAAGTTGTCTTCATAGAGGCCGCTCAGGTGGAAGCCCCGTTCCAGCAGGCCGCCGATCTGATCCTCCATGGTGTGCCCGAACTCCAGGGCCTCACCCTGCTCCTGGTAGCGCTGAAGCTGCTCAGGGGTGAGGATCTCGACGTCCGAGTAAGGGACCTTGTGAGAAGCGACAAGGGGCCCGCCTTTCTCCAGGTCCTCTTCGTCAAACAGGAAGAGCACCGGGTTGGTGAAGCCATAGAGCAGCGCGCCGCCCGGACGCAGCACCCGGCTCACTCCGCGCCAGACCGGATCAAGCCGGTCCACGAAGCAGTTGGAAACGGGGTGGAAGACCAGGTCAAAGCTCCCGGGCTCAAGCGCGTCGAGGGCGCACATGTCTCCCTCCACGAGGGTCATGTCGAGCCCCGACTCGTCGGCCACACGGCCGTCCTGCTCAAGCTGCGCCGGAGAGTTGTCCAGGACGGTCACCCGCGCCCCGGCCGCGGCCAGGAGCGGGCCCTGCTGCCCCCCGGCAGAGGCCAGGCAGAGCAGGTCCAGGTCCTTCAGCGGCGGGAACCAGCTTCGCGGCACCGGCCTGGTGGGCGTGAGGAGCACCTCCCAGCGCCCCTGGCGGGCTTCTTCAACATCCTGCCGGGTGACCGGCACCGTCCACCGGTTCTCCAGCTCCACGTATCGATCCCAGGCGGCCCTGTTATGTGCGCGAATATCCATGGCCGGATGATGTCTGTACGCGTTGCCCGGGGCAAGCCCCGCCTGGGCCCGCATATGCTAGCCTCCCCCCCATGAGCAAGACGTACGATGTCGCCATCATCGGCGCGGGTTCGGCCGGGGCAGCCTGCGCCGCCGCCTGCGCCAGGCGGAGTATGGATGTGGCCCTGCTGGAGGCTGGATCGCTGGCCCGGGCCGGAGCGCGCTGGATCAACGCCATCCCCGGGTGGACCTTCGACGAGGCGGAGGTGGAGCGGCCCACCCCCGAGGAGACCCTCGGCCCACCCCCGCCGGCCATCCATATCTTCGCCGGCCGGCGCCAGGAGCGGGTGAAGGTGGTCACCGACGAGTTCATCGAGGTGGACATGGGGCGGATGGTGGCCCGCCTGCAGCGCGAGGCCCGGGGGCATGGGGTGCGGCTGATGCCCGCCAGCCGCGTCACCGGCGCGCGCGGCGAGGTGCTGGACCTCGAGGGGGGCGGCGAGGTGCGCGCCCGCTGGCTGGTTGACGCCTCGGGCCTGGAGGGCGCCCGCCTGCTGGGCAGCCCCCCGCTGGAGCCGGCGGACCTGTGCGAGGCCCGCCACCAGGTGCACGCGGTCAAGGACATGGACCTGGCCTGGGCCTACTTCTCCGGGCACGACGTGGCGCCCGGGGAGAGCCTGGTGTTCACCAGCGTGGCCGGGGGCTTCTCCAGCCTGCAGGTGCGCCTGGAGGGGGAGGTGATGACCCTCCTGTCGGGCACCATCCCGGGGCAGGGGTGGGACCGGCCGCGCAAGGTGCTGGGGCAGCTCCAGCGGGAGCAGCCCTGGATCGGCGAGCAGCTCAGGGGGGCCGGCCGCGCCATCCCCCTGAGGCGGCCGTTCGATACCCTGGCCCTGGGGAACCGGGCCGCCATCGGCGACGCCGCGTGCCAGGTCTTCTCGGCCCACGGCTCGGGGGTGGGGCAGGGCCTCATCGCGGGCCGGATGCTGGCCGACGCCCTGGCCGCGGGCAGAGGCGTGCTCGGCTACCAGGCGGACTACCAGCGCACCCACGGCGGGGTCCTGGCCGCCATGGTCTGGTTCCGCCGCCTCACCCAGTCCATGACACCCAAGCAGCTGGGCCGGCTCATCTCCGCCGGCATCATGAACCCCGAGATCTCCCGCCAGGCCCTGCTCCAGCGCAGCCTGGACGACCTCCCCTCCACCGAGGCGCTGGTCAGCGCGGCGGCTGGGGTGGTCCGTGAGCCGGGCCTCGCCCTGCGGGTCATGGGCCCCACGGTGGCGCGCATGGGCCTCGTGCGGCAGGGCTACCGAGCCTACCCGGAGAGCGGCGACCCCGATGACCTGAGGCGCTGGCAGGGGCGCATGCGCCTGCTGGGGCAAGAGCCCGATCCAATCCCGAGGGATGAATCCAAAGGAGCTGTCTGATGGAGAACGAGAAGCTGAGCGGAGCGGAGCTGGCGCGGCTGGTCCAGAGCGCCTTCCAGCCGGGGCCGGACGACAAGGCCCTGGCCATCATCGTGGATTTGCCCGACGACCATGAGCCGGACAACCCGGCCTGGGCGGAGCGGCGGGTGATGGCCGCCGGCTGGGCACAGGCGCTGGCGGGCGAGGCCCAGGCGCTGGGAGGTATGGATGTGCGCCTGTTCCTGTACCGCAACGCCCACGGCAACAACGCGGACCTGCCTGGCGAGGCGTACCTCCACACAGGCGGCGACCTGCCGGCCACGTTCGAGGCGCTGCCAGGGGACGCCGAGTCCACGCCGTTCCCGGAGCTGCTCGCGGCCCACACCATCGTGCTGGCGCCCACCCACCACTCGGCCACCGCCCCGCTCAAGGTGGCGGCCAGGTCGGGCACCTTCCGGGCGGCCACCATGCCCGGCTTCTCCGCGGCCATGATCCCGGCCCTGCGCATTGATTACGGTGAGGTGAACCGCCGGGTGGACCTCTGCGCCGGCCTGCTCACCGAGGCCGAGGGCGCCAGCTTCACCTTCCAGGTGGACGGCTCGGACAACCACGAGCTCTACCTGGACTTGCGCCACCGGTCGGCCCACGCCTCGGGTGGGATGTTCCCCAAAAACGGCGTGGCTGGAAACCTCCCCTCGGGGGAGGCGTACATCGTGCCGTACGAGGGGGAGGTGCCAGGAGACCCGAGCCGCTCGGCGGGCGAGATGCCCGTGCAGCTGGGCGACGATGTGGTGCTGCACACCATCGTGGAGAACCGCTCCACCGGCGTGACCGGGGCGGGGGCGGCCGCGGAGCAGGAGGCGGCTGATCTGGCCGCGGAGCCGGCCTACGGCAACCTGGCCGAGCTGGGCCTGGGCGTGCTGGGCGACTTCGGCCTGGAGCCCACCGGGGAGATCCTGCTGGACGAGAAGCTGGGCCCCCACATCGCCTTCGGCCGCTCCGATCACTTCGGCGGCCAGGTGGGTGTGAAGGACTTCTCCGGGCCCGACGCCGTTGTGCACATCGACCGGGTCTACACCGACTCCATGCAGCCACGCGTGCGTATCATCAAGGCTGACCTGCATCTGCCGGGGGGGGAGACTCGGGCGCTGATGCGGGACAATCTATACAAGCTGGGCTGGTAAGTGGGGCGAGGCCGGGCGCCTCGGGACTGTCCTTGGCCGTCGGAGTGCTGACTTCCGGTAAGGGGGAAACGGGCGCCAAGGGGGCAGGCTCGGGCTCGGGCTTGGGCTCGGGACTGGGGGTTGGCGGGCGGGGCTTTGGGTCCCCGCCCTTGGTCAAGAAGATGGCTTCTCTTTCTTCTGCTTCGGCATGCGGTGGAAACGCACGTGCAGGTGGGTGGCGTGGCCCGGCTCGTGCCGGATGATGCCCTTGAGCACGTTCTTGCCCCGCGGGTACTGGAACCACTCCTTGAGGGTCGCGGCCGGGACCTTCTCCTTCTGCGCCCGCTGGTAGAACAGCTTCTGGAGCTTGTAGTCGATGAAGAGGAAGGTGATCTTCTCGGTCTTCATGAAGCTGTGGACCATGTGCCATGCCCGGTCCAGGTCGATGTTCTTGGCGTTGGCCTTGACGTACTTGTCGGTGGCCACCTTTAGCGGGTAGCGGATGTCCACGTCCCGGCCGGTGCGGTGGGACTTGTGGGGCTTCAGGTAGCCGCCGCCCTTGCGCGACAGGTCGTCCACCCGGACGGCGTGGCCGTCGGGAAACTTCCGGTGGTGCGCGGTGAACACGTCGATGAGGGTGTTCACCGTGAGGAAGGTGCCCCATGAGCGGCTCGGGCGGCGCACCTTGTAACCGGGGCCGGCGATGAGCCTGTGCATCCCCGCGATCTTCCTGCCCGGCTCCGGCCCCTCCACCACCACGGTCAGGCGCATGCCCGGGCGCAGGCGCTTGCCCGCCTTCCGGTTGAGCCTGCGCAGCAAGCTCAGCTCCATCTTGTACTTGCGCGCCACCTTGTACAGGGACTCACCCTTCTTGACGGTGTGCTTGACCTTGCGCCGAACCCGGCACGGGTAGCGGGTGACGATGCCCAGCTTGCGCCCCGCCCGCAGGCTGGCGCTGGAGCCCTTGAGCCGGTTGATGGACCGGAGCCGCCTGGTGGTGATCCGGTAACGCCGGGCGATCTCGCCCAGGGTCTCTCCGGGCAGCACCTCGTGGCGGCAACGGTAGAACTCGCTCCTGGTTGCCTTCTTGCGCTTCTTCTTGCCGGCTTGCGCATTTGTGGCCGGCAAGGAGAAGGCGAGGACCAGCAGAGCGATCAAGATTTGGAGACGTCTAAACAGCACAGCACCCTATAAATAGCAGGTCAGCCATCCTACTGTCGACTGTCGACTGTCGACTGTCGACCCTCCTGGTACGCTACGGGGTACCCTTTTTCCGGCGCCCACCGGCGCAGCCGCACTCCTGTGTACTGCTTGTCCTGGCGTACCTCGGCGTAGGTGAGCGATCCCTCGCTGTCCACCTTGCCGCCCTTCTTGATGGGCATCCAGGTCCCCGTGTCCACCTGGTAGGTCCCGCGCCGGTTCCGTGCCTCGCCCTTCTGCGCGGCCAGGTGGGTGTGGCCGCTGACATGTACGTCCATGCCGAGCTTGGTGATGGCGAACTCCTTGCCCTGATCCGTGGTGTTGTTCAGGGTCAGGTAGCGGGTCCAACGCTGGAGCTGGCTCGGCTTGAGCAGCGACAGCCGGCGGCGGATCTTGCCGCCCTTGAAGTCGAGCTGCTCCATGTACGGCTCGGCGGCGAGGCCGTCGAACTTCCGCACCAGCCGCATGAGCGCGGACCTGCCGGGCGCCCCTTTGCCCTGGCTCTTGAGGTTCTTCCTCACCTGCCGGGCCATCTCCCGGGTGAACGCCTGATCCATGGCCTTGAGGTGCCCGGCGGTCTGGACCCTGGCGTCGGCCCTGGTAGGCGGGCCGCCGTGGTCCGCCATCTGGCCCATCAGATCGCCCATGCGGAGGAGCGCCTTGGGCAGGAACCGCCCCACCTCCCAGGTGGAGCGGAGCCCCAGCCTCATGTGGTCGAAGCTCTGGATGCTCTCCTTCATGGGGTTGACCACCTGGGAGACCATGTAGCTGCCCGCCGGGGACCGGAGCCTGGTATCGCCGTCCACCTTGATGAAGGGGTGGAGCTGGTGGCTCACGGTGTTGATGGAGTCATATCGGTGCCCATGCTCCACCATGGCCTTGCCCACCACATGGAGCCAGCCGTTGAACTTCACCTGGGAGGAGCGGGCCCCGGGCGCGTGGTCCAGCATGGCGCGGCGGAGCACGTCCTGCACCCCCTTGAAGTGCAGCTCCTGATCATGGTTGCCGGGCAGGAGCACCACCTTGTGGCCAGCCTGGATCAGTTTGCCCAGGGAAGCGAAGAAGCTGGGGTGGGCCTCCACGATGCGTTGAGCCTTGAGCACGGCAACGGTCTCGTTGGGGGCGGTGTGAATGTTCTTGCGGTCTGTGGGCCAGGACTTACCGGCGGGGGCGGTCTTGACCTTGAGGAAGTCCATGGTGTCCCCGGCCAGGACGAACTCCATCTTGCGCCCCGTGCGCTTCTGGCGGTTGACCAGGTAGCTGGTGAACTTGTCGAAATGTTTGTGAACTCTGAAGTCATCGAGGGCGGAGTAGGCCCGATTGGGGCCGATCTTTCCCTCGCCAATGTGCAGGTCGCTCACAACCACCAGGTCTGGTTTGGTGCCCTTGATCTTGTTTTGCAGCTTCCTGGCCAGGGCCGTGCGACGAATCTTGAGCGGCACCAGCCGCTTGATGGTCCGGGCGAGCTTGCCTGCGGGCTTGTAGCTGTTTTCCAGATTCGGCTGCTTCACCGGGCGGGGGCGCGCCTGGACCTTGTCAGGGGCGCCCATGAGCAGGCATATGGCCAGGAGCAGCGGGACAGCGTATCGGATCAAAAACACCACGCGCGTATATAGAGCAAGCCCCGTGCCGGAGGTTAATGCGTCGCATTAACTGGCTAACTTGTCGAAATGATTAAACTGGAACAGTTTCAGAGGGGTTTACAGGAATCCGGATATCGGAAAGGGGTGGCTACACCGTCCCCCGGAAGAAGATCAGGGTCACGATGAAGAAGATGGGCCACAGGATCACGGCGGCCAGCACCATGTAGGCGAAGAAGTTGGGCATCCGGATCTTGGCCTCGTCCGCGATGGCCTTGACCATGAAGTTGGGGCCGTTGCCGATGTACGAGTTGGCGCCCATGAACACCGCCCCGGCCGATATGGCCTGGAGCAGGATGTTGGGCACGCCCACCACGTCCGCTTGCAGCCCCAGCCCCTGGGCCAGGGAGAGGAATGTGAGGTAGGTGGGCGCGTTGTCCAGCAAAGAGGACAGGATGCCCGTGCCCCAGAAGAACTGCCACGGCTGGTTCAGGCCCAGCTCCGACCCGCGGGCCTGGAGGATGGCCAGGGCAGGGATCATGGCCAGGAAGATGCCGATGAACAGGGCCGCCACCTCGATGATGGGGTGGTAGGAGAAGCCGTTCTCTTCGCGCAGGGACCTGGAGGTGATGCGGACCGAGATGATCGCCATGGCCACCATCACCGCCTCCCGGGTGAAGATCGGGAACCGGTCCGCGTCGGACAGCAGCAGCACCGCGGCGATGACGCCGCCCAGCAGCAGGACGTTGAACTTGCCCTGGAGGCTCAGGGGCACAACATGGGTCCTGTCGAACTGCAGGTCCGCCGGGTCCTCCTTGTTGTAGGCCAGGCGGTCCCAGATATAGAAGACAGCGAGAACCACGCCCACGCCGAAGGCCCAGTGGGGCGCCAACTGCAGGGTCCAGAAGAAGGGCACCCCGCGTAGGTAGCCCAGGAAGAGGGGGGGGTCCCCCAGTGGGGTGAGCATGCCGCCCATGTTGGCCACCACGAAGATGAAGAAGATCGGGATGTGCCGGATATTCTTGCGCTCGTGGTTGGTGCGCAGCATGGGGCGGATAAGCACCACGGAGGCGCCGGTGGTGCCGATGAAGTTGGCCAGCACCGCGCCCACGGCCAGGAACATGGTGTTCACCCAGGGGGTGGCCTTGATGTCCCCGCGCAGCACCAGCCCGCCGCTGATGATATAGAGCGCGCCGAGCAGGATGATGAAGGAGGCGTACTCCTGCAACTCATGGAGCACCAGGTGGTAGTCCTGGAACCAGATGTAGGCCGCCGTGGGGAGCCCGAAGCTCAGGGCCACGATGAGCTTGTTTCGGTTGCTCTCCCACCAGTGGTGGAACATCAGCGGCAGCACGGCGATGCAGAGCAGCAGGAGCCCGAAGGGGAAGACAGACCAGATCGGCAGGCTGTTTCCGAGGGCGGAATCGCCGCCTGCCAGGGCAGTGGCGGGGGCGAGCAGCGTCACCAGAGCGAGAAGGATTCTCATGTGATGACCTTGGGCGCTACGTCTACCTTTTCCCCACGTCAAGTCAAGGGTACAGTGGCGGTGAACAAGATCCGCGGGGGTTCAGGGGCAGAGGTCCCTGGCCGTGTGGGTCCACGTGAGACAGGAGTCAAACATGCGTAAGTTCCTCCCCATTCTCCTCGGCGCTTTCCTGATGTTCTCCTTGCTTGGCGCCTGCAGCGACGACGAGGACCCGACCTTCGATAGTATCTGCGATACCAGCTGCTCCACCGACGGACACCCCAGGTGCCTCAAGCACCAGGCCAAGTGCCTGGCCGAGTGCAAGGCAGCCTCGTCCAGCGCCGAGCAGATGCGGAGCGGCTGCGGCGACTGCATCGCCAGGAACTACAAGTGGTACGAGGACGCCACGGACTGCTACGGATACACCAAGAAGTCGGTAACCAGCCCGGAGTGCCGAGGCGCCTGCTTCAACCCTGACGGCGGCAAGTAGCCGCCTCTCTCAAGCTATCTGTTCGGAATGATCCGCCTTGCGGTGGCGGGCGATGGGCAGGTGTTTCTCCCAGCAGGCCACGGAGCAGAACACCAGCTTCATCCGGCCGCTGTTGCAGGCGGACACGGTGCAGCTGTGGTAGGTATCTCCCTTGCGGATATCTTTGGCACACATGCAGCATTTGGCGAATAACTCGGGCATCTGACCTTGGCCTCCGACGCCCGCTAAACGTACAGGACGGCTCCTGGGATGACAAGCGACACCCTCTATATCTCCTCTCTCGGTTGCCCCAAGAACAGGGTGGACTCCGAGCGCATGGCGGGCCTGGCCGCCTCAATGGGGTTGGAGCTGTGCGCGGATCCCGGCCTGGCCGGCGTGATCCTGGTCAACACGTGCGGCTTCGTGGAGGCCGCAAGCCAGGAGTCGGTGGACGCCATCCTGGAGCTGGCCGGCCACAAGGAGACGGGACGCTGCCGCACGTTGGTGGTGGCCGGCTGCCTGGCACAGCGTTACCCGGAGGAGCTGGCCAAGGAGCTGCCGGAGGTGGACTTCTTCGTGGGCAGCGGCGACCTGCCGCGCCTGGGGCGGGTGCTGCGGGGTGAGGCTGGGGAGCGCATCCGCGTGGGGCCGCCGGTGCCGCTGGAGGAGGGGACCTGGGAGCGGGCCCTGGACGGTCCGGCCCACAGCGCCTACCTGAAGATCGGCGAGGGGTGCGATCGGGAGTGTGCATTTTGCATCATCCCGGCCCTGCGCGGGCCCCAGCGAAGCCGGCCCGTGGAGTCGCTGGTGGCGGAGGCGCGGCAGCTGGCGGAGGCGGGGGCGCGGGAGCTGATCCTGGTGGCCCAGGACACCACCACCTACGGCCGGGACCTGGAGCCTCGGGCCGGGCTGGCGGCGCTGCTCCAGGCGCTGGATGGCCTGGAGGCGGCGGCCCGGGGAGGCGGGGGCGTGCGATGGATTCGCCTGCTCTACGCTTACCCAACCAGGGTGGAGACCGCGCTGGTGGAGCGCATGGCATCCCTGGAGCGCGTGGTCCCGTACCTGGACCTGCCAATTCAGCATGTGGACGATGAGGTGCTCAAGCGCATGTACAGGGGCCACGGCGGGGAGCAGGTGGAGCGTGCCCTGGACACCCTGCGCCAGGGGCTGCCCGGCGTCTTCCTGCGCACTACCCTGATCTGCGGTCACCCCGGCGAAACCGACGCGGCCCACCGGCGGCTGCTCGCATTTTTGGAGCGGGCGCGGCTGGACCATGTGGGGGTGTTCCCCTTCTCCCCGGAGGAGGGCACGGCCGCGGCCCGGCAGCCGGACCAGGTGCCAGCCCAGGTGGCGCGTGAGCGGGCCGATGAGGTGATGGCCCTGCAGCAGCGCATCAGCGCGAGGAAGCTGGAGGCCATGGTGGGCCAGGAGCTGGAGGTGCTGGTGGACGGGCCATCAGGCGAGAGCGAGTTTCTGATGGTGGGGAGGCACGCGGGGCAGGCGCCGGAGATTGATGGGGTGGTGCATTTGGCGGATTGCGGGGCGTCAGCGGGGGAGTTTGTGAGGGCTGTGGTGGAGCAGAGCGGGGATTACGATCTGGTGGCGCGGGTCAAGTAGGGGAGGGCGAGGAGGGCAAATCCAGTTATAAAGCCCTCAATACCTCCCGAGCCTTTTCAAGCGCGGTGTCCACATCTGCCTCGGTGTGTGTGGTCCCCACGAAGCCGGCCTCGAACTGGCTTGGCGCCAGGAAGACGCCGCGCTCCAGCATGGCCGCGTGGTAGCGGGCGAAGAGATCGGTGTCGCTCTGCTTGGCCGAGGCCAGGTCCGTGATCGGGCCCTCCTGGAAGAAGCAGGTGAACATGGAGCCCACGGAGTTGATGCACAGCGGCACCCCGGTCTCCTTTGAGATGGTCTCCAGCCCCAGGCGGAACCGCCCGGCCAGGACCTCGAGGTCGCCGTAGGGGTTGAGCCGCACCAGCTCGTTGACCATGGCCAGGCCCGCGGCCACGGCCAGGGGGTTCCCTGACAGGGTCCCCGCCTGGTAGACCGGCCCGTCCGGGGAGATCTTGTCCATGAGCGCCGCCGGGCCGCCGTACGCCCCCACCGGCAATCCCCCGCCGATGATCTTGCCCAGGCAGGTCAGGTCCGGCAGCACGCCGTACAGGAACTGGGCCCCGCCGAGGCCCACCCGCAGGCCGGTGATCACCTCGTCGAAGATGAGCATGGCGCCGTGGCGCCGGGTGAGGTCGCGCAGGGCCTGCAGGTAGCCGGGCTGAGGGGGGACCACCCCCATGTTGCCGGCCACCGGCTCAATGATCACCGCCGCGATCTCTGCCCCGGCCTGGTCGAAGAGCGCCTCGGCCGCCCCCGTGTCGTTGTAGGGCAGGGTGAGGGTGTCAGCCGCCGTCCCGGGCGCCACCCCGGCAGAGTCGGGCACGCCGAAGGTCTCGCCCCCGGAGCCGGCGCGCACCAGCAGCCCGTCGGCGTGGCCGTGGTAGCCGCCATCCATCTTCACCACCTTGGCCCGGCCGGTGCAGCCCCGGGCCAGGCGGATGGCGCTCATGGTCGCCTCGGTGCCGCTGTTCACAAGGCGCACCTTCTCCATGGAGGGGAAGAGCCCGGTGAGCAGCTCGGCGAAGGCCACCTCTCGCTCGGTGGAGGCCCCAAAGCTGGTGCCCAGGGCCGCTGCCTCTCGCAAGGCCTCCAGGATCACCGCCGGCGCGTGACCCAGGATCAGCGGGCCCCACGAGGCCAGGAAGTCGATGTACTCGTTGTTGTCCGCGTCCCAAACCCGCGCGCCCGCGCCCCGGGCCAGAAAGACAGGATCCCCGCCCACCGCCGCAAACGCCCGAACCGGGCTGTTAACCCCGCCCGGGATAACCTTGCTCGCGCGCTCTTTCAGCTCAGCAGACTTACTCCTGTTCGACATCTTCATCCTCCTGGCCCTGGCCCTCGCCCTGGCCCTCGCCCTCTTGCCCCTCATCCTCCTGGCCCTCGCCCTGGCCCTCGCCCTCTTGCCCCTCCTCCCTTACCCCTTCCCCTTCCTCGCCCTCCTCCTCGTCCTCATCCTCCGCCAACCGCTCAACAGCGACGACGGTTTCCTTCTTGTCCAACTTGATCAACCGCACCCCCTGCGTATTCCGCCCAATAACCGAGATATCCCCCAGCGGCATGCGGATCACCTTGCCGCCGGTGGTGATGATCATGAGCTCGTGCTCCTCGGACACCACCTGGGTCCCGGCCACGTTGCCGTTGCGCTCGGTGGTCTTGATGCCGATGAGGCCCAGCCCGCCGCGCTTCTGCCCCGGGAACTCGCTGGCCGCGGTGCGCTTGCCGTAGCCGTGCTCACACACGGTGACCACGTTGTCCTCGCTGTCCGGCGCGAGCACCGCCATCTGCACCACATGATCCCCGTCGCGCAGGCGGATTCCGCGCACGCCCCGGGCCACGCGCCCCATGGACCGTACGTTGTCCTCGGGGAAGCGGATGGCCATGCCCGTCCGGGTGGAGAGCATCACATGCTGCTCCCCGTCGGTGAGCCGAACGTCGATGAGCTCGTCCCCCTCCTCCAGGTCGATGGCGATGATGCCGGTGGCCCGCACGTTGACGTAGTCCATCAGGCGCGTCTTCTTCACCACGCCGCGGCGGGTGGCGCACAGCACGAAGCGCCCCTCCTCGAACCGCTTGATGGCCAGCAGCTGGTGCACGCTCTCCCCCTTACGCAGGTCGAGCATGTTGACGATGGCCCGGCCCCGGGAGGTGCGCCCGCCCGGGGGAATCTCGTAGACCTTCTTGCAGTACACGCGGCCGGTGTTGGTGAAGAGCAGGATCAGGTCGTGGGTGTTGGCCACGAACAGCTCCCGCACGAAGTCATCGTCCTTGGTGGCCACCCCCTTGACCCCCTTGCCGCCGCGCCGCTGGGCCCGGTAGGTGTCGATGGAGGTGCGCTTGATGTACCCGGAGTGGGTAACCAGCACCACCATGTCCTCCTCGGCGATGAGGTCCTCGATGCCGATCTCACCGGTGGCGTCCATGATCTCGGTGCGGCGGTCGTCGGCGTACCGCTCCCGCAGCTCCTCCATCTCGCCGACCACCACCTCCATGAGCTTGTCCCGGTTGCCCAGGATGTCTTCCAGGTAGGCGATGCGCGCCATCACCTCGGCCAGCTCTTGCAGGATCTTGTCCCGCTCAAGGCCGGTGAGCTTCTGCAGCCGCATGTCGAGGATCGCCTGGGACTGGATCTCCGACAGGCCGAAGCGCGACATCAGCCCCTCCCTGGCCGCCTTGGGCGAGGAAGAGGCGCGGATCAGCTTGATGACCTCGTCGATGTTGTCCAGGGCGATCTTGAGCCCTTCCAGGATGTGGGCCCGCCTGCGCGCCTCGCGCAGCTCGTACACCGACCGCTTGGTGACCACGTCCCGCCGGTGCTCGATGAAGTGGTGCAGGGTCTCGCGCAGGGTCAGGGTGCGGGGCTGCCCGTCGACGATGGCCAGCATGTTCACGCCGAAGGTGTCCTGGAGCTGGGTCAGCTTGTAGAGCTGGTTGAGCACGACCTCGCCCACCGTGTCCTTCTTGAGCTCCACCACCACGCTGATCCCCTTACGATCAGACTCGTCGCGCAGGTCAGCGATGCCCTCCAGCTTCTTCTCCTTGACCAGCAGGGCGATCTTCTCCACCAGCCTGGCCTTGTTCACCTGGTACGGCAGCTCGGTGATGACGATGCGGCTGCGTCGGCCCTTCTCCCCCTCCTCCATGGCCGCCCGGCCGCGCATGATCACGTGGCCCCGGCCGGTCTTGTATGCCTTGAGGATCCCCTCGCGGCCGTAGATCAATCCGGAGGTGGGGAAGTCTGGTCCGGGGATGAGCTGCATCAGCTCCGGGATGGAGATGTCGGGGTTGCGGATCACGGCGATGGTGGCGTCGATGACCTCGCCCAGGTTGTGGGGCGGGATGGAGGTGGCCATGCCCACCGCGATGCCCTGGGCGCCGTTGACCAGCAGGTTCGGCACCTTGGCCGGCAAGATCTCCGGCTCCATCTCCTTTTCGTCATAGTTGGGAGCCCAGGGGACGGTCTCCTTGTCGATGTCGGCGAGCATCTCCCCGCCCAGGCGGGCCATGCGCACCTCGGTGTAACGCATGGCCGCGGCCGGATCGCCGTCGATGGACCCGAAGTTGCCTTGCCCATCGGCCAGCATGTACCGCAGGGAGAAGTCCTGGGCCATGCGCACCAGGGCGTCGTACACCGCCGAGTCGCCGTGGGGGTGGTACTTACCGATGACATCACCCACCACGCGCGCGGACTTCTTGTATGGCTGGCTGTAGGAGTTCTTCAGCATGTGCATGGCGTAGAGGATCCGGCGGTGCACAGGCTTGAGTCCGTCTCGCACATTGGGTAGCGCGCGGGAGATGATCACGCTCATGGCGTAGTCGATGAACGACGTACGCATCTCGTGCTCAATACTGGTGGGATTTACCTGAGATTTAAGCTCTGACATTCAGTGCCTCGAAGAGGTGGAACACGTGGAAAATACTTGATAACCCGGGTTCCCGGGGAAGTCAATGGCTGGGGGGGGGGAGGGGGGTGTTTGTTCAGGCCTAAAAACGCCCCATCAAGGTCACGCCGTTGAGGCCCGGCAGGAGGGTAACCGCAGGATCATCCTGGGCTTCCGGGGCTGGATCCGAGCGGGTGTACTTGACGTAGGTGACGATGAAGCCGATGAGGGTGCCCACGGCCGCCGCGCCGAACACGCCGGTGAGCGCGTGGCCGGTGTACATCAAGTCGCGGTTGGTGGTTCCCACCTCCTTGGGCTTGTCGGGCTCGTCCGTGATGGTTCCGGCCTGCCAGGCGGCGTAGTCATCTTTGTACTGCGTCATCTTGGTGTCGTAGCTTTCCTGCTCGTCCTCGTACTCCTTGGAGAAAACCTGAGCCAGGCCCTGGCTCCCGCCTGCCAGGATGAAACAGAGGATGCTGGTGCCGAGGAGGATGCGGTGGGGGCTGTTCTTGGGCTTCAGCTCAACCTGCACCTCCACGGTCTTGCCCTCCTCGATCTCCACGGTGGTGGACCAGTGCTTGTAGCTCTCGTGGACCACCTCGATGCGGTTGCGCCCAACCGAGAGCCGCAGGGGCTTGCCCAGAGGCGTGGCGCCCATGACCTGCCCGTGCACCACCACCTGCGCGCCCTTGATCTCGACGCCGTTGAGCTGGGCGTAGCCCACGGCGATGCGTTTGGGCTTCTTCTCCTCGGACGCCTTTTCCTTTCCGTCGCCCTCGTCGGCCTTCTCCGCGGCTTCCTTCACCGCAGGCCTGGCCGCGAGTTGTGCGTTGATCGCCGCCAGCTTCTCCTTCTCGGCCCTGGCCTTGGCCTCCTGGTCGGCCTTCTTCCTGGCCTCCTCCTCGGCCTTCTTCTTCTCCTCTTCCAGGGCCTTCTTGCGCGCCGCCTCGGCCTCCATCTTCTCGATCTCCACCACCTGCGCCTTTAGCGCGGCGATGTGGCTGTCCACTTCCTTCTTGTTGGGCGGGTTGGTGCCCGGCTTCTTGCGGTTCCAGTCGGAGAGGAACAGCTTGTAGGAGAAGAGCGCCTTGCGCGCGTCGCCCAGCTGGCGGTGGCACTGGGCGATGTTGAAGATGATGGTGGGGCTGTGGGCCGCCTTGAGCGCGGCCTCGTACCCGGCCAGGGCGTCCTTGAACTTGCCAAGGCGGTAGGCGGTCTCCGCCTGTTTGAACAGGGCTCTGGCCTTGGCCTTGTCCGCAGCGTCGTCGGCGCGAGCCGTGGACGAGCAGAGCATGGCGAGGAGGGCGCCGAGCAGGATGGAACGCATTTTCATCACAGCTCCAGGGGCATGGTGCCCTCGCCGTACTCCTCGACGGAGGGCCTGGGTTTGGGCTTGGGGGGCTCAGGCTTCGTGGGCGAGGGAGTGGGCGTGGGCTTGGGCGTGGGCGTAGGGGGCTTCGACCTGGGCCTGGGCCGAGGCTTTGGCTTCCTGGCAAACGCCACGGCCAGGGTCAGGTCCTTGTCGGCCTCGAACTCGTGGGTGAAGGTCTGGCCGGCGGGGCCCTTGACCTTGAGGGTGTGGCGCCTGTCCTCCTGGTCCAGGCTGAACGGATTTTCGGTTACCTTCTCGCCGTCAAGGGTCACCTTGGAGCCGGCGGGCAGGTTGAGCAGCTCGATCTTGATCCGCGCGGGCAGGGCAGGAGCCGGGACGCCAGCTGGAGCGGGCTCCGGCTTCGCCTTGGGTGGGCGGCTGGTGGCGGTCACGGTTTCGGCAGCGGCGGGCGGTTTTTCCTTTGTCAGGAAGGAGCGGCCTCCGATGACCGCGGCGCCGAGCATTACCAGCAGGACGGCGGCCCCGATGATCCAGCCCGTGCGTCTGGGGCGCGCTACCTTGTCCAGGTGCTCGCCCATGCTGGCCGACAGGGTGGAGACCCCGCCCACCTGTGGTGGCGCGGCCTCGGCCTCGGGCGCCTGCGGCGGCGGCTGCGGTTCGCTAATGGAGTCCAGGGGCGGCACCCCTTCGCTCTTCTGCGGGGCGTCTCCGTATCCCCGGGTCTCCTGGGGCGTCGGCGCCTTGCGGTTGGCGGTGTTCAGGGAATGAACCGTCTGGGGGTCCTCGGGGTGCTGCCTGATGATCTGCAGCTTCGGCGCCGGCGCGCTGGCGTCCTCGGTGGTTGTGGACGCCTCCTTCAGCTCACGCCACATCTCCCGCATCGACGGGTAGCGCAGCGCCGGGTCCTTGGCCATGGCCCGGTGCACCACCCTGGCAACTGCCCGTGGCACGTTGCCGTTGAGCTTCTCCAGCCCCAGGGGCTGCTCGTGGATGATCTTGTACAGGACCGCCTCGATGCTGTCCCCGGAGAAGGCCAGCCTCCCCCCCAGGGCGCGGTACAGGATGCAGCCCATGGCGAAGATGTCGGACTGGGCCGAGGCCTCCGAGGCCGCCCCCCGGGCCTGCTCCGGCGCCATGAAGCAGGGGGTGCCGAGGTAAGCCTTGGTCTGGGTGACGATGCTGTTGTTGTCCTTCAGCTTGGAGATGCCGAAGTCGAGCACCTTGGGGAAGTCGGTGCGATCCCCCACCTTGCAGAGCAGGATGTTCTGGGGCTTCAGGTCCCGGTGGATTACCCCCTCCTCGTGGGCCTGGTGCACCGCGGAGCAGATGCCCTCGAACATGTGAACGACCTCCTCCAGGGGGAGGAGTCGCCGCCGCCCGAGCAGAACCTCCAGGTCTTCGCCCTGCAGGAACTCCATGATGATGTAGGGGATGCCGTCCTCGGTGCGGTCGAAGTCGAACACCTCGATGATGTGAGGGTGGTTCAGCTTGCAGGCGATCTTCGCCTCCCGCTTGAACCGCTGGTAGACCTCCTGGTGGGGAGCCATCTGCTGGTGCAGCAGCTTCACCGCCACCTTCTTTTCCAGCTCCAGGTGGACCGCCTGGTACACAGAGCCCATGCCCCCCGATCCGATGCGGCGGATCAGCCTGAACTTGCCGCCCAGGACGCGGCCCGTGAGCCCCTCGTTAGCCATCTAATGCCCCAAAAGGAAGGTCTGTCGCATGGTATCGCGAAGAGATCAAGGCGGGCAAATGTCGTCGACGCTGGTTACGAAACAGGCTGCAAGTTGATGCCTTCGTTCTCCAGGCCCTGGACCATCTGCTCTTTTTCCAGCTCCAAGATGAAGACCTGGACCAGCTCGGGGTCGAACTGGGTGCCCGAGCACTTGCGCAGCTCGGCGATGGCCACCTCGTGGGGCAGGGCCTTGCGGTATGCGCGGTCGGAGGTCATGGCGTCGTAGGTGTCTGCCACGGCGATGACCCGCCCGAGCAGGGGGATCTCGTCGCCCTTGAGGCCCGCCGGGTAGCCTGTGCCGCCGAAGTGCTCGTGGTGGCACTGGGCGCCCGGGATCAGCTTGGCCAAAAACGGGATCGGCTCGAGGATGCGCTTCCCCTTGTCCGGGTGGTGCCGGAACATCGAGATCTCCTCGGTGGTCAGCGCCCCCGTCTTGTTGAGCTGCTCGTGGCGGATGCCGATCTTGCCGATGTCATGCATCAGCGCCGCCTGCACCACGGTCTCCTCCTCCTCCCGGGTCATGCTCAGCCCCCGGGCGATGAGCCGGCTGTACTCGGAGACCCGCTCGGAGTGGCCGCGGGTGTACTGGTCGTTCTCTTCCAGGGCCAGGGCGAAGGCCACGATGGTCTGGCGGAAGTTCTCCTCCAGGCTCACCTTCGCCTCGGCCAGGCTCTTGTTGGAGGTGACCAGGTTCTCGTACAGGCGCGCGTTCTCGATGCTGCCGGCGGCGCGGCTGCAGATGATGGAGAGCATCTTGCGCTGGCCCTCGGTGAAGGTGTGCCCGCGGGTGAAGGAGAAGAGGTTCACCAGGCCCATGATCCGGTCATGGATCCTCAGCGGCACCGAGCAGAAAGAGTAGACGCCAGGGGAGTCGGGCAGGGTGGAGTAGTAGTGCCCGACCTTGAGCCCCTGGGCCAGCACCGGGGTGTTCTCCCGGTGGTCGGAGAGCAGCATCCGGATCTCCAGGTCCCGTGAAGGCTGAGCATCCTCCATCGAGCTGCGGGTCATCCGCTCCACATAGTCGTCCGGGTTGTCCTCGGTGTTGAGCATGATGCTCACCGCGTCGGCCGGGGTCTCCTCCAGGGCGGCGTCGGCCACCAGCTCGAGGATTGGCTCCACGCTCAACCCCTTGCCCAGCTCCTCGGAGATGCGGTAGAGGCCCAGGGCCTCCTTGAGCCGCATGTTCTCCATCTTGAGCTGCTGGCTGTTGAGGCCGCGCTGCACCACATGGACCACCTCCTCCACCTTGAACGGCTTGAGGATGTAGTCGTACGCCCCGTTCTTCATGGCCTCGATGGCAGTCTCCACCGTGCCGTACCCGGTCATGATCAGCACGATGACGTTGATGCCGTTGTCTTTGATATGGCTCAGCAGCTCCAGGCCGCCGACCTTGGGCATCTTGAGGTCACTGATCACCAGGTCGTAGCTGCGCCGCTCCAGCTCCTTGATGGCCTCTTCACCGTCCGGCGCCGCGTGAACGACAAACCCCTCCTCGGTCAGGAAATCGTTGAGGATCTCCCGGATGATCTTTTCGTCGTCCACCACGAGGATTCGAGGGGATTCCTCATGGGATAACAATTCCATGTTCAGCTCCTGAGGGGATGCGACCGTCTAAAATAATGCAATACCGCTGTAAGAAGTCAATATGTTTAGTTTTTTGGTTCAGGGTTTCGCAGAGATTTGGAGGGCAATTCCAGGTCTTGGGTCTTGGCGAATTTTCCTGTCAGTTCGGGAAACCAGGCGTAGAACCGGTCCAGCTCCGCCCGCCGCGACGGCTCCAGGTAGTCGAAGTTGAGGCCACGGTCCACCACCTCCCAAAAATCCTCCTCGGTGACCTCGATCATCTCCTGCCTGATACTGAGCAGCCGGTCCGGCTTCTCCTGCTCCATGTCCCGCCATACCCGCCTGGCCCGCTCCTCCTCCCCGCGCTGCAGGTAGAAGGTGGCCAGCTTGATCTGCGCCTTACGGACCCCGCGCAGGGACTGCTCCTGAGCCTCGGTTTCCGGCTGCTTGTCCACGTCCAGGAAGTCCTCCAGCAGCTTGTTCTCCTCGGGGAGACCCTCCAGGTGGGCCACCTCGCACAGGGTGCACAGGTCGTAGGCGGCGGTCTCGTTGATGAAGGCGATGCCCCGGGCGTTGGCGGTGAGCCCGTAGTACTTGAAGTAGCCGCCCACCTCGGTGGCCTGGTCGGCCCAGCCGGCCCGCAGCAGCGCCTCCCCCAGCAGCCGGTACTGGTGCAGGATGTTGTAGGCGCTGCGCACATCCTGGCTGTTGATGGAGGCCCGCAGGTAGGTGTTGAAGAACTTGACCACCAGGCCCAGCACCGCCCGGTCCCCCTTCTTGATGGCCGCCTCGCCGATGTAGCGGGTGTCGATGGCCACCAGCTGGTTGATCTCGCGGATCTTGTTGAGGGACTCGTTGGCGATGGTCTGGTACTGGCGCAGCACCTTCCACTCCAGCCAGGTCCGGCTCTCGCTCAGCTGGTCCACGGAGGTAGGGGCCATGGCCACGAAGTCGGGGTTGCGGCGCAGGCGGGTGTGGATGGTGAACCAGGTGGCCGGCAGCCTGTCCTTGGCCTTGACGTAGCTTAAAACCAGGTCGCGCAGGGCGTCCACCGCCCGGGAGGCGATGATCCGGTCCTTCTGGCTGATGGAGTTCACGGCCACGTCTGCAAGCTGCTCGATCCCCTCGAGCACCCGGTCCTGGCGCAGCTCCAGGGAGCGCCCCTGCCGCCGGTTCAGGGCCTCGGCCAGGGCCTGGTCCTGGAGGCGCATGACGATGCGTTCCGGGTTGAGGAAGGCGAACACGTAGGCGAAGTATGGGATCAGGATCAGGATGGCGGCGGTCATCATTACCAGGGTGGCGGTGACGAGGACGCGGGGGAGGAAGTTCTCGTGCACGAGGAGGGAGGCCCAGATGCACTGGATGGAGGCCACCACGAAGAAGCCGATGACCAGCAGGTTGCCCTTGTCCAGGAAGAACATGTCGGCGACCCGCGGCGTGTAGCGGGTGGCGGAGAGCTGCAAGATAATGGAGATGACTGTGATGGCAACGCCGAGGATGGCCACCACCACCTCGGGCATGTTGCCCAGGGCCTGCTGCACATCGCCGGCGCTGAGCTGGCTGAGCTGGATGAAGAAGTCACCCCCCTGACCGAGCCGGGCGCTGACCATGTAGTCGGTGAAGACCAGGAGCAGGATCCACCCCGCGGCGGTGCTCCCGAGCAGTATCAGGGGCCGGAGCCAGGGGCGGCGGACCATGGTTTCTGCGGGCATGCGTCGAATGTACTACACTTCGGCCGCGAAATAAGAGGTGCACATGTTCCTGGCGATTGATGTGGGCAATACCAACACGGTGATCGGCGCGTACGACGGCGACACTCTGCTCGATAACTGGCGCATCGCCACCAACCGGGCCTCCACCTGGGATGACTACGCGGTGGCGCTGGCCACCCTGTGCCGCCTGGGCGGGCTGGACCCCATGAACATCGCCTCGGGCATCATCTCCTCCACGGTGCCGGCCGCCGTGGAGCCCCTGCGCCGGGCTCTGGCAGAGCGATTCAGCGCGGATCCGGTTGTGGTGGTGGGGCCGGGGATCAAGACCGGGATGCCGATCCTGTACGACAACCCCCGGGAGGTGGGTGCCGACCGCATCGTCAACGCGGTGGCCGCCTGGCACAAGCACCAGTGCGGAGCCGTGGTGGTGGACTTCGGTACGGCCACCACCTTCGACTGCCTCACGGACAAGGGGGAGTACCTGGGCGGGGTCATAACGCCGGGTATCGCCATCAGCGCCGACGCCCTGTACCGCCACGCGGCCAAGCTGCCGCGGGTGGAGGTCACACGCCCGGAGCGGATCATCGGCCGCAACACGGTCTCCTCCATTCAAGCGGGATTGTTCTATGGTTACGTCGGGTTGGTTGACGGCATCGTCACTCGTATGGCAGCGGAGGCCACCTTCCCGGTGAAGGTGATCGCCACCGGTGGGCTGGCCCGCCACATCG
The DNA here is from genome assembly GCA_964497805.1 of uncultured Kofleriaceae bacterium. Classification (GTDB taxonomy): domain Bacteria; phylum Myxococcota_A; class Polyangia; family CAZCFB01; genus CAZCFB01. Next base: position 59,035 of record CAZCFB010000017.1, read on the forward strand.
CCGTCGCCTCCGAGACCATCGAGGAGGTGGATGAGGTGCTGACCATTGAGGGGCTCAAGTTGATCTATGCATTAAACAGTGATTGACGGTCCCGCCGATTCGATCTAGGTATCGTAGCTCCGCCATACCCCCGCGTTACTGCAAAGGAAGCGAGTTCAATGAAGAAATACGAGACCACAGACCTCAGGGATGTGGCCCTGCTGGGCCACGGCAAGTCGGGCAAGACCTCTCTCGCGGAGGCATTCATGTTCGATGCCAAGATGACGACCCGGCTGGGCAAAGTGGACGACGAGACGTCCCTCCTGGATACCGAGCCGGAGGAGATCAAGCGCAAGTCCAGCGTGCAGGCCGCGGTGGCCTACGCCGAGTGGAAGAAGTGCAAGATCAACGTCATCGATGTCCCGGGCGACGGCAACTTCGCCGGCGACGCCGAGATGGGGGTAATGGCCGCCGACGCGGCTGTGGTGGTGGTGTCCGCTCCAGACGGCGTGCAGGTCGGCACTGAGCGCGGCTGGGACCTGGCCAACCGCTCCTCTCTGCCCCGCGTGATCTTCATCAACAAGCTGGACCGCGAGCGGGCCGACTACCAGCAGGCCCTGAGCGACGTGAAAGAGATCCTCTCCAAGCAGGCCGTGCCCCTTCAGTTCCCCATCGGTAAGGAGGCCTCCTTCTCCGGCGTGGTGGATCTGCTCACCGGCAAGGCCTACACCTTCGAGGATGACGGCCGCACCATCACCGAGGGCGACATCCCGGCGGACCTGGCCGACGAGGCAGAGGAAGCCCGCATGGAGCTCATCGAGGGCATCGCCTCGGCAGACGACGAGCTGCTGGAGAAGTACCTGGAAACCGAGGAGCTCTCCGACGAGGAGATCAACCTCGGCCTGAGCAAGGGGATCCTGGATGGATCCATCGTGCCCGTGCTCTGCGGCTCGGCAACGCGCAATATCGGCGTGCAGCCCCTGATGGACCTCATCGTCAACACCTTCCCCAACCCGACCCAGCGCCCGCCGATCATGGCCAAGGGCGACGGAGACGCCGATCTGGAGATGGTGGCTGACCCCGACGGCGCCTTCTCTGCCTTTGTGTTCAAGACCTTCAGCACGGACATCGGCAAGGTGGCCCTGATGCGGGTGGTTTCAGGCTCCCTCACCGGCGACATGAACATGGCCAACGCCACCCGCCGCGGCAAGGAGCGGGCCGGGCAGATTTACGCCGTCACCGGCAAGAAGCGCGAGAACATGGAGAAGGCCGTGGCCGGCGACATCATCGGCCTGGCCAAGCTCAAGGACACCAAGACCGGCGACTCACTGTGCGAGGAGAAGACCTCTGTGATCTTCACCATGCCGACCCTGCCGGACCCGGTGATCTCCTTCTCCATCCGGCCCAAGAACAAGGGCGACGAGGAGAAGGTGGCCTCCAAGCTCAACGACATCCTCGAGGAGGATGTGGCCCTCAAGCTGACCCGCGACCAGGCCTCCAAGGAGATGCTCATCTCCGGGCTGGGGCAGATCCACATCGAGATCACCGTGGACAAGCTGCGCCGTATGGGCGTGGATGTGGAGCTGGCCGAGCCCAAGGTTCCGTACCGTGAGACCATCAAGGGCAAGGCCTCCCATGTGGAAGGGAAACACAAGAAACAGACCGGCGGCCGCGGCCAGTTCGGCCTCTGCTTCATCGACATGGAGCCCAAGAAAGAGGGCGGCATGGAGGATGACCCGCTGGAGTTCGTGGACGCCATCTTCGGCGGCTCCATCCCCAAGCAGTTCATCCCCGCGGTGGAGAAGGGGATCCGCACCCGCATGGCCATGGGTGTCATCGCCGGATACCCGGTGTCCAACATCAAGGTCACCCTGGTGGACGGCAAGTTCCACGCGGTGGACTCGGACGGCCGCTCCTTCGAGATGGCCGGGTCCAAGGGCTTCCAGAACGCGTTCAAGCAGGCGACCCCCATCCTGCTGGAGCCGGTTATGGGCGTCGAGGTGATCTGCCCCGAGGACAACATGGGCGACATCATCGGCGACGTGTCCAGCCGGCGCGGCAAGGTGCAGGGCACCGAGGCCAAGGGGCGCAACCAGATCATCAAGGCCCAGGTCCCCATGGCCGAGATGCTGCGCTACGCCGTGGACCTGGAGTCGATCACCGCCGGCCGCGGCGCCTTCTCCATGTCCTTCGACCACTACGAAGAGGTCCCTGGCAACCTGGCGGAGAAGATCATCGCCGACGCCAAGATGGACGA
>CAZCFB010000018.1:0-55099 GCA_964497805.1 uncultured Kofleriaceae bacterium
AGGATCACCGGCCCCTTCACCGGCGCCACCTCCATGACCTCGATGCCCTTGCCGCTCACGAACTTGTCCGTGAACTGGTACAGCACCTCCTTTTTTCCGGTGTACGGGTAGTAGAGCGAGGGCCGGTACGGCGTGTAGACAGAGGTGAACTTGCCGGCCGTGGCGGCCAGCCGGTGCTGCCAGTGGTACTTCTTGGCCTTCCCCTCCCACTGGTCGATGGTGGCCGCCACCGAGGCCCGGTAACCAAGCTTCAGCACATGGGCCTTGGTTGGGGAGGAGGGCAGGGTGAGGATGTTGGCCCCGTACTTGAGCGCCTTGCGGTAGGTGCCCAGGTCCTTCCAGTCCACGTGATAGAAGGTGTAGTGCCGCACCGGCGGCGCGTACCGGCACAGGTTGGCCAGGCCGAGGAAGTTCTGACCGCTGCTGGTGGATTTCAGTCCCCGGAAGATGTTGGCAGCCACCGGCCACACGCCCGGGTCAAAGGGGCTCAGGTTGAGCCAGCGCCCCACGGCCCAGCGGTACTTGTTGCTGGTGCCCGAGCCGTCCACCCGGTCAGCGGCCATGTCGGTGCTCCGGTGGACGTAATGCACCATGGTTCGGGCGAACCGCACCATATCGGTCTGGGAGAAGACCAGGCCGTGGGTGTAGGCGACCCAGGCGAAGTCCGCGTTGATGGCGGCGTGGCTGATGTCTTCCCCGCCGCCCTGGGACCATGAGGTACCCCAGTAGGTCCAGGCGTAGGCGCTGCCCTTGAGCTTCAGGCGGTTCTTGAAGTAGTTGGCCAGGGCCTGGGCCTTGGTCTTGTAAGCCGCGCTGCCCGTGGCCTTCCACAGAAGCACCAGCGCTCGGCCCATGGTGTTCATCTGGTTCAGGGGCAAGGCCTTGCCCGCCACCGTGGGCACCGTCGCCTTGGCCGCCGGATCGCCGCGGTAGTAGCCCTCTCCCGATTTGGGGCCGCTCTTGTACTGGTAGTCATGGGTGGCCACCACCTTCTTCACCTCGGCCAGGATGGTGGCCGAGGCCTGGGCCAGGGTGGTCTTGCCGTCGGGGAGCTTTAGCTGGCTCAGCGCCGGGTTCTGCTTTAGCAGCAGCACAAAGTCCACCATGGGGTAGGCCAGGATGCCCGAGTGCACCACCCAGCAGTAGCCCTTCTTGTTGGCCGAGTACTTGGACGCCTGCCAGCAGGGCCGGCTCTTGCCCGCCCAGTCCTTGAGCCCCTTCTTGTTGTCCCGCTGGTCCAGCACCGATAACGCGTGGTCCGCCAGGGTTACCAGGTAACGCGGCGCGCCCGTGGCCCGGAACATGGCCGCGTACGACATCATGATGTACGACTCGCCCCAGGCCAGGGTGCCGGAGGCGTTGGTGTAGGACTTGTAGCCCGCGCCCTTGTTCAGGGCCTTGTCCACCTTGTCATGGAGGCTGCAGAAGGTTGCGCCCTGGGCTTTGCAGGGAGAGGGGAGGAGGGCAAGAAGGGCCAGGGCCAGGGCCGGGGCCAGAGACGAGTGAGCGCGTGGCATGCGCTCATCTTATCGCACTACTGCACGGTCCAGCGGCAGCAGCCGGTGATGCAGTAGTACATGGTCGGGCAGTCGGCGTTGCTCAGGCATGACTTGATGCCGGGCGGGCAGGAGGGGCCGATAACGCCACCGTCCGTGGAGCCGCTGCCGGCGTCCTTTGGCGAGGTGCCGCCGGTGTCCTTCTTCGTGCTGCCGCCGCTGTCCTTCTTGGGGCCGACGCCCGCGTCCTTCTTGGGGAAGCACTCCGGGGGCAGATCCTTGATGGTCTTGCCCAGGCAGAGCTCGCACTTGCCGCAGGTGTTGAGGCACCCCTTGAACTGGGTGCAGGTGTTGCAGTTCTGCGGCGCCTTGGTGGTGCACTTGGGGCCCGTGCCGAGGAAGATCGGCTTCTTGGACTGCTTTCCGTTGACCCAGATGTAGCAGCAGCCGAAGCAGTCGCACCCGTTGGGCGTGAGCGGCGGGCAGAACTTGAGGCACTGGGCCGGCTGGGAGGTGGGGCACTTCTTGTAGGTCGGATCGTAGACGCACTTGGGCTTGAGGTTTCCGCCCGGGTTCTCCGGGTCGCACTTGTGGGTCCAGCTGCACTTGTCGTTGCCGCCGCCCGAGTTCTGATCCCAGTAGCAGTCCTGCTTGCACGGATCCACGTTGACCCCGGGGATATTCAGGATGAGGGAGGCCTCGCTGTTGTCGCACGGGCCGGTGCACTCCGGGTCCAGGGCGTCGATGAGCTTGTCGTTGTCGTTGTCCTTGCCGTCGGCGCACTCGTAGATCTTGCCGTTGCACCCGGGGTGATTGTTGGGGTTGAAGGCGTCGGGCGTGCCGCCCTTGTCCACGGCCATGTTGGCGTCCACGGCCTTGTTGGCGTCGCCGGTCGTCGTGCCGTCGCCGGTCGTCGTGCCGTCGCCGGTGCCCTTGGCGTCGCCAGTCGTCTTGCCGTCGCCCGTGGTCTTACCGTCTCCGGTGGTCTTGGCGTCGCCTGTGGTATTGGCGTCACTCAGGGCCGCGTCGCCCGCGGCGGCATCCGAGCCAGGCGTGGCGGACTCCTCATCGTCGCAGGCGGAATGGAAGGCCACGAGCGTGGCCAGCATCAGGATCAAAAATTGGCGGGGCATGCGTACCTCCTCTGCTGCACCCCTTAAGATTACACCTTTCGGGATACGTTCAATCCGCTTGGGTTCAGGGCGAGAAAAGGGGGGTTAGAAGGAGCCCCAGAGGGAAGAACTTGCCGACTTTGGTTTCCGGGCGGCCCTCAGCTGGTGAGGCTTGAGATTGGACGCCCGAAGGAAGGCGGCCTGAGCTTCGTTCTGCTGGACGCTATTGCGCTGTTTCTTCCACGGAGCGGGGAGCATATCCAGGCTGAAAAGCCCCAAAAATATCGAAATGCCAATCAAAATCGCGATCTTGTGAGGACCCTTGATCATACGCTCTCCTCCGGAGCTTTGCAGGCGCTTCATGCGTCTTATTAAACATAATATAGATTACAGAATTGGATGCAAGCGAAAAGATGAGTAACGGGCCATACAAAACGTCACGATGCTGTAAATATGGGGAGGGCTACTGATCGGTGCGGTATTCGGCGTTCTGGACCCATGCCACGGACAGGACAATCCAGACCAGGGTCATCACCAGGATCACACCCATTGATGTGAAAAGTGAGATCTCGGGATCGCTGACGAACATGACGGTCTTCGGCTTGTAGAGCCCGGCCATCACCTGCAGGTGAATGGCAGTGGAGATGACCTTGAACCTGCCCGGCACCTGGGCCAGCCCCAGCTCGACCACGAAGAAGAAGACCAGGGTGGCCACGAAGGGGTAGCGGATGAAGATGGTGCCGAAGGCGGTGGCCACCGCGCCGTAGTAGACCGCGGCCATGGTCACGCAGAGCAGCCCCCGGCCAAGGTGGGGCAGCTCGTCGCCGATGAGCTCGGGCGCCACCATCATGCTGATCAAATAGACGCCGGTGAGGGAGAGGGCCACCAGGGGACAGGACAGGGCCAGGCCCCCCAGGTACTTGCCTGCCGGCAGGGACCAGCGCCGGATGGGCCGCGCGAAGAGGTAGGTGATGGTCTTGTCTTGAACCTCCTCGGCCACGGCGGAGGAGGCGAACAGGGCCATGATAAATGGCACGATAAAGCGCAGGTAGCCCGAAACCGCCTGCTTGAAGAAGGCCAACCCGCCCGACTCGGTGGCCAGCGAGAGCCCCGCCCCCAACATGGGCAGCGACAGGATGCCGATGATCACCCACACCGTGCGGGAGCCGGTATTAAGCCGCAGGCTCATTGCCCCGATCTGCAAGGCGGCCCGTATGCCCATTGGCGCGCTCATTCCTTGGTCCTTGTTCCCGCCGCCGCGCCCTCAGGCCCGCGCGCCTGGGTCAAGTACTCAAACACCGCCTGAAGGTTGTTGTCCGGGCTGGTCAGCGAGGAGATTTTCACCTTCCGCGCCATGGCCCGCTCCGGGATCAGCGGGTAGCAGGTGTCGGGTTCCGGGGTCTCCACCAGCAGGGTCCCCTCGTTGATGATCTCCACCGCTCGCACCGATTCGCAGGTGCACAGCTCGGCGGCCAGGGCGCGCGGCTTGTCGCACCCCACCATGATCTTGTGCGGGTGCCGGTCGATCATCTCCCGGATGCGGTAGATGTTCCCCTCGGCCAACACCTGCCCACGGTAGATGAGCACGATCTCGCTGGTCATGGCCTCGATCTCATGCAGCACATGGCTGGACACGAGCACCGCCTTGCCCTCCCGCCCGAGCTCCTTGATCAGGTCGGTGACCTGCACCCGGGCCAGGGGATCGCACCCGGTGAGCGGCTCGTCAAACAGGAGCAAGTCAGGTCCGTGGACCAGGGCCTGGGCCAGCTTGGCCCGCTGCCGCATGCCCTTGGAGTACTGCCCGATGGGGCGGTCCCGCGCGTCGGCCAGGCCCAGCCGGTCCAGGGCCTCCTCGGCCTTGCGCCGCGCCTCGCGCCGGCCCATGCCTCCCAGCCTCGCCAGGTAGGCCACGAACTCGGTCCCGCTGAGCTCCCCGTACACGCCGTCATGGTCCGGGCAGTAGCCCACGCGCCGGAGCAACTCCCGGTTGCCCCACACCGCCTGGTCAAACACCCGGAGCGAGCCCTTGGAGGGGCGCAGCGCGCCGATGATCAGCTTGATGAAGGTGGACTTGCCCGCGCCGTTGGGGCCGAGCAGGCCGGTGATCCCGGGCGGGATCGACACGGTGAAGTCGTTGATGCCCACCACCTTGCCGTACCACTTGCACAGCCCCTCGGTGACGATGGCGGCCTTGTCCCGGCTCATGTGAACACCTCCACCCGCTCCAGGCGGCGCCAGAGCCCGTACAGGGCCAGGGCGATGGCCCCGGCCAGGACCGCGGCCGGGTACATGAAGGGGAGGGGGTGGTCCAGCGGGTAGGCGTACAGGTGCTGCGCCACCAGCCGCAGGCAGGTTGGCAGGGAGATCAGCGCCAGGTACGGCTCCTCGGCGGCCGCGGCCAGGCCCTCGCCGGTGATCCAGGAGAGGAAGAACACCCCGGACCAGATGAACTGCACGGCCCGCGCACGGGTGGTCAAGGCCCCCAGACACACAGGCAACACCGAGAAGAGGCCCAGGTAAAAGGGCGTCAGCGCCAGGGTCGCCCCCAGCTGCTTTGCCGCCACCCAGGCGTCCGCACCGTCGGCGGCCAGGCTCAGGCGGAACAGGCTCAACAGCAGGGCGGGCAGGGTGGAGGCCAGACAAACCAGGATGGCCACCGGCAGGATCTTGCCCACCATGTAGTGCACCCGGCTCACCGGCCGGCAGAAATAGAAGGAGAAGGCCCCGGTGCGCATGTCATCGGCGATGGCCGGCGCCCCCACCCGCTGGCTAAGCCCGAAGGCGAACCAGAGCTGGCACCAGTAGTACACAACGAACACAAGCTGGTCCGCCTGGTCGATGTCCAGCTTGAAGTTGCTGCCGGTGAGGTGCTTCATCTTGAGCTGCACGTACATGAGCACGCCGAAGATCACCATGGGGAAGAGCGCCCCGAACAGGGCGAGCTTCACGGAGCGGGCAGCCCACGCTCCGGCCAGCAGGCGCCAGGCGATGGTCCAGTAGCGGCCCTTGTGGGACTGCAGCTCGCCCTTGTAGGGCTGGTAGCCCATGTCGCGTATGGGCATCGCTACTTCCCCGCCTGGCGCAGGATGCGCAGGAAGGCGGCCTCCAGGGTCTGTCGCACCGGGGCCAGGTGGCGCACCTGGACCCCAGCCACCGCGGCCTTGTTGAAGAGGTACTCCGGCTCCTCCCCCTCGGGCAGCTCCACGGTAATGGCCCCGCCGTCGGTCACCACCGGGCAGCCAGCGTGCTCCAGGGCCGATACCAGGCGGTCCATGTTCTCCTTGACCCTCACCTCGTAGCGCAGAGAATCGTCGCTGCTGGAGTCCTCATGCATGTCCTTGAGGGTCCCGCTGAAGCGCACCTCCCCCTCGTGGAGCATGATGGCGCTGTCGCACACGGTCTCCACGTCGGGGAGCAGGTGGGAGGAGAGCAAGATCGAGCAACCGCGTTTGGGCGGTAGATCCTTGATCAGGGCCAGCATCTCCTCGCGTCCCCTGGGGTCCAGCCCGTTGGTGGGCTCATCCAGGAGGAGCAACTCGGGATCGTGAACCAGGGCCTGGGCCAGCTTCACCCGCTGCTTCTGGCCCGTGGAGTAGGTCTCCACCTTCTGGTAGCGCTTGTCCTCCAGGCCCACGTAGGCCAGCACCGCGTGCGCCCGCTCCCGGGCCGCGCCGCGAGGCAGCCCGCACAGCTGGCCGGCGTAGGTGCACAGCTCCACCGCGTCCAGCCCGGCCACGAAGCACTCGCCTTCTGGCATGTAACCGATCTTCTGGCGTAAATCCAACGAGCGCGCCGAGGCCTCGAACCCGAGCACCTCCACCGAGCCCGAGCTGGCGGGCAGCAGTCCGAGCATGATCTTGAGGAAGGTGGACTTTCCAGCCCCGTTGGGCCCCAACAGCCCCAGGCTCCCCCCCGGGAGGGCCAGAGACATGTCTTTGAGCACATGGAGCTGCCCGAAGTACTTGTTCAGGCCGTGGGCCTCGATGAGCATTTGGGGGTTGTCGGACACGAGGAGAGCCACTATACACCAACCCCAGGAGTCGGGAGCCGGGTGTCGGGAGCCCGATCCAGGCTTGACAACCCCGCATAGACCGAGTACTTAAGCCCGTCATTTTTGGATAGACTTCCCAGAGGGAGCAGTGAAGTAAATGGTCAAGTTGAGGATGGCCCGCGCTGGCGCCAAGAAGAACCCCTTTTACAGGATCGTGGTCACCGACTCGCGTAACCCGCGCGACGGTCGCTTCATCGAGCAGATCGGCTTCTACGATCCCAAGCCAGACCCCGTGGTCTTTCAGATTAAATACGACCGCCTGGAGTACTGGAAGAGCGTGGGCGCTCAGACGAGCGAAACCCTGGGGCAGCTGATCAACAAGCACCCCGCCCCCCCCGCAGAGGCCGTCAGCTAGTCCATTACGGTCCTGTAGTTTCATATCCGCTCCGGGTTAACTACCCTGGATCTTTGCAAAGGTCCTTTTCTCTACCAAGTCGATGGCACTTCGGTTTCGGCGTGCTACTGATTAGTTGGACCTAACAAATACCTGGCGAGCGCGGAGACGGAGATGATGGAACAAAGCGAACTTTCCATGAAGGAACTGATTACTCACATTGCCCAGGCGCTCGTCGACTACCCGGAAGACGTCGTTGTCTCCGAGGTGGAAGGCGAGCAGACCTCGGTTATCGAGCTGAAGGTGGCCAAGGACGATCTTGGCAAGGTCATCGGCAAGCAGGGCCGCACGGCGAGAGCCATGCGAACCATTCTTGGCGCAGTCTCCACCAAGATTCGCAAGCGGGCCGTGCTCGAAATCCTCGAGTAGCTGTCCAGCCGAGGCCCTGGGGGAAGTCAGATCACATGTCTACCGGGGCCACGGATCAATCCGCACATATTGAGGTAGGGGTAGTTTCCAGGCCGCATGGCGTGGCCGGCATGGTTCAGGTTCGCCTGCACAACCCGGACTCTGACGTGCTGGCGCGGTGCGATCGGCTCATGCTCGGCCAGCGCGAGATCTCCTTCCAACGCAAGGGGCGAACCAGCGCCGGCGCCTGGATCATCTGCCTGGAGGGCGTCCAGGGGCGCGACGAGGCAGACGCTCTGCGCGGCACCCAGATCTCGGTTCCCCGGGATCTGGTGGAGCCCGAGGCTGACGACGAGTACCTCTTTGAAGATCTCGTGGGCTGCCAGGTGTTGGATGAGCAGGGAGATCTCCTGGGTCAGGTCGTTGAGGTCCTGGACACAGGCGCCGCGCCGGTGCTGGATTTGCGCGACGGCAAAAAAGCCCTGATGATCCCCCTGGCAGATGAGTGGGTCACAGACATAGATCTCGATGAGAAGATCATCCGCGTAACCGGAGGAGAGCAATGGCGTGAGCTGGGCACAGGAGGCTAGGGCCCCCTCCGGCTCCACGTTTCCTGTTCCCCGTTCCCTGATCCCCAGTTCTCATGTACACCTTCCACCTCATATCCCTCTTCCCCGAGATCTTCTCCTCCTTCCTCCAGACCTCTCTGATCGGGAAAGCCCTCGAGAAAGGGCTGGTCAGCGTCGAGCACATCGATCCCCGCGACTTCACCACGGATCGTCACCGCACCGTGGACGACACGCCCTTCGGCGGCGGCGACGGCATGGTCATGAAGCCCGACCCCGTGGTCGACGCCCTGGAATCCCTGCCTGAAGGGACCTTCCGGGTGATGCTATCTCCACAGGGCGAGCCCCTGACCCAGGCCCACCTGGAGACCCTGCACCAGCGAGGCGGGGCGGCCCTGCTGTGTGGCCGCTACGAGGGCTTCGATGAGCGGATCAGGGCGAATGTGGACCTGGAGATCTCCCTGGGCGACTTCGTCATGTGCGGCGGCGAGGTGGCGGCCATGGCCATCATGGAGGGGGTCTCCCGTCTGGTGCCCGGGGTCCTGGGCAACGCAGGATCCATCGAGACCGAGTCACATCGGGCCGGCTTGCTGGAGTACCCGCAATTCACCCGGCCGCGCGAGTTCCGCGGCCAGGAGGTGCCCGAGGTCCTGCTCGGCGGCAACCATGAGGAGATCCGCAAGTGGCGGCGCCTGGAGATGCTGGAACGCACCCGCCAGCGCCGCCCGGACCTGTGGGCCCTGCACACACCCACCGACGAGGACATCAAGCTGCTCGGGGCGGGCAGGGGCGTGGGTGAGCTTGCGGCCCGCAGCCACATCGCCCTGCTCCACCACCCGGTGCACGACCGCAAGGGCACGGTGGTCACAACCGCTGTCACCAACCTCGACTTGCACGATATCGCCAGATCCAGCCGCTCCTACGGCCTGGCCGGCTACCATGTTGTCACACCCCTGAGCAGCCAACAGGAGCTGGTAGAGCGGATCCTGACCCACTGGCGCACCGGCCACGGGGCCCTGGCAAACAAGCGCCGGGCAGAGGCTTTGGCCCTGATCCAGGTGGCCAACGACCTCCAGGAGGTTCGGGAGGGGATCGAAAAGCAGTACAGCAAGCCCCCGCTCACGGTGGTCACCAGCGCCATCGCCAGGGAGGGACAGGTGGACCGCCAGGAGGTGCTCGCGCGCCTGGAGCCGGACCAGCCCCTGCTGCTCCTGCTCGGCACGGGCTGGGGCCTCACGGACGAGGCGTTGGCCCAGGCAGACCTGATGTTGCGCCCCATCCGGGGGGCCCCGGACTACAACCACCTCTCCGTGCGTAGCGCGGCAGCAATCTTACTTGACAGATTTTTCGCGATGGTTCATTAGTGGGGACCCTCCGGCCTCCGGGCTGGAGGATTTGTACGAATAAGGAGCAGTAAAATGAGTGGAGCAACTACGATCATCAACGAGCTGGACGCCCGGGCCGAGGCCCGTGATTTCCCTGAGTTCCGCGTGGGCGACACTGTTCGCGTCCATGTGCGCATCGTCGAGGGCGACAAGACTCGCGTCCAGGTGTTCGAAGGCCCCGTGATTCGCCGCCGCCGTGGTGGTGTGCGCGCCACCTTTACGGTGCGCAAGATCTCCTCCGGTGTTGGCGTGGAGAGGACCTTCCCCGTGTACGGCCCCCGCATCGAGAAGGTGGAGATCGTCACCCGCGGCCGCGTGCGCCGTAACCGCCTGTACTACCTGCGCGAGCGCACCGGCAAGGCCGCCCGTATCAAGGCGCGCCGCCGCGACGCCAAGCACTAGCCCCCGAGAGACCTTCAAGGTGGGTTCCACCACGGGAATGATGGGAGAGGCGGCCGAACGCTCGGCCGAGGATCTGCTAGAGAAAAAGGGCTACCGGATCCTCACCCGCAACTACCGCTGCCGCCACGGCGAGATCGACATGGTGGCCGAGGACAACGGGGTGCTCGTCTTCGTGGAGGTGCGGTCCCGCCGCACCGATCAGTTCGGGGATCCCCTCGAGACCGTGGACATCATCAAGCAGGCGCGTATCACCCGCACCGCCCGTCATTACCTCTCCACACAGAAAAAGCCGGACCGTGCAATCCGGTTCGATGTGATCGGGATCGTCAACGAACCCACGACCCGCGTCACCCTCGTACGCGGCGCCTTCGAGTCCGAATAGATCCAATACGCAGCCATTGCGCCGCCGACCGGCGGCCGCCTGATGGATCCAATTTGTTAGGGGAGGGGGATCTTCAGATCTACAGGGAGGGGCAGTCCGGGGCGCCGTCGGAGGCGACCTTTTCCTCACAAGCCTTCTGGGTGAGCTTGTCGTTAGAGCTTTCATAGAAGCGCTTGCACACACACATCTTGCAGCAACTCAGGCCGCCCACGGAGGTGGCGTACTTGCAAACAAAGCCCGTATCGCAGATTCCGGGATCATTGGGATCCTTGCCAACAATGGCCTCGTCGATATAGGCGAAATCGCAGTCTGAGTCTTTATCGCAGATCCGGGTGCACAGGGGCTGTGCGTCCTTGTCTCCCTGGATATGGATGCAAAGGCGAGACTTGCACATCATGGCCTGGGGGTTGAGCTGGATGGTCTGTTTTGCGGAGATCTTGCCCACGTCACAGGGCGTCCCCACGTCATCCTCGCAGCCAGGCGCCATGGCCAGGAGCAGTCCGAGCAGGGTAGCCAGGGTGAGCAGGTTAAACGCTTTTCTCATGGGGTTGCAGCTCCTCAGCGAATGCGCGGCCTACGCCGTCCAGGGCTGGCCGCGGAAAAAGTCGCTTCATGTTACACACCTGGGTCTTCTAGTCAAGAACCGCCTGCGGTGAAATAACGCTGGAAATCTACCACTATATTTGAGCGCATGTTGAGCAATCTTTACGCTCCGGGGCAAAAAACAGCGCGGCGAGCGTAAAAATTTCTGGTCTGTTTTTTAGCGCCGCTGCGGAGCCTGGTACTGGAGGCCTACTGGACTGAATTTGCTTGCGTCCCGGTCGCGGCGGGTGCTAGGGTTCGGGCGTTTTTACCCCCACCCCGCGTGCGTAGTCCGGAGTGGGGAGCGGACACCCAAACCCATGTGAGGGCACGAATGAACCGGTGCATTACCCTGTTGGCAGTCAGTCTCCTTGTGGCGACCCCGGCCTGGGGCCAGGGAGGCCCAGATTTCGAATTTCAGCCGGAGACCGTTGAGAAGAGCGGCCCCCCTTCAAAGACTCTGCAGAAGGCACTGAAGCTGTACGAAACAGCGGATTATTACAGTGCCAGCATTGAGCTGCACAAGGTCATCGAGGGCGAGACGGGCGATAGCGAGGCCAACCGCCAGCGTGGCGAGTTCTGGATGGGCAAGACGCTCTATCACCTGAACTTCTACTCCGCGGCCCTCTCTTACTTCGACCGCATTGTGCAGAAGGGCGAGGCGCACCGTTACTACGCCGCCACGCTCAAGTGGCTCGCCTCTCTGAGCCGCAAGCTGCCCGAGTCGGCCGGCATCTTGAAAAAGATCGGAAAGTACCAGCGAACCCAGCTGGAGCAGCCCGCCCTGGAGAAGGTCAAGGACGAGCTGTTCTACCTGCTCGGCCGCTATCACTACACGGCCGGCAACTTCAAGGAGGCGCTCTCCCTGTTCGCCGAGGTCACCTCCTCGTCGCCGTTCTACGCCAGGGCCAAGTTCATGGAGGGCATCACCAACGTGCGTCTCTACGAGGCGAAGCCCGCGGCCAAGGCTTTCAAGACCCTGCTGCGCACCGCCCGCGAGCAGCCGGACACCCCGGAGATCGCCCGCTTCGAGGAGCTGGCCATCCTCTCCATGGCGAGGGTGTTCTACTCGGTCAAGCAGTTCAAGCTGGCCATCAAGTACTACGACATGATCGAGCCGGAGTCGCCCAACTGGCTGCAGGCGCTGTTCGAGCAGTCCTGGGCCTACTTCCAGATCGACGACTTCTCCAAGGCGCTGGGCAACATCCACACCATCAACGCCCCCTACTTCGAGAACCACTTCTACCCGGAGTCCTACATCCTCCGCGCTGTGATCTACTTCATGAACTGCCTGTTCGAGCAGTCCAAGGAGGCCATCGTCGAGTTCAACGCCAAGTACCCCGGCCTCAAGAAAGAGATCGACTCCTTCCTGAAGCAGTACAAGGACCCGGCTGAGTTCTACGAGTACGCCCTGCGTATCAAGCGCAAGAAGGCGGGCCTGAGCGACTCGGTGGGCCGCATGGCGCGCTCCTCTCTGAGCGACCGCCAGCTGATGAAGACCTTCCGCTACGTCACCGAGCTGGACCGTGAGTTGAAGCAGGTGCAGAACGCGGATCCCGCCTGGAAGGCCACCGCCATCGCCGGCGTGGTGCTCCAGGACCTGACCCTGCAGAAATCTCTGGCACAGAACGAGGCCGGGCAGATGGCCCAGCGCCGCATCCAGCGCGTCTCGCGCGAGATCCAGGACCTGATCAAGCAGGGCATCAAGGTTGAGTACGAGACCATCCGCGGCTTCAAGGACAAGCTGGAGGCCTCCCTGCGCAACGAGCAGGTGACCTCGACCAAGCGCAAGGACCAGACCGTTATCGAGCCGGACGAGGAGCACCTCTACTGGCCCTTTGACGGCCAATACTGGCGTGATGAGCTGGGCTACTACAGGTTCAGGATCAAGACCCATTGCGCCGGCGCCAAGTAGCGTTCCGCGCGGCGTCCGCAAGAACGGGCGCTGACCAAGGCGGCGAGGATCGCCGGGGTCCAACCTAGGATGGACCCAAAAACCCAGAATTGGACTCGCCAGGCTGAGCCCGGCGGGCTGAGGCAAAATAAACGCAAATGATGAGGGACTACATGAAAACGCGCGTCTTTGGGGAGTTCTCCCCGCTTAGGCCGCGCGGGGCGGTGCCCCTGCGTGCGCTCATGGCCCTTGCGCTGGTTGGTTTCCTGGCTCTTCCCCAGGTCGCCCAGGCAGCAGGCAAGTACAAGAAATCCGGCGGCGAGGTCAAGGTCAAGGCAAAGCGGACCAAGATCACGAGCGTCAAAAAGGAACAGCGCAAGCGCGCGGCGGCGGTGCGGAATAAGGAGCTCAAGCCGACCCTGTTCGCCGAGCAGTTCCGTGAGAAGGCCCAGGACAAGGTGGCCAAGCTCACCGACGCGGCCATCGCCACGCTCAAGCGGCTGATCAAGGTCACCGACGAGAACGACCCGGAGTACCCGGACTACTTCTTCCGCCTGGCCGAGCACTACCGGGAGAAGCAGACCCAGTACATGTTCCGCGCCCGCGAGCTGGACGAGAAGATCTACCAGGCCAAGACCGCCGGGGCCAAGGAGGGCTACAAGGCCCGCCAGAAGAAGTTTGAGAAGGCCGAGAAGGCGTGGATGCTGCAGGGCATCAAGATGTACCTGCACATCGCCCAGAAGGGGAAGTTCGCCAAGTACGCCCGTATGGACGAGGTGCTGTTCAACCTGGGCGACATGCTCAACAAGGCGAACCGGCTGGACAAGGCGCGCGTCTTCTTCGGGCGCCTTATCCGCAACTACCCCCAGAGCAAGTACATCCCGGACGCCTACCTCTCCTTCGCCGAGTTCTACTTCAACGACGGCCGCGTGGAGGAAGCGCTCAAGCTGTACCAACAGGTGGGCAAGTACCCCTCATCTCCCATCTACGGCTACGCCATCTACAAGCAGGGCTGGTGCTGGCTCAACCTCAAGGACCCGCGCCGCGCCCTCGAAAAGTTCGTGAAGGTGATCAAGCAGAGCGGCAAGTGGGGCGGCACCAAGAAGAGCAAGATCATCCTGGTCAAGGAGGCGAAGAAGGACTCTGTCCGCGCCTTCGCCCATGTGGGCTCTCCCCAGCGCGCCTGGGAGTTCTTCCAGCGCATCGGCGGCAAATTCGCCCCGCGCATGCTGGAGATGCTGGCCAACCTCTACTACGACCAAGGTAAGTTCCTCGACTCGGTGCTGGTGTTCCGCAAGATGATCTCGCTGGACCCGAAGAACCCGAAGCTGTGCTCCTGGGAGTACAGCGTCATGAAGGGCATCCTCTCGGGCAAGGACAAGAAGGCTCAGCTGGTCGAGGCCAAGCGTATGGCCGCCATCTACCACGCCA
The DNA here is from genome assembly GCA_964497805.1 of uncultured Kofleriaceae bacterium. Classification (GTDB taxonomy): domain Bacteria; phylum Myxococcota_A; class Polyangia; family CAZCFB01; genus CAZCFB01. The sequence continues at coordinate 14,044 of CAZCFB010000018.1, forward strand.
TCAAGGGCCGCGGCGACATCCGCAAGACGCAGAAAGTCGAGTGTAAGGACAACGCCACGGGCGTGCTTCGCGAGCTGGCCACCACATGGCACTCCGAGGCGCAGAAGACCCAGAACATGGAAACCTACGACCTCGCCCAGCACCTGTACAAGGCGTACCTGGATAACTTCCCCAAGGAGAAGGACGCCTACACCATGACCTACTACTACGCCGAGCTCCTGTACAAGCTGGAGCGGTGGGAGCCCGCGGCGGGCATCTACACCCAGGTCGTGAAGATGAGCCCCAAGGGCAAGTACCTCAAGGAGGCGGCATACGCTGCGGTCATCTCCTGGAAGAACGCGCTCAACGTGCAGGAGGAGACCAAGGACGTCTCCAAGAAGTCACGCAAGAAGAAGAAGAGGGGCCGCAAGCGCCGCGGAAAGAAGGCGAAGGTCGTCGAGGATGAGGTGATCGTCAAGAAGCCGATCCCCGAGAAGGAGCTGAAGATGATCTCGGCGTTCGACACCTACATCAAGTACGTGCCCGACGCCCCCGAGCTCGTGCCCATCATCTATCGCAAGGCGCGCATCTACTACAACTACAACCACTACGACGAGGCGGTGAAGGTCTTCGCGCTCATCATCACCAAGCACTCGAGCCATGAGCTGGCCTCATACGCGGCCAACCTGCTGCTCGACTCGCTGAACATCACCAAGCAGTTCGACAAGCTGAACAAGTGGGTCAACCGGATGCTGAGAAACAAGGATCTGGCCCAGGGCGACATGCTCACCCAGCTGCGCAAGCTGAAGCGCGGCTCCCAGCGTAAGGCTGCCGAGCAGCTGCAGAAACAGGGGTACTACAAGGAGTGCGGCGAGCGGTACGCTGCCATCGCCAACGAGTACCAGGAGGACCCGCGCTGGCCGGAGGTTCTGTACAACGCGGCCCTCTGCTTCGAGGCAGCCAAGCTGATCGGCCTGTCCATCTCCATCCGCAACACCCTGATCAAGGTGAAGCCGGGCCACCCGCTGAGCCAGAAGGCGATGTTCATGATCGGCGCCAACTACCACGCCCTGGCCTGGTACAGCCGCGCCTCCGAGTACTACGAGCGTTTCGCCACCAAGTACCCTGGCGAGAAGGAAGCTCCCGAGGCCCTGCAGAACGCCATCGTCTTCCGTTTGGGCGCCGGCAAGTACGACAAGGCGCTTGAGAACTCGCGCCTCTTCATCAAGAACTACGGCCCGCGGCGCAAGTACGCCAGCCGCACCGCCGCGGTGTACTACTCCATGGGCGCCATCTACGAGAACCAGGGGCAGACCGCGCGGGTCATCCAGCACTACAACACCTACCTGAAGAAGTGGGGCCGTCACGGCGGGCTGGACAAGCAGATCACCGCCCACGTGAAGCTTGGCGAGCTCCACTGGAGCAAGTCGTGTCCCATCAGCACCACAAACGGCGCCTGCATCAAGGTCAAGCGCGTGAGGTCCAAGCGCAAGATCAAGAAGAGGAAGGGTAAGCGCAAGAAGAAGGGGATCGAGGTACGCACGCAGTGCGGCCCCGAGACCAAGCAGCGGGTCACGGTGGTCAAGCGTAACGCCAAGGCGAAGAAGGCCCTGAGCCACTTCGGCAAGGCGCTGAAGATCTACGGCAAGGCGAGCAAGAAGAAGTCCTTCAAGGGCGCCACCAAGGAAGACCAGGCCAGGCGCAAGCTGGCCATGGACTACGCCGCCGGCGCGGCGCGCTTCTACCAGGCCGAGAAGATGTTCGAGAAGTTCCTGGAGGTCAAGTTCCCCAAGAACCTCGACTTCTCCGAGGGCAAGACCAAGGCGCAGAAGAAGAAGGTCGAGAAGTCCAAGAAGGCCTTCGCCAAGTACCTGGAGAGCAAGGGCAACCAGCTGGGCCAGACCCGCGATGTTTACGCCGACGTCATCAAGCTGAAGGTGGCCCACTGGGCCATCGCCGCCTCTGCGCGCATCGGCCAGCTGTTCCAGAACTTCGCGGACGCGCTCTACACGGCGCCGGTGCCCAAGCCGCCGCTGGATATGTTCTTCAAGCAGCTCAAGGCGCAGGGCGTGCCCAAGCGTCTGGTCCCGAAACATGTGCAGGAAGACTTCGTCATGAACTTCACCGATACCTACTGCGACACCCTGGAGGACAAGGCGGGGCCCCTGGAGGCCAAGGCGCTGCAAGGCCTGGAAACCTGCCTGAGCAAGTCCACCGAGCTGTCCTGGTACAACTCCTGGTCCAAGCTGTGCGAGAAGGAGCTGAACCAGATCAAGCCGGCCGAGTACCCCTTGGCCGCCGAGATTCGCGCCAAGCCGGGTTACGTCTCCTTCAAGACTGACCGGGCCAAGCCAATCACGGAAATCAAATAGGTGAGGGAGGACGAGATCATGAAGAAGACAATCATCAAATCCCTCGCACTTTCACTCGTTCTCGCCCTGGCTGCCTGTGGTGGCCCGGCCAAGAAGACCAGGACCGCCGCCGCGCCGCCGCCTTCGGGCGACGATCCCACGGCCGAGCCCATGAAGGTCAAGCCCAAGCGGCAGGTTTCCAAGCGGGCCAAGATCGGCTTCAAGGAGGCGCTCAAGTCATACGAGGCAGCCATGAAGGCGGGCGGCATCACCGCCTCCAACTGTGGAGACCTGGCCGAGAAGTTCGGCAACGTCTACGAGGATCACCCGAAGGTTCCGGAGGCCAAGTTCAACCAGGGCGCCATCCTGGAGGAGTGCGGCAAGTCCAGACAGGCCGAGGGGATCTACCAGCAGCTGATAAAGAAGCACCCCAGGTTCGGGCCGGCCCTGAACAACCTGGGCCAGATGTACTTCAAGAAGGGCGCCATGTCCGCGGCGCTGCAGTACTTCGAGAACGCAGCCAAGGCCAAGAACACCGAGGGTTACGCCAACATGGCGGTGATCAAGCGCAACCAGGCACTGGCCGGGGACACAGCGGCCATCCAGGCGGCCATCAGCAACATCCACCGCTCCCTGGCCGTGGACTCCAATAACATCGAGGCTTACGGGACCTTGGCCCTGGTGCTGTACGATCACGCCAAGAACGACTCCCAGCTGGAGTTGGCCCGTCTGATCAGCGCCCAGGCCATCAAGGTGGATGGCAAGTACTCGCCGATCTACAACATCCTGGGCCTGATCCTTCTGCGCATGGGCAAGGTGACGCCCGCCCTGGCCGAGTTCCGCAAGGCCGTGCAGCTGAACCCCGACTACACCGAGGCGCTGATGAACATCGGCGCCATCACCCTGAGCTTCCGTGACTACGATTCCGCGGAGAAGGCCTTCACCAAGGCGCTCAGTCTGAAACCCAAGAAGAAGGTCAAGTCCGACGCCCTGGTGGGCCTCGGGGTGGCCTACCGCGGCAAGCGCAAGTTTGACCAGGCGATGGCCAAGTACAAGGAGGCCCTGGCCCTGACACCAAACCGTTCTTCGGTGTACTACAACATGGGGATCCTGGTTCAGGACTACCTGTTCGACGCGGCCAAGCCCCTGGACGCGGTCAAGCAGCTCAAGAAGGCGTCCGCTAACCTGCGGAAATACAAGGGCAACAACAAGGACGTGAACAAGGACGTCAAGCGCCGGCTCAAGAACATCGACGAGATGATTCCGATGCTCATCGAGCAGGACAAGATGATGAAGGAGATGCAGAAGATGCAGCAGCAGCAGCCCGCGCCAGCGCCGGCTCCGGCTGCTACTCCGGCTGCCGCTCCCAAGGCCGCGCCTGCTGCGGCGCCGGCCAAGAAGGACGCTGCCAAAAAGTAGAAATACTATATACGTGTATTTGTTAGAAAATAGCGGATTTTACAGCGCGGAATAGCTTTGCTATTCTTTTTTGGAACCTGCTCTGATAGTTGCTGTCTAAGCCCTCGTGTTTAACAGCCGGAGCGCGTAGTTCGGAGAGTGAGGATGCTCAAGAAACTGCTGGTCGTAGCCGTGATGGGCTGCTTCATCCTTGGCGGAGGCGTTGTCTTCGCTCAGGGCGCCGCACCCAGGACCGAGTACAAGAAGAAGACCGTGTATGACTTCGATGACGACCTGGTCGAGGGCGAGCTGCAGCGTCCCGATGGCGAGTTCATCGATACCCAGCGGCGGGCCAAGCATTCGAGCCTGATCAAGATCCGGGAGAATTTCATCCCGGAGATGCTGAAGTCGGCAGAGGACATCTAGGACTCGGGCCAAGCTGGCGAGCACAACCTGACCTGACGTGGCGGTCTGGTGCCCCACGTGAGGACATAGCTCAGCCCAATGCCCAGTCGGAGGAGCCTAATGACAGCCAAGATTCCCCTTTCATTCCAGATCTATCAGGGTGACCAACTGATCAGGGAGGAAACCCTGACCGAGGACACCATCAAGATCGGAAAGATGGACACCTCCCACCTGTGCCTGGAGGATGAGAACGTCTCACGCATGCACGCCGTCATCGAGGTGACGCCGGGCGGTGAGGTCAATATCATCGACCTGGGCAGCAGCAGCGGAACCATTGTCAATGGCGAGGCGGTGAACAAGGCCGCGCTCAATGATGGTGACGAGCTGACCCTGGGTGGATTCCGTGTGGTGGTCGGTGTTGGACAGGCCGAGGCGGCGGCGGTTGCCGCCCCCGTGGAGCAGCCGGCGGCAGCGCCTGTGCCGGCTCCGGTCCCTGCTCCTGCTCCTGCCCCCGCGCCTGCCCCGGCGCCTGCTGCGGTCGCACCCGCGCCCGTGGCACCGGCCCCGGCCCCGGCTGGCGTGGTGCCTCCTCCGGGCGTGGTTCCTCCCCCTGGCGTGGCGCCCCCCATGGCGGCAGCGCCTGCGGCGGCTCCCGCACAAGAGGCCTATGCTGCGCCCATTGATGACCCCATGCTGAACAAGCAGGATGGCTCCCGGGCCATCGAGGTCACCACCCTGCTGGCTGACAACGTGCTCGGCGTGCGCCACCTGGACAACCCCCGCGGCGGCAAGGTCGGGATCCTGAGCTGGGCCCTGCTGGCCCTCGGCGGCGCCCTGTTCATCGCCGGCGCCGTGGTCGCCCTCACCGGGCAGCCTGGCATGGCGGCGTTCATGCTGCCGAGCGGCCTCTTGATGTTCGTGTACGGGATCCAGCGTTATGGCTGGGAGAAGCAGTCCCCGGACTTCACGCTCGGTGAGGACCATGCCGCGGATGTCAACATGAGCCACCCGGCTGTGCCTGGGGTCATTTTCCCCCTGGTCCAGTCCTCGGGCACTGACTACAGCCTGAACTACACAGACGGCATGACGGGCGACGTCACCATCGGCGCGGACCGCAAGGCCCTCAACGAGATGGGCGCTGGGTCCTTCTCCATCCCGGCGGACGCGCGCATCAAGGTGGATGTGGGTCAGTCCTCCTTCCTGGTTAACTCCGTGCCCGCCGCGGCGCGAGTCACCAGCCCCTTCTTCGCCACCACGGACTGGTCGGCTCAGGTCTTCAACGGGCTCTCCTTCACCACCCACGCCCTGATCCTGTTCCTCGTCTTCTCCGTGCCGCCTGACGCCAAGGCGCTGTCTTTGGACCTGTTCAATACCGACAATAAGTTCGTCAAGTTCCTGATCAAGCCGCCGGACGCCAAGAGCGACGAGGTGCCCGATTGGCTGAAGAAGAAGACCGACGACGAGGAGGGCGGTAAGGGTAAGAAGCACAAGGGCGAAGAAGGCAAGATGGGCAAGAAGACCAGCAAGAAGAAGACTGGTCTGTACGGCCTGAAGGGCCCCAAGAACAACCCGGATCCGCACCTGGCCAAGCGCCTGGCCGAGAACGCCGCGCAGAACGCCGGTGTGCTGGGCCTGCTCAAGAGCGCGCAGGGCAGCCACATTGCCTCCATCTTCGGTCGCGACTCCGCGCTGGGCACCGACGCTGAGGACGCCCTGGGCGGCCTGATCGGAAACCAGATCGGCGAGGCCTACGGTGTTGGCGGCCTCGGCCTGGTGGGCACTGGCCGCGGCGGCGGCGGTACTGGCGAGGGCACCATCGGCCTCGGCACCCTGGGCACCATCGGTAAGGGCGGCGGCGGCGGCAGCGGCGCTGGCTACGGCCGCGGTGTGGGCCGTCTGCGTGGCCGCCGGGCCCGCGCCCCGCGCGTGGTGGCCGGTCGCGCCAACGTGCGCGGCGCCCTGGACAAAGAGATCATCCGCCGTATCATCCGGCGGCACATCAACGAGGTGAAGTACTGCTACCAGAAGGAGCTGCAGTCCAAGCCCGACCTGTACGGCCGCGTCGTGGTGCAGTTCACCATCTCGCCCACAGGGCAGGTGGTTTCCTCGGTGGTGCAGCAGTCCACCATGGGCAACCGTCAGGTCGAGACCTGCATCGCCATGGCGGTGCGGCGCTGGCTCTTCCCCAAGCCCAAGGGCGGCGGTATCGTCATCGTGTCGTACCCGTTTGTGCTGAAGTCTGCGGGGCAATAGCCCGGCCCCCCTCCTGAACTGCGCCGGTCCTCGGCTCCTCCGGAGCCTCCGGGATGAAGCCGGCGCAACCTCCAAAGTTTGCGTTCTCCTCTGCTGAAGGGCTAACCTTTGTCTAGCCCATGAGCGAGAGTTCCGTTCCCAAAGCGCATCACCGCACAGTGATGGTCACCCTGGTGGTGCTCAACCTGATTGTGGCGGCGTATGCTGTTTATGAGCCCGGGCCGGGCAACAGGGACGCCCACTTCATAACTGACAGCTTCATCACCTGGTTCTACTCGGCCCAGATGGTGGGGGCCTCGCTGCTCTTCTTCGCATGCCACTTCGCTGCGCGCATCATCCGCACCGAGCAGAGCAAGCCCAGGGACGCGCTCACCTGGCTCATCTTCGCGGTGGGATTCATGATCCTGGCCATGGACCAGCAGTTCCGCCTCAGGGACCAGGTAATCTCCCTCATCGTGGACGCGGATCCTGATACGGCCGGGGGCTCGTCCGCAGCCACGGCGCTCAAGTTCATCGCCACGGGCGCGGCCGGGGTGGTGGTGTTTATGCTGCGGGAAACCGTGCTGGCCAACTTTCGAATGGTGGTGGCCTTCATGGCCGGGTTCTGGCTGCTGGTCACCATGCTGCTGCTGGACCTGCTGCTGGAGGGCATCACCGGCCCCGGGGCCGTGCCCAATATCGCCACCGGGACCACCAAGCTGCTGGCCATGGCCCTCTTCCTGTCGGCCTCGTACGCGGCGCTGCTGGACCGGCTGCTGGCTGCCCAGGAGGCCGTGGCGGTGGGGCGACCGCACCGGGCCACTGGCAGACCCGCACGCCAGGTCGTGACGCCCTCAGTGGGTACCGAGGCGCCGGCCCCAGAGGTCGATGAATCTAGTGAGGCGGCAGAAGGCGGCGGCGACGAGGAGGAGGCCGGCGAGGCTTCTTCAGATTGACCAGCCTGCGGGCGTCTCCCAGATATGCCAGCCTGGAGGGATCTGTTTTGGTTATCAGGATCGGTGCGCTCCGGGTGCCGGTGAGGCTCAGCCGGGAGGGCGCCTCCCGGTAGCCGACGCCAGTGGCGTTGGGATCAGCCTCGGAGCCGGCGGTTCCGGCCACGCTGTATTCATCCCCCGGGAGCACGCCGAGCTCAACGAAGCGCACATAGACCTGTCCCATGATGTCCTCGGTGGGCACTACCTGGCGCCGCTTGAGGATGGATAGCAGCCTGTCTGTGGGCTTGTAGCTGTCGCCCTGAGGGGTCCAGTTGAGGAGCGAGGCGTCCAGGAGATTGGCCACGCCGTTGGCTCGCACAAGCGCCTCACCCTCCTCATGGCGCAGCCGGAAATCAACGGCGTCTTCGACATCCAGCAGCTCCTTGAACGCCTCCTGCCCGGCGATGTTTGGCCAGCGCTGGGATACGATGAGGCGCCAGGCCAGGACCTGCTCCCCTGAGAGGGGCGCGCGCAGGAGGTCGCCACTGGGGATGACCTCGCCCTTGAGCCACACCTTGCCCGCGGGCAGGGCCCCCGCGGCCGGCGGATTGTAGCTCCTGAGGAGCTTCTTGAACTTGCGCTTGTGATTGGTCCCGGCGGTGAGATAGAGCACAACGCCGACGCCGGTGGCCCAGGTGCCGTACCAGATCAGAGGGATCAGCCACTCCATCACCTCCCCCCTTCCTTGCAGCCAGCGACCAGCCGGATCAGCTCCTGCCGCGCCGCCTCCCAGTGCTTCTCGTCCTCCGGCCAGGCCGGCGGCTGTAACTCTTTGGCCTCTCCCATGGCCCTCGGGATGAGCCGCCGGGAGATGGACGCGGCCTTGTCGCCGTAGCCGCACTGCTCGGCGAGCTCCAGGTAGAGCTTGTCCTGAATCCCCCTGCGGATGGCCTTGAGCCGGGTGGAGGCCAGGGGCGCGGCGTAACCAGGCGGCGGCGGGTAGAGCAGCACCCCGTCGCCGTTGCCCAGCTGGTAGCCCTTGCCCGCGCGACGGCGGTCGTAGGTCTCGGCCCAGGCCAGCGGGTCCACGGCCGGGCCCTGATTGTAAATGTCCCTGTAGTAGGCGGCCTGCCACAGGAACCAGGCGTCCATCTTGAAACGGTGGGCGATCCAGCCCCAGGTGCGGAGGTCGGTCCCCGGTGCGTCCAGGAGCTGGGAGCCGGCATGGGGCGGGCGCCCGTTGTAGGTGATGAACTGCTCTCTGGTTGACCTCCGCCGGGTGGCCGCGGGCTCGGGGAAGTTGTCGCCCGAGGCCCAGATATCCACGGAGCCCACCAGGCTGGGCCAGGCCTGGTCCTCGGGGGCGACCTGCTCGGTGACGAACACCGGCAGCCTGTCCCCTGGCGACGGCGCGCCCTTTATCCAGGCCGCCCTGCGGCGGATACGCTGGTAATCCTCCAGGCTCTGGGGCTCGTCGGCCAGGTACGCGAAGGGGCGGGTGGCCAGGCCGCGCTCCTTGAACCATGCCATGGACGCGGTGGCCAGGCGCTTGACCTCCTGCTCGCTGCGTCCGTCCACCGGGACCGGCCAGTACGGCGCGCCCTCGCCCCTGGCAGGGCCGTCTCTGTAGAGGTCGCCGCGCATCATCGGTAAGTACCGGTCCAGCCTGACCAGGCCGGTGTCATAGATCAGGAAGACACCGTGGGCCTGGGCCAGCCGATGATAGGCCCGCTCCAGCTTGAACAGCGCGTCCCCCTTTAATTTCGCGGCAGGGCCCACCAGCTGCGGCAGGTAGTAGGCCATCACCAGCTGGCGCCCGGCGGCCGGGAGGGTGGCGTTGGCCACCTGGAGCACGATGGGCAAGCGGTAGAGCTGGTATGGAAACTTCACCGCCATCACGCCGCGGTATGTGCCCGGCGCGGCCTTGGCCGGGATGTGGAGGTCCACCCAGATGTGGTTGTTTCCGCGGGCCAGCGGTAGCGGGCCCACCAGCGGCACGAGGGGGTCCGGGTAGTCCCCCGGGCCCGGGCTGGCCACGCCGTAGGAGGCGCTCGAGCGCTGGCGCACCCGCACATGCCGGGCGTGGAACAGCTGAGCATGGACCGGGATCTCGTCGGGGCCGGCCAGGGGCGGGAGGGTGATGACCGGCTCGCCAAGCCGGCGCGTGGTATCCCGGCGCAGCACGAGCTGGAAGGCGATCACCTCGTTGCGAGAGCCGGTGAGCAAGACCTCGCCGGTGGGGCCGCGGAGCCAGGGCTGAGCCGGCGCCGGAGCCAGGCGGCGGACGCGGGTGGTGTCCCCGAGGACATGCATGGTGAGCGGGTCCCGGGGGCGGGACGCGGGGGGGAGCCGCTGCTCCCAGTTGTTGCGGAGCAGGACGCGGCGTAGCCCGAGGGCGGGCGCCGGTCCGCCATGGCGGCGGCGCAGGGCCAGACAGAGTTGCCGCACTTCCTGGGGATTGATGAAGCGGGGCGCGGGCCCCAGGTTCACCTCCCAGGCGCGCGCGGTGGGGCGCAGGATGACCCGCTGGTAGTACCAGGTGGTCTCCCACAAGCCCGGGCGAGTACGCGCCCGCAGGGACAGGAAGATGGGCTCGGGCAACTTCAGGGGGCTGAACTCCAGGCGGAGGACCTGGTGGGCGGACCAGTCCCTGGGGAAGCGCCTGGTGCACACCTCGTGATCCTCCGCCTCCTCGCCGGCGGCGAGCAGCGCGGTTCCTTCAGACGAGAGGTCGATGCTGATGTCGCCGTGGGTGGCGGTCAACGCCAGGCGGTCTTGCTCACGGGCCGCGTCGAAGACAACCGTCTCGGGCCCGCTGGTGGCCTCCACCGTCGGGGCGAGCGCGTCGCCGCCGAGCAGATAGGCCACCATCACAAGCCGCCGCCCGCGGGGGTGCAGGGTGAAGGCGGCGCCCCCCACCAGGAGGAGGATGAGGGCAATGCTTGTCCGTCGTCTCCAGCTCATGGGCTCTGGTGAAGGATACTCCGGAATAAGCTATGCTAGGTGGCCATTAAATCCTCAGGAGTCATATACATGCGCACAAAGATGATGGTCCTCTTCGGCTTTCTGGCCCTGGCCGCGGCCGGATGTTCAGACGACGGCGACACCACCCCGGACCAGGGGGTGACGGTCAAGGACGGCGCCCCGCCACAGAAGGACAAGATGGCGGACAAGAAGGTGAGGCCCGATATCAAGCCCGACACGGTGCCCACAAAGTACGCCTCGGTGTGCGGCTACACCGAGGACTCCGCGGGCCAGCTGCTCACCAACCACCCGGTCATCGTGTGCAATGACCATATCGGTTGTTTCTCCGACGACACCTCCGGCACAGGCCTGTTCTGCGTGCAGTTGGAGACGGCCGGGGAGTACATCGTGCACGCCACGGCCACCTCCAAGGGCGGCAAGCAGTACCTCGACACCTATTTTCCGCAGATGGTCACCGCGGCGGACATCAAGGCCGAGAAGAAGCATGACGTTGGCAAATTCATGGTGCCGCATACGGCCAAGGCCGTGCAGAAGGTAGACATCGCCAAGGGCGGCACCTACGACCTGGGCGGCGGCGTCTCGTTGACGATCCCGGCGGGCGCCACCAAGAAACCGCCCCTCGAGCCGGACGCCAAGATCGGCGCGGCGGTGATCCCCAAGGCCAAGGTGCACAAGAACGTGGGCAACCACTACAAGGGGAGCGGCAAGCTAGCCTTCGCGGTGGCATTCATCACGCTGGAGACCACGTTCACCAGCCCGGTGAGTTACAAGTTCCCCGCCACGGGGCTCAAGGACGGCGACAAGGTTGAGCTGTTCTTCATGAGCGAGAAGGACGGCAAGCTGACCACCCAGGGCGAGGGAGAGGTGAAGTCGGGCAGCGTGGTGAACGTGACGGGGAAGGGGTTGACCCACCTGGGCATCATCCTGGTGTACAGCAAGTAGTTTCGTCGGCGCCGACGTCGACTGGAACTCGTGAAACGAATCAACCGCCTGATAAATGCCGCGGTGAAGCGCGGTGATTTTCCCTCCGCGGTCCTCCTGGCAGCCCGCGACGGTGAGCCCGTCATTCACAAGTCCTACGGCGCCGCCACTCCTGACACCGTCTTTGACCTGGCCTCGCTGACCAAGCCTCTGGCCACGGCCATGGTGGCCATGAAGCTGGTGGAGGCGGGGACAATCAAGCTCGCCGAGCGGGCAAGCGCGTATCTGCCAGAGCTTGCGCCCGGGCCGGCCCAACGCATCACCATCCGGCAGCTCCTGGACCACAGCTCCGGCCTGGCGGCCTGGCGGCCATTCTTCGAGGATGTGGCAGCCATGGCCCCAACCCACCGGCGGCGTGCTGTCCGGCTCAAGGCGGCGCGCGCGGTCATGAACGCGCCCCCGGGCAAGCTGGCCGTGTACAGCGACCTCGGCTTCATCTTGCTCGCCTGGCTGCTGGAGCGCGCAGGCGGCGCTCGCCTGGACCGCCTGGCCGCCCGGTTCATCTACCGGCCCCTCGGCCTTGAGCGGACCTTCTTCGTCCCCCTCGGAGAAACCGGCAGGCGGGAAGCCCTGATGACGCGCCACCGCTTCGCCCCCACCGAACGGTGCCCCTGGCGACGCCGGCGCCTGGTCGCCGAGGTCCATGACGACAACTGCCATGTCATGGGCGGGGTTGGCGGCCACGCAGGGCTCTTCTCCACCGCGGCCGAGGTGCATCTGCTGGCCCGGGAGGTAGCCGCCGCGTGGCATGGCGATGGGGCCGTCCTGCGCAGGGCTGAGGCGCGGCGCTTCCTGGCCAGCAGGAGCGGTCCACCTGGAACTACCCGAGTGCTCGGCTGGGATACCCCGTCAGGAACCGATTCCAGCGCTGGCCAACTGTTCGGGCCCCACAGCGTGGGCCACCTCGGCTTCACCGGAACTTCCCTCTGGATCGACCTGCCGCGACGGGCCTGGGTGGTGCTGCTCACCAACCGCGTGTACCGCGGCCGGGAGCCGAACCCAATGCCCCGGCTCCGCCCGCTGATCCATGACGCCGTGATGCTTGAACTTGGACTGGGGGGGCGGTAACGTCCCCGCACTCTGGTTCTACGCGTCAAGACCACTAAACCGAAGATCAAAGACCAACAGACATAGGTGTAGCCGTGAGCAACAGCGATATCCCGGATCCTTTCAAGCGGTTGGAAGAGATGAACGAGCGCGCCCTGGAGGGGGGCGGCCAGAAGCGCATCGACAAGCACCACGCGGCGGGCAAGCTCACCGCTCGCGAGCGGGTGGAGCTGCTCATGGACCCCGGCACCTTTCAGGAGCTGGACCGCTTCGTCACGCACCGCTGCTCTGACTTCGACATGCAGAACAAGAAGTTCCTCGGCGACGGCGTGGTCACTGGCTACGGCAACGTCCGAGGCCGCCTGACCTACGTCTTCGCCCAGGACTTCACCGTCTTCGGCGGCTCCCTGTCCCGCTCCTACGCGCGCAAGATCTGCAAGGTGATGGACCTGGCGGCCGAGGTGGGCGCGCCCATCGTGGGGCTCAACGACTCGGGCGGGGCCCGCATCCAGGAGGGGGTCGCCTCCCTGGCCGGCTACGCCGACATCTTCCTGCGCAACACCCTCTGCTCAGGGGTGATCCCGCAGATCTCGGCCATCATGGGGCCGTGCGCCGGCGGCGCGGTGTACTCGCCCGCCATCACCGACTTCATCATGATGGTGGAGAAGAGCTCCTACATGTTCATCACCGGGCCAGACGTGATCAAGACCGTCACCCACGAGGAGGTCACCAAGGAGGACCTGGGCGGCGCCATGGCCCACAATTCCAAGAGCGGCGTGGCCCACTTCGCCTACCCGGACGACGAGACCTGCATCAAGGCCATCCGCGAGCTGCTCTCCTTCATGCCGCAGAACAACATGGACGACCCGCCCATCGTCCTGTCCGAGGACCCGCCCGACCGGGAGGACGCCGCCCTGGACGAGGTGGTGCCCCTGGACCCGTCCAAGCCGTACGACGCCAAGGAGATCATCAGCAAGGTGGTGGACGACGGCTACTTCCTCGAGGTGCATGAGCACTACGCCAAGAACATCGTGGTCGGCTTCGCCCGCCTGGACGGCAAGGCGGTGGGCATCATCGCCAACCAGCCCATGGTGCTGGCCGGGTGCCTGGACATCGACGCGTCAAAGAAGGGCGCGCGCTTCGTGCGCTACTGTGACTGCTTCAACATCCCGCTCATCACCCTGGAGGACGTGCCCGGCTTCCTGCCCGGCACGGACCAGGAGTACGGAGGCATCATCGCCTCGGGCGCCAAGCTGCTCTACGCCTACGCCGAGGCCACGGTGCCGAAGATCACCTGCATCACGCGCAAGGCGTACGGCGGCGCGTACGACGTGATGGCCTCCAAGCACATCCGCGCGGACATCAACTATGCGTACCCCAACGCGGAGATCGCGGTGATGGGGCCCGACGGCGCGGTCAACATCATCTACCGCGAGGAGCTGGCCAAATCCGAGGACCCGGAGGCCCGGCGCGCCGAGCTCATCGCTGACTACCGCCACACCTTCGCCAACCCGTACAAGGCCGCGGAGCTGGGATTCATCGATGAGGTGATCCCCCCGCGTCAGACCCGCACCAAGCTCATCGCGGCCCTGCGCATGCTGGCCAACAAGCGGCAAGAGAACCTGCCGCGAAAGCACGGCAACATTCCTTTGTAGGCGCTAGTACCCCTTCCCCTTCAGCCACTTCAACAGATCACGATAGAAGGTCGTGTGGTTGAACGTGTTCCCCTTTCCCGGATCATCCCCAAACAGATGCCCCACCTGGTCGAAGTGATCCGCCGGAATGCATCCCAGCCAGGTGCCCCATTTCGTTGACCAGGTCTGGATCACGCCGTCGTTGGGCTTCGGGTTCATGTACGACTCCTGGAGCACCTTGGCCGTGATGTAGAGCAGCGGCTCGATGGGATCCTCCACCTTGTCGTACTTGCTGATGAAGGCCGGCGCCAGGGGGGCCTGGCAGGTAGAGCCGCCGTCGCTCTTGTCCGAGCGGCCGCCGATGGAGTAGTAGTCAATTCCCGTCTGGTTCGGGTAGGCGACGTTGAACTTCTGAACGCTCTTGGTCTCCATGAACTCCAGGCTGGCCTTGATGCTCGTGTCCTTGGCCGGATCGCCATACACCTTGGGCGCCAGCGCCTTGAGGAACGCCTCGGCCACGGCCTTGGTCCAGCCGGCGGTGCGCTTGAGCAGGACGTCGGCGATGTACGCGCCGAGGTGGGGTGAGGCCACGGTGGTGACGGAGGCGATGCGCCCCGGGATCTTGGTGGCCACCCAGCGCGAGTCGAGGCCGCCCTGGCTGTGGGCCACGAGGTTGACCTTGGCCGCGCCGGTGGTTTTGAGGAACGCCTGGACCTGCTTGAGCAGCTGCGGGCCCCGCACGTAGGTGCTGTTGAACGGGTCCACTGAGGCGATGTACACGGAGTGCCCGTCCGCCTGGAGCGCGGGCTTCAGCTTCCACCAGTAATCCAGAGGGCCCACCTTGTCGAAGCCGAAGAAGCCGTGGACCAGGACAAAGGGGTAGGGCGGCCCGGACCCGCCGTCCTTCAGGTCCGCCGGCCCAGAGATGTCCAGGGCGTCGGCGTCCGGAGGAGAGAGGTCCGCGTCGGCGAGCGCCAAGTCGCTGATGGCGGCGTCCGGTTCGGCCGGGAGCACATCCACCGGGATATGCCGCTCACCAGGAGGGCCGCAGGCGGTGATGCCGAACAGGAGCGAGGAGAGGAGGAACAGCCGCATCGGTGGCAATCATACCATCGGTCCACGGCGCCTCACGGTCAGGAGCAACACCAACAGGAGCGAGAGCGGTGAAATCGACGACGGCCCCACCTGGCAGCCGCTGCCCTCGGCGCGCAGTGCGCCGCCCACAAAGGCCCGTCGGGTGGTCAGGTGCACCACCGGCCTGTGGGTCAGGGTGACGCCGTCAACCTCCACCGTGATCACGGCGCGCTCACCCAGCTTCGCCGCCGGGAGCAGTGTGGCCTCGTAGCGGCCGCGGGCCCTGTGTATGGCTGGCCCGCGGATGATCCCGGCCGATGTGGTTACCTTCACCTGTCTGCCCGGGCCCAGGGGAAGCCCGGCCGAATCCCGGGGCACCACCGTGATGATGGCCTGCCCCGAGGAGCCAGCGGGGAGAAGGTCCCGGTTTATCCCAACAGTGCTGCGCGTGGGATCGACGCTCCGCGCGGGGCCCCCGGCCTTGACGGCCATTGCGCTCAGGGTGCGCGCCGCGTCCACCTTGCCGAAGCCCCACCGGGGAGACCAACCAGCGCCCGGCTTGATCCCAGGCCCCTCGGCCCTCGCCCCCACCCGCAACAGCTCCCGCACCTCCTCGATATGGAGGCCGGGCGCCTTCTGCAGCAGGAGCGCCGCCACGCCCGTCACATGTGGGGCGGCCTGGCTGGTGCCCCGCAGGAGTCCCCTGGTCTGGTCCTTGCCCCACAGGGCGCCGTGGTTATCGACCACGTAGAAGCTGCTGACCGCGGTCCAGGGCTGGGCGTGCCGGGACATGGCGCTGATGACGAACTGCCCCGGGGCGCTGACGTCCGGGATGAACCGGCCGTCCAGTGAGGGCCCCGTGGCCGAGAAGAAGGAGGGATCTCCGTTGCGGGCGTAGAGCAGCCTCATCTTGCCGGCCTGGCTCTCCCAGGCCACGCGGGTGTTGTAGGCCGCCACGGTGATCACCCCCAGGGCGGTGCCCGGGCTGGAGAGCCGGATGTCAGGATCCACTGGGCCGCGCAGGCGGGGCCGGCCAGAGGGGCCGACGATGGCCGGGTTCACCAGCCAGACATCGAACCGCTCCGCGCTCCCCTTGGTGGTGATGGTCCAGCGCCCGGACGCTGGTGAGACCTTGCCGTGCTCCTCAACCACCAGCACCGCCTGGTTGCGGCCGTTGCCCGCGTACTTTCCCGACGGCGCGTTCAACAGCTTGATCCGGCCCTCGTCGGTGTTCCTGGTCAGGCTGCTGCCAGTGGAGACAGGGCCGAAGGCCTCCCCGCCGGGGCTGGTCAGGGTGATGTCCAGGGAGGCGTCGTACCAGAGCTCCAGGTGGACCAGCTCACGGGCGCCGCTGGGAGTGTAGGGCGGGATCTCGAGGATCACGGTGGTTTCGCCCTCCAGGAGAGGGTAGCCAGAGGCGTGGATGTCCCGCCCGCCGTCGTTGCCGGCCGAGGCGACGATGACACGCCCGGGCTTGTCGGCTCCCGTGAAGGCCGAGATGGCCGTGGCCAGGTTGCTGGTCCCGTCGTGGGGGCCGAGCTGGGTGCCGAGGCTCAGGTTCACCACGGCGGGCATGCCCAGGGCGGCGGCGCGGTCGAAGATGAACTTGATGCCGCTCAGGACGTCGGCGTCGTGGAAGGCCGAGTCGTTGTTGCGCGCGGCCTGCACGGCGATGATGTGGGCCCCCGGCGCCACCCCGACGTAGCGCCCAGGGGTGAACCCGGCGGCCGCTTCTCTGCCAGAGCCGGCGGCGATGCCCGCCACATGGGTGCCGTGCCCGGAGATGTCCTGGTGGGGGACCAGGGGCGGGGCGCCGGGACCGAGGCTGGCGTCTGCCCGCAGCTGGGCGTCCAGCTCGGCCGCTGAGTACACCCTGGCTCCGTACTTCTCTCCGGCCCCGCCCTTGGCCGGCTTCACCGAGTAGTCCACAAGGTGGAGCAGCCGGGTGCGGCCCGTGGCGTCCTGGAAGTCCCTGTGGCGGAAGTCGAGGCCCGTGTCCACGATGCCCACCACCACGCCGCGGCCGTCCAGGCCCGCGTGGGTCTGTGCCGCCGCGAGCGCGCCCACCTCCTTGAGCGAGCGGTCGAGGTGAGGCCGGAGCACCCTGCACGCCTCCACGCTCGCGACCCCGGGCAGGGAGCCCAACCGTGTCAGGTCGGCCTGGGCGGTCCGTACGGCGAGGATCTGCCCGAAGCGGGCTTCGGGTGTCAGCGTGGCCAGGGTGCTCGCGGGTGCTCCGGGGGCCAGGCGTACGAGGAGCCTCAGGTGGTCATTGGGCAACGCGCTGGCCGGGAGCAGCTGGCGCACGGTGGTGGCGTCCCCCCTGGCCGCGTCCCACAGGAGGGGCTCCAGTCGCGCCCGCGGTTCAGGCGTGGCGCTGGCAGGGCACGGGAGGAGCAGGAGCAGCAGTATGGCGGAGGGCCGAAGGATCACCGGGGGCATTATACAGTGGGCGGATCCGGATACCGGTCCGACAATCCGGGCACCGCACGGATCCTGGCTTGTGCTCTGCCATAACTTGCTGAAAACAGGTCCATCTTCTCCTGGCATGCGCCGTGCTTTGGGATGAGGCGTCTACCAAACCACAGGAGGAGACAATGACCAACAGGCGAAGGAACATCATTAACCCGATCTGGGCCGCGGCCCTCATGATCATGCTGTCCGGCGGGGACGCCCTGGCCGGCCCGCGTAAGGCCAACAAGTCCGCGGGGGCGGCCGAGGTCACACCGGTGAAGGTGGTGAACCTGAACACGGCCACTTCCGAGCAGCTCCAATACCTGCCCGGCATCGGCCAGTCCAAGGCCAAGGCCATCATCGCCTACCGGGCCCGGCGCAAGTTCAGCTCGTCCTTTCAGGTCATCAGAGTCAAGGGGATCGGTCGCAAGACGTACTTGAAGCTTCGGGCTCACCTGCGGGTGAAGGGGGAGACGACGTTGAGCGAGAAGCTCAAGAAGAAGTAGGAGGCCGGGTTTCGGGTGCCGGGCGTCGGTTTCGGGATGGGGATGGGGTGTCGGGGGGTCGGGTGCCGGGCTTCGGGCTTCGGGCTGGCCTTGGGCTTGGTGTGAGCTATGCTCTGGCCATGTCTGGTGCGGCCTCAGGCGTCTTCCTTCCCTTCCCGGGCCGGCTCCTGGCCGGGACCCTCATCAGACGCTACAAACGATTTCTGGTTGATGTGAGGCTGCGGAACAACCACCTGGTCACGGCGCACACACCCAACACCGGCAGCATGGCCGGCTGCTCCGACCCCGGGAGCAAGGTGTTCATCTCCCGATCTCCCAATCCCAAGCGGAAGCTCCCCTACACCCTGGAGCTTGTGGAGGCCAACGGGGGGCTGGTGGGGATCAACACCTTGGTGCCGAACCGGATCTTCCGCCTGGCGGCCGAGGCCGGCGCCATGCCCCCCCTGGCCGGCTACGACACGGTGAAGCCCGAGGTCAAGGTGGGGCAGCGCAGCCGCATCGATCTGAAGTTGACGTCCCCCGGGCGCCGGGACTGCTATGTGGAGATCAAGAATGTCACCCTGGTGCAGGACGGTGTGGCGAGGTTTCCGGACGCGGTGACTTCCCGTGGGGCCCGGCACCTGGAGGAGCTGGCTACCCTGCGCGGGCAGGGATGCCGCGCGGTGCTCCTCTTCGCCGTGCAGCGCGGGGACGCGCGGGCCGTGGGCCCGGCCGATGACATCGACCCTGTCTATGGTGAGACCCTGCGGCGAGTCATGCATCAGGCTGGCGTGGAAGCCCTGGCCTACCGCCTCGTGGCGACCGAGCAGGGGATCGCCCTGGGGGAGCAACTCCCGGTGGTTACGTGAGGGAAAATGCGGACGGCGGAACACCTTGCATCAGGTGGTGGCCGTGGATACCATGCGCGACCATGAGGTGGACTGCGACATCGGTATTTATACTCCTGCTGGCCATGGGCTGCGGCGACGAGATCGGCGACAGCTGCACGGCCAACGTGGACTGCTCGCCCCTGGGCGACCGGATCTGCGATACCTCTCAGCTCGAGGGGTACTGCACGGTGGAGGGGTGCGGGCTGGAGACGTGCCCCGAGGAGGCAGTCTGCGTCCGGTTCTTCCCAACCTCCTTCCTCTCCCAGCCCTGTGACCCAGCCACCGAAGATACGGTGGACCCGAAGCTGACCCCCACCAACAAGTGCGCGGTGGAGGAGATCTGCCTGAGTAGCGGATTCTGCGCCCTGCGCACCTATGAGACGCGCTTCTGCATGAAGAGCTGCGAAAAGGACTCCGATTGCAGGGACGGCTACGAATGCCGCAAGACGGGGACACGGGGCGCCGAGGCGATCCCTGACCCGGACACGGCAGGTGAAGATCACCTGAAATTCTGCGCCCAGGGCCTGTAGCCAGCGGGCGCCTTCCCGGAGGAGACGGATGCGAGCTGTGGTCCAGCGCGTTAGTTGGGCTCGGGTGGCCGTGGAGGGGGAGGTTGTAGGCCAGTGCGGGCCGGGCCTCATGGTGCTGCTCGGCGCGGGTCAGGGGGACGGCGAGGACGGCGAGGCTGCCGTGGAGTATCTGGCCAACAAGGTGGTCCACCTTCGCATCTTCGAGGACGACAACGAGCACATGAACCGCTCCCTGCTGGACACCGGGGGCAGCATGTTGGTTGTGAGCCAGTTCACCCTTTACGGGGATTGTCGCAAGGGGAGGCGGCCCTCCTTCGTCAACGCCCTGGAGCCCGGTGAGGCGGAGCGGCTGTGCGACCTGTTCGTCTCCCGTTGTCAGGCCCTGGGGGTGGAGGTCCAGACCGGCCGGTTCAGGGCGATGATGGAGGTGGAGCTGTGCAACAGCGGCCCGGTGACGCTCATGCTCGACTCGGAGAAGCAGTTCTGATGTCACGCCTGCCCGCGCATCAGGTTGGCGCCTGCTTGCTCATGACGGCGCTGTTCCTCGGGGGCTGCGCCGGGGGAGCCAACACCGTGGCCGCCGCCCGGGATCTGCTCCGGGCCGGGGAGCTCCCACGAAGCTGCGCCCTGCTGGATACGTTGGTGGCCAGGGGCGAGGGATCTCCGGCTGAGCGGCTGGAGGGGATCCGGCTGCTCATCGATTGCTCCCGCAAGATGGGCCGGCTGGATGGGGCCGAGCACCGGGTCAAGGCGCTCCCGGGCGAGGCTGAGCGGCTGTACGGAGAGGCGTTGCTCTCCCTGGCCCGCTCCCCCTCCAACATGGAGCCAGCCCTCAAGCAGCTGGGCAGGTCCGCCAAGGCCTGGCCCGAGGCAGCGGAGATCCCCTACCGGGCAGGCCTGATCAGACTCATGAACGGGGAGGCCGTCCTGGCCAAACCCCTGCTGGAACAGAGCTGTAAGCTGGAGGCGAGCGCCCTCTGCGCCGTCACCCTGGCCCACGCGCTGCTCGACCTGGGCCAGCCTGAGGCCGCCCTGGCCCAGATCCAGGCCGCGAGCAAGCTCCAGCCCGGCGCCCGTGAGGTGAAGCGGGGCAGGGCGCTGGTGCGGCGGATACGGCGCCGGACGCGGGCGGTGCCACCTGGGGCGAGGGAGCGTTTCCAGCGGGCTATGACCCTGCTCCGGGATGAGGACAAGGCCTCGGAGTGTTTGCGGCTGGTGGAAGAGCTGGTGCTCGAATACCCCCAATTTCCGGGCGGCCACACCCTGGTTGGTCTGGCGCAGCTCCGGCTGGCCAACCCGGCCGAGGCAGTGGTCGCTCTGCGCCGGGCCCGGGCGCTCAACCCGCTTGACGCCACCAACCCGTTCTACCTGGCGCTCATCTTCCACAAGCGCCAACGATGGGACGATACGGCGAAGCTCCTGGAGCTGGCCCTTCGGCTGGATCCCTTCCACCTGCGGGCCCTCAAGCTGCTGGGAGATGTGTGGCTGCGCACCAGCCAATTCAAGCGGGCGGCGGCCCTGCACGACCGGCTCACAGCCCTGGAGCCTGATGAAGAGACACACCTGCGAATGGCGGCCCGCGCCCACCACGCGGCAGGCCAGAAGGATCGGGCCGAGGAGCGGTTCAAGCGCCTGCTCGTGGACGCGCCCAACGACTTCGAGGCGAACCTGCGCATGGCCATGCTGCTCCTGGATCGCCACCGGGCCGGGGCGGGGCAGGGCACCCTGCTGGCCAAAGCCAAGGAGCACGCTGGCAAGGCGGCCAAGGTCAGGCGGGATGATCCTGAGGTGAAGCGGGTGCAGGCGGAGATCGGGTTGGAATAATCGTCCAGGTCTTCGTCGACGTCACCGTCTTGGTTGAGTAAAGTATTGGCATGGACGTGAAGTTTTGGGGTGTCAGGGGCTCATATCCGGTTCCTGGTCCGTCTACGAACCGGTACGGAGGGAACACGGCCTGCGTTCAGGTCACGCCCTCGGACGGGGGGATCATCGTGCTCGACGCGGGCACGGGGCTCCGGCGCCTGGGGCATGAGCTCATGGAGGGCGCGGCCGGGCGGGGGGAGGCGGTGATCCACCTGCTGGTGAGCCACACCCACTGGGACCATATCCAGGGGCTCCCCTTCTTCGCGCCCCTCTACGTTGCCGGGAACCGCATCAAGATCTACGGGCGTCAGCGCGAGGTCCACCTGGAGGACATCTTCCGCACCCAGACCGCGGCGCCATACTTCTCGATCCACCTGGACGAGGTGGCCGCCACGGTGGAGTACATGGAGCTCATCGAGGGCGCAAGTTTCAATCTCGGGGCGGCCGCGGTGAGCTGCGCCAGGCTGAACCACCCCGACATCTCAATCGGCTACAGGGTCGAGGCGGACGGCGCCGCGGTGGTGTACGTGTCTGATACAGCGCCCTTTGACCGGATCCTGTTCGAGCACCAGTTCTTCCCCACCCAGCCAGGACCCCCCTCGGAGCAAGAGGCGGCTTACTTGGCCCTGCTACGCAGCGGCGTGATCGAACTGTGCGCCGGGGCGGACCTGGTGGTCTACGACACCATGTTCTCCCCCGAGGAGTACGAGGCGCGACCCCACTGGGGGCACTCCACGGCGGAGTATGCCCTGGAGCTATGCGAGGAGGCGGGCGCCGCGGCGCTGGCGCTGTTCCACTACTCCCCCACGGCCAGCGACGAGGAGCTGGATCAGAAAGTGGCCCGGCTCACCCCTGGCGCGCCGATCAAGCTCATCGCCTCCCGGGAGGGGGAGACGCTGGCACTCTGAGCGGATTGCGCCAGGTAACAAGGCCGGGTAGGCTAATCCGATCATGGAGGTCACGTTCTGGGGTGTACGAGGCTCGGTAGCCGCGCCGGGCGAAGCGTTCAATCGGTACGGCGGCAACACCATGTGCGCCTCGGTGCGCGCGGCCGATGGTGAGCTGACAATCCTCGACGCCGGCACCGGGATCATCGAGCTCGGGCGCCGCTGGATGGCGGAGGAGGAGCGAGGCAAGGGAGGCGCGGCGCACCTGCTGCTGACCCACACCCACTGGGATCACATCCAGGGGTTCCCCTTCTTCGTCCCCGCCTATATCCCCGGCAACAAGCTGACAATCATGGGGCCAGGCGACTCCGCCGGGGTGCTGGAGGAGATCCTCGAGGGGCAGATGGCGCCCAATGTCTCCCCGTTGCACAGCCTGGCCAACCTGGGGGCTGATATCACCATCCGGCGTTTCTCTCCCGGCACGGCCATGGTCGTTGGGGGCCTGGAGGTGAGCAGCGACCTGCTGCCCCATGGCCGCAGCGAGACCCTCGTCTACCGCCTGCGGGAGGGGGGGCGAACCCTCGTCTTCGCCACCGACTTGCTATGCGAGGACGAGGCATCCAGGGAACGCCTCTTGACCCTCTGCCGGGGGGCCGACTGCCTGGTGCACGACTGCACCTTTACGCCGGAAGATCAGGCCGGACGCCGCCAGCGGGGCTACTCCTCCATCGTTGACGCAGCCTCCATGGCCGCTGCCGCCGGGGTTGGGACCCTGGTGATGACGCACTACGATCAGAACTACACCGACGACCAGGTTGACCACCTGGCGGAGCGTTGCCGCGATCTGCTGGACCAGAAACCGGGTGGGAAAGACGTGAAGCTGGTGCCGGCGAGAGAGGGGCTCACTCTGGAGGTGTGAGGTGTAAGGGCGGGGGCGGCAAGAGCGGCCCCTGAGGAGTGCAGCTAAAGCTGAAGCTAAAGCGGCAGCTGCCCCTTGCCCACGGCTTCCTTGATGAAGCCGTTATCGTACAGGTGGAACATGCCCTCGTAGACGTCCAGGTCAGTGAGCGGGCTGTGATCCAACACCTCGTCCAGGCTGCCGTGGTTGTGCACGAGCTGGAGCAGATCGAGCTGCTCAGGGGAGAGATCTCTGAGGTTAGCGGCGAGCGGCTTGGGCATGGCCAGGGCGGCCTTGCCGTCGGGAAGCTCTGGCTGCAGGCGCCGGATCTCGTCCAGCTGGCGCATGGACTCCATGAGCAGACCCTCGACGGAGTCCTCCAGCGACTCGAGGAATTCCTTGTCGTCCGGCGGGGCCAACTCGAAGGTGCCCGTCTCCCAGATCACCATGCGGTAGAACGCCTTGCGCGGGCCGATGTCGTAGTTCTCGTCGATGCTTGCGTAGTAGACCTGACCGGTGCGCAGGTAGATACGGCCCAGCCCCTTGTCGCCCTCGATCTCCAGGACGCCGCTCTTCTTGGATGTGGAGAGGAGCTGCAGCAGATCGGGCAGGGGGATCTCATCGATGGTGCCCACCATGCTGCTGCCGCCGGAGAGGGTCCGCCGCTGGGACACCGACGGCGACACCGCCCGGTTCACCGGGCTGCTCTTGGTTTCGCCCATGTCCTTGGCGTCGATCAGCTTGATGATGCTCGTGCCGATGAGCACCCGGTCACCCTCCTTGAGGGTGGCCTCCTTGACCTTCTCGCCGTTGACAAAGGTTCCATTCGTGGAGCCCAGATCCTGGATCGATATCTCGCCATCGGCGGTGCTGATCCTGGCGTGGTTCCGAGAAACCATGTCCTCCACGAGGACCATGTCGAGCTCGCTGGACCGCCCGATGACGATCTCGCGGTTCTCCTTGAGGGGAAACTCTCCACCCTGGTACTTACCGGAGATGAACCTCAACGCAAATTGGACTCCACTCACCTGACGGCTCCTTGGGCCTACGGTTACTTCTTCCGCGTTGACTCCGCTTCGCTGTCCACAGCCACCTGCGGAAAGCGCCTCGTAATCTTGTCTATCGTATCTTCGGCGCGCCCGAGAACCAACGCCTCGAGCCGCTTTTTCACCTTCGGGTACTGCTCGACGATCTCATCCAGCTGGCGCTTGCTGAATTGGTACAGCTCGCTGGGCTCCATGGTCATCACAGAGGCGGTACGAACGGATCCGGTGAGGGTAGCCACTTCGCCCACGCACGCGCCCGGTCCGAGCACAGCGAGCTCGACTTCCTGATCCCCCTGGGTCGTGAAGACCCTCGCCATGCCGCTCTTGATGATATACATCGCCTCGCCGGGATCCCCCTCACGCAGCATGATCTGGTCCGCCTCGAACTCCACAAGCGGCACCTCCTTGACCAGGGCTGTAAGCACGTCCTGATTCAGGGAGCTAAACAGGGGAGAGTTACCCGCCAGCTTGAAGCCGATTTCAGATTGGGTCGCCATTATTCTGCCGGTTCGTAATGGAGAATTGTACAACAAGGCGTCGTTAATACGGAAAAAAATACACCTCTGGCGCACCCGGGCGCGCTCAGTCCTGTTTCTTGATGTTGTACTTCCGGATCAGCTCACGGAGGTGCTTGCGATCGATTTGAGCCTCCCGGGCCGCGGCCGAGAGGTTCATGCTGTGGCGGCACATGAGATCCTCGATATATTCGCGCTCGAAAGTCTCCACAAGCTGCCCCTTGGCCTCCTTGAACGGGAGATCAGTGCGGACGCCCAGGTTGGGCGCTGGCTCCTCCTTGAAGAAGGCATCGTCGAGGTTGATCACGTTGTCGTTGTGGAGCACGCAGGCGCGCTCAATGACGTTGCGCAGCTCGCGCACGTTCCCGGGCCAGCCGTGGAGCTGCAGCTTGCGCATCCCCTCGGAGGTGCAGATCAGCGGGGGCGCGCCGGGTGGGGAGTAGAGGCGGATGAAGTGGTCCGCGAGGAAGGGGATGTCGAGCCCCCGCTCACGCAGGGGGGGGAGGTGGATGCGGATCACCGCCAGGCGGTAGTACAGGTCCTCGCGGAAAGCGCGCTTGGCTACCTCCTCGCGCAGGTCGCGGTTGGTGGCCACCACCACCCGCACATCCACCTGCTCGTACTGGTTGCCGCCCACCGGGCGTACGGCGCGCTTGTCCAGCACCCGCAGCAGGGTGGGCTGGAGGTCAGGGCCGAGCTCGCCGATCTCATCCAGGAAGATGGTGCCGCCGTTGGCCTCGGCGAAGGCCCCCTTGCGGTCCGAGGTGGCCCCGGTGAAGGAGCCCTTTACATGGCCGAACAGGGCGCTTTCGATGAGATCCCTGGGCACCGCGCCGCAGTCGAAGACCACAAAGGGGCCCTTGGCCCGCCCGCTGTGGTTGTGGATCTCCTCGGCCACCAGCTCCTTTCCTGTGCCGGTCTCGCCCTCCACGATCACCGTGGCGTCGGTGGCGGCCACGTCGGTTAGCAGGGCGAACATACGCCGCATCTTCGGGTCCTCACCCTTGAGCTGGCCGAAGCAGTCGGAGTCGCTAAGCTCCGGCTCCACCGCCTCCTCCTCGGGCACGAACTTGATCACGGTCTTGCCCAGCTTGAACGTGGCGCCGTAGCCGATGACGATCTCCACGAACCGCTGGTCATGGATGAAGGATCCGTTGGTGGAGCCGAGGTCCCTGAGCACAACCCCGAAGGGCTCGCGGGTGGCCTCCACATGGTTCCTGGAGACGGTCTTGTCGGTGAGCGGCAGTTGGCAGGATGGGGAGGAGCCGATGATGACGCCCTCCTCGTCCAGGGCCACGGTGTCACCCCGATCCGGCCCCTCGATGACCATGAACAGGCCCCCGCTCAGGCGGGAAAAAGAGGGCGCCTCCTCCAGCAAGCTGGTGACTGGGTCTCGTCGTGACCGGGCCATGCAACTCCTAATAAGTGCTCGCAAATAATAGGGGAACAAACAGTAAGGCTCAACCCTTGTGCTCACAGGGGCGGTTCGAACCTGCCCTGTGGGACACGATGAACGACTCCCCCTCGTTGACACGGATGAGCCGGCGGTTGACAGTGTTACACGGCTGGAGGTGACTTGGATAACGCGCTGCTGATACTGCTTGGAACTGCCCTCTCCCTGGGCGCATTCCACACCCTCGTCGGTCCTGATCACTACCTTCCCTTCATCGTCCTCGGCCGGGCCGAAGGGTGGCCCCTGCGCAAGGCCCTGTTCTGGACCGGGATTTGCGGTATCGGGCATGTGCTCTCGTCGGTCCTCCTCGGCGCCGTGGGCATGGCGGCTGGAGTGGCGGTGGGGGAGCTGGAGGCGGTGGAAGGGACCCGCGGGGAGCTGGCAGGCCTGGCGCTGCTCGCCTTCGGCGCCCTCTACTTCGGCTGGGGAATGTGGCGTGGGCTGCGGGGACAGCCCCACTCTCATGTGCATGTGCACCGAGATGGTTCTGTGCACACCCATGTGCACCGCCACGAGGGCGCGCCCGCAGCTCCGGCAGAGCACGCCGACACCGATCACAACGACCAGCGCCATGTCACGACCCACCGCCGGACCCTCTGGTCCCTTTTCATTATCTTTGTGCTCGGGCCGTGCGAACCGTTGATCCCGCTGGTGATGTTCCCGGCCTCCCGGCACAGCGTGGCCGGGGTGGCCCTGGTGAGCGCCGCCTACGGTGTGGCGACGCTGGCAGTGATGCTCTCCCTGGTGGCCGTGGGTTACGCATCCACCAGCGCGGTACGCCTGCGCTTCATGGAACGCTACGCCCACGCCATGGCCGGCCTCGCAATCCTGGCCAGCGGCGCGGCCATCCGATTCCTCGGATTATGACCAGCGCGGCGCCAGAGGCCGCGGAGAAGGTCTCCGGAATTTGCAGTGAGTGCGGCGCGGACCTCGTCTTCCCGGTGGGGGCCATGCAGGTGCGCTGCGGGCACTGCGACGCCGGGCTGGTGGTGGAGCAGGGCCAGCGCCTGGTGCGGCTGAACTGCCCTGTGTGCGCGGGGAACTTCTACTACCTCGACGGGGCCATGGCCGGGCGGTGCCCGTACTGTGAGGCGTCCCTCCTCGCCCTGAGCCGCCACAGGCTGCTGCGCTATGTCATCCGCCCCGCCGACGATGGCCCACCCCCCGGGGCAGAGGGCGCAGAGCTCGTGCTGCTCCCCTTCTGGCACCTCACCGGCCTGCTCATGGGCTGGGACGTGGGCCGGCAGGTGTCACGGACCATTGAGCACGATCCGTACGCCTACAGCGATTCCCCCGCTGACACCGGCGAGCCCATGCCCGTCACCACCCGCACTGACTCCGGGCCCATGCGCGGCTTCCGCGGCCGTGTGGTTGACCTGAACCTCCCGGATCACGCGGCCCGGGCCCTGGGCATCACCAGCCTGCGCCTGCGCGCCGCCGTCTTTCCTCTCGAGCCGTTCGCCGCCGAGCACGAGGATTTGGGCCGGGTGTGTCCGCCGCTCATGCCCCTGAAGGATGTCCGGGATCAGCTGCGGGAGCGGGCCATCAACCTGGGCGACCCCACCGACGGCATGACCCAGCTGGACGCCCAGCGCCTGGACCTGGTGTGCCAGGAGATGGCGCTCTACTACTACCCGTTCTGGCTGCTCTCCGGCGGCGACAAGCCGAAGCTGTGGGACGGGGTTACCGGCCAGGCAGAGGCCCTGGGCAGCGCCGTGACCGCTCCGGACGGGGAGGGCGCCACCCCGGGGGCCTTTGATCAGCTAATGGTGCTGGAGCTTCGCTGCGACAAGTGCGGCGAGCCCCTCACCCCGGGCAACCACTCCATGGTGATCCCGTGCTCCGGGTGCGGCGCCTTCTGGGAGGTGACCCGGGATGGGCTGAGCCCAATGGACGCCCACTTCGCCAGGCCGCCGGGCGGCGAGGCCCCGCAGGGGATCATCTGGCTCCCGTTCTGGCGTGTCCCCGTGCGGGCGCGCTACGGCGGCAAGCTGGCCCACAGGGTAGTGGACCTGCGCAACGTCCTGGGGGTGATGCGGCCTCAGGCCGACTACCCGCGGGCGGCGCCTGACTCACAGCTCAGCTACTACGTGTCGGCCTACGGTTCGCTCAGGGCTCCGCGGGTGGACCACGCGGCCCGGGATATGACCATGGCCCAGCCTCTGCTCAAGCGCGGGGCCCCCTCGCCTGGCGAGAAGTTCCACTGCTTCTTCAGCGCCGAGGACGCGCGCCGGCTGGGGTACGTAACATTGCTCCGGGTGATCACCGGTACGGTGCCCCACCGCATCCGCTCGATGCGGGTGGAGACCAGGGCTCCGCAGCTCTGGTACATCCCCTTCCAGGACCGGGGGCGTGAGCTGGTCAACCTGCTCACAGGGCGACGTTATGACCGCGCCGCCTTCCGCGGCCTGGGCCACTGATTCCAAACCGACCCCGGCCGCGCTAAACTGGCAGACGCGACATGGACTGCCCCTTCTGTTCACAGTGGAACCCACCCGGCTCCCGGCGGTGCTGCTTCTGCGGCAACACCACCGGCGCCACCGAGGACGCCACCGTTGCGGCCAGGCCGGCCTACATGGGGGATCCCCTGCCCACCACGCTCAGCAAGACCGGGACGCCCAGGCGTGCCCCGTCGAGCCAGCCCCGGAAGGCGAAGGTGGGCAGGTTCACCCTGGAGCTCTCCTCTGGGCAGTGGATCGGCGTGGGCTTCTTCCTGTTGTTCCTGATCACAACCCTCTCTTCCCGTTGCTCGTGAGCCCTCTGGAGGCCTGAAATGCACCCCCTGATGAAGCTGGCCCTGCCGACGCTGCTCTTCCTGGCCCTCCCGGCGTGCGACGAGCAGACAAGCTTCCCGGGCCATGACAGCGGCCCCGTGGACAGCGGGGCGCAGGAGCTTGGCGGGGATCTTTCTGACGCAGTGGTGGAGACGGCGCCGGCGTCGCCCTCCATCACCTCGGTGAAGGACAAGGGGAACGACGGGGTCACCACGGTGGGCGAGCATGTCATCCTCTCCGGCGTCAACTTCGGCGGGGGCTGCACCACCACCGTGGGGGGCAAGGCGGCGGTGGTGATCAGCCAGTCCCAGCAGGAGCTCACCTTCCAGACCCCGGAGGGGATCCCCATCGGCAGCAACGCCGGCGTGCTCACCTGCCCCAACGGCACGGCCTCCTTCACCCTGGATGTCAGCCGCTATCACCTGGTCACCGTGCCGGATCGGGATCGCGTGGCCGTGTTGAAGGAGGCCACCGCGGGCGACATCGCCAAGTCGGGCAAGTCGGTGACCTTCTCGGACCCTGACACCATCGTGCTGAGCAGCGACAGCGCCGTGGCCTACGTGGCCACCGAGCGGAACCTGACCAAGACGCCGAAGATCGGGATCGTGGACATCGTGGCCTCGGGAGGGCCGGCCCTGCTGAAGGCCGGGGTGAGCGTCAAGCAGACGGTGCCCCTGCCGATCTTTGGCCTCGCCACGGCCGCGGACGCGCCGGTGCTGGCGGTGGCCAATGGGCTGCAGGTGATCTTCTACGACACCACCGACCCGCGGGCGCCGGTGGCCAAGGGCAAGGTTCAGTTCGTGACCGTGACCCCGGGCGGGCCCGTACCCCAGGTCTCCACCGGCTTCTTCATCGATGTGGCGCTCTCCCCCGACGGCAAGAAGGCGGCGCTCCTGGACGGCGCGGCGGACCACCTGCATGTCTACGACCTCAGCAACCTGGCCAAGCCGAAGGCGCTCAACACCAAGATCAAGATCTCCGCGGGCGCCTCCACCAAGACCATCGTCGACATCCCGATCCTCAGCGGGCTGCTCAAGCAAATAAAGGTGCAGGGTGGCTCGGCCATGAAGGTGGCCTTCGCGCCCGGCGGAAACCAGGTCGCCGCCCTGGCCGGCGGTGGGCTCGGAGCGCTGGTGCCGGAGACCTTCAACCTGAACCTGAACAACACAACCATCTCGGTGTTCGACATCCAGACCAACGCCTATGTGTCCAAGCTTGAGAGCCTGCCCAAGGCGCACTTTCCCAACAACCTGGCCTTTGAGCCCAAGGGGGAGCTCTATGTCAGCGCACTCTCGTCGGCCACCGCACTGCTGACGAAGGTGATCTTTCAGATCGGCGTCCTGGCCGCCATCGGCGGCGGCAGCATCGACCTCCAATCCATCGCCTCGCTCCTGTTCAAGAGCTACAAGGACATCATCTCCATCATCGACGCGGCGTGGAACGGCAAGCTGTTCGACCTGGGCGGGGTCTACAAGCTGAACTCGGGCAAGGTGAAGAGCTTCTGGCACATCCCGTACATCCAGGGCGGCATGTGCGCCACCTACGACTCCAAGCGGCTGATCAGCGCGGGCCAGGGCTGGACCATCAAGCTGGAGTTCGGCCTGCCGAAGTTGGTCAAGACCTTCGAGTTCAAGTATGACCTCGGGGTGACGGTCCATGACCTGACCAAGGGCAAGGCGAGCTACAAGTACGTCTCGCTGTACAGCTGGAAGGCCGCGATGTTGCTGCCGCCCTGGTTCTTCGGATCAGCCGCCTGCCAGCAGTAGGCGCTTACACGCCTCAAGCATCGCCTTCATGACCTCGGGCTCCTCGGCCAGGGCGCCTGTGCAGGTGACCTCCAGCCCCTCCACCTTCGCGGCGGCGCTGGCCACCAGCTCAGGTACGTCCCTGAGCAGGTGGCCGCCCCCGGACATGAAGGCCGGCGCTACCACCGCTCTGGTCGCGCCGTCATCCCGTGCCTGGCGCAGAGCCGTGGCCAGGTCGGGCTCGCAGAGCTGGAGGTAGGCCAGGTAGGCCCCGCTCCCCACGCTCTCGCGGAGCCCCTCGAAGGGCTGGCGCCAGCGGGGATCGCGGCTGCCGTGGGCCAGGATGATCAGCGCGGTCATTTGGGGACCTTGACCACGGTGTCGCAGGCGACCTTCTGGCTCGGCAGACCGTTGGGCTGCTGCAGGATGAACGCCGCGGCCGGGAGCTCGATGTTGATCTCGGTCTTGCGGAAGGTCAGCCAGAGCTCGGCGCCCTGGCGGGGCTGCTTGATGTGCAGGGTCTTGGGCATGCGCAGGCCTGCCAGCTTGCGCCAACCGCCGGCCTCCAGCCAGAGCAACAGTTTGCCGTCCGGGCCTCTGATCTCCGCCTGCAGCAGGTCCCAGGAGCGGTCGCGGCCGTCGAGGCGGATGATCTGGGTCAGCCCGTTTCCCTCAAGGGTCAGCACCTCCGAGCCGTCCCTGTCGTCCCAGCGCAGGGCCGCGCGCTCGTGCTTGATCACCGGCGTGGAGCCGCCGAGGATCGTGCGCACCTCGTCGGCGCTGAGCACCAACTGGAGCAGGCGACCCACGTTGCACGGCGAGGCCGGGCCGGTGTAGTGGCGGCCCTTCTGGGCGTCCACCAGGGAGAACTCCTTGCCGTCGGTGACCAGGGTGGCCAAGGGTGTGTCGAAGGGAGAGGCCAGGTCGAAGCGGAGCTTGCCCCCCGTGCTGGCCATGAGGCGCACGGTACCCTTCACCTTGCCAGCCTTGCTGGCGTGGCTCGCCCTGGTTTCAGCCCGGATGGTGCGCACCCGGAGCCCCCGGGTGAGCACGGCGGTGACCACCTGTTGGGCGGTGGGCGCGGCGTAGGGGCGCTCCACATGGGCGCAGCTCCCGGCCCTGAGCTGGGTGACGGCCAGGACGGCCAGCAGGAGGTGAGGTGCTCTCTTCATCCTGTCCATATCTACGTTCACCATGTCCGATTTATTTGGAGGCGCTGTCGAGGCCCTTCTTCAGGCGGACCCTGAGCCGCAGGGCCTCGGGGTCATCCGGGTGGGCGTCCAGCACAACATCCACGAGGGCCAGGGCCTCGGCTGGGCGCCCCCGCCGGCCGAGCACCGAGGCGAGCTGGGTCTGCAGGTAGGGTGAGTCCGGGTCGAAGATCAGCGCGTTCTTCAGCTCCACGGTGGCCTCGTCCAGCAGGCCCCGCTCCAGGGCGATGCGGGCGCGCGTGTAGTGGAGGTAAGCCGAGGGGCTGACGAAGCGCGTCTTCCTCGGGACCCCGTCAACGATCCGCACAATGGTGCGGGGGGCGGGCCCGCAGCCCGTGGAGGCCACGCCGAGCAGGACCAGACATATGAGCGCCCGTACGTTCATGGCTTTTATCTATATCACCTGAACTCAATGTGGAACACTTGAGCCCACGTTGGCACCTCTCCTCAGCATAGAAGCCCTCCGCGTGGTGTTCGCGGCCCCTGGCGCCGACCTGGTCCGAGCTGTGGACGGCCTTGACCTCTCCCTGGACCGGGGCGAGCTCGTGGGGTTGGTGGGCGAGTCCGGGTGCGGCAAGAGCGCCACGGCGCTGGCGTTGCTAGGGCTCCTGCCCACCGACGTCGGACAGGTGGTGGGGGGGCGGGCTTTGCTGGACGGCGAGGACCTGCTGGCCATGGACGAGGCCCGGCTCAGGCAGGTGCGCGGCGGCAGGGTTGCGCTGATCTTCCAGGAGCCGCTGAGCGCCCTGAACCCGGTGATGCGCGTGGCAGAGCAGGTGGCCGAGGCGGTCCGTCCGCGGCAGGGCCGTACCCGGGCTCGGCGCGTGGCCCAGGAGCTCCTGGAACGTGTGGGCATCCCGGGCGCCGGCGGGTCCAGCGCCTACCCCCACCAGCTGTCCGGCGGCATGAGGCAGCGGGTCATGATCGCCATGGCCCTGGCGGGCGGCCCGGACCTGATCATCGCGGATGAGCCGACCACGGCTCTGGACCCCACCATCCAGGCCCAGGTCATGGACCTGCTCGAAGGCCTGCGGCGGGAGGAGGGCCTCGGCGTGTTGCTCATCACCCACGATCTTCGCCTGGCCGCCCAGAGGTGCAGCCGCCTCAACGTCATGCGCGCGGGGAGGATTGTGGAGCAGGGACCAACCGCGCAGCTGCTGCAGGAGCCAGAGCACGCCTATACACGTGAGCTGCTCGAGCTGGCGCGCTCCGGCGAGACGGAGGTGGCGTGATGACGCCCCTGCTGAGGGTCGAGGGATTACACAGGCGCTACCCACGCGTCGCGGGCCGGGCGGAGGTCCCTGCTCTGCGGGGGGTGGACCTGACCCTGGAGCGGGGAGAAACCCTCGCCCTGGTGGGGGAGTCGGGCTGCGGCAAGTCCACCCTCGCGCGTTGCGTCCTCCTGCTGGAGCGGCCCACCGCCGGGCGCATATCGCTGGACGGCGCCCCGGTGGACCCGGTCTCCCGGCGGAGTCGGGCTGCCCTGCGCCGGCGGACCCAGCTCATCCTCCAGGATCCGCTCTCCTCACTGAACCCGCGCCTGGACGCCCGAGCAACCGTGGCCGAGCCGATGCTAATCCATGGACTCGGAGGCCCTGACCAGGTGCCGGCGCTGCTGGAGCAGGTTGGGCTGGACCCGGGGCGAATCCTGGACCGCTTCCCGCATGAGCTCTCGGGGGGCGAGCGCCAGCGCCTGGCCATCGCCCGCGCCCTGGCCAGTGAGCCCGGCCTCATCGTGGCCGACGAGCCCACATCCTCCCTGGACCTGCCCACCCGCGCCCGCATCATCGATCTGCTTGTCAGGCTGCAGGCCAAACACGGGCTGGCCTACCTGCTCATCTCCCACGATCTAGATCTGGTGGGCCGGCTGGCGCACAGGGTGGCCGTGATGTACATGGGGCGCCTGGTGGAGGTTGGCCCCTGCCAGGATCTGATGGCGCATCCCCAGCACCCCTACACCCGCTCCTTACTGGAGGCCACCCCGAGGCTTGAAGGCGCGCCAGTGAGGAGCCTTCACGGCGAGGTGCCTGACCCGGTGCGCCCGCCCTCCGGCTGCCCCTTTCACCCTCGCTGTCGTGTATTCGCGGAACGCCAGAACCCACAATGCACGGCGGCACTGCCGGAGCTGAGCACGCGCGGAGGCACCAGGGCGCACGATGTGGCCTGCCACGAGATCATCGAGGATTAGAGTGGGGGGTGCTGCGAGAGATCAGTCGAGGGGCTCGATGTAGAACAGGGAGATCACGAGGCAGTGGAAGGCCTCGTCAGATGACTGGGTCACCACGGTGTCGACGATCTCGAAGTCCTGGTGTTCGCGGATCCAGGCGGTGATCCGCTCCCCAAGGCGGTCGCGATCCTGGGCCATGGTGGCCGAGAAGATCTTCACGCCGTTGAAGGTGTTCTTTTTCAGCCGTGCTTCGCTCGTCATTTTCCCCTTCCTTCTTCCTTGAATTCGCAGAGGAGATTAGGGCAAGCGGCGAACCCAGTAAAGGATTTACTCGCCTTCCTTCTTCAGGTCGAGCTTCTTGACCAGGCTGGTGGTCTTGCCCGCCTTGATGGTCACCGGGAAGGTGAATTTCTGGCCGTCCTTCACGAAGGTCACCTTGTGTTTGCCAGGGCTCAACTTGAGGGGGCGGGTCTCGGTAACCGGCGTGCTCCTGCCGGTGGCCTTACCGTCGATGGAGATGTATGCCCAGGGGGTGGTGCTGAGGATGAGGCTGCCCTTCTCCGGGGCAGCGGCCACGGGCGGGGCCTTGGCCGGCGGAGCCGCTGGTGGAGGGGGATCCTTGGGCGGAGGCGCTGGCTTGTCTTCGGAAGGGGGAGGCTTGACCGGGTCCGGCTTCACCTCGTCCGGCTTGGTTTCGTCCGGCTGCTCATCAAGCGGCTCGGCGCTCTTCTCGTAGTGCACCGCCCGGCTGCCGGGCGGGATGTAGTTGAAGTCGGGCAGGTCCTCTTCCTTGCCTCCCGAGGCCGTGATGACGCGCTGGCCCGGCTTCTTTTGCGAGGGGCCGGGCTTGGCGCCGGGTGATGCTCCGGCCGGGGGCTTCGGGACGTCGGCCTTGGCGGCGGCAGGCGGGGCAGGCGCCGCCTTCTTCCCGGTGTCTCCGCCCTTTGCCGAGGGGGCGGGCTTATCACCCTCCGCGCTGGTAGGTGCGTCTGCGGGCTCAGCCGCCGCTGGTTCAGCAGCTGGCGCCGCCGGAGGCGTGGCCTTCTTGGCTGGTGCCTTGGCCACAACCCCTGGCTTCTTGTCGGATGTCGGTGCCTCTGGATCCTTTTTCTGACTGACCAGGAACAAGATTCCACCCAGCAAGACCAGCAGGATTAAAACTACGCCGATGATCAGCGGGGTATGAGAGCGGCGGCGGCTGTAGCGCTGAGAGTAGTCATCGTATTCTTCATCGAAGATGGAGGGATCCTCGATGGTGGGGACAGCCTGAAGCCCGCTCCCGGTGTTCTCTGCCGGGAGGGCGGCTGGTTTGCTCACGCCGCTGTTGGACGGCTCGGCCGGGGCCGCTGACGGGGTGCTAACGCCGCTGTTGGAGGGCTCAGGAGGGATCGCCCTCGGCGTGCTGACGCCGCTGTCGGAAATCACCTCCAGGGGGATGGCCGGCTCCGATCGCTCGGGCGGCAGGTCCGGTTCGGGCGCTGGCTCCTCCTCGGTGGGCACGGCCAGCAGGCCGCTGTCTTCCACTATTTGGGCCACGGGCCTGGGCGTCTCAATGGTGGGGATCGCCTCGAGGCCGCCCATGAGGGTGGGCTTGGACTTTCTGCCCGGGCCGGTCCCGCTGGGGGTCCGCTCCACGCCGGGCTCCGGCACAATCCCAAGGCCGAGGGGGGTCTTCTCACCCAGGAACTCCTCGTCCGTCGGGGCCAGGGTGGCCATCAACGCCACGTCGTCCTTGCTCTTTCCGCCCCCGAGGATCACCTGGGGCGGGCGGGACTCTTCCTCATTCATGCCCCCGGAGCCCAGCTTGGCCGTATCGCGCGGCTTGCGCAGCAGCACAACCCCATCCTCCTCCGGGGCCTGCCGCTTCTTGAGCATCTTGTGGTAATCCTTGGCGAAAGTTTCGCGAACCCAGGTGGCGAGATCACTCGCGGAGCAGGTTAAGTCGGCCTGGATGGCCATCTCCTCGAGATCATCGAGGAAATCCCCGGCCGCCTGGTAACGGTCATCTGGCTCCTTGGCCAGCGCCTTGAGCACGATCCTGTCCAGCTCTGCCGGGACCTGGTTGTTGATCTCCGAGGGGGGCTGGATATCTGCCTTGCGCACC
Organism: uncultured Kofleriaceae bacterium; assembly: GCA_964497805.1. Taxonomy (GTDB): domain Bacteria; phylum Myxococcota_A; class Polyangia; family CAZCFB01; genus CAZCFB01. Next base: position 50,087 of record CAZCFB010000018.1, read on the forward strand.
ATCTGCATGGTGACGATTTCGTTTTCGCCCTTGAAGAGCCGACGGCTTGTGAGGCACTCCCAGAGCACCGTGCCCGCAGCGAAGATGTCGGAGCGGTGGTCGATGGGATGCGCCTGAACCTGCTCCGGCGACATGTAGCTGAACTTGCCTTTGATGCTGCCCGCCTGGGTCTTGGTCAGCCTCCCCATGGCCTTGGCGATGCCGAAGTCGATGAGCTTAACCATGCCCAGGTAGGAAACCAGAATGTTCTGCGGGCTCACATCCCTGTGCACGATGTGCATGGGCTCACCGCCCGCGTCCTGGCTGGTGTGGGCGTAGTCCAGGGCCTCGCACGCCTTGCCTAGGATGTGCAGCAAGATGTTCACCGGCATCGGAGTCCCCAGCCGCCGGTGGTAGACCATCATGTCACGCAGGTCCTTGCCGTCCACCAACTCCAGGGCGATGAAGTAGCAGCCCGCCTCCTGACCAAACTCAAAGATTTGGCAGATGTTGGCGTGGCTCAACTGTGCGACGGTGCGCGCCTCGTCGATGAACATGTCGACGAATTCCCTGTCCTCACCCATGTGAGGCAGGATCCGCTTCACCGCTACTTCCTTCTCGAAGCCCACCTCGCCTGTGGCTTTGGCCCGGAAAATCTCGGCCATGCCGCCGATGGCGATACGCTCCAGGAGCCGGTATCGGCCCAGGTCTGCGGGTAGATCAGTCAAAGATACTCCTCAGGCCCAAATGGTACGCCAGTGATGCTAACGCGGCAAGAATGCTGACATGTTCTCAAGGATCAGGATGGTCACCATCCGTTTGACCACCTGGTGCGGGGTCTCCTTGGGCGGGCTCTGACGGGGGCTGGTGTTTCAGGTGCTTGGCCGGGGTCTCCGGATCGGGCGCTGGCCGCACATCTTTCATATCTCCCTGCAGGGCGTACATGTACACCACGACCATGATCAGGATGATGATGAAGGAAATCCACTCGAACGGGATCCGGGTGATCAGCCGTTCGGGGGTGAAGAAGCGACCGCGTGACCGCTTTCGGATGCGCTGCTGGACCTTACCCAGAAAGTCGGGCGGGGGCGGCACACGCTTCATACCGGAGAGTGAGCTGAGTGTCTGGCGCAGGTCATCCAGCTCCGCCTGGCAGTCAGGGCAATCCCCCAGGTGCTCCTTGAGCTGAGCCACCTCCTGGGCGGAGAGCTCCCCTTCAAGAAAGTCGCTGAAAAGTACTTGGGCCTCTTCGTGGTCCATGGCGTCACCACCTGGCGGTTCGTCAATCCAGGTGCAGTTTGATCTTGTCCTTGAGCGCCATCCGCGCCCTGTGCAGTCTCGACTTCACGGTCCCGGTGGGGAGCTCCGTGATCTGAGAGATTTCCTGGTAGCTGAGCCCCTGAATGTCCCGCAGGACGATCAGCAGGCGGTGTTCTTCAGGCAATGCGGCGATCCCCTTCTGCACCGCGTCTTCGAGCTGGAGCCCGGCCAACACCTCGTCGGGCCGGTGGATATGCGCCTGCAGGGGCACGGCTGGGCCGCCGCCCCGGCCAGCGGCCTCCTTCTCGGAGATCTCATCGAACGGCTTGCCCCTGTGAAACTGGCGCCGGGCCAGGTACTTGAACCGGTTCTTGCAGTGGTTCGCCGTGACCCGGTAGAGCCAGGTGGAGAACTTGCTCTCCTCGCGGAAGCGGTCGATGGACTTGAACACGGTGATGAACACTTCTTGCGCCAGGTCCTCGGCCTCTTCTCGGTTGCCGAGCATGCGGAAGGTGAGGTTGAACACCCTGTCCTGGTACGAACGCACCATCTCCCTGAACGCGGCTTCATCGCGCTGCTTCAGGCGGCGTATCAGGCGGCGCTCTTTGAGGCTCATGATCGTCCCAAGTTGAGACGCTATCCTAGGGGAAAAGTTCCGGAAGAGCTAACCAAGCACCTGCGCGATGATCTTCACCGCCTGTTCACACTGCTCGCGGCTCACGTCCATGTGGGTCACCGCTCGGATCCGGCGGGGGCCGAAGGGGCACAGGTCCAGGCCGCGCTCGGCGCAGCGGGCCAGGAAGGATTCGGCGTCGGGGGCGGAGGGCGCCAGGTCGAAGATGACGATGTTGCTCTGCACATGGTCCAGGTTCAGGGACACGTGGGGCAGGGAGGCGACCCCCTCGGCCAGGAGGAGGGCGTTGTCGTGGTCGCCGGCCAGGCGGGGGAGGTTGTGCTCCAGGGCGTACAGCCCGGCGGCAGCCAGGATACCCACCTGACGCATGCCGCCGCCCAACATCTTGCGGTAGCGCAGGGCCTTTTCAATGAAGGCCGCGCTCCCGGCGAGCACCGAGCCCACCGGCGCGCCCAGTCCCTTGCTCAGGCATATGGAGGTGCTGTCCACCGGGGCGACCAGGTCCGCGGGGGATAATCCGGTGGCCGCCGCGGCGTTGAGTAGCCTGGCCCCGTCCAGGTGCAAGCCGAAGCCGTTTTTGCGGGCGACCTGGGCGATGGCCTTGATTTCGTCCTGGGGAAAGACCCGGCCAGAGCCTCGGTTGTGGGTGTTTTCGAGCCAGACCAGGGTTGTTGGCGCGTAATGAACGTTGCTCGGCTGTAGGGCCCCGAGCAGATCATCGGCGGTGAAGAGGCCTCCATCACCCAGGATGCGCCACTGGACCCCGGACAGGGCCGCGGCCGCGCCGCCCTCGTAGTTCACGCAGTGGCAGCCCCAACCCATCAGGACCTCGTCACCGTGGCTGGTGTGCACGCGCAGGGCGATCTGGTTGGCCATGGAGCCTGAGGGCACGTAGAGCGCGGCCTCCTTGCCCAGCAAGCCCGCCACCCGCTCCTGGAGCTGGATCACGGTGGGATCTTCGCCCCAGACATCGTCCCCCACCTCCGCCGCGGCCATGGCCTGGCGCATGGCCGCAGAGGGCCTGGTGAAGGTGTCGCTGCGCAGCTCGATACGGTCAGCGATCACTTGCCCTTCTTCTCCTCGCCGTCCTTCTTCTTCTCATCGTCCTTCTTCTTTTTCTTCTTCACCTTCGTCGGTTCCGGGGGTAGCCCCTGTTCCTCGCGGAGCTTCTGCTCCAGCTTGTCCAGGATCTGGATCATGACGAAGGAGGGTTGGCTCGAGATGTCGAGCTGGACCCGAACCATCCGATTGCGCTGGTCGTCCACATAGCTGATGAACTGCATGTTGCCGCCGAACTCCTTGCCCTTGCGGCCCTTGTAGACGAACAGGATGTAGCCGTTCTCCTTGTCCTTCTCCTTGATCCGGTATCCAAGGTCAGCCGATAGCAGGCGCACAGACGTGGACCAGATGTCGTTGAGGGGGTAGGTCAGGCGCTTGGAGTTTTTTCGGGCGTGGGCCGGCGCGGCGATGAGGAGCGTCACCAGGACGACCAGGATTCGTTTGGTCATGTGCAAACCTCTCCCTTTGTTATCGGGACGCATGGCGTCCCTTACTTATTCTCCTCATCATCGTCCGAATCATCCCCCGTCACCGCCTTCCAGGCCCGGGTGAGGCTCACCTCGCTGGAGAAGAGCGCGATGAAGCCGATGAGCGCGTACCAGAGGAAATTGGTCACGTGGAAGGTGAGGATGTAGGCTGCCCCCTTCTGCGCGATGATCTCCTGGCCCAGGTAGAGGCCGAGGGCGCCCGAGGCGAACAGCTCGAAGTTGCCCGCGAAGGCAGGGCCCGCCGGGATCATGATGCCGATGCCCACGATGACCAGCACGCCGACGCTGCCCCAGAAGCTCAGGTCCATGCCGAAGCCGTGGGCCAGGCGCCAGATGGCCACCGCGTTAAAGAACCAGTAGGCGCAGGTGCAGAAGATGAAGACCAGCACCAGGCGCATGTTGGGCAGCACCTTGAAGCCGTCCACGATACCGGCGGCAACGCCGGCCAGCTTGTCGCCCAGCTTGGGGGAGATGATGGAGAACAGGCGCCGGCACAGGTCCACGGCCTTGTCGCGCTTCCAGAGCGCCATCACAGCGGCCACCAGCACCGCGAAGAAGAGCGCGAAGGCGATGCCGCCGGACATCATGATCCAGCCTGGCACCACCGCGTCGGCGCGGGTCTTGGCTTCGGCCACCGCGATGAAAGTGACCAGGGCCAGGATCAGCCCGTCGAACACGCGCTCCACCGCCATGGTGCCCAACCCGTGGCTCATGCGGATACGCGGCGGGTCGGCGATGAGGAAGGGCCGCACCAGCTCCCCCATGCGCAAGGGCAGGGAGACGATGGCCAAGAAGCCCACCGAGGCCACCGGCAGGATGCGCTTCATCGGAACCGGCTCGATTGGGCGCAGCAGGAAGCTCCAGCGCCAGGCGCGGAAAAAGTGCTGCACGCCCATGGCCAGGAAGTAGGGCCACAGCACGCTCCAGTCGGCCTGACGCATGGCCGAGCCGAAGGTGGAGAAGTCGATGTGGCGTGTGGCCAGGTAGACCATGCCCGCCCCAATGACGAGGGAGATGATCAGCCTGGTGAGCAGCTTCTTCACAGGGTAATGACCTTTTCGGCGTGTGGCCCGCGCACATCCTTGGTGGCGTTGCGGGTGTCCACGACGAGCTGGGACTCTTCGCAGATGCGGGCGTAGTCGAAGTCGCTGTGATTGGTGATGATCACCACGCAATCATAACCGGGAAGCCCCTCCATGGGCACCGAGGTCATCTCGGCGGCTCCGGCGGCGCGGAGCCGGGCCACGAATGGATCGTGATACGAGACCTCGGCGCCGCGCTTGAGCAACAGCTCGATGACGTCCAGGGCAGGGGACTCGCGCACGTCGTCGATGTCCTTCTTGTAGGCCACACCGGCCACCAGCAACTTGCTCCCCTTGACCGACTTCCTGTGCTCGTTGAGGGCGTCGGCCACGATCTGCACCGTCACCTCGGGCATGGCCGAATTGATCTCGCCGGCCAGCTCGATGAAGCGGGCGTTGTACTTGAGCGTCTTGAGCTTCCACGACAGGTAGTGGGGGTCCACCGGGATGCAGTGGCCGCCCAGGCCGGGGCCCGGGTAGAAGGGCATGAAGCCGAAGGGCTTGGTGGCCG
>CAZCFB010000019.1:0-54353 GCA_964497805.1 uncultured Kofleriaceae bacterium
TCTAATAAGAGAGGGTCAGACCCTCTCTCTTTACAGTTTCACCGCTTTGGCCTGAATGCCAGTGAACGACGAGGACACGCGCCGCGGGAAATCAGAAATTGAGAGGACGGGTGCCGCCCAGGAGGAGAGCGGGCAGGGGGGAGGTTCGTCAGGGCAGACCCACGAGGAGCTGCGCGCCCTGGCCAGGCGGCTCCACGCCATGCTCGAGCGGGAGCGCAAGCGTATCGCCCGAACTGTGCACGATGAGCTGGGCCAGGCATTGACTGCCATCAAGATGGACCTCTCCCTGATCGCCGATTCCAGGGCGCCCGAGGTGAGCGACCGCGTGGACTCGGCCCTCAGCCTGGTCGATGACGCCATGGCCACGGTGCGGCGTATCACCTCGGAGCTGCGCCCGGGGCAGCTGGATGACCTGGGCCTGGCCGACACCCTGGCCTGGGAGGCCCGCCAGTTCCAGCGCCGGGCGGGTATCCGCTGCATCTTGCACGGTGGGGCCAGGGAGCCAGCACTTGATGAGGACACCCGGGTGGCGCTGTTCCGCTGTTTCCAGGAGAGCCTCACCAACGTCGCGCGGCACGCGGCGGCCACACGAGTGGATATCTACCTCAAGCACCGCGACGGCGAGGTGGAGCTGGAGATCATGGATAACGGGGTGGGCATCGCCCCGGGCGAGCGTGAAAGGGGAGGGGCCTTCGGCCTCATCGGGATGCGGGAGCGCATGGCGGCGGTGGGCGGTACCCTCGGCATTGTGTCCAGGGACGGGGGCGGCACAACTGTCTGGCTGCGGGTCAATAGCGCGGCCCGGGGAAGGACAACATGAGCCGGGTTCTCATCGCGGATGACCATGGGGTGGTGCGGGAGGGGCTGCGCCGGGTGCTGTCCAGGATGCCTGACATCGAGATCGTGGGCGAGGCGGCCAACGGCGGGCAGGCCCTGGAGATGACCCGGCGGCTGGAGCCGGACCTGATTCTGCTGGACCTCTCCATGCCCGGCGGCGGGGGGCTGGATGTGCTGGCCAGGCTCAAGAGCGAGCTGCCCAATACGCCGGTGCTGGTGCTCACCATGCACCCTGAGGAGCAATACGCGGAGCGGGCCTTTCGCTACGGGGCCATGGGTTTTGTATCCAAGGGGAGCGCGGTGGACGAGCTGCTCGAGGCGGTGCGCAGGGTGCTTGACGGCAAGCGATACATCAGCCCCGAGCTGGCCGATCTCCTGGCGAGCCGCCTGGGTGCGGAGGAGCAGGCGCCGCTCCACGAACGGCTCAGCGACCGGGAGTACCTGGTCATGCACCACCTGGCAAGCGGGCAGACGGTATCGGAGATCGCTGACGCCCTGCACCTGTCGATCAAGACCATCAGCACGTATCGGTCCAGGATCCTTGAGAAACTCAAGCTCAAGAACAATGTGGAGCTGGTCCACTACGCCATCCGGAACCGCCTGGTTGAGGTCTGAGGTACCGGTCACATCCTGTAGGACCAGTCCTACAGGAGAATCAGACTGCTCCGATATGCAAGGTCGCCCGCCCGCGCGATAATCCCAGAACGTTAAGGAAGATTACAGTTTTTTAGAAGGGTGCGAAATGTCCAAGCGCGATCCAAAGGACACGTCGAACGAGGTTACTCCGCTGATCAGGATTGACGAGGGTATCACCAGCTCAGGTGATAACGCGTTCGATGTTTGGCTCCGCGAAGAGTTCGTTGATCACGCGGACATACCCGATGAGTACAAGGTGATCATGCGCGTGGCATGGGACGCGGGGATGGCCTACCTTCGCACCTCCGAGACCTGCCCCGCATGCGGTGAGTCCAAGGCGAAGACCGCAAAGAATCCCCAGGACCCCCTCTCCGAGTGGGAGTATGACGAGGTGTCCGCCGAGGAGTGGGACCAGTACAGCGCCACGCCTCCCCCACCGGACGAGGACTAGGACCGCGATCCCCCACGGCTCCCGGAACGCTCCCCTGCCCAGGCGGCCAGGGCGGAAGCGTCAGTGACTCCAGCGGGTGGCTTCTCTGCGCAACGATCGATCAGGCAGGCCAGGTCCTGCTCCGGGGAGCCGGGGTCCTCAACGAGCAGGGCTGGGCCAAGGGCCAATGTGCTGACACCGCCCACCTCGGTGGCCGCCCCTGGCTTATCCAGCGCGCCGTGGGCCAATCCCGCCCGGTGGAGGGGGACCAGTGCCAGGGCCACCTGGCGCGTCCGCTCCAGGCCCCAGGAGGCGGCATGGTCACCCTCGTGATCCAGGGGGGTCGCCAGGACCCCGCGTCCCTGGTCCGGGTCCAGGTCGAGGACGGCCTGCAGGTGATCCGCGCCGGGCAATTCCTCCACCAGCGCGGCTGCCTTGAGCAGGGCCATTGCCCGCCCGCGGGCTGACTCGGGCGCCTCGATGACCTGCACCTCCCTGCCCAGCCGGGTGTCCTCCGCATGGAGCAGGCGGATCCCATCAGCCGAGGTGGCGAGGCAGCCGAGGACCCGGTAGCGGTCTGTGCCGGGATCGTCGCCATCTCCCTCGCCATGGACCCGGCCGCCCCTGGGCGCCGCGGGCAGGACATCATCCGAAACGGGGAGCGACTCCACGGCCCGCCGGAGCTCTTCCAGCGAGGCGTGGCGCTCTTCCGGCCGCTTTGCCATGGCCCGCAGCACGAGCTCGTCATACTCGGTTGGGAGCCCGGGGCGCTGCTCGCAAGGCCGCGGCGGGGGCGCGCCCAGGTGCTTGCCCACCAGGTCCGGGGGCCCGAAGGGGAGAGCGCCGGTGATCATGCGGTGGGTCAGTACGCCCAGGGCATAGACATCACAGGCGAAAGAGAGATCGGCGCCAGTGATTTGTTCGGGGGACATGTAGGCCAGGGTGCCGATGAAGGCCCCGGTCTGGGTTTGCCCCGAGTCCTGCAGGTGGGCCACGCCGAAGTCTCCCAGCTTCACCGCGCCCGCCGCGCTGAAGAAGATGTTGGATGGCTTGATGTCCCGGTGGATGATGCCACGCTGGTGAGCGGCCGCGAGCCCGGAGATGAGCTGGAGCAGCACCTCCCGGCACTCGGCCAGGGGCAGGGTTCGGCCGGAACCGGGAGCGTCCAGGCGCGCGGCGAGGGTGCCTCCGGCCATGTACTCCAGAACGAGGAAGCCAAGCTCCTCGTTGAAATCGAGCAGGCTAACCACATGGGGGTGGCGCAGGAAGCCCATGGCCCTCGCCTCCCTGGAGAAGCGAAGGAAGGCGTCGCGACCCCTGGTTCCTGGTGGGGCGGTGAACACCTTCACGGCCACTGGGCGCTGGTTGAGCAGGTCCTGCGCCATGTAAACCGAGCCCATGCCGCCCGCGCCGAGCAGCTCCCCCAGCTGGTAGCGTCCGGCGAGCACGCGCCCGCCGCCGGCCTCTTCCACGGGCGCCAGGGTGTCATCGGCAAGGATCTCATCCAGGGTGATGGGCTGCGCGCCGGGCGCTGCCCGCTCCTGGAGCATGGCCACCGCCTCCCTGGCGGCGTGGGCGTAGCCGAGCCAGTGCAGACCGGCGGCAACGGCGCGGCCAGCTTCGGCGCCCACCGCCCCGGCGCCTCCATGCCAGGCGTGCTGCAAGTGAGGGAGGGCCTCGTCAGGGCGGCCGTGGCGAAGCAGCAAGCAACCCAGGGCCAGGCGCGCATGGTCCCCCTGGGCGTCCTCCGCCCCTGCCGAACTGTCGGCCTCGCCCGCCTCGAAGATGAACCGCCGGAACCGCTCGATGGCCCCGGCGGAGTCGCCCGCCTCCTCAAGGGCCTGGCCTGCCTCCAACAAGTTGCCCGTGCGATCCAGGCATCGCGCCGCGCCGGCGAGATCACCGGCGGCGCGCAGGAACCGCGCCGCGAGGGCCCAGGCCCCCCTTGCCTCACAGACCTTCGCCGCGCGCGTGAGCTGGGACGGGTCCTGGCCTGCCTGCTCGAGGATACGGTCGCTCGCCTCCCGTTGCAGCTCGCGGTCCTCCCCACGCGCCGCGTTCTCCAGGGCCCGCACCGGATCGCCGGCCTGGAGCGCGGCCCGGGCGGCCCCGGTGTGGTCCCATAGCCGCTCCAGCAAGTCCGCCGCGCGCCCGGGATCTCCCTCACGAAGCAAGAGATCGGCCGCGCCGGCCAGGTCGCCCTGCTCGATGAGCCTGTCAGCGTCTGATGACATGAGCGGTAGTATAGTCTGACGAGTGATGGGTGAGCGACCGCTGTGCCTCCGATGAGTAAGTCGAGAGTCAAGAGTCGAGAGTCAAGAGTTGTGTCCTGGCTTGAGCGCCTGGCCGAAGAAGACCCTTTACGGCCTTTCCTGACCTTTGGTGATGACGCCTGGAGCTACGGCGAGGTGTGGGAGGCGGCCGGGGCGTGGGCCGGTGGGTTTTTGAACTGGGGGCTCGAGCCCGGCGACCGGGTGGCTCTCTACCTGAGCAACCGGCCAGAGTTCGTCGCTGCTTACCTGGGCGTCCTGCGCGCCGGGGGGGTGATGGTGCCGGTGAACCGGGGCTACCGCGCCCGGGAGCTGGCTCATATCCTGGGCGACAGCGGGGCTCGCCTGATGGTGACGGAGGGGGAGGGTGATGGCCCCCCCGGAGGGACCATCGCCCTCGACGAGAAACCTGGACCACTGGCCGCGCCCCCGGCCTCCGCGCCGGCTGGCTTCCACCTGAACCGGGGGGAGCCAACAGCGCGCCGCCTCGAGCCGGACGCGCTGGCCATCCTGGCCTACACCTCGGGCACCACTGGCCGGGCCAAGGGGGCCATGCTCACCCACGGCAACCTGGCCCACAACGCCCGGGCGGTGCGCAAGGCCTGGGGCTGGACCCACACCGACCGGCTGCTGCTCACCTTGCCCCTGTTCCATGTGCATGGCCTGTGCGTGGGGCTCAACGGGACCCTGGCCGCGGGCGCGGCCGTTGATCTGTGGCCCGCCTTTGACGCGGCGCGGGTGCTCCAGAGGCTGGGCCAGGGTGGACACTCCATGTTCTTCGGCGTGCCCACCATGTACACCCGGCTCCTTGCCGCCGCGGCAGATGACCCGTGCCCGCCGCCGCCGGTCCGGCTGTACGTCTCGGGTTCAGCCCCCCTGAGCCCTGACACCTTCCGCGCCTTCGAGCGCCGCATGGGGCACCGCATCCTGGAGCGGTACGGCATGACCGAAACCTTGATGAACATGACCAACCCGCTGGAGGGCGAGCGCGTCCCAGGCTCGGTGGGGCGCCCCTTCCCGGGCCAGGAGGCTCGGGTGGTGCACACGGAATCCGGAGAGCCCCTGGGGGCCGGCAAGGTGGGGGAGATCCAGGTGCGCGGGCCCAACGTGTTTGCCGGCTACTGGGGGAACGCGCGGGCCACCTCCCGGGCGCTCGTGGGGGATGGGTGGTTCAACACCGGCGACCTGGGGTGGTGCTCCGAAGACGGCGGCTTCACCCTGCATGGACGGGCCAGGGAGCTGATCATCTCCGGCGGATTCAATATCTACCCGCTGGAGGTGGAGGAGGTGCTGCTCGGGCATCCCGGGGTGGCCGAAGCGGCCGTGGTTGGCCGGCCTCATGCGGACCTTGGCGAGGCCGTAACAGCCGTGGTGGTGCCCGCGCCAGACGCTCACCAACAGACACTGGCCACGGAGCTGGTGGCCCTCTGCCGGGAGAAACTGGCCGCTTTCAAGAAGCCCAGGCAGGTGGAGTTCGTACGCGCCCTGCCCAGAAATGCCCTGGGCAAGGTCCAAAAGCACCTGATCTAACAGGGAATTTCACCGAAACTTCTCGACCGCCCGGAGCAGGTCGGGCCTTGATTTGCAGTTAGCGACAGCTACTCTTGTTAGTCTCTCATCGATGACAAGAGGTCGCTGTACGATGACTCCGCTCCCCTGGTGTTCTTCCCGCTTTCACGCCGTCTTGCTCGCGCTGGTGATCTTGGCCGCCCTGGCCGGTCGCCTGGAGGGCCTGCACGGCGCCCTGCCGGCCCACGACTCCTGGCGCCAAATGGACACGGCCAGCATAAGCGTCAACTTCCTGACTACCCCGGACCTGCTCTACCCGAGGGTCAACTGGGGGGCTCCGGGGCCTGGCTATGTGGAGGCCGAGCTGCAGCTCTTCCCCTACATGGTTCACCTGTTGTACCGCGCCCTCGGCGTTGATCCGCTGCTCGGCCCGCTGCTCAACCTCGCCCTGGCCGGCCTGGCGGCCCTGGTCCTGTACCGCCTGCTCGGCCGCTGGTTCTCCCCCTTCCTGGCCCTGGCCGGGGTCGCCCTCTTCCTGGAGGCGCCCATCGTCTTCCGCTTCTCCCGGGCCTTCATGCCGGAGATGCTGGCCCTCCTGTTCTACCTGCTGGCGGCCGAGCGATTCCTGGCCTTCTCCCTGGACGGCGACCGCTGGAGGGACCTGCTCGCCTCGGCCGTGGCCATGGCCCTGGCCATCCTGGTCAAGCCCACCACTATCCACCTGGGGCTGGTCTTCATCATCTTCACCGCGTCCCGGGGCGGCGTGCGCCTGCTCTTCACCCCCAGGCTCCTCACCTTCGGCGCCGTGTCGCTGCTCCCCACGGTGCTCTACTTCACCCACGCGGCCGGCCTTCATGCGCGCTTCGGCAACACCTTCGGGGTGCTCTCCGGCGGCGACTCCAAGTGGGGCTCGCTGGCCTACTGGACCAACCCGAGCTTCTACGCTGGCTTGCTCTACATCGACGCCCGCTGGGTCATGGGCGGCCTGCTAGGCGTGGCCGTCGTGGCCCTGGGGCTGCTCTCCCGAGCTGACCGCCGCCTGCAGCTCCTTCTGGTGAGCTGGTTCGGCACCATCGGCCTCTACTACATGATCGTGGCGCGCTACGCGGGCCAACCCGAGCGCGGCTCCCAGTACCATGTCTGGATGGCTGTGCCGGCGGCCCTGGCCCTGGCCGCGGGCCTGGACTGGATCATGCGCTGGAGCAACCGCCAGAGCTGGATGACGCCGGCGCTCTCCCCGGCGCTGGCCGGGGGCGCCCTGGCCCTGATCATCACCACCGGAGATATGCCGGTGAACCGCGACCTGCTCACCTGGCGCGGAGATCCCCTGCTCCGTCAAGCGGGCCACGCCCTGGCCGAGCGCGCCGCCCGGGACGAGACCGCGCTGGTGCTCACCGACCGCCGCACCGTGGAGCTGGGGGCCTCCAACAACTTCGAGCAGCCGGACCTCCTCTTTCACGCCAACCGCCATGGCCGGATGCTCCCCCTGGACCGCCTCACCGAGGCAGGCCTGGACCGGGCCCTCGCCTTCGACCCAACCTGGTACGTGCACTTCCCCGAACCGGCAGCCCGCGCGGACCAGGGGTACCGCCGGGTGATCGAGCGCCGCATGAAGCTGGTCATCGACCGGCCGAGGTATCAGATTTACAGGGTGAAGGAGAGAATGTAGGGGGTGAGCCGCTTCATCCCGTAACGGCCCGAAGGGGCGGCGGACGGCGAACGCTCGCGCCCGCCCGAGCCCGCCGGACTACCGCTTGCGGTAAATGACCACCGTCTCCTGTGACAGCACGTCCTCGGTTTCGCGGGCGTAGACCGTGACGTAGTTGGCCCCCTTCCAGAGCGGGACCTTGGCCGAGAAGTTCATGCGCCCGGACTTGCCCGGGTTGGCGCGGTAGAAGATCTTCCGCCCGTGGATCTTGGCGTCCGGGTTGCGCACGAAGATGTACATGTCCGTGACGCGGGTCTCGTCGGTGATGGTGCCGCTCACCTTGAGCTCCTTCTTGTCCGTGGTGTAGTTGGGGACCTTGATGGAGAGCTTCGGCGGCGTCACCTGCCACCTGGGCTTGAAGGCCGCCTTGCCAGGCCGCCCGCCCGGGGTCACCGCCTTGGCGGCGATAAACGCCGGCCGCCCCTTGGAGGCCTGCACCCGCAGCCACCCCTTGGTCCGGCCGAGCACCTTGAACGCCGCGCCCCGCCCGGCCGCCCCCACCACCGGGGCATTCTCCGCTGGCCAGGCGTGGAACGTGGCCGAGGACGCGCTCACCCGCACGACCTTCCCCTTGGTGGGCTCCGGGCCGTCCTGATGCTTGCTCACCCTGAACTTGAGCTTCTCCGAGGTGTACTCCCGCAGCCCGTCGTCGTAGACGGTGAGCTCCAGCTTGAAGGTGTCCATGGCGAAGGCGCGCTGCACGTCCAGGGTGAAGGAGGCCGCCTTGCTCTGCCCCGGCTCCAGCCGACCCAGCTCGAACCGCCCCTTGCGCAGGAAGATCCCTTCGCCGGAGAGGTTCTTGAGCGTGGTGATGGTTCGCAGGGACGCCCCCCCGCCGCTGTTGCGCACCCGCACGAACAGCCGTACGCGCTCGCCACGCTGGGCCATGCCGTCGCGGTTGCCGCCGTTGGCGTCGTCGATGAGCTGGTACGCGTAGGAGAACACCGGGCGCTTCACCCCCTTCACGGACATGGGCATGGTGTGCTTGGCCGGCGCGTTGCCGTTTTGCTCCTTGAACTCGAAGGAGACGTCGTCCACCCGGGTGGCCGCGTCGCGCACCTTGATGGGAACCTCCCAGGAGCGGCTCTGCCCCGGATCCACCTTGCCGAAGACGAACTCGTGGTTCTTGAAGATGGCGTTCGTGGAGCGGGAGATCGCCTGCAGCTGATTGGCCGGGGCGGTGCCCTCGTTGGTGACGGTGACCTTGATGCGCATGGGGCTGCACGCCGAGGCCTTGCCGTCGCCCGGGGTGGTCTTCACCGCCACCTTGAGCTTGGGCTTGCCAGTCGCCACGGCGGGCGTGTCACCAGTGCGGGTCCAGTCCACGCCCAGCTCCTTGAGACGGTCGGCGACCTTTTTCTGCTGCTTGGCGCGGTGGCGGTCCAGCAGCGGGTTCGCGCTGCTCAACAGCTGGGAGCGGCGCCACGCCCGGGCGCTGCCCACCAGGTCCTGGGCAAGCCGGATCTGGAAGTCTTTGCGGAACTTGTCCTCCTCCTTGGGCTCGCACTTTCGGTCCGGGTAGAGGCACAGGCTCTCGGTGGTCTTCACCTCGCCCGACGGTTCGGCCTCGGCCTCCTTGCCGGGCTCGTCCGCCTGCGCGGCCGACTTGTTGAAGTGGTCCGCCAGGTAGAGCACGGTGTGCGAAGACTTGCGCTCCTTGAGGGTGTTGCTGCTGGTCAGGTGCTTGTCCAGGTCCTGCTCACGCCGGGAGTAGTCGGCGTTCATCAACCGGATGAAGTCCTTCTTCAGCACCATGGGGGAGGTCTGGATGTCCGGGGTGATGCCCACCGACTGGATGGAGACGTCGCCGGGGGTGAGGTACTGGGCGATGGTCAGCTTCAGCGCCGAGCCGTCGTCGTTGTCGTACAGCACCTGCACCGAGCCCTTGCCGAAGGTGCGGTTGCCGATGACTACCGCGCGGTCCAGGTTCTTGAGCGCGCCGGCCACGATCTCCGAGGCCGAGGCCGAGCCGGATGAGACCAGCACTGCCATGGGGTAGCGAGGCTCGGTGGCCTCCCGGCGGGCCCGCTTCTCCTCGCGCCCCTTGCCGGCGTACGCCACGGTGGTGAGCAGGGTGCCCGAGTCGATGAAGATGTCGCTGATCCGCACGGCCTGGTCCAGCAGTCCGCCCGGGTTGCCCCGCAGGTCCAGCACCAGCGCGCGCATGCCCTTGCGCCGCAGCTCGGTGAGGGCGGTGCGGATATCGTCGCTGGAGTTCCCCTGGAAGGAGCGCAGGCGGATGTATCCCACCTTCTTGTCCAGCATGCGCGAGTCCACGCTGGGCACCTTGATCACGGCGCGGGTGAGGGTCTTGCGCACGGGCCGTGACCAGCCGGCGCGGTTCATGGTGACCGTCACCTTGCTGCCAGGTGTGCCGCGCAGCCGATTCACCGCCTGGGTCAGGGTCATGTTCACCGTGGACTCCTGCTCGATCTTCAGGATCTGGTCGCACGACTTGATGCCAGCCCGGTATGCCGGGGTCTCCTTCATCGGGTTGATCACGGTGAGCACGCCCCGCACCATGCTGATGACGATGCCGAGCCCGCCGAACTCCCCGCGGGTGGAGAGCTTCATCTCCTTGTAGGTCTCCGGCTTGAGCAGGAGGCTGTGCGGATCCAGGGTTTCCAGCATGCCGTTGATGGCCGCGTACTCCACCTCCTTGACGTCGGTGTCGGGCCGCAGATGCGACTGGATGAAGCGCATGACCACCTTGAGCTGGCTGCTCAGCTTCCACGGCGCGTCCACCTTGCCGATGGTGAAGGTCTTCTCCTTGGTGCCCACCCGCACGCGCAGCTTGTCCCCCTCCTCCTCCACCAGCACCTCGGCCACCGTGCGCTCCACGTTGTTCAGGGCGGAAACCAGCATCTGCCGTGGCCGCATGCGGCTCGGGTCCACATAGTTCTCCTGCACATAGTGCAGGGCCTTGTTGAACACGGTGAGGGTGGAGATGTCGTACGGTATGGCCTTGCGCTGGGGCGCGGTGCTCGCCTTGCCAAACGGCGCGGCGCCGGCCACCCCCTGCTCGTCATGGTGCAGGAAGGTGAGCACGAGGGCCACGGCCACGGAGACGAGCAGGAGCATCGGTTTTGAGAGGCGCTTCATCCAGCTCTCCGGCGTTTTGGGGGGTGTGCTGCCGTTTAGGATCAGGTCCATTGGGTAATCATACGACGGGCAGTGAGCAAGAATGCTTCATAGTTCAAGAATCTATTAATAGCCTGTCTCGAGGTCGATGTCGGGCACAGCCTCGAGAAAAACCGCCCGCGTGGCCGGGGTAATTCGCCCGGCGTCCAGCAGGTCTGCGGCCGCGCGCCAGCCCTGAACCGTGAGCTCAAGCGCGTCGCCCAGGCAGGTTTCCAGGTCCACGTCGTCGCCCCGGTACCAGCGCTGACGGATCTCGCTGGCCGGACGCTCCAGGCGCTCGCGCCGTCCCATTGCAGATGAGAAGAGGGCGCCGTAGGCCGTGATGCCCCAGATCCAGTCGTCCACCTGGCGGCGGGACGGGGTCCTGCCGTGAGTCTCCAGGTACGTGGAGCGTAGCGCCTCCCAGAGTAGATCCTCCAGTCGGGCTCGGCCCAGGCTGGCCCCCGCGACTTCCGAAGTGATCTCACGAGCATAGGGAGTCCCCGGGATCTCGTGCCCCAGCAGATCCAGGTGGTAGAGCAGGCTCTGGTACCGCTCGATGCGGCTGTGCAGCACGATGTGGGCCTCACCGGGCGAGAGGCGGCGCCCCACCAGCTCCTGCACCTGCGGGTGGCCCAGCCGGTCCACGGCGTGGTGGCAGATGTAGCCCGCGGCCAGGGCCAGCATGCGGTCCCGGGCCTGCTTGGAGGGGTGCTCCCGGTCCAGGTGTGCCAGCAGGCTGAGCGCGAATTGTCCGGTGCGGCGGGTGTGCACCACGTGGCCCCACTGGCTGTGCAGGTACTTGCGTCCGGTGAGGTGCCGGGCCAGCTGGTTGAAGAAGCGCGCGTGAAAGGGGAGGTCGGGCAGGATGGCGCCCAGCAGCAGGGCGTCCTCGTGGCCGCGCACCGCACGCAGCACCTCCAGGGGCACCCCGGGCGAAGCCGCTGCCTGCCGGGCCAGGGTCAGGTGCATGATCAGCGAGGGCATTGGGTTAGCTTTGAGGCATGGGGCATGGGGGGTCAAGTAATCCCCTGGGGTATAGTTCACGTGCATGCGTCCTGGTGAACCGAGCAGCGGGCAACTCCGAACATGGCCCAAGATCTTGCTGGGCTGTTTGCTCCTGGTGCTGCTGGGCATGGTGGCCCTGCTGGTGCTGGCCCTGGGTGGCGGCGACCCTGAGCCCGCCGCTGAAGACGAATCGGCCCCCCCGCCGGCGCCCGCTGCCATGGAGCGGCCCCGACCCCGGCGCACCCGCCCTGTTCAGCCCCCCGCGCCGCCTCGACTGCCCGGCGTCGATCCGCAGCCCGAGACCGAGGCGCCGCCTCCTGTACCGGCCGCCGTGGTGGACACCCGGGCACACGAACGCAGAGGCACCATCGCCGCCATGGAGACCCATATCCAGAAGAGGCAGAAGGAACGGGACGCGGTGATCATGAAGCTGCGCGATGCCACGGGCCTTAACAGGGAGCAGCTGGAGGCCTTGAAGGTGCGGGCCCGCGACCTGGAAAAGATCATCGCTGACGGTCACGGACGCATCATCAGGCTTAAACGGGGCGAGGAGTAAGCGGCCCCATTGACATGCACCCCATCAATGACCAGGATTTCGGTCAATGTCCTCAGGCGAAGATAAAGAAGCGCCCGCCAAATCCAAGCCCAAGCCCAAGGCGAAAGCCAAGGCCAAGGCCAAGCCCAAGCCCAAGGCCAAGGCCAAGCCCAAGGCCCTGACCCGCACCAAGGGGAGCATCGCCAAGCATGACCCCCTGCAGGCCTACATCAACGAGGTGCGGCGCTACGACCTGCTCAAGCCGGAGGAGGAGTACGAGCTGGCCGTGAAGTACACGGAGACCGGCGACGTGGACGCCGCCCGCCGCCTGGTCACGGCGAACCTGCGCCTGGTGGTGAAGATCGCCCACGAGTACCGCAAGGCGTACCGCAACCTGCTGGACCTGATCCAGGAGGGGAACATCGGCCTGATGCACGCGGTGAAGAAGTTCGACCCGTACCGCGGGGTGAAGCTCTCCTCCTACAGCGCGTGGTGGATCCGCGCCTATATCCTCAAGTTCATCCTCAACAACTGGCGGCTGGTGAAGATCGGCACCACCCAGGTGCAGCGCAAGCTCTTCTTCAACCTGCGCAAGGAGATGGACCGGCTGCAGGCCATGGGCATCGACCACCCGGGGACCAAGCTGCTGGCCGAGCGCCTGGACGTTCCGGAGAAGGAAGTCACCAACATGCAGCGCCGCCTGGCTGCCTCGGACATGTCCCTGGACACCCCGATCTCCGCAGAGGACAGCGCCGGCGCCACGCGCCTGGACTTCGTGCCCGACCAGACCGACGGGCCGGACCAGCAGGTGGAGGACGACGAGTTCTCCGACAAGCTGAAGCAGAAACTGGTGGAGTTCGGCAAGACCCTGGAGGGCCGGGACAAGGAGATCTACGAGCTGCGCACCGTGGCCGACGATCCCAAGACCCTGCAGCAGATAGGGGACATGTACGGCATCACCCGCGAGCGCGCCCGCCAGATCGAACGCCGCATGATGGACCGGCTCAAGAAGTTCCTGATGGAAGAGCTGGGAGACGCGGTGGACGTGGCTTTGGGGCGGAAGGATTGAGCGCCCCAACCAACCCCGGGACGCTGTACTTAGTCGCCACCCCCATCGGCAACCTCGAGGACATCACCCTGCGCGCCATCCGCGTTCTCGGCGAGGTGGACCTGGTGGCGGCCGAGGACACGCGCACTGCCAGGGCCTTGCTCTCACACCTGGGGCTGAAGAAGCGCACCGTCAGCCTTAACAAGGACAACGAGACCCGCCGGGCCGGGGAGATCCTGGCAGCCCTCGAGCAGGACCAGGCGGTGGCCCTGATCTCCGAGGCGGGCATGCCCGGCATCTCCGATCCGGGAGAGCGGCTGGTGTCCCGCTGCCTGGAGCGTGGACTGCCGGTGGACGTGATCCCCGGGGCCAGCGCCGTGCTCTCGGCCCTGGTGCTATCGGCGTTGCCCGCGCGCCCCTTCACCTTTCATGGCTTCCTGCCCCGCAAGGGGAAGCACCGAAAGGCGGCGCTCGAGCGCCTGCGCGTGGACCCGGCCACGGCCGTGCTTTTCGAGTCGCCTCGGCGCACGGCGGCAACCCTCAAGGACCTGGCGGCCGCCTTGGGAGACAGACCCGCGGCCCTGGCCCGGGAGTTGACCAAGCTGCACCAGGAGGTGATCCGGCTCCCCCTGCCCGAGCTGGCCGCGGCGGCCCGGGAGAAGCCCCCGCGCGGGGAGGTGACCCTGGTGGTGGCCGGCGCCCCCGAGGAGGAGGGCCCCACCGACGAGGAGCTGGCCGCCATGGTGAGCGGGCGCCTGGAGCAGGGCGAGAGCCCCAAGACCATCGCCGACGCCCTGACCCACCTGGGGCGGCGGCGGGTGTACCAGCTGGCCCTGTCCCTCAGAAAAGAGCAGGAGGAGCCGGTTTGATTCCCCCGGGGGCTTCGCCAATCTAATGCGCATCATCGCTGGCACGGCGGGCGGCCGCCGCATCAAGGCTCCGCCCGGTCAGGGCACGCGCCCCACCACGGACCGGGTGCGGGAGGCGCTCTTCTCCCGGCTGGAGTCCCGCCTGGACGGCCTGGACGGCGTCAGAGTGCTCGACCTCTTCTCCGGCTCCGGGGCGCTGGGGCTTGAGGCCCTGAGCAGAGGAGCGGCAGGGGCCGTGATGGTGGAGCGGGACCGCCGCTGCGCCGCGCTGATCAAGCAGAACGCCCGGGACCTTGGCCTGGCCCAGGAGGCGAGGGTGTTGGCCATGGCCGCGGGCAAGGCCCTCGAGCTGCTGGCCGGGGAGGGCGCGCGCTTTGGGCTGGTGCTGGCGGACCCCCCATACGACCTGGACCCGGGGCCTACCATGGCCCGGCTGGCCGTCGGCGACCTGCTCCAGCCGGGCGGCCTCGTCTGCCTGGAGCACGGCAAGAAGCGGGACTTGTCCGAGCCCCCGCCCGGCCTCGAGCTGGTGAAGCGCAAAACCTACGGTGACAGCGTGCTCTCCCTGTTCCAGTCGTGTATATAATGCGTGCCGCCCAACCTTTGACGCGGGCAGCTTAACGAGGAGACTCATGACCAGGATCGCCATCTACCCCGGCTCCTTCGACCCCGTTACCCTGGGGCATCTGGACGTGCTCAAGCGCGCCCTCGCCATCTTCGACAAGGTCATCCTTGGCATCGCAGTGAACATCAACAAGAAGTCACTCTTCACCGCCGAGGAGCGCCAGGCCCAGCTCACAGCGCTCATGGCCGACGAGCCGCGCGTGGAGGTTGTCCAGTTCGACGGTCTGTTGGTGGAGTACGCCCAGCGCCACGGCGCCGGCACCATCGTGCGCGGCCTGCGGGCCGTGGCCGACTTCGAGTACGAGTTCCAGCTCGCGCAAATGAACCGCACCCTCGCGCCCAAGGTAGACACCGTTTTTCTGATGACCGACGAGCGCTACTTCTTCGTCAGCTCCAGCCTGGTGCGCGAGGTGGCCCGCCTGAGCGGGGACATCTCCGAGTTCGTGCCGCCGTCCATCGGCGAGGCGCTGCGAAAGAAGTTCGGGTAGGGACTAAGACTCGATCTTGGTGGGCTCGGCCGAGTTTGGATCCGCGGTGTCTTCCAGGTAGGCGATGCGCTGGACCAGCTTGGTGATCTGCCGCTGCTGATCGTCCTCGATCTCGGTGAACCGCACCCCCATGCCGGGGTTGATGTTCTCGAAGTCACCGGGGCGGAAGGTGTTGACCCACATCACCTCACCCTCCACGGCCAGCCGCCCCTCCTCGCCCGGGAGGGCGAAGTCCAGGTTTAGCAGGGTGCCGATGGGCTCGGGCGTGTTGGTGTGGATGAAGATCCCCCGGTTGCTCATGTCGGTGATATAGGCGAACAGGAAGGTGTCCTCGGAGGAGTAGTCCACCTCGATGTTGAGCAGTACGCGGGGCTCACGCCGCCGCTCCTTGCCGCTCTCATCGGCCGTGGGGTGACGCCCCTCGCCCTTCATGCCCAGGTCCTGAGCTTCGGTCTCTTTCTTGTCTTCAGCCATGTCTTTGAACCAGGAGTATTGCAGGCTTCAAGCCGGTAGTCGAGCGAGCTTGTCAGCGCACCCGCAGGGTGCCCATGTTTACGCGATCCGAGCCATCGTTGGGCCCCTCGATGACCTTTATCCGGTTGGAGCCGAGCCAGAATCCCATCATCATGTTGTAGCTGCCGGAGGGGGTGGTGAAGATCGGGATGTCGATGTCGTGGGGATCCACGATGTAGTCCCCGGGCATCCAGTACTCGGTGGGGAACTTGCCGCCCAGGGGCACATGGTCCCCGTGGAAACGGTTGGCCGGCTGGTCGAAGTGGATGAAGATCTTGTAGCCGGACGGCATCTGCCCCAGCACCTTGAAGAAGAGCTTGAGCCTGAACTTTCCGCCCCGGGTGACCGGGTCATCCACCTCGTAGCCCAGCAGCGCCACCTTGTTGTCGAAGTTTGCGTGGATCTTCGTCTTGATCTTCGGCTCCTTCTTCAGCACCAGCTTGCGCAGGGGGTTGTGGTCAACCTTGCACTTGCCCTCCAGCTTGTTGGAGAGGATCAGGTACTGGGACGAGCGGTCGTCGAGCACGTAGTAGGGGATGTCCTGCATGCGCGCGGCCTTGTCGATGGGGGCCAGCTGGTGGGCCGGCACCAGGATGAAGATCCGCTTCTTCTTGTTCAGCAGCTCAAACAGTTTCTGCTGGTCGTTGACGTCCTCCACCTGGCCGTTGTTGTAGTAAGCCGCGCCGCGCCCCGGCACCTGGTATTGGGCCAACAGCTCGCCGCCGCTCTTGCACTTGTGGAAGGTGCCGAACAGCGCCTTGTTGGACAGGTGCAGGCTCAGCTGGGGGGTGAGGTAGAAGGTGCAGAACCCGGCGAAGATGATGGCCACCACCGCGGTGGCCGCGCGTACCCGGTGTCCGGCGGGATCGAACAGCCTACGGATGAGGCCGCCGCCCATGTCGAGCCAGCCCGCCACGCGACAGGCCAGCCGGTGGTACCAGCGATCACCCTTGATCTCGCCCACCGCAGTGGGGACGCCGCCAAGGCTGAAGAAGAAGAGCACGGCGAAGATGGCGCCGATGACGCGCATGATGTTCTTCAGCTTGAGCTCGGTGGGGTAGGTGGGCGCCTCGGGCAGGTGGCTGAAGACGAGCCCGTCGGGCCGCACCAGGTAGTCCTGCTGCAGGACCAGCACCAGCCCCACGGCCACGACGGCCCAGAAGCGGTGGACCATGCGCCGGGTGACCCACAGGTCGGCGGCGAGCACGCCCACGCCCAGCGCGAGCCAGGGCAGGGCCGGATAGCGGATGGAGCCCATGTACCCCTGCCAGAAACTGGAGAGGATGTACCCGCCGACAACCAGGAGCAGCACCAGCAGCTTGGGGAAGGCGTCAGGCGGGCGCTCCGAGGTCCGCCCGCGCTGAGCCAACACGAAGCTGCCCAGGGCCAGGGGCACCAGGCCGAACCAGGGGAAGAAGCCCCAGCCCAGGTCACGGAAGGTGGTCTCGAAGGTGGGCGGGGCCATGGACTTGCGCCACTCCGCGCCGAGGAGCATGTAGGTCGGGTTCTTCAGGATGGCCAGGAAGAGGCCCACCAGCCCGGCCGCGATCAGCAGGGCGATGCCCAGGCCGGGCAGGGCCTGCTTGAACGCCACGCCGAGGGTGTACTCGGGCGGCGGCTCGGCGGCCTGCTCCCGGTACGGGTCGCTGTCGGGATCGTCGTCGTCCGTCTTCGGCTCGGGCGGGGGCGGGGGTTCGGGTGGCACGAGGACGGTGCGCCAGCTAATGCCGAGGGTCAGAAATAGCGCAGCCAGGGGGTACGCCACACCGAGCACGAGCCCGCGTGAGAGGAAGCCCGCCACCAGCCCCGCTGCGCCCATGGCCAGGTCCCACCTGCTCCGTCGCCCGTTGGCGGGGCAGAGGTAGGCGGCCAGCCCGCCCACGCCGGCCAGGATGGAGGCGTAGAACACCACGTCGCTCTCCAGCTGCCGCGCCTGGAACAGGAACGCCGGGGTGGAGCCGAGCACCAGGGCCGCGCCGATGCCTGCCTCCTGGGAGATGAGGCGCCGCCCGACCCGGTAAGCGATGAGCAGGGCGAGCAGGCCCACCAGGGCCAGGGGGAGGCGGCCGGCGAGCTCGTTGACGCCGAACAGCTTGAAGCCCACGGCCACCAGCCAGACGTACAGCGGCGGCCGCGGTGAGTAGCGGCCGTCCACGGTCACATCGCGGTAAGACCCGGTCTTGGAAACCTCCTGGGCCAGGTCGGCCTGTCGGATCTCCACCGGATCCCACAGGCCGAAGGATCCGAGCATCGGGAGGAGCAGCGCGCCACCGATAATGAGTATGAGGAGCCAGCGTAGCTTCTTGGGCATCACGTCAATCTATAGTCAGTTCGTAGTAGGGGTGCCAGTACACCTGCGAGTCCCGGAATGTACTGGGGGGTGGGGGGTGTTGCAACAGGATTTTGGTACAGGCCCTTCGTCGGGGGATTTAATCGCTTTGCGCCGTTTGTCGCCGTGTGATAATCACCCGCCATGGCTGGCGAACCTTCACTCAATCCCGTCGTGATCATTGGCGGTGGCCTCACCGGCATCTCAGCCGCCATGCACCTGAAGCGGCCCTGGCGGCTGCTGGAGCGGGACGAAGCCCTGGGCGGACTGGCCCGCACCGAGAAACGGGACGGCTTTTGCTTCGACCACACCGGGCACTGGCTGCACCTGCGCGACCCCTACATCAAGGGCCTGGTCACCGGGCTGATGGGGGACGGGCTGTGTGAGGTGGAGCGCGTGGCGCGCATCCACACCCATGGCCGGCGCACCCTCTACCCCTTCCAGGGCAACCTGCACGGCCTGCCCAGGTCGGTGGTCCAGGAGTGCCTGGTGAGCTACGTGCAGGCCCTGCTGCGCAAGGGGGACCGGCCGGAGCCGCGCAACTTCGAGGAGTACATCAACCACCACTTCGGTGAGGGGATCGGGCGCCACTTCATGATCCCGTACAACACCAAGCTGTGGGGTGTGCCGCCCAGTGAGATCACCAGCGCCTGGTGTTCGCGGTTTGTGCCGCGGCCCGACCTGGAGCAGGTCATCGCCGGCGCCATCGGCGGGGGTGAGGCGCAGCTCGGCTACAACGTGCGCTTCCTCTACCCCAAGACCGGCGGCATCGAGACCATGAGCCAGGCCCTGGCCGGGCAGCTCGATCCGGCGCGGGTGAGCCTGAACACGGCGGTGGCCGCCCTGGACCAGCGGGCCCGGACGGTGACCACCACCGGCGGCGAGACCGTGCCGTACCACGCCTGCGTGTCCACCATGCCCCTGCCCAAGCTGGTGGGCGCCCTGGCAGATCCCCCGGACGAGGTGCTGGAGGCGGCGGGAAAGCTGCGCGCCACCGCGGTGCGCTACCTGAACGTGGCCAGCCGCAAGCCCACCCCCGACGGTTACCACTGGGTCTACACCCCCGAGGCGCACCTGCCGTTCTACCGGGTGGGCTCCTTCTCCAACGCCGTGCCCTCCATGGCCCCGGCCGGGTGCTCCAACCTGTACGTGGAGCTGTCCGGGCGGCACGATCCGGACGAGGCCGAGGTGAAGGAGGCGCTGGGCGCGCTGGTGGAGATCGGCGCGCTCTCCTCGGTGGAGGACGTGCTCTTCGCCGACGTGCGCAACATCGAGTGCGCTTACGTCATCTTCGACGACAACTACGAGGCAGCCCTGGGCGTCATCTTCCCCTACCTGGAGCGCCACGGGATTCACTCCCGTGGCCGGTACGGCGCCTGGATCTACAACGCCATGGAGGACAGCCTCCTGGCAGGCAAAGAGGTGGCTGGCCTCATCGATGCGGTGCAACCATGACCTTCGAAAAGGACGAACCGACCTTTGTGCTCGAGCCGGGCACGGCCCCCGACGGCTCATCCACCGCGCCTTTGCTGAGCGTGGTGATCCCGGTCTACAACGAGGAGGGGATCATCGTCTCCTCGGTGATGAGCCTGCGCGAGCACCTGGGGGAGTTGGGCTTCAGCTTCGAGATCCTGCTGGCCGAGAACGGCAGCGTGGACCGCACCGTGGAGCTGGCCAACGAGCTGAGCGCCAAGTACGAGGAGGTGGACTACTTCTCCATCGGCGAGCCCAACTACGGCCGCGCGCTCAAGGAGGGGATCCTCCGGGCCAGGGGCACCTACGTGGTGTGCGACGAGATCGACCTGGGCGACATGGACTTCATCAAGCGCGCCCTGGACCGGCTCATGCACGGGGACGCGGACATGGTGGTGGGCTCCAAGGTGCTGGCCGGCGCTGACGATACCCGCCCCTTCGTACGCCACCTGGCCACCGGCGTGTACAACACCATGCTCCGGCTGGTGCTGCACTTCCACGGCACCGACACTCACGGCATGAAGGCGTTCCGCAGGGAGGCCCTGGTGGGCACGGCCGGGCGCTGCGTGGTGGACCGCGACGTGTTCGCCTCGGAGTTTGTCATCCGCGCCGAGAAGGAGCGCCGCCCGGTGGTTGAGATTCCGGTGCGCATTGTGGAGAAGCGGCCGCCCTCCATCAACCTGTTCAAGCGCGTGCCCGGGGTGGTCAAGAACCTGACCCACCTCGTCTACGTGATGCGGGTGTTGGAATAGGGCCCCGGTACGGGCCGTTTGGAATAACCAGGAGTCCTGAAAAATATGGCACCCACGAAGCAGAAGATATGCGCCATAAGCGTCGACCTCGATCCGCTCACCGCTTACTACGAGATCCACGGCCTGGGGGATCCGCCGCCCAAGGTGCGCTACACCATCCTGCGCAAGGCGCTGCCCCGGTTCCAGGAGATGCTCCAGGAGGCGGGGATTCCGGCCACCTTCTTCGTGGTGGGCAGGGACCTGGAGCGGTGCAATGAGGGGTGCGAGACCCTGACCCAGATGGTGGAGGAGCTGGGGTGCGAGGTGGCCAACCACACCTACAGCCACCCGTACGATCTGAACCGCCTGCCCCTGCAGGTCATCGACAGCGAGGTGCGCCGTGGGCACGAGGCCCTGGTGGATCTGGTGGGCGAGGAGCACGCGCCGGTGGGGTTCCGCTCCCCGGGCTACGGCATCGGGTCCAAGGTGATGGAGGTGCTGGCCAACCACGCCTACCGCTACGACAGCTCCATGATGCCGTCGCCGCCCTACTACCTGGCCAAGGCGGCGGTGATGGCGGGCATGTTCATGCGTGGCCGCTCTTCCAAGTCGGTCATGGGTGATCCGCGCTTCCTGGCCTGCCCGCCCGAGCCTTACCGCCCCGATCCGGTGAACCCCTGGCTGCGGGGCAACGGCCCACTGGTGGAGATGCCGGTGGCGGTGCTCCCCTTCACGCGGATCCCGGCCATCGGCACCCTGCTGGCGGTGAGCTCGGAGCCGGTGCGGCGTTTCGTGCTGGGGGGCATGGCCAAGCGCCCCTTCTTCAACTTCGAGCTGCACGGCATCGATCTCTCCGACGCCATCGAGGACCGCATCCCCACCGAGCTGGCCGGCCGCCAGCCCGACCTGCGCGTGCCCTACGCCGAGAAGCGCCAGCGGTTCCTGACCACCATCGAGCAGCTAAAGACGGACCACACCTTCATGACCCTGGGCGACGCCGCGGCCGTGGTGCAGCGGGAAGGGCGCATCGGCTGAAGCGCTGAAGCCTTTTTTCTCACGGAGGCACAGGGAAACAGAGAGACACGGAGGGGGAAGAGGGGGCCACGCATCCAGGCCCCTAAAAGAACTCCGTGCCTCTCGGTTCCTCCGTGCCTCTGTGAGAGGTGCAGTTGTTTTTTGACTACAGGCCGAGCAGCCTCAGGATGTTCCCGATGATCGGGAGCTTCTTGAGCAGGGCGAGGAAGCCGCCCTCGGCGGAAGGCGTCGACGGCGCGGAGGGGGTCGCCGGGACCATTGCGGCACCGGGAGCTGCGGCGGCCGGCGCGGCGGCTGATCCGTCGTTGAACTCCATGTCGTCGTCCCAGTCCTCCAGCTTCTCGGCCAGCTCCTCCACCAGCGAGGTGTAGTCCTGGATCTGTGACTGCATCTTCACCCGCTCGGGCACGGCCTTGTCAGCGATGGGGGCGAAGGCGGCCTGCAGGGTCTGGAGCTTCTCCCGGCCCCGGTTCAGGCAGATCTCGATGGAGCTCTTGGCCTCATCGGCCTGCTCACGGGTCAGCGCGCCCGCCTCGCCCAGGGTAACCAGGTCGCCGGCCAGGGCCTCGGCCTCGCTCACGGTGTACTCGTCGTGGCGCTCCAGGCACTCGATCATCACCGGGATCGCCTGCAGCGCCTGGGCCAGGTGGGGCTCCTCGTCCAGGTCGCCGATGTCGTAGAAGTTGGCCAGGTGGTGGGCCGCGGTCCAGCGCTTGGTCGGCTTGGGGTCCTGCAGCTCCCCCATGGCCATGTCGAAGGTGTACTCCACCTCGGGCTCGTCGTCGGCCGGGCCCTGCTCGCGCTGGGCGTGGTCGGCCGCCATGATGGCCGCCACCTGGCCCTCCATCTGCTGCTGGTGGCCGGGGGTGTACTTGGCGTAGAGCTGGCCGTATTGGGTGGTGAGGTGGTGGTTGACGTCCTCACTCATGGCCTGGTTCCAGGCCGCCTGCGCCCGCTGCCACTGGTCCCAGGCGATGCCCTCGGCCTGCACCAGCTGCTGCATGTCCTGGCCGCCGGCAGCCCCGGCCATCACCTTGGCATAGGTGTCCAGAGTCACGCCCTCCTTGGCGTCGCCGCTGGCGTCGGGCACGTCCGCGAAGTGGGCCTGCATGGTGAGCTGCTGCTGCATGGTGGCAAACTTGGCGTGGAGCTGGCCGCTCGGGTCAGCCTGCATGCGCTCCCACCAGCCGTTCCAGGCGTGAGCCCAGGTGTTCTGGTCCGTTCCGCGCTGGGTAAGGAATTGTTCGAGGTAGGGTAGGTAGGCCGGCTCGCCGTACTGGGCCTTGAGCTCGCCGTCCTTGGACATGATCTCGGCACAGTCCTGAAGGGTCAGGCCATAGATTGCTTCGTCTGACATGGGATCTCCTCGTTCAGGCAGTTCGCGGGTTCAGTGGCGGGGACCATAACACGATCCTTTCCCCTGGACAGGCCGCGCATGTGGGGCTAATCACCTTAGTTCTGGAGAGAAAAATGCCCGGACTCATTGAAGACGCCAACCCTGAACTGGAAGACGAACTGTACCGCCAGCGGCACACCCTGGCCCACCTGCTGGCCAGCGCAGTGCAGACCATGTTCCCCGAGGTGAAGCTCGGCTTCGGCCCCCCCGTGGACAACGGCTTCTACTACGACTTCCTCACCGAGGAGCCGTTCTCTGAGACCCAGCTCAAGAAGATCCAGAAGAAGATGATGAAGCTGGCCGGGCGCAACATGCCCATGGAGTACTCCTCCCTCTCCATCGAGGAGGCGCTGAAGCTGTTCGAGGAGAAGGGTGAGGTGCTCAAGGTGGAGCACATCACGGAGCTGGCCGCCCAGGGCGAAACCGAGGTGGGCATCTACACCATGGGCGACTTCGTGGACCTCTGTAAGGGGCCTCATGTGGAGAAGACCCGCAAGGTGCCCATGAAGGGCTTCCGGCTGGACCGGGTGGCGGGCGCCTACTGGCGCGGCGACGAGAAGAACCCGATGCTCTCCCGCATCTACGGCCTGGCCTTCCCCGACCGCGACCAGCTCAACGCGTACATCCACCAGCGCGAGGAGGCGGAGAAGCGCGACCACCGCCGCCTGAACAAGGCGCTGGACCTGTTCGTCATAGATCCCGTCGTCGGCAAGGGCCTGCCCATGCTCACCGAGCGCGGCACCACCCTGCGCCGCACCCTGGAGCGCTTCATCATCGACGAGGAGATCCGGCGCGGGTACAAGCATGTGCAGACGCCGGTGCTGGGCCGCAAGCACCTGTACGAGGTGTCCGGCCACTGGGACCATTACCAGGACTCCATGTACCCGCCCGTGGACGTGGACGGCGAGGAGTACTGCCTGCGCCCCATGACCTGCCCGCACCACTTCCGGCTCTACGCCAGCCGCCCCCACTCCTACAGGGAGCTTCCCCTGCGCATCGGCGAGGTGTCGCCCATGTACCGCAAGGAGAAGTCGGGCGAGCTCACCGGCTTGATCCGCGTGATGGGCTTCCACCTGGCCGACGCCCACATCTTCATCGAGCCCCACCAGGTCAAGGAGGTGTTCGTCGAGGTCATCGAGCTGATCCAGTACGTCATGGACTGCCTGGGCCTCACCGAGCGCTGCTGGTACCGCGTCTCCCTCAAGGACGACAAGAAGGAGAAGTACATCGACAACCCGCAGGGGTGGGCCGACTCCGAGAAGGTGCTGCTCGAGATCGCCGAGGAGATGGGGCTCAACTACACGGTGGGGGAGGGGGACGCCGCCTTCTACGGGCCCAAGCTGGACGTGCAGATGAAGACCGTTGGCGGCCGCGACGAGACCCTCTTCACCAACCAGATCGACCTGGCCATGGCCGGCCGCTTCGAGCTGGAGTACATCGCCCAGGACGGCAGCAAGCAGCGGCCCTGGATCGTGCACCGCTCTTCAATCGGCTGCATGGAGCGCACCATCGCCTTTTTGACCGAGCACTACGCTGGCGCCTTCCCTACCTGGCTCGCCCCGGTGCAGGCCAAGATCCTGCCCATCACAGACGAGCACATTGCCTACTCCACCGAGGTCGCCGCCGAGCTGGAGGCCGCGGGCTGCCGCGTGGAGATCGACGACCGCAACGAGAGCCTGAATAAGAAGGTCCGCGAGAGCAAACTACAGAAAATTCCTTACCTTCTTGTGATTGGATCCAACGAGATCGAGGAGCAGGCGGTGATGGTCACCAACCGGGACAACAACCGCAAAGAGAAGGTCCCCACCGCCGAGTTCGTCAAGCGCCTGGCCGCGGAGAACAAGGAGCGCAGCACCGTACTGGGGTGCGCGGCCGCGGAGTAGCCGCAGACCGCAGGGCGTTTGGCGCCCGGCACCAGCCTGGCGCAGACAGGCGAAAGAACATGGTGGCCGCAGGCCACAACAGTCCGGACGAGGCTTCTTGCCTCGGCGGGGCTGCTTAATCTACTTGACAGCAAAGCCTATTGGGGGGAAGAAGAGCGGTCCAAATCGGGGCTGGCGACACACCATGCTGGCCCGAGGAGAATTAAGATGGCAAAGCCTACCCCCCTGCAGCAAGTCAAGGACGTCCATGGCGGCAAAGAGAAGCTGGTGGACAAGCTGGTCGGTGTCCTGGACCTGGACGGCGAGTCCAAGTCGGACCTCACTGATCGCCTGCGCGCCGCGCCCAACTCCAAACTCCTGCGCCTGTTCGACGCGGTCACCGACATCAAGGATCGTTTCGGCGGAAAGGCCGGCCTGGTTGATAAGCTCCTGGAGCTCATGGAGCGCACAAAGGACGAGGACTACAAGGAGAAGCTCTTGACCTACTCCCCCACGCGCCTGCTCGACATGATGCGCGGCTGGGAGAAGAAGGCCAAGAACTAGAGGTTCCTTGATCCTCGCCCGCGTCATCGGAAACGTCTGGGGCGCCAGGCAAGCAACGAGCCTGGAAGGATACCGTCTATTGCTGGTGCAACCTCTCGACGCGAGAGGTGAACAGACCGGTGCGTCCAGGGTTGTGGTGGACGGGCTGAGCGCCGGCCCGGGGGAGCTCGTGCTGGTGGCCCATGGCAGCCGCTGCCGGGACATCGCCCTGCACGCCGGGGTGGCCACCAAGGAGCTCACCCTGGCCATCGTTGATGACTACATGATTCAAGGGGTGCGCTCATGATCCTTGGCCGGGTGGTGGGCACCGTGTGGGCCACGCGCAAGGACGCGCGCATCTCACACCAGAAGCTGCTGCTGGTCCGGGCTTACGGCGCGTACCGGCCCTCCCACTCCACCGAACAGATCGTGGCGGTGGATAGCGGCCTGGACGCCGGTATCGGCGACGATGTGGTTGTTTGCTTCGGCTCCCCCGCGCGCTGGCACCTGGGCGGCGCGAATTACCCCGTGGACGCGGCGGTGATGGCTGTGGTGGACCGGTGTACGTTCTCCCGCGAGGCGTTCGACCAGGAGGCCCGCCGCCCGGTAGCTTTTGCCGGGGGCGAGGAGCCCCGCGAGGTGGACTGGACATGAACCGCGGGCGCGTCATCGGCACCGTCTGGGCCACGCGCATGGCCCCTGGCCTGCGTGGGCAGAAGCTGGCGCTGGTGGATCTGGGCGCCGACCGGTTGGTGGTGGCGGCCGACACCCTGGACGCGCGAAACGGAGACAGGGTGCTGGTCTCCTGGGGCAGCGGCGCGCGAAACGTGCTGACCCCCGGGCCGGATAACAGGGGCGTGCTGTGCGACGCGGCCATCAGCCAGGTCATTGACGGCGTCACAGGCGACGATCAGGAGGCATGACATGTTCCTCGGAAAGGTAGTCGGCTCGGTCTGGTCCACGGTGAAGTGGCCCGAGGTGCAGGGCTTGAAGCTGCTCACGGTGCAGCCGTACCACCTGTCGGACCTCACCGCCCCGGCTGAGGAGCGCCTGCCCAGCCTGCCGGATCTTGTTGTTGCCGCCGACACCCTGGACGCGGGCGTGGGCGACGAGGTGGTGGTGGCCTACGGGCACGCCGCCCGGGTTGCCCTGCAGGAAACCCTCGGGCCCGCCGACCCCACAGCCCACCCCGTGGATGCCGCGGTGGTGGCCATCGTTGATCATCTGGAGGTGGACAATGGCTGACAATCTCGAGCAGGTAGCCCGCCTGGTTACCCGCGCCGTGCAGGAGCGGCTGGGCAACGTTAGCGGAGATGTGCTGGAGGTGGTGGTCAAGGAGGTGGTGGGCGCCATGGCAGGAGCGCGCGGCGTGCCCGAGCCCTCGACGCCGGCGCCTCCTTCTGGTCCCGACTGCGGCGCGGCCGAGAACACAGCCTTCACCACCGGCCGCGGCTCGGTGGTGCCCACGGCCCCCACGGGCGAGGCGGCCTCTCTGGAGATCTGCAACAACTGCCTGGAGCAGGAGAAGGCCCGGGCCGGCAACCGCGCTGTGGTGACGACAACCGGCAGCAACCGAACAGGCGTGGTGGCGGCCGTGGCCGGCACCATCGCCGAGGCGGGCGGCGACATCCAGGACATGGACCAAACCCTGGTGGCCGGCTTCTTCACCATGATCATGGTGGTGGATATCGGCAGCCTGAACGTGCCGTTCGAGCAGTTCCAGGAGAAGCTGGCGCACATGGCCCGTGAGCTGGGCATCCATGCCGTGGTGATGCACGAGAGCGTGCTCCACGCCCTGCAGAGGGTGTAGGAATGTTCCAGAACGCAGAGGTCACCGAAATCCTCAGGATGATCGAGAACGAGCACCTCGACATCCGCACCTGCACCATGGGCATCTCCCTGCGCGGCGCGGCCAGCCGCTCCCTGGAGGAGACCTGCCAGGGCATGCACGACAAGATCATGGAGCGCGCCGCGGCCCTGGTGCCCACCATCGACTCGGTGCAGCAGGACCTGGGCGTGCCCATCACCAACAAGCGCCTCGCCATCACCCCGGCGGCCCTGGTGGCCGAGCCCAGCGGTGCCGACAACCTGGTGCCCGTGGCCGAGACCATGGACCGCGCCGCGGCCGAGGCGGGGGTGGACTACATCGGCGGCTTCTCCGCCCTGGTGGAGAAGGGCATGACCCGGGGCGACCGCGCCCTGATCACCTCCATCCCCCAGGCCCTGGCCGAAACCGAGCGGGTTTGCGCCTCGGTGAATGTGGCCACCACCCGGGCCGGCATGAACATGAACGCCATCCTGCTCATGGGCCAGCAGATCAAGGAGCTGGCCGCGCGTACGGCGGATAATGGCGCCATCGGCTGCGCCAAGCTGGTTACCTTCGCCAACGCGCCCGAGGACAACCCCTTCATCGCCGGGGCAATGCATGGTGTGGGGGAGCCTGACTGCGTCATCAACGTGGGCGTGTCCGGCCCCGGCGTGGTGCTCGGCGCCCTGCGGCGGCTGGTGGACAATAACCCCAGCTGTCACCTGGGCGAATTCGCCGAGGCCATCAAGCGGGTCTGCTTCAAGGTGACCCGGGCGGGCGAGCTCATCGGCCGCGAGGTGGTGCGTCGCCTGGGCGGCGGCGTGCGCTTCGGCGTGGTGGACCTGAGCCTGGCGCCCACCCCGGCCATCGGCGACTCGGTGGCCGAAATCCTCGAGGCCATGGGCCTGGAGAAGACCGGCACCCACGGCACCACCGCGGCGCTGGCCCTGATGACCGACGCGGTGAAGAAGGGCGGCGTCATGGCCTCCTCCTACGTGGGCGGGCTGTCCGGGGCCTTCATCCCGGTGAGCGAGGACGCGGGCATGATCGAGGCGGCCAGGTGCGGCGCCCTCTCCCTGGACAAGCTCGAGGCCATGAGCGCGGTGTGTTCGGTGGGGCTGGACATGGTGGCCGTGCCCGGCGACACCTCGGCCGAGACCCTGAGCGCCATCATCGCCGACGAGATCGCCATCGGCGTGGTGAACACCAAGACCACGGCCGTGCGCATCATCCCGGTGCCCGGGTGCAAGGCGGGCGAGAGCTACGAGTACGGCGGCCTGCTCGGCACGGCCCAGGTGCAGGCGGTGAACAAGTTCTCCTCCGCCGACTTCATCCTGCACGCCGGCCGCATCCCCGCGCCGCTGACCTCCGTGCGCAACTAGCTTCGCACCCCGGATTCCCCCGCAGAGTCCCCCAAACGCGCTTCCAGGGCGGTTCGCAAAATTCCATGTAAAAGATGTTGCGCGGTCCGGTGCGTAGGCAGATCGGCAGTGCGATTTCGCACGCTCCAAGTGGTTGATATTTAACACTGTTGCAGAGTCCATTTTGTTGGCATCAAACCTGCAAAATGCCGGCGCAATCTGGGACTGTTTTGGGTCAAACGATCGCATATCGCTGATCACCGGACAGGTGCGTCCAGAGCTCAGGAGAAGATGCATGTTTGAAGGTGCGGGGCAGGCCGTGGAGAGGGGGCTGGACAGCGAGACCTTGAACCTGGTGCTCGGGTCGATCAGGGACTTTGCTAGGAGCAACCTCCCGGACCAGCTGCTGTTGGAGCTGGACGAGCATGACCGCTCCCCGGAGGAGATTGTGCGCCAAATGGGGGGAGATGAGCTGGGCCTCCAGCTCCTGTTCATCCCGGAGAAGTACGAGGGCATGGGGGGCGGCGCCTTCGACGTGTACAGAGTGTGCGAGGCCATGGGCCACCTGGACATGGGCCTGGCCACGGGCGTGCTGGCCACCTTCCTGGGCAGCGATCCCATCGTCTTCGGCGGCACCGAGCAGCAGAAAGAACACTGGCTGGGCCGCATCGCCAACGAGGGCCTGCTCATGGCCTACGCCGCCACCGAGCCCCAGGCGGGCAGCGACCTGGCCGCGCTCAAGAGCACCGCGGAGCCGGTGGAAGAGGATGGCCGCGTCACGGCGTACCGGCTCAACGGGAACAAGCAGTGGATCAGCAACGGCGGTTTCGCCGATGTCTACACCTTCCTGGCCAAGACGCCCGCGGGGCCCAGCTGGTTCGTGGTGGAGCGCGGCACGCCCGGGCTGAGCGCGGGCAAGCCCGAGGAGAAGCACGGCATCCGGCTGAGCAACACCGCCACGGTGACCTGCGACGACGTGGTGGTGCCCGCCGAGAACCTGGTGGGGGCGGAGGAGGGCAAGGGGCTGCAGCAGGCCCAGCTCGTGTTCGGCTACACCCGCCTGATGGTGGCGGCCTTCGGGCTCGGCGCCGGGTGGGCCGCGCTGGACCGGGCGGTGCCGTACTCCGCGGAGCGGATCCAGGGGGGCACCACGCTGAGCGAGAAGCAGGGGTACACCCACAAGCTCATCGTGCCCCATGTGGTGAACCTGGAGGCCGCCAGGGCGATGATCGAGGAGACCGCGCAGCGCATCGACGCGGGCGAGGGGAACCTGAACACCGAGGGCGCCGTGGCCAAGTACCTGGCCACCGAGTACGGCCACGCCGCGGCTGACGCCAGCATCCAGGCCCTGGGCGGCTACGGCTACGCCCGCGAATACATGGTGGAGAAGATCACCCGGGATGTGCGCATCACGCGCATCTACGAGGGGACCTCGGAGATCATGGAGATGACCATCGGCCGTGACCGGTGGCAGCAGCACCTCAAGACCCGGGGCCAGCACTACCAGGAGGGGGCTGCGGCCCTGCGCGGCCTCGAGGGGCGGTACCCCGGGGTGGGCGCCGGGACAGCGGCCCTGGGGTTGGACGCGCTGGCCGCCGTGCTCGAGGCGGCGAGGGTGGGGCGGCTCACCCGCAACCAGCATGTGCTCTTCCAGTTGGGGGCGCTCATCGCCCGGGCAGAGGGCGCTGCGAGCCTGGCGCGCAGGGCCGCTGGCGCAATGGCGGGGACCTTGCAGCCGCGGAGCGACCAGCGGTTCCAGCCCGAGGACCTGGCCGCGGTGAGCCGGATCTACGCCCGGCAGGCCGCGGACGCTGTGGCCAGCCAGGGCAGGGCGCTCATCGCCGGCGCGGCGGGGCAGGACGGGGCCATGGGGCCAGAGAGCGTGCCGGGCCTGGAGGAGATCTCCAGGGCACAGGCCGGGTTGATCCAGGACCAGGACCGGGTCGCGGACGTGATCTACGACCGCATCTAAACAAGCAACCAGCACAGGCCGTGGGGGTTCGCTCATCGAGAGTGGATCCAGCCTCTTTCGCAGGACAGAGAGATGAAGATGACCAGCAAGGACCACTACAGAGACGCCATCGCCATCGTGGGCATCGGGGCCGTGATGCCCGACGCCGGGGACGCGCCCACCTTCTGGCGCAACATCAAGGATGGACGCTGTTCAATTGGCGAGGTCCCGCCCGACCGCTGGGACGCATCCCTCTACTACGACCCGGACCACGCGGCGCCGGACCGGACCTACTCCAAGATCGGTGGCTTCGTGCGCTCTTTCGACTGGAAGCCGTTTGACTGGAAGCTGCCCATCCCTCCGACGGTGGGCGAGGCAATGGACAGGGCTCAGAAATGGGGCATCATCGCCAGCCGCCAGGCGCTGCTGGACTTCGGCTACCCGGAGCGCGGCCTGGACAGGAGCCGCACCGCCGTGATCCTTGGCAACGCCATGGCCGGGGACATGCACTACCTCACCGCGGCGCGCATCCTCTCCCCCGAGATCGTGGAGGAGCTGCGGCGTACGCCCAGCTTCGCCGCCCTCCCCGAGCAGACCCGGCAGGCCCTCACCGACGAGCTGGGCCAGGGGGTGGACAGCCGCTTCCCCCCCATCACCGAGGACACCATGCCGGGGGAGCTGTCCAACATCATCGCCGGGCGGGTGGCCGCCCTGTTCGATCTGCACGGCCCGAACTTCGTCACCGACGCTGCGTGCGCCTCGTCCATGGCAAGCCTCACCGCCGCGGTGGACGGCCTGCGGGAGGGCTCCTTTGACGCTGTGCTCACGGGCGGCATCGACGCCAACATGGGGCCAACCCCGTTCATCAAGTTCAGCAAGATCGGGGCGCTGTCAGCCACCGGTTCGCGGCCCTATGACCAGGGCGCGGACGGCTTCATCATGGGGGAAGGGGCGGCGGTGTTTCTGCTGCGCAGGCTGGAAGACGCGGAGCGGGACGGCGACCAGATCTACGCGGTGATCCGCGGCTTCGGCGGGTCCAGCGACGGCAAGGGCAAGGGGATCGTGGCGCCCAACCCGGCCGGCCAGGTGCGGGCAATGACCAGAGCATGGGAGGCGGCGGGGTGCGATCCGCGGAGCGCCACCCTCATCGAGGGGCACGGCACCTCCACGGCCGTGGGCGACGCGGTGGAGTTGCAGTGCCTCGAGGAGGTCTTCGGGGGCGAAGGGAGGGCGCCGGGGAGCCTGGCCCTGGGCTCGGTGAAGTCCAACATCGGTCACCTCAAGGGGGCCGCGGGCGCGGCCGGCCTGCTCAAGGCCACCCTGGCTCTGCACGAGAAGGTGCTCCCGCCCAGCCTCGGGTGGGTTCGGCCGGGCAGCGACGCGCCCCTCTCCGGGGCGGTGAAGGTCAACGTGGAGCTGCGGCCCTGGCCCACGCCTGAGTGCGGTGTGCGGTGGGCGGGCGTGAGCTCCTTCGGTTTCGGCGGCACCAACTTCCACGCCGTGCTGGAGGAGTACGTGCCCGGCAGGCTGGAGGCCGAGTATTCAGGCGGCGGCGGGGGCGGTGGGATCTCGGCGGGCAAGGCCTCCGCGGTGGCGAGATCCGGGATCGCGCCGGCGGCGCAGGCGGCTCTCAAGAGCCCCCTGCGAGGAGCCCTTCTGCTGGGCGGCGCCGACGAGCAGGAGCTGGGCAGACGCCTGGGTGAGGTGTTGGAGCGGGCCGACAGGGGAGAGGCCCCCGAGGTTGCGCCCCCTGCTCGGCAGGACCTGGACGCCCCCGAGCGCCTGGCCCTGGACTATGGCGACGCGCAGGAGCTGGCGCAGAAGGCGCAGAAGGCCCTGCGCGCCCTGCAGAGCGGCGACCCCGCCATGTGGCGGGTGCTCCGGGCTCAGGGGATCTTCCGGGGCAGCGGGCGGGCGCCCAGGGTGGCCTTCCTGTTCACCGGCCAGGGATCTCAGTACGTCAACATGATGGCCGGCCTGTGGCGCGCCGAGCCGCTCATGGCCGCTGCCATGGAGGAGGCCGACCGGGTGATGGCCCCCCTGCTGGATCGTCCGCTCTCAAGCTACATCTTCGTGGACGCCGCAGATCCAGAGCGGGTGGCCCAGGCCGAGCAGGCCCTGCGCCAGACCGCGGTTACCCAGCCGGCGCTGCTGGCTGTGGAGGCCGGGCTGCTGCGGCTGCTGGACGCCTACGGTGTGCGGCCCGACCTGGTCATGGGGCACAGCCTGGGTGAGTACGGCGCGCTGCAGGCCGCCGGGGCGCTCTCCTTCGCGGCGGGCATGGAGGCCGTGAGCGCCAGGGGCCGGGAGATGAGCAGCATCTCCACCCCGGACAACGGGGCCATGGTGGCGGTGATGGGCTCGCTGGAGCAGATCCAGCGCATGGTGGATCAGGAGCCGGGCTACGCGGTGATCGCCAACATCAACAGCAACGACCAGGCGGTGGTGGGGGGCGCCACCGAGGCTGTGCGGCACCTGGCCGGGGCCATGGAGGCGGCCGGCATGCGCGTGACCCCGCTGTCTGTGAGCCACGCCTTCCACACCGAGATCGTGGCGCCGGCCAGCGCGCCCCTGCGGCGAACCCTGGATCGCCTGAACCTGCAGCCGCCGAATATCCCGGTGGTGGCCAACGTGACCGGTGAGCTCTACCCGGCGGAGGTGGACCGCGCTGAGATCCTCGACATCCTGGCCCGGCAGGTGGCCTCGCCGGTGCAGTTCGTCAAGGGGCTGAACACCCTGTACGACCAGGGGGCGCGGGTGTTCGTGGAGGTCGGCCCCAAGAAGGCGCTGTACGGCATGGTGGAGAATGTGCTGGGCCACCACGGCGACCTGGTGGCGCTGTTCACCAACCACCCCAAGGCGGGGGATCTGAATAGCTTCAACCAGTGCCTGTGCGGTCTGTACGCCGCGGGGCTGGGTGACGGCCAGCAGGCCCAGGAGCAGGAACCTGTGGAGCTGTCCGTCAAGCCCCGGCCGCTGGTGGCTGTTGCTCCGCCCACGCCGGCGCCCGCTCCCGCGCCCGCGGTCACAGGCGGGTCGAACAAGTATGAACAGCTCGGGCACCTGCTGGAGCAGTTCATGGGCCAGGCCGCCAGCATCTACGGTGGCGGCGGGGGTGACGCGCCCGTGGAGCAGCCGGTGATCATCACCGGCGCCGGGCTGGGCCTGCCCGGCGGGGAGCGGGTGTTCGACGACGAGAACCTCTCCCGCATGCTCCGGGGGGAGCAGCTCATCGGGCAGGTGCCGCTGGAGCAACGCCAGGCCATGGCCGGCAAGGCCATAACGAGGCTGCGCAAGAGCGCCGACGGGGTGCCGAGGTTCGAGACCATCGACCACCCTGCCGACGTGATCAAGCTGGCGGGCCGGGCTGGCGCCCTGGACCTGGTGCAGGAGTTCGGTGTGCCCGAGGAGCGCATGGCCGCCCTGGACGCCACCACCCGCCTGGCCATGGGCGCCGGGCTGGAGGCCCTGCGGGACGCCGGCATCCCGATGAGCATGCGCTACCGCACGACCTCCACCGGGCGGCGGCTGCCGGATCGCTGGGGCTTGCCCGACGCGCTGAGGGACGATACGGGCGTGATCTTCGCCAGCGCCTTCCCCGGGCTCACCAGCCTGGTGGACGAGCTGAACCGCTACCACCGTGCCCATGGCCTGGCCGCGCGCATGGCTGACCTGGAGGCGCTGAAAGATCTGGCGGCCGGGGCACAGACCCCGGACCCGGCGCTGGCGCAGGAGCTCTCCCGCAGGATCGAGCAGCTCGGCCAGGAGGCGGCGGAGGCGACCTACAGCTTCGACCGGCGCTTCCTGTTCAAGATCCTGGCCATGGGGCACTCGCAGTTCGCCGAGCTCATCGGCGCCCGCGGGCCGAACACCCATATCAACTCGGCCTGCGCCTCGGGCACCCAGGCACTCTCCCTGGCCCAGGACTGGATCAGGGCCGGGCGGTGCCGCCGGGTCATCTGCGTCACCGCGGACGACGTCACCAACGACACCTTGATGGAGTGGATGGGCGCGGGCTTCCTGGCCAGCGGGGCCGCCGCCACCGACGAGCGCGTGGAGGACGCGGCGCTCCCCTTTGATCGCCGCAGGCACGGGCTGGTGCTGGGCATGGGCGCCTCGGGGCTGGTGATTGAGAGCCAGGAGTCGGCCAGCGAGCGCGGCCTGGCCCCCATCTGCGAGCTGCTGGGCACCATCACGGCCAACAGCGCCTTCCACGGCAGCCGCCTGGACCCTGCGCACATCGCAGAGCTCGCCGAGGAGCTGCTCTCGTCTGCGGAGGCCCGCCACGGGCTGCGCCGGGAGGAGATGGCGCCCCGCACGGTCTTCGTCTCCCACGAGACATTCACGCCACGCCGCGGCGGCAGCGCCCAGGCCGAGGTGCAGACCCTGCGCTCTCTGTTCGGTCATGGCGCCAGCCAGGTTGTGGTGGCCAACACCAAGGGGCTCACTGGCCACGCCATGGGGGCGGGCATCGAGGACGCCCTGGCGGTGCGGGTGCTGGAGACCGGCCTTGTGCCGCCGGTGGTTAACTTCAAGGAGCCAGATCCGGAGCTGGGGGATCTGAACCTCTCCAGGGGGGGCGACTACCAGCCGAGCTACGCCCTGCGGCTGGCCGCCGGGTTCGGCTCGCAGCTCAGCATGGCCCTGTTGCGGCACACGCCGCTGGCGGACGGCAGGCGCCCGGGGCCGGAGAACCTGGGGCATGAATACCGGATCACCGACCCCGCGCGGTGGGGAGCCTGGACGCGAGATATCAGCGGTGAGGCAACGCCCGAGCTCGAGGTTGTGAACAGAACCCTGCTCTTCAAGGATCTTTCTTCCTCTATTCCCGCTCCCGCTCCCGCTCCCGCTCCCTCCGTTCCCACGCCCGAGCCCGAAACCAACCCACGCCAGCAAGTCGTGGACCGCGTCCTCTCCCTGGTTGCCGAGCAGACCGGCTACCCCCTGGAGATGCTTGAGCTGGACCTGGACATGGAGGCCGACCTCGGCGTGGACACCGTGAAGCAGGCCGAGACCTTCTCGGCGGTGCGCGAGGCGTACGACATCCCCATGAAGGGGGAGCTGAAGCTGCGCGACATGCCCACCCTCGATCACGTCGTGCAATGGGTGATGGATAACTCGCCCACACCCGCGCCCGCGCCCGAGCCCGCGCCCGAGCCCGAGCCCGATACCAACCCACGGCAGCAGGTGGTGGACCGCGTCCTCTCCCTGGTTGCCGAGCAGACCGGCTACCCCCTGGAGATGCTTGAGCTGGACCTGGACATGGAGGCCGACCTCGGCGTGGACACCGTGAAGCAGGCCGAGACCTTCTCGGCGGTGCGCGAGGCGTACGACATCCCCATGAAGGGGGAGCTGAAACTACGCGACATGCCTACTCTTGATCATGTGGTGCAGTGGGTGATGGACAACCAAGAATCCTCAGCTTCAGCTTCAGCTTCAGCTTCAGCTTCAGATTCAGCTTCAGTTTCAGATTCAGCCTCAGCCTCAGCCGAAGCGGAGCCCCTGATCGATCTCACCCTCCGCGCGCCCTGGCCTGTGCTTCGGCCGCCCCTTGCCCTGTGCAAACCAAGCGGCGTCACCCTGGACCCG
Source organism: uncultured Kofleriaceae bacterium (assembly GCA_964497805.1). Classification (GTDB taxonomy): domain Bacteria; phylum Myxococcota_A; class Polyangia; family CAZCFB01; genus CAZCFB01. Next base: position 35,673 of record CAZCFB010000019.1, read on the forward strand.
GGGACCCGGACCCTGCTAATGCCTGACCGGTTCGGCGTGGGGCGTTCTCTGAGCAAGCGGCTAATTGACCGCGGGGTGGAGGTGCTGGAGCTCTCGGCCAGCGCAACCGCCGACGAGCTCGCCGACACCATCTCTGCGTACCTGGAGCAGGGGCCTGTGCACGGCGTGTTCTGGTTGCCTGCCCTGGACACAGAAGGAGCAGCCGCAACTAACCTCGAAGCCTGGCGCCAGGCCCTGGAGCCGCGGCTTCGCCACCTGTTCGTGACCATGAAGGCGCTGGCCAGCCATGGCTCGGAAAACGAGGCGCCCTTCCTCGTGGCCGGAACCCGGCTGGGGGGCACCCACGGATACGGCGACATTTCCGCCCCGGGCGACCCCATGGGCGGGGCCGTGACCGGCTTCGTCAAGAGCTACAAGCGGGAGCAGCCCGGCGCCCTGGTCAAGGCGGTTGACCTCTCCCCGAGCCGCAAGAAGGCGGCCCTGGCGGACCTGTTGATCCAGGAGGCCCTCACCGATCCCGGCGTGGTGGAGGTGGGGTACCGGGATGGCCACCGCTGGACCGTGGGGCTGATCCCGCTCGACGAACTCCCCGCCTCGGCGCGCCCCTCTCCCGACGGGGGAGTCTCCCTGGACGGGGACACCGTGTACCTGGTGACGGGCGCCGCGGGGAGCATCGTCTCGGCCATCATCACCGACCTGGCCCGCAACGGCGGCGGCACGTTCCACCTGCTTGACCTGGCGCCCTGCCCGGATGAGGACGACCCGGACATCGCCCGCTTCACCTCGGACCGCGACGGCCTGGCGCGTGAGATATTCCAGCGCCTCAAGGCGAGCGGGGAGCGGGCAACGCCGGCCATGGTGGAGCGGCAGCTCGCCGCGCTGGAGCGGGGGCAGGCAGCCCTGGCCGCGCAGCGAGCGATCCGTGAGGCAGGAGGCCGCGCTGTGTACCACCAGCTGGACCTGCGCGACCCCGAGGCGGTGGCCGCGGCGCTGGATCAGGTCCGCCAGGAGCACGGGCGCGTGGATGTGCTGCTGCACGCCGCGGGGCTGGAGATCAGCCACCCGCTGCCAGACAAGGAGGTTCAGGAGTTCGACCTGGTGTTCGGCGTCAAGTCCGACGGCTGGGCCAACCTGATGGCGGCCACGGAGAATATGCCCCTGGGCGCCACGGTCTCCTTCTCCTCCATCGCCGGCCGCTTCGGCAACGCCGGCCAGACCGACTACGCGGCGGCCAACGACCTGCTGTGCAAGGCGGCCACGGCCATGAGCCAGCGACGCCCCGATACCCTGGCTCTCAGCCTGGACTGGACCGCCTGGGCTGGCATCGGCATGGCCACCCGCGGTTCCATCCCCAAGGTGATGGAGCGCGCCGGCATCGAGATGCTGGACCCGACCCAGGGCGTGCCGCTGATCAGGCGGCTGCTCCTGTCCGGCGCCAGAGGGGAGCTGGTGGTGGCAGGCGAGCTGGGCCTGCTGCTGGAGGAGTTCGACGGCTCCGGCGGGCTGGATCCGTCCGCGGTGGGTGAGGAGGCCGGGGGTATCATGGCCTCCCAGGCCGTGGCCATGGGGCTGTACGACGGGCTCACGGTTGAGACCACCCTGGACCCGTCCGAGCAGCCTTTTTTGCGCGACCACCAGATCGACGGCACGCCGGTGTTGCCGGGGGTGATGGGCATCGAGGGCTTCGCCGAGGCCGCCAGGCTGCTGCTCCCCGGCTGGGAGATCACCTCGCTGGAGGACGTGAACTTCCTGGCGCCCTTCAAGTTCTACCGCGGCGAGCCCCGCGCCCTACGCCTGCAGGCCCACCTCATGCGCGACGGTGAGCAGGTGCTGGCGCGCTGCCGCCTGGTGGGCGAGCGGTACCTGCCCGGCAGCGCCGAGCCCAGGGTCACCGTTCATTTCAGCGCCCGGGTGGGCATCGCCCCAGGGCCCGTGGCAGAGGAGGCGGCCAGCGCGTCGGTGCCTGCTCCCGAGGGCGGCGTGGAGCGGCAGGACATCTATAGGCTCTACTTCCACGGGCCGGCCTACCAGGTGCTGGAGCAGGCGTGGCGCAATGAACAAGGCTCGGTGGCCGGGATGCTGCCCCGGGACCTGCCCCGGGACCTGGGGCCAAAGGCGGCGCGCACCATCACTGATCCGCGCCTGATCGAGCTCTGCTTCCAGACCGCGGGGGTGTGGGAGGCGGGCAAGACCGGGCGCATGGGCCTGCCCCGTCACATCGACCAGGTGAACCTGGTCCGCCGCCAGGACGATCCAGGGCTTGTGGGGCGGCTCACCGCTGTGGTAACGCCCGAAACCAGCCCCTCGGGGGAGCCCTCCTCCTTCGACGCCTACGTGGCGGACGAGCAGGGCAGGGTGTGCTTGACCCTGCGCGGATACTCCACGGTACAGCACCCTGATCCGCTGGCAGAAGAGGTTCGCCGCCCCCTGCAAGAGGCCATGGATTGAAAAAACCGGTCCAACTGACCGCATCAATAGAGAGCATGAAAATGACAGAGCAAGGAACCAAGGCTCAAGTGCACAACGACTTCTCACGCCTGGCCATCGTCAACCGGGGGGAGCCGGCCCAGCGCCTGATCACCGCGGTGAGGGAGTACAACCGGGAACACGGCCTCAACATCAGGACGATCGCCCTGTACACGGAGCCCGACCGTGGGGCCATGTTCGTGCGCGAGGCGGACGAGGCGGTGTGCCTGGGCGAAGCCACCTGGGTTGACCCGGCGGACGGCAGCCCCAAGAGCTCCTACCTCGACCTGTCGCGCCTGGCCGACGCCCTGACCGGGTGTCGCGCGGACGCGGCCTGGGTGGGGTGGGGGTTCGTGGCCGAGAAGCCGGCCTTCGCCGACCTGTGCCAGGAGCTGGGCGTGACCTTCATCGGCCCCAGCGGCCAGGTGATGCGCCGGCTGGGCGACAAGATCACCTCCAAGATCATCGCCGAGGGGGCGGGCGTGCCCGTGGCGCCGTGGAGCGGCGGCCCGGTGGAGGGCGTGGCAGAGGCGCTGGAGCATGGGCGGCGCCTGGGCTACCCCCTGATGATCAAGGCCACCGCCGGCGGGGGCGGCCGCGGTATCCGCAAGATCTCGGGGCCGCAGGAGCTGGAGCAGGCACTGGAGAGCGCCAGCGCCGAGGCGCTCAAGGCCTTCGGCGACGGGGCCGTGTTCATGGAGCGCATGGTGGTTGGCGCGCGCCATGTGGAGGTGCAGATCATCGCCGATGGGTACGGCGCCTGTTGGCCTCTTGGGGTGCGCGACTGTTCAGTACAGCGCCGGAACCAGAAAGTGATGGAGGAGACCCCCAGCACCGGGCTCACCGACGAGCAGGATCATGAGCTGCGGCAGGCCGCGGCGCGCCTGATAAAGGTCGTGGGCTACCAGAACGCCGGCACGGTGGAGTTCCTCTACGATCCCAAGGCGGAGGCCTTCTCCTTCATGGAGGTCAACGCGCGGCTCCAGGTGGAGCACCCGGTGACCGAGATGGTGACCGGCGCGGACCTGGTCAAGCTCCAGCTCCATGTGGCCCGGGGGGGCGCCCTGGAGGGTGAGCCGCCCGCGCCCAGGGGGCACTCGGTGGAGCTGCGGCTCTGCGCCGAGGATCCTGACAACGGCTTCGCCCCGGCGCCGGGCAAGATCGAGCGGTTTCGCCTGCCCGGCGGCTCAGGGCTGCGCATTGACACCGGCTTCGAGGAGGGGGACGAGATCCCGCCGCAGTTCGACTCGATGATCGCCAAGATCATCGCGGTCGGGGCGGACCGCCGCGAGGCGCTGGCCAGGCTGGAGCGGGCCCTGGCCGAAACCTCGGTGATGATCGAGGGCGGGGCCAGCAACAAGGGGTTCTTGCTCAAGCTGCTGCAGCGCCCGGAGGTGAAGAGCGGCGAGCTGGACATCGGCTGGCTCGACCGGCTCATGGCCGAGGACTCTGGCGCCATGGGCGGCAACGGGGCGGTGGCCTTGATCCAGGCTGGCCTCGAGGCTTACGAGAGCGAGCTGGACGCGGAGCGGACCCTCTTCTTCGCCGCCGCGGCCAGGGGGCGGCCGAGCATCAGCGACGAGGCTGTGCGCGCGGTGGAGCTCTCCCTGGGGGGGCAGGTCTACAAGCTGCAGGTGGCCAAGCTGGGGGTGGACCTCTACAGGGTGGCGGTGGACGAGGCCGAGATCCAGGTCCAGGTCAGGCGGCTGGGGAAGCAGGAGTGCCGCCTGGGGCTGGGCACCGGCGGCGGGCGGTGGCACCGGATCCTCTCATCCACTCACGGCGTGACCCACACTGTGGAGGTGGACGGCGAGACCTACAGGGTCAGCCGTGATCAGGCCGGCGTTGTGCGGGCCCCCGCGCCGTCGGTGGTGGTGAACGTCTCGGTGGAGCCGGGCGACACGGTGGCCGTGGGGGATCCCCTCTGCGTGCTGGAGGTGATGAAGACCGAGATGGAGGTGCGGGCCGACATCCCGGGCACGGTGCGGGAGCTGATGGTTATCCGCAACGTGCAGGTGGGCGCCGGCTCTGCCCTGATGGTCATCGATCCGCCCAAGGACGGCAGCGAAGACTCGGGCCAGGGGCGCATGGACTTCCAGCGGCTGGCGCCGGCAGGGGCGGCGGAGGAGGCGGGCATCTTCCCGCGGCTCCGCAGCCTCGCCCTGGGCTTCGACGCAGACCCGAAGGCCAACTCTGCCTGGCTGAGCAAGGGCGAGGGGCTCTGGCCGGGCCGCGCCCCGGACGATCCTGACCTGCTCGCCGCGGAGGAGGAGGTCCTCTCCATCTTCGTGGACATCTGCGCGCTGTTTCACCGGATCCCAGGGGTCTTCACCGACGGGCTCAACCTGGACCGCCCCAGCGCAGAGGAGTACCTCTTCACCTACCTGCGTGAACCCGGCCGCAGGGGCGAGGGGCTGCCCGAGGCGTTCATGGAGCACCTGAAGCGCGCCTTGGCCCACTACGGCATCACCGGCCTCGACCGCACGCCAGCCCTGGACGAGAGCCTGCTCCGCCTGAGCAAGGCGTACCGGCGCCTGGGACAGCAGCGGGCGCCGATCATGCACATCCTGCAGCGACGCCTGGACCAGCTCCAGCACCTGTCAGGGGCCGGCCAGCCAGCGCTTGAGCGGCTCACGCTCTCCCTGGTCCAGCAGACCCACGGCCGCATGCCCGCCGTGTGCGACCTGGCCCGGGAGCTGCACTACCGGCAGTTCCAGAAACCGGCGCTCGACCGGGCCCGGCAAGACGCCCTCACCGAGGCCGAGGAGCAGCTGGCGCGGGCCGCCGCGTCGGGGGATGACCTGGCCCAGCGTGACCGCGCGGTGCAGGCCATGGTGGAGCTGCCCCAGCCGCTCAAGACCTTCTTCTCGGCGCGCCTGGAGGGCGCTGACCGCGCCACCCGGGAGGCCATGCTGCGCACGCTGGTCCTGCGGTACCACCGCACCCGGCGCCTGCAGGACCTCACGGTGATCTGGCGCGGCGACCGGTGCCTGGCCAGGACAGAGGAGACCGGAGCGTCGGGTGAGCGCCTGACCCTGCTCGCGGCGCATGTGGCGTACGAGGAGCTGGATGAGGCGCTGGCCATGATGCGTGAGGCCGGGCGTGAGCTCGCCGAGGGCGCCTCCCTGGCCCTGGACCTCTATGTGTGGCGCTCCAAAAATGGCCACACCCCCGACGATGTGGCCGGCGGCCTGCACACCTGGCTCGGCCAGGCGCGCCTCCCCGCGAAGGTGCAGCGGGTGGTGGTGGCCATCTCCTCCCCGGTGGACAGCCTGGGCATGGGGACCGGCCAGGTCTTCACCTTCCGCCCCTCGGCGGAGGGGCCCCTGGTGGAGGACCGCTTCACCCGCGGGGTGCACCCCGAGATGGCCGGACGCCTTCAGTTCTTCCGGCTCGAGAACTTCAAGACCGAGCGGCTGCACTCCCAGGAGGGGGTCTTCCTCTTCCGCGCGGTGGGCCGCAGCAACGAGAAGGACGAGCGCCTCATCGCCCACGCCGAGGTGCGGGACGTGACGCCGGTGCGCGACAGCGACGGCTTCATCATCGGCCTGCCGGATCTGGAGCGCACCTACCTGGAGGCCATGGCAGCCATCCGCATGTTCCAGGTGCGCCGCTCGGACCGCAGCCGCCTGCACTGGAACCGGGTGCACCTGTTCGTGCAGCCCGTGCTCGACCTGACCAACGAGGAGCTCGAGGGCCTGGTGAAGAAGCTCGTGCCGTCAGGCGAGGGCCTGGGCCTGGAGCGCGTCCTGGTAACCGCCCGGATCCCCGACCCCGAGGGAGGCGAGGCCCGTGAGACGGTGCTCGACCTGTCCAAGCGGGGCGGCTCGGGGGTCTCGGTGCGGCTGAGGCCCCCGCCCCGGGAACCCATGAAGCCCATGAGCGAGTACGAGCAGGTGGTGGTGCGGCTGCGCCAGCGCGGCATGATCCACCCCTACGAGCTGCTCTCTCTCCTCACCCCGGACGCGGCCAACGTACAGTCCGACTTCCCGCCCGGGAATTTTGTCGAGTACGACCTGGCCGAGGACGGTGAGAGCCTGGCGCCCGTGGACCGCGCCCCGGGCCAGAACCGGGCCAACATCGTGGTGGGCCTGATCACAAACTACACGGACAAGTTCCCCCGCGGCATGACCCGCGTGATCCTGCTCGGCGACCCGGTGCGCTCCATGGGCTCTTTGGCAGAGCCCGAGTGCAAGCGCATCATCGGCGCCCTGCGGCTGGCCCGGCGCAGGGACATCCCGGTGGAGTGGTTCTCCCTCTCCGCGGGGGCCAAGATCTCCATGGAGAGCGGCACCGAGAACATGGACTGGATCGCCGAGGTGCTGCGAGAGCTGGTGCACTTCACCCAGGACGGCGGCGAGGTGAACATCATCGTCAACGGCATCAACGTGGGGGCCCAGCCGTACTGGAACGCCGAGGCCACCATGCTCATGCATACCCGCGGCATCCTGATCATGACCCCGCAGGGGGCCATGGTGCTCACCGGCAAGCGGGCCCTGGACTACTCGGGCGGCGTGAGCGCCGAGGACAACTTCGGCATCGGCGGCTACGAGCGGATCATGGGCCCCAACGGGCAGGCCCAGTACTTCGCCCACAACATCAGCGAGGCTTGCCAGGTGCTGCTGCGCCACTACAGGCACACCTACCGCCTGCCGGGTGAGCGGTTCCCGGCCAGGATCGCCACCGACGATCCCACCGGCCGCGACGTGGGCGACTCCCTGCATGGGGCCACGGCCGGCACCGCCTTCGAGCGGGTTGGCGACATCTTCGACCTGAAGCAGAACCCCGGCCGCAAGAAGCCCTTCGACGTGCGCCAGGTCATGCGCGCCACCGTGGACCAGGACCACCGCCCCCTGGAGCGCTGGTTCGGCATGCGCGACGCGGAGACCGCCGTTGTCTGGGACGCCCACCTGGGCGGCCAGCCCATCTGCCTGGTGGGCCTGGAGTCGAGGCCGCTCTCCCGGGTGGGGCCCGTGCCGGCTGACGGCCCGGAGCGGTGGAGCGCGGGGACCCTCTTCCCCATGTCCTCCAAGAAGGTGGCCCGGGCCATCAACGCCAGCAGCGGCAACCGGCCCATGGTGATCCTGGCCAACCTCTCCGGGTTCGACGGCTCGCCGGAGTCCATGCGCGACTGCCAGCTGGAGTTCGGCGCGGAGATAGGCCGGGCTGTGGTGAACTTCTCGGGGCCCATCGTCTTCTGCGTCATCTCCCGCTACCACGGGGGCGCCTTCGTGGTCTTCTCCAACCGCCTCAACGACAACATGGAGGTGGCGGCGCTGGAGGGTGCCCACGCCTCGGTCATCGGGGGCGCGCCGGCGGCGGCCGTTGTGTTCTCGAGGGAGGTGCGGGCCAGGACCAAGGCGGATCCACGCGTGGCCGCGGTGGAGGCCGAGCTGGCCGCGGCTGTGGGCCAGGAGAAGATCGTGCTGGCCATGCGCCGTGAGGAGGTGGCCCGCCAGGTGGAGTCGGAGAAGCTGGGCGAGGTGGCCGAGCACTTCGACGCCGTGCACTCCATCAAGCGCGCCATTGAGGTGGGCTCGGTGGACCGGTGCATCCCGCCGGCGGCGCTGCGGCCTTACCTCATCGACGCGGTGGAGCGGGGGATCCAGCGGGAGCTGGACCGCCTGGCCCGGGACGGAGAGCAGGAGCTCGACGGGACACCCCGGGAGGGTGGCAACGGAGACGGCGTCCACCTTCGGGGCGCCCATTGAGCGGCGCCCCGCCGGGGTGCTGGTGGTCATGCTGCGGGGCGGACGATCCACCGCGCGGGGAGGCGTGGCTGGGTCCCCAGGAGCGCCCGGTCCTGGCGGCTCTTGTTCGCCCCTGGCGGCGGACATCCTGGCGCCTGGGGCGCTGGGCCGCGAAGCAAGCGCTGGCCAGCTACCTCGGAGGGGGAGCTGGCCCGGCCCTGGCGCGGCTGGAGATCCTGGCCGCGCCGGACGGGGCGCCGGAGCCGCACCTGGACGGTGAGCCCCTGCCGGTCTCCCTCTCCATCAGCCACCGTGCGTCCATGGGCGCCAGCCTCGTGACCCCTGCCGGGAGCCGCCCGGGCATCGACCTTGAGCGGGTGGAGCCGCGGACCACGCGCATGATGCGGGATTTCTATACCCCCGGCGAGCTCGCGCGGGTATTCGCCGCTGCCCCGGGCGTGGCGCGTGACCGGGAAGCGGCCCTGGTCTGGTCGGCCAAGGAGAGCCTGCTCAAGGCGCTGCGCACCGGCCTGCGCCGGGACACCCGCTCGGTGGAGCTGCTCAGGGCGGGGGCCGGATCTGCCCGGATCTGGAGGCCGCTGCTGGTGCGTGATCACCACACCGGCCAGGACCACGGCGGCTGGTGGCGCGTACAGGAGGACCTGGTGATCACCGTGGTTGCATCACCCCGCCACACCGGAGTCCATGCGCCTGATCGGGGACTCCGCCCCCGGGGGTACAGTCCCCACCAGGGCCTGTGCGCCTCGTAACTAGTTGAAAATACTGAGCCGCTTGCCCTGGCGCGCCCTTTGCATTTATTATGATGTGCACAGGAGCGCGCCATGACGAGAAAGATCCTCCGCATCTGCCCCCTGGTGATTTTCCTCCTCGCCGCCTGCGAGGGCAGCATCCTCGACAACCAGCCCGGCGGCAACGCCGACGGTGGCTACAACTCGCCCTACGACTTCAAGTGGTGGGTTCCCACCGGGGACGCAGCCGATTGCTCGGGCTGCGTTGAGAAGAAGTACGGCAAGGGCGGCACCGCCTTCAACACCGGCACAAGCGACAGCGAGTTCGTGGCCCGGGACGGCAACGGCGCCCTGGTCATCGACATGAAGAGCAGCAAGCTGAACAACAACCTCTGGGTGGCCGACACCAGCTTGCCCGGGGTGGTGAAGATCGACCTCACCACCATGAGCATCGCCGGCCGCTACAAGACAGGCGGCGCCTCCACCTCCCGCACCACGGTCAACTCCAAGGGCGAGGCGTTCGTTGGCTCCCGCTCCAACGGCAGCACCAAGGCCGGGGTCACCAAGGTCCTGCCCCAGGGCAGCAAGTGCGTGGACACCAACAAGGACGGCAAGATCACCACCTCCACCGGCGCCAGCAGCGTCTACTCCTATGGCAAGGACGACTGCGTGGCCTGGCATGTGCCGGCCAGCGGCGACATCCGCGGCCTGGCTGCCCAGGACATCCCGGGGCTGGACCATGCCAAGGCGTGCAGTGGCTTCAAGGGCGGACAGAAGGAGTTCGACCCCAAGAAGGTGCTCACCAAGGATCAGCACTACATCTGGATCGGGGGGCTGCACGGGAAGGTGTACAAGATCGACGCCGAGACCGGCAAGGTGCTGCTCAAGCTCTCCTCCCCGGTGAAGGTGTACGGCATGGCCCTGTCCGGCGACGGCAAGCTCTGGCTCGGCTACAGCGGCACCACCTTTGGCTTCATCGATACGCTCAAGTGCACGGGCCAGGCCGGGTGCGAGAAGGCCGCAATATGTACAGCCAAGTGCAGCAAGTACACCTGCCCGGCCACCTGTGACAACGCGGTCAAGGCGCTCTACACAAACTTCCCCGGCGGCTACGGCATCACCGTGGACTACAAGCGGCGGGTCTGGCGCTCCGGCTACCCGGCGGGGCCGGCCGTGCGCTACGATCCCTACGGGTCGCCCTCGGCGCGCATCGCCTACAGCAACGTGCAGACCTACGGCGGCGGCATCGGCGCGGACGCCTCGGGCTGGGTCTGGGCCTCCCACCTGAGCAAGAACCAGGTGGCGCGCATCCACGCCGACAACATGAACGGCATCTCCATCGCGGTGCCCAGCAAGGGCATCGCCGTGGACATCAAGGGGCGCATCTTCTCCGTGGAGTACGCGGGCAAGGTGCACATGATCACCCCCGGCAACACCATCAAGGACTACACGCTGAAGAAGAACGCGGTGACCCTCAAGGGCAAGGCCTACGCCTACTCGGACATGACCGGCGTGCAGACCCGCCTCGCCTCGGGGGAGCCAGGCTGGTACCGGCAAACGTATGACCCGTGCCCGGCTGGCGCCGACACGGAGTACCGCATCCTCAACTGGGACGTTGAGGCCCCGCCCGGGACCTGGGTCATGTTCAACATGCGCAGCGCGGACACCGCCGCGGCGCTCAAGAAGGCCTCATGGTGGACCGTGGCCTGCATCAACCCGCCCGGCGGCAAGGGGAGCGTGAGCGTGACCTCGTTCAAGGGCAAGATGGCCGAGGTGGAGGCGCGCTTCATCGCCACCGGCGACCTGAACAAGCCGGCCACCGTCAAGTCGGCCAAGATCAACAGCTTCGGCCTGCTCTACCGCTGCAAATCCATCCAGTAGGCTCCCCCCCCTCCCACCGCTACCAGGGAGTGCTGTAGGCCTCCCCGTAGGAGGTGCTGGCGATGTACAAGGTGTCCGTGCCGTTGAAGGCCATGGCCGTCCAGTTGCCGTAGGCGCCGGAGGGGAAGGTGGGCTTGTTGGCGAAGTTTGCCCCCTTGTCCTTTGACCGGTAGCAGGTGTTCAGGCTGGTGCCGCAGGCCACCACCGTGCCCTTGGGGCCGATGGCCAGGGTCTTGTAGTCGTTGGAGTACACGGTGGAGAGGGTCTTGGTGGTCCAGGAAGTGCCGGTGTTGGCGGTGATGTGGATCAGGCTGCCGATGGAGTTGGCGTACATGGTGGTGATGTAAGCCTGGCCCGTGGTGTCCAGCCGGACGCGAAACAGCCTGGCCTTGGGCGGGCTTGTGATGCCGGTGTTGGACAGGCTCCAGGTTTTGCCCCCGTCCAGGGAGCGGTACACCGGCACCAGCGTGGTGGAGACGCTGCTCCGGTACCCCACGGCCAGGCCCACCTTCAGGCTCGACACGGTGTTCAGGGTGACGCTGGTCATCACCACCGGTTTGGTGCCGTCCTTGAAGGAGGTGGTGTTCGCGATGGTCTTGCCACCATCCAGGGAGCGGCACACCTTGCCCTCGCCTCCCGTCACCAGCACCGTGCCCTTGTGGATGGCCACGTCCGCGTAGCCGAGGTTTGCGCCGCATCTGGGGCCGGTTTTCCAGGTCTTCCCCGCGTCGGCGGAGTAATAGAGATACGCCTTCTTGTCGATGGCCACGGCGGTGGTGCCGGACAGGCCCACGCCCAGGATGGTCCCATTGGTCGGGCTATGGACAAGTTTCCAGGTTTGGCCGCTGTCGTCGGAGCGCAGGATCTTCGGGGTGCCGGACTTGTCGCCGCCGAGCAGCACGATCTTGCCCTCGGCGGCGATGCCGCGGGTGCTGCCTATCAGCCATGCCGGGGAGTTCACCGGCAACTTGGTCCAGTCGTCGAAGCAGCGGCCGTTATCCTTGATCCCGTCGCAGTTCTCGTCGGTGCCGTCGCAGGTTTCGGGCTTCTTCTTGGTCGGGTTCGCCTTGGCGTTGCACTCCATTCCATCCATGGTGTTCTTGCAGGCCCAGACGCCCGTACCCAGGCAGGCGCCCTGGCCCGCGGTGCAGGCCTGGCCCTTCTTGGAGATATTGATGTATCCCTCGTCCACCGAGCCGTTGCAGTTGTCGTCTTTGTCGTTGCACAGCTCCAGGACGCTGGGCAGGACCTCGCCCACGCAGTTCTTCGCATCGGCCACGGGCCAGGGGCCGAGGACCGCGCAGGTCTGCACGCCGGCCTTGCAGATGGAGTCCTTGACGCAGGTGTAGCCGGTGGAGGGAGTGCCGGTGCAGCCCACGGCGCCGGTGTAGCAGGGGCGCTTCATGCCCGGCGCGCAGTGGCCGGTGGGCAGCAGGTCCGGGGGCGTCTGATCCGGCCAGGGCAGGGCGTCGGCCCAGGGAGCGGTGTCGGGCTGGGTGGCGTCGGGCTTTGCCGCGTCAGGCTTTGCCGCGTCGGGCTTTGCGGCGTCGACCTTGGCCGCATCAGGTTTTGCGGCGTCGACCTTGATGGCGTCGGGCTGGCTAACATCAGGTCCATTTCCGTCGGTGAGCGTCCTGTCCGGGACCGGGCCGCTGTCCACAGGGCCCGCGTCCGGGCCGCCGTCCACGCCCAGAGACACGCAGACGCCGGCCTGACATTTTCCGCTGGCGCACATCTCGTTGTAGAGGCAGGAGGTCCCGCCCGCCTGAGACCCATGCACGCAGATCGCCTTCGTGCACACCCCGCTCTTGCACACCGCGCGACTGTTGCAGGAGGCGCCGTTGGGCTTGGGGTTGGCCGACCAGCAGATCCCCTGGTGGCAGATCTCATCGGCGCAGTCCTCGTTGCCAGCGCACTGCTCGCCCACGCCCTTCTTGTCGTCGTCGCTGCAGCCGATGCTCAGGATGAGCACGAACAGGAGCTTCAAGCTTGTGGATTGAGTGGACACCGCGCAGCCTCCGGAGATTTTTCGCACCGTATATCTCAGGAGGGAGCGCTGACAAGACCTCAGGGCGTGGCCGGGGTGAGCTTGTCCACCCAGATGTAGGCGTCGTAGTACTGCCCGGCCGTCCCCACCAGGGAGAAGAGGGCGGGATCAGAGAGCGGATTCTTCTCGCACTTGCTGCCCGGGTGCGCGGTGGGCAGCAGGGCGCGCCGGCCCAGCGTGGCGGCCAGGACGTCGGCCACGGCCTTGGGGTAGGGGTACATGGGGAAGGTGGCGCCCATGTAGTAGACCTCGCTGCCCTGGCCGTACACGGGCATCAGGCTCGCCACGGCCCCCCGGGTGACGGCGAGGCTGGTGTGGAGCATGTGGGCCACGGCGCCCTGCTTCTTCTTGGCGTGGGCCGCGCCCATGTGGGCGTACAAGCGGCCCTTTATGGCCATGAAGGCGCGCTTGAAGTTGTGCAGCATGAGCTTCTCCCGGCTGGCCTTCCAGGTGTTGAGCTCCTGCGTGGTGGCGTTGGCGTAGCCTGGCGACTGCATGAAGGCGCTCAGCTGGAGCGCGGTGGCCAGCTGGCGGGCGCGCTCGCATTGTTCCGCGCCCATGGCGCCGCACAGGGCCCAGGCGTTCTTCAGGTAGGCCTCATACGCCCTGGCGCTGGCCACATAGGCGGCGTCGATGCGCTTGTCCAGGTACGCCATGGGGGCGGGAATTCCCTTGAGCAGGTCCTTGGCCGCCTGGGCGGGCAGGGCGCCGGCCAGGGCCTTGAGTCGGTCCACTGCCCAGCCCGGCCGCCACGGCACGTCCACTCCGAAAACAGGCGGGGTGATCCCCTTGAGCTTGAGCGCGCGCAGCCGCTCGGCGAAGCCCCGGCGGAAGTCGTTCTTGGAGACAGTGAGCAGGTAGTAGTAGTCCAGGGAGGCGGTCTTGCCTGTCTCCGCGTACTTTGCGTAGGCTGCGGGGAAGTCCATGGGCACCTCCAGGGCCAGGCCGGCCACCTCCTTGCGCGCCAGCAGCTCCTCGAACAGGTCCATGCTCAGCACCCCCAGCTCGTTTGAGCCGTGCACCTCGCCGAAGATGAGCAGCTTCTTGCCGGCCAGGAGCTGGGGGACCACCCCGAACTGCCAGCGTTGCTTGTTGTCCCGATCCCGGCAGGTGAGCGGGAAGGTGTTCTGCTTGATGAACTCCCCGATGGCCCCGCCGGCGGTGGGCCCCGGTGAGGTGCTCGTGCAGGAGGGCAGGGTGGGCGCCTGGGCGCAGGTGCCGCCCGGGCCCAGGTCGGGCGAGGGGGCCGCGCCATCCGCTGCCAGCCCCGCGTCCGCCCGGGGAGCCCCCGGAGCGTCGTGAACCAGGTCGTCGCCGCAAGCCAGGGATCCGGCGGCCAGGGTGAGCAACAGTGTGTACAGGAATGTGCGGGACCTCGGCATGGCGTCTTCTCCTCGGCAGAGCCTCTCCCCTGGTATGTGGGGGGGAGGGCGGAGAAGTCGCGCCGAAACCAGCGCCGGCGGGCCGGGGCTCACTAGCGGACGATGTACGGCGAAGCAAAGGGGGGCAGGGCGCCGCGGTGGACCAGGGCCTGGTGCAGGAAGGCGGCCGCCTCTCCGCCTGTGCAGGCCGCCGAGGGCTCCAGCTTGCGGGTGTTGGGGTAGCTCACCACCAGCCCGTCACGCGCCGTGGCGGCCAGCTTGCCCCGGGCCCAGCTCGCGACCCGGTCCGCGTCGTCAAAGCGCCGGGTTAGCTCCCGCTCCATTGCGGCGGAGAGCTTGAGCCCGGCGGCCAGGGTGGCCAGGAACTGCTCCCGGGTAACCACCCTGTCCGGGCTGAAGCCGCTGGCCGAGGTGCCGGCCATGTAGCCGGCGCGGTAAACATGGCACACGGTCCACCGCCCCCAGTGGGTCTTGGCCACGTCGGTGAAGGGACAGCCCCCGCCTCGCCCTGACGCGGTGGGGGCCCTGGCCAGGTCGAGGCCCACTGCCAGCAACACCGCGGTCTCGGCCCGGGTGACCGGAACATGGGGCCGGTACGTGCCGTCCTGGAAGCCGACGATGAGCTTGCGGGCAGCCAGACGGTTGATAAACCCGGCCGCCCAGTGGCCAGCCACGTCCCAGAACGCGGGCCGCGTGGCGATGGCTTGCCCCGCGCCGGCGGCGATGTCCGGCGGGATGGCCAGGGTCACGTGGTACTGCATGGGGTCCAGGTCGTCGACGGCCGGCAGGGAGCTGGCCAGGTCGATGATCTTGCCCTTGCTGTCGCGCTTGAGCCGCAACCAGGGGGTGGACATCCACTGCCGCTTGCGGCCGAGGTCGTAGTAGTAGCGGCGCGAGACCATGTGCTCCTTCCACACGCCCCCCGCGTTGTCAGGGCGGTACCAGTTGTTGTGGTAGGCAAGGATGTTCCCCCCGCTGTCAATGTCGCCCACCATGGCCACGTGCCCGTCGCCGGACTTGCCGGAGCAGTCCTTGTTCAGGCAGCCAGCGATGAGGGTCCCCGCCGGGATGCGCCCGCCGTACAGGTTGTTGAGCGCCGCGATTATGCCGGCCCTGTCCCGGGGCAGCGAGACGATCTTGCCCCCGCCCGCCCTGACCTTTGCCACCATGGTGGGCACCAGCAGGGTGCTGTAGTCCTTGTAGCCCGCCATCTCCAGCACCCGGGACATGTTCTTGGCGCAGGTGGCCGGCCGGGCGAAGCCGGGGTGGTTCTCGTGGTCTGCCATCCAGGTGATCGAGGCCTGGAATAGCTTGAGCCCGCCGGGGGTGAGCAGGTCGAACTGCCGCTCGGCCAGGCGCGGCCCGGTGGCGCCCGCCGCGCCCGAGGAGAAGGTCCCCAGGGCGCCGTCCTCACCGTGGCCGCCGTTGCCCACCGAGGCCTGGCAGGCGGTGGCCAGGAGCAGGGCCAGGTAGAGGGGGTGCGCATACAGGTGTTTTCTGGTGCTTCTGAGCATCCGTCTTCTCGCGGGTTTTGGGGGCGCCGGAGCTAGCGCACCTCGTGGTACCAGATGGGCACGCTGTTGTAGCCGTTGGTGGAGACGATAGCCTTCTCCAGGGCCGCGGCGCTGTACCGGATGGCGCGGCCCGAGGTGGACCCGCCCGAGTAGCCGCCCTTGAAGGACTGGTTCCAGCGGCCGGCCGGGTCGTTGGCCGTGTAGTGGGAGCCGCTGTACCCGGTGAGCACGATCACATGGCCGGAGCCGGTGAAGTAACCGTGCACGATGACCGGCTTGCCCTGGCTGAGCAGGGCGCGCACGTCGGAGACGCGGCCGTTGGTGTGGGCCCGCAGCCGGCGGGAGCTCCCCATCTCCGTGGCGAGCTGGTTGAAGATGGAGGCCAGCCCGGCAGGGGACTGGGCCCTGTTCTTGCCGAAGCGCGCGGTGATGGTGTCGGGCGTGCCGTTCCAGCCGTAGTACTTGAGCACCATGGCCATGGAGGTGTTCTGGCAGGAGGCGCCCGGGGAGTACGAGTTGTTGTACTGGAAGAAGTAGGGCAGCTTGCTGGCCAGGTTCCCGCCCGGGGAGCCCGGCGCCGGAACGGGGTTGTTATCGGTGATGGTGATGGTGATGGATTTCTGGATCACCCAGCGGCCCTGCCCATCGTAGGCCCTGGCCGAGATGACCCGCCTGCCGGTCTTGTGGAAGTTGATCTGGCGGCTGAAGCCGGTGCCAGGGCTGGAGGAATCAGCGAAGCGGTACAGGAAGTCAGCCCAGTACTCCACGCGCCGGATGTTGCCGGACGCCTCCAGCTTGAGCCAGAAGCCGTTCTTCACGGTCTGGCCGTCACGTGGAGAGACGAAGCGCAGGAAGGTGCCCTGGGGTTTGGGCTCACCGGGGTTCTGCTTCACCAGGCACAGCGCGGTGCCGTAGGCCCAGCCGATCCTGCCCGCCACGTCCAGCTTGTGCCAGGTGTAGACCCGGTCCTTGACCACGCCGGTGGTGCCCACGGGCATGAAGCGCACGATGGGGGCGCCGGGCGAGGGCTCCTGCCGCAGGGGCAGTGCTCCGTTGAAGTTGCACACCTTCACCGTGGTCCCAGGCGGGAAGTGGTTGGTCGAGTAGGTTGAAAGATTCTCGGTCGGGGCCCCTGGCTCCGGCTCGCCGCCGCCAATCTGTGCCGAACAGGCGCCCAGGAAGAGGGCCGTGAGGAGAACCAGGGAGAGGGGGAGATGGCGTTTCATTTGGTGTCCTTTGGCAATCACGCCCGTTTGCTTTGCAAGGGGGGTGCCGAATTCAGGCCTCGAGGTGTGTCTTGAAATTATTAAGTTTTTCCATTCACACCAGGTACGGGGGCCGGGGGCAAGAACCCCATATGGTGACATAAGTCATCAGTATATAAATCAAACAATCGTTCATAAAAACGAATGAACGAAATGCTTGGTTGGGCTTAGATGTTGATTTAAAAAGATAAGCTAAGCCAAGAGAGGGCCTAATAAGAGCGGTTATTCATTTTAATAACAGAATGTTCATTCCACTATTGAGCCTGGCCGGGATCAAATACAGCCGAAGTACCCGTTGGAGGGGCTCCATCCGCACCGGTTGCCCTTGCTTGCGCAGTTCCGAGTGTTCACCTGGTCCTTTTCACACCAGACCACGGTGGACCCATTGCAGCGCCCCTTGTAGGTTTCGCCCTTGCAGGGATCGGCCGGCTTCTTGCTCAGGCAGGTGAAGAACTTCTGGGTCGAGTCATACCCGCAGGTCTGCCCCTTGACGGCGCAGCTGTATGACCTGGCCTGGTTCTTTTCACACCAGATCACTGTGCCCCCGGAGCAGCGCCCCTTGTAGGTTTCGCCCTTGCAGCCGCTGGCCTGGGGCTGGGGCTTTGGCTGCGGCGCGGGCGCCGGCTGGCTCACCTTGCCCACGAAGTCGAGGTAGCGGTCCACCCGGGTGTCCACGCCGTACCGATTGCAGTACGCGTCGCCGTGGCTGGTCACCCCGGCCACCAGGTAGCGCCCCTTGTTGTCCTTGAAGAACGCCGGCCCGCCCGAGTCGCCCTGGCAAGTGTTCCTTCCCTGCTGCGAATAGCGGAAGGTGGTGCTGTCCACCCGGCTGAGCCGGATCCAGACCGCGCGCTTGCTGCCGGAGGCGTTGCTGTAGCCGCCGGTCCTGCCGTAGCCCACGAAGAAGAGCTCCTTGCCCACGAAGCTGCTGTCCATCCTGTTGAGCACGCCCATGTGGGCCACGGGCGCGTCCTGAGACAGCAGGACCAGGCCGATGTCGTTTCGTACCTGGGCGTGGTTGTACAGGGGGTGGGGAACCAGCCGGGCTGCCTTGATGGAGGCCTGGGGCGAGTAGGCGTTGGGGCCGATGACGAAGCGCATGTACTGGGCGCTCTTGCCGCGCAGGCAGTGGGCAGCGGTGAGCACCTTTCGCGGGCCGATGAGGGTGCCGGTGCAGCCGGCGCCGCCGCGGTACACCAGGGCGCCAACGGCGGGGAGGCCGCTGTACGCGCTGCCGCCGACGATGGTGCGGGCCTGGCCAGCGGGCAGCGGCGCCGGTTCCTCGGGCGCTCCGCAGGCAGCCGCGGCCGTGGCGAGTGAGAAGATCAGGACGAGGGGAATGGGGGATGCGTTGGGATAGCCACCGTCAGACATCGAACCTCCTTGCTTGGGGCGACGGCATTTCAGTCTGCCGCCACGGGCTGACCCGAAAATTGCGCCAGTTGACCTACTGCGGCGGCCGCTACCGTCGGTGCAGCGGCTCCCGCGCCGTCTCACCGTACAACCAGTATGCTTTCACCGATGCGTGTCCACTGCGCCTCGGTCCCGGTTCGCCGTCCGCCGCCCCTTCGGGCCGTTACGGGGTGAAGCGGCTCACCCTCGCGACGGCCCCCTGGCGCAATTTCCGGGCTGAAACCTCCTGTCATCAAGGTAGGTGGGGTGATGTCCCTGAAAGTCGCGCGGGTTC
>CAZCFB010000020.1:0-12085 GCA_964497805.1 uncultured Kofleriaceae bacterium
CCCCCCCCCCCCCCCCCCCCCCGCGGGGGCGGCCCCCCCCCCGGCGCCCCCCACACGCGCCGGCGGGCGCCCCCCCCCACGGCCGGTACCTCTCCGCGGGAGTTCAGAGGGCTGAGGCTGTAGCTGTGGCTGGCCCTGGAACTGAGACTGTAACTGTGGCTGGCCCTGGAACTGAGACTGTGGCTGTGACTGAGGCTGAGGCTGTAGCTGAGACTGGCCCTCCGCCCGCCATGCTGTCATATTCCGTGAGTGCCTCACCCGCGCCGGCTGTCAATACGCCTGAGCGATACCCACCGCTGCTGGCTCCTGCTCGCTGCGTTGCTGGCCCTGCACCTGACCCTGTGGCAGCTCTGGCTCCAGCGGGGCAACGTGGCCCAGGGGTGCGACGTCTACGCGCACCTCAACAACCAGCTCCACTTCACAGATGCCCTGGCCGACTTCATGGACGATCCCACGCTGGCCCGGGCAGAGGGCCTGCGCTCCTCGGCGGCCATCGCCCCGGCCAAGTGGCCACGCTTCACATACCTGGTCTCGGCGGCGGGCGCCGCGCTGCTGGGCCGTAGCACCGCTGTCACGGTCCTGTTCACCAACGGGGTCTTTACCCTGGCGGCGCTCCTGGCGCTCTTCTCCATGGGGCGGCGCCTGTACGGTCCCCGCGCCGCGCTGCTCGGTTGCGTCCTGTTCACCCTCTTGCCCTTCACGGCTCACTTCGGCAGCAGCTACGGACTGGACTACCCTCTGACCTGCATGGTCACCGTGACCCTGGCCGCGCTGATCCGCGCCGAGGGGTTCCGCTCCCGGCGCTGGTCCATCCTCTTCGGCCTCGCCTTCACCCTCACCCTGCTCACCAAGGTGCAGGGGATCCTCTTCCTCGCCGGGCCCGTGATCCACCAGGCGGCGCTGGGGGTGCGCTGGCAGCTGCGGCAGGAGCCGGGGAGGTTTCGCCGTGTGCCCTGGAACCTCGTCCTCGCCGGCTCCATGGCCGCCATCCTGCTCGTCGTCCTGCTGCCCGGGTCGCCAGCCGCCTACCTGCGGACCTTCCTCTATCACACCGGCGCCACGGGCATGCCGGCCACCATGGTCAAGGAGCAGCTCAGCGTGGCCAGCCTGCTGTTCTACCCGATCACCCTCACCCTGGGCCTCACCCCCTGGGTCCTGGCCCTGGCCCTGACCGGCCTCGGGCTGCGGGGCTCTCCGTCGAGGAGCCTCATGCTCGTGACCCTGCTCACGCCCCTGCTCATCTTCACCTTCCTGATCTCCACCAAGTGGCAACGGTTCCTGTTGCCGGCCGCGCCCATGCTGTGCCTGGCCGCGGGCCACGCCCTGATGCGGATCCAGCGCAAACGGCTCAGGACGGCGGCCGTGGCCGGGGTCCTGGCGGCCACGTCGGCCCTGCTCCTGGTGATGATGTTCCACAAGGACCTGTATGCGCCCATTCAAGACGGGCTGGGCCGCGCCGGGATCCTGACGACCAGATCCTTCGCCCACCCGCCCCGGGCGGACAACTACGACCAGCTGGTGGAGGACCTGGTCAGGTTCCTGCGCGGCCGCGTGGGCCCGGACGCCCCGCTCAACGTGGCCGTGATGGAGGATCCGGTGGTGGGGGCCGGCGCCGCGGTGTTGCTGCAGTACATGATCCGGCTGCACAACCAGGGCCGCCCCCTGGTCATCAACCTGAGCGGTCAGCGGCCCGTGCCGTTCTTCATGGCCGGGGCGAAGCATGACCAGGTCATCATCCTCTCCAAGGCCCGGGAGAACAGAGCAGGGCTTGTCCAGCGCATCTACAGGCGCTACCTCGACGGCAAGACCGTGAGGCGGGCGTGGCCGCGCAACCGGTATGACTATCGGCCCGCCGCCATCAGGCGCCGATTCTCCCGGGCGGCCAGCTTGCCAGAGCTGTGGCATGGGAACCTGAGGCCGGGGAACTACATGATCTACCTGCTCGGCCCGTCCCTGGACGGCGGCAATAATCCGGATCCTTGATCCGAGCAGGACGCCTCCTACATGAAGCCCTGCAGGATCGAGACGCCGCCGCCGGCCATGACCCACAGCCGCTGCATGTTGTCCAGGTACAGGTCGGTGACGTCGTTGTGCACGAGGCCGGCCTTCACGTCCAGGAAGCGGTGCCCGCCCGGGCAGTGCTGGACCACCCCCCGGATGCTGCCCACCAGGAGGCAGGGCCCCAGCCCGAGCAGGGCGCGCGAGGGGAGGTTCAGGTGCTCCGCCAGATCGAAGCGCCACTCCACCCCGTCGTACCGCCCCACGCCCGCGTAAGACCCGACCATGATGCCTTCACGCCCCACCATGCCGGCGTAGGTGATCTCGCTGGCCAGCCCCTCGTTCTCGGTGAAGGCGAGCACGTCCGCGCCACGCACCCTGAGCACGCCGTCGCCGGTGGCCAGCCACACCTCCTCGCCGCGGAACCAGACATTGCGGATGTCGTCGGGCAGGGCCAGGCTGCCTGGCGGCCGGTCCTCCCAGGGGAGCACCGTGGTGCGGAAGAACGGAGTGGGGGCGGGCGGCGATTTCTCCGGGGCAGCCCAGTCCGGCAACTCCACGGGCTCCGCGTCGGGCAGCGGCCCCCTCGGCAGCCTCGGCAGGCGCACGGCCCCCCAGTGCTGGCGCGAACCATGGCCATCGCCCTCCCGGCCCCGGTGCCAGAGCCCCACCCATGGACGCCACGCCTCGTCCACACGGCTGAACCGTACCTCCAGCTTGCTCCCCGGCGGCAGGCTAATGGGCGCCATGTAGACCTCCCTGAAGCTCTCACCCTGGAGCCGGCTCACCACCAGTGACCGGCCATGCGAAGGGGCGTGCAGGCTGTACAGTTCCCCATCAGGATCGGTGAAGAAACCCTGGGCGGTGGCGCCCGCCTCCCCGGAGAGCTTCACCGGCTCCATGCTCTCGCCCCACACTCGGTATGCGCTCCCGCCCTCACCGGGCAGGTAACAGCCCGAGGCCGCGCACGCCATACGCAGGCGCCCGTTGTCTCCTAGCAGGTCGTTGGCCCGGTACCAGTGGAGCTTCTTGCCGTTGAAGCGGCCCACCCCCATTCGGCGGGTGGAGAAGAGGGTCTCGGTGCCAGTGCCCAGCACCTGGGTCGGCTCCGGAGGCAGCCAGATCCCGGCGTGTTCGGTGTAGAAGTGGTGCATCGGGTAACCGGCGGGGGCGTCGGGGCCCAGCTGTCCCTTCAGCTTGACCGGCCCCTCGGACGGCGGCCTGTGCTCCTGGCCCGGATCCCTTGAGCGGGGCGCGCCCCGCAGCAGCCGCAAGACCCCGCCGCCATGGGAGAGCAGGGTCTTCCCGCCAAACTGCTGCACCCAGTTCAGCTCCTCTCCGCCCTCCACCCGGTAGGAGGTCCAGTACTTCCCGTCGAAGAAGGCCAGCCACTCGTGGCCGCCGCCGCGCCCCACGGCCATGATGCCCCAGGCGTCGTTGTACGCCATGCAGCGCACATGCTTCACCATCTGCCCATCGTCAGGGCCGTGCCTGGTGAACTTGCCCCCCTCGTAGCGGTAGAGCCCTTGCCCCTCGGTGCCGACCCACACCCCGCCCAGCACCCGCTCCTCCAGCAGGTAGGTCACCCGAGCCCCCCGCAGGAAGCCGTACCACCAGCCGTTGTAGATGGCCATGCTCCGGGAAGCCCCGACCCAAATGTTGTCCCCCTCCGCCAGCAGCGCTGTCACCTTCCCGCCGAGCAGGGGGTGGTACTCGATGCGGTCAAACTTGCCCTCACGGTAGCGCACAAGCAGATCGTCAGTGGCCATCCAGAGGCCGGTCTTGACGTTACCCGTTACCCGGTGCACCGCGCCGATGGGCACTCGCTTGACGCCCAGCCCGTCCTCCCGCGGCACGCCCTCGATGTGGGTGATGGCCTCCACATCACCGCCGCCCTGCGGGAAGCGAAGCACCCCGTTGGCCGTGCCGGCATAGACCGAGCCGCCAAAGGAGGTCACCGAGGTGAGGGGCCGGGTTTCGCTGCGCGACCAGACCCATGGTGGCTGGAACTTGCGCGGCGGGGATGAAGCGGTGGGCCTCGGGGCAGGGGGCCGCACAGGCGCCCGCGGGCAGCCAGCGGCCAGGGCTAAAATGAGCCCGCACAGGGCCGCAGCGATGGTTGGGGTCCTCCGGATCACATGAGGATTATACCAGGATTGCGTTAATCCGCGGCCAGCTTCGCCCCCATTGCTGCGGCCGCCTATTTGGGCTTGCGGGAGGAGGCCTTCTTCTTCGCCGGCTTGCCGTCGATGGACTGGGCCAGGAAACAGAACCGGCCCTTCTTGTCACCGAGCAGGGTGATCTCGAACGAGACGCTTTGGTGGCGGCTCTCGCTGGTCTTCATCCACTGGACAAAGGTCTCTCGTTTGCCCGGGGTGCTGCACTTCACCGACGGGCCCTGTTCGCCGTTGACATGGAGCGTGATCCGCCCCTCGCCCCTGTGACAGATGAAGTAGCCGAAGATCGCGTCGCCGGCCGGGACGTCGTGGTAGGTCACCGTGATGCCGGAGGCCTTCTGCAGGTCCAGCTCCAGACACCGGCCGAAGTATGGGGTGTAGCGGGGGCGCAGCACCAGGTTCAACGAGTCGCCGCAGGAGAACCGGTCCACCCGCCACGAGCACGCCTCGGGGGGCAGGCCCTCATCGTCCCGCGTCACGGAGGCGCCGGACAGGTGGGTGAGGAAGTCGTACTTCACCTCGGTGATGTCAGGCGCGCGCGCGTGCTCGATGGCCGCGGGTTGCGTCCACAGGATCAGCGCGGTGATAACCAGGGCCGCTGCCACCGCCGCCACCGCGGGCACGGTCCAGCGCCAGCCCACCAGGACCCCGGCCCTGGGCCCCAGGCGCTCCACCAACCGCACCGGGAGCGCGGCCGCGCCCCGCCGCATGTCCCCGAACAGCAGCAGCCCCACCAGCACCAGCCCCACCGCGGTGATCCATGAGGCGGTGTTATCCAGCGCGTTGGTCTCGAACGCGAACCGGTAGACGCCGGGGGACAGGGTGGCGGACATGAAGCCGCTGGAGGACGGGGAGGCCGGGTGCTTCTTCACCAGGATCTCCGCCGGCACGTCATCCTTGTACAGCCGCCAGCGGGGAAAGTAAGACACCGGGATCTGGAACACCCCGTGAGCCCCCGGCCCGGCCTCCAGCTCGATCTCCTGCGCCGAGAACCTGGTCAACTTGATGGGGCCTCTCCCCTTGAGCAGCGAGTAGGGCTCCGGCGTGTAGTACGTGTGCTGGTAAAGGTAGTAGCGGCCGAAGCGTTCGATGGGGGTGAAGGAGGGCTTCTTCAGCTCCTTGCGGGCCACGATCCAGCGGGCCTTGAGCGTCTTGAGCGCCTCCGGCTTGTGAGACTGGATCAGGTACTTGAAGTTGATGCCCGGCGTGTACCCCGACTTGTAGAACGGCCGGCTGAGCCGGGCCGCCATGTCCAGGGTCGAGTGGTCGTGCTGGGTGCCGATGAAGACCACGCGCTCGAGGATCCCCTCTTTGGGCTGGGCGTTGAGGTACTCCACCAGGCGCAACCGGTCGTCCTGATCCGCCCGCCTGGAGAGCAACTGCGCGCCGCGCCCCACATGGCGCGAGTAGTACGACGCGCTGAATGAGGCCAGCACCGGCAGGCAAATCAGGGTCAGCAGGCCCACAGCCGCGGCCCGTCGCGCGGTGGGCGGCCCCGCTGGCTTCCCGCGCTCCCAGAGCAGCCGGATCAACCAGAGCGCGGTGTTGGCCGCGATGATGAACAGGAACGGCTTGGCCAGCAGGGAAACCCGCTCGAACTGGATGGCCTTGGTAGCGGACACATGATCGGGCAGGTTGAGCACCAGCAGCAGCTGACCGGAGCCGGCGAAGAAGAGCCCCAGCGCGAGCCAGGCGATGAAGCGCGCCTCCGTGGCGCCCCTTCGGAGGGTGGTCACCAGACCCATCAGGCCGAGCACCAGGATCACGCCCCAGGTGCCCTCAAAGAGGTTCAGCGTCAGGAGGCCGATCCCCAGCTCCAACATGGGCACCCCCGCCCGGCCGATGACGTCCGCGTAGTGGCGGGTGTCGATGAAAGGCACCAGCCAGAAGGCCGCCACCATCAGGGCCAGGCCGTTGGCCAGTAGCAGCCTCAGCACCACGCGCCCGCGCTGCCCGGGCGGGACAGGGTCCGCCGGCTTCCCCACGCCGCCCCAGCGCAACCAGACCGCAAGGGCAACCACCAGGGCCGCAATCTGCAGGAACAGCACCACCGGGTGGGTGACCAGGGCCGCCCCCATGAGCAGGGCAAAGACCGCCACCGGCGCCATGCGCTGCCTCTTCACCACATCAGGCAACGCCGACAGCGCCAACAGGGCGAAGGCCATGGCCAGGCGCTGTGGCCAGACCCCCCACGCGAAGGCGTCCCACCCCAGGCCGATGATGCCCGGATCTGTGAGGTAGAGCAGGCCCGCCAGGAGCCCCGGCCCGCGGCCAAAGAACCGCTTGCCCAGGCGGTAGACCCCAAAGCCGAGCAGCAGGAACGACAGGAAGAAGCCCACCGCGTAGGACTCGCTGAAGTCCAGCGCCCCCAGGGTCGACAGGTGCACCGCAGAGATCCAAAGGTCCGAGCCGATGGGGTAGTTGTACCCCGTGGGGTACCCGGCGAAGAGGCTGTGGGTCCAGCCGTGCAGCTGCCCGTACGGCAGCAGGTCGAAGCGCGTCTTCCATGCCCGCAGGTAGTGAGCGGTGTGGTCCTTGCTGATGGGCCGATCGCCCCCGGCCACCTCGGGGATGGCCATCACCGCCACCACGAAGAGCAGGGCAATGCAGATCAGCTCCAGCGCCGCCTGCCGCCTGAACAGGTCCAGGCGGTCGTCCACATGGTCATGCCAGAGGCGGCGCAGGGAGGGCCAGAGCAACACCCCGCCGGCGGCCGCGAGCGCTGCCCCGAGCCACCAAAAAGGGGCCCGCGCGGCCAGCAGACCTGCCCCGACCAGGACCATGGCGCCCGCGGCTGCTCTCAGGCGGAGGCTCATGAGCGGCGGCTGCGCCTGGAGATCAAGGATTCGTGTAAAAATCCTGGCATGAGCAAGAGGCTATCACATTGTAGCTATCTGGAAAGATTGGATTCCTTGGCGAGATGCAGCAGCCAGGGCTACCATGCCCCGGGAACATGGTAGGCTTTCCGCTGGAGCAATTGACCAGCAGGAATAGCCTTGAATTACATAGTCCAATCCCGGCTCTGCGCCGGCGCACACTCTCCCCTCTTTATCCTCATTCTGACCGTCACTGTGGCGGCGGGGTGCACCGCCGACCCCGGCGCGCAGGTGGCCAACCGGGCCAGACAACTTGGCGCTGACAGCGGGATCGCAGACGCAGGCGCCAAGGCACCCGCCGTGTGCAACGCCGCGTGTTTCGCCAGGTCGCCCCAGCTTTGCGCCAAGGACACCAGCACAAAGCTGTGCGTGGAGTGCACGGCCGACACCCACTGCACGGGCAGCCCGTTCGCCCTGGGCTCCACCTGCGACAAGACCCACAAGCTCTGCCTGTGCAAGACCTCGGCGGACTGCGCGGGCAAGCGCACGGGCACGAGGTGCATCCAGGACCTGCCCACCGCCATGTGCGGCTGCCAGACCGACGGGGACTGCGCGGCCCCGGCGCGCTGCGTCGGCAAGCTCAACGGGGCCCGCGTGTGCAAGGCGCCCTGCACGGCGGACAAGGCGTGCACGGATCCCCTGGCTCCCCGCTGCGACAAGGCATCGGGCCGCTGCGTGGCATGTACCGCCGACGCCCACTGCCCCGGGCCCTTCGCGCCCCGTTGCAGCTCAACCCTGGGCCGCTGCGTGGCATGCACCCAGCACACGCAGTGCACCTCCGCGGGCAAGAAGCGCTGTGACGCCTCCACGGGGAGCTGCGCCGAGTGCGCCGCTGACGCCGACTGCCCGGGCAGCTCGGGCGATGGAAACCGCTGCGTGCGGAGCACCCTGGGGATCCTGCAGTGCCGGTGCAAGTCGGATTCAGACTGCGCCGGCAACGCCAACGGCCCCACCTGCGACCTCACCACCGGCCGCTGCAGCTGCGCCGGCGACAAGGATTGCAAGGCCCCGGCCAGCATGTGCGTGCAGCCCTTCATCGACGCCACCTATAAACAATGCAGCAAGAAGTGCGCGCTCAAGGCCGACTGTGGGCTGGGGCTCAACTGCCTCAAGCCGTCGGGGCGCTGCGGCGAGTGCCAGACAGACGCTGCCTGCGCCAGCACGGCCTACAAGCTGTGCGACGCCGGCCGCTTCAAGTGCGTGGCGTGCAAGGCGGACAAGGACTGCAGCGGCAAGACCCCCCTGTGCGACACCACGCGCGGCGCCTGCGTGGCCTGCAAGACCGACGCCCAGTGCGCCGGCAGCGACACCGGCGGGCGCTGCGTGGCGGGGGCGTGCTCCTGCGCCACTGACCAGGACTGCGTCTCCAAGAACAGCTGGGGCTCAAAGTGCGTCACCTACGGCGGGCTCAAGCGGTGCGGGTGCGCGGCCAGCGCGGACTGCGCGGGCAACACCAACGGCCCCACCTGCTTCACCACCGTGAGCAAGTGCAGCTGCACCGACAAGTCACAGTGCAAGGCCCCCAAGAACCGCTGCAACCTGGCTTACCCGGGCAGCAAGTACAAGGCCTGCCGCGCCCCCTGCAAGTCCGACGCGGATTGCCTGGCCCCAATGGCGGGACGCTGCGACAAGACCACAGGCGGGTGCGTGGAGTGCGTCACCTCCGCCCACTGCGCGAACAAGCCATGGGAGAAGGTATGCCACGGCACCAGGAAGAGGTGCGTGGAGTGCGTTAACAGCAGCCACTGCACCGCCGCCACCCTGGGCAAGACATGCAAGAACTCCCTCTGCGGCTGCGCCAGCCACGCCGACTGCGCGGGCAACAGCCACGGCACCCGCTGCGACCCCACCTACAAGGCGTGCAACTGCGACAAGGACACCGACTGCCCGACCGGCAAGAAGTGCAAGAAAAGCGACCTGGGCAGCAAGATCTACCTCTGCAAGTGACCATGCTGCCGCGAAGGATACGTCTCCCCCTGCTCTGCGCCTCGCTGGCCGCCGCCTGCTCCGGCGGGGATCCAGCGGCCGAGCATGACCTGTCCTCCCCGGCCCCAGACCTCATCGCTGACCAGGTCCTGCCGCCGCCGGACCGGGCGCCCGACACCGTGGCCCCGCCGCTCCCGCTCACCATCAGCGGCGTCAAGGTGACGCCGAACCCCAACAACCGGCTCTCCTGCTTCGTGAGCTTCCGCACCAACCGCGCGGCACTGCCTGGCGTGGAGTTCTGGGCCTCGGGGCCAAGGGCCAGCAGGGTATGGGGCCGCGCGCCGGGCACGGACCACAAGGTGCTGGTCATCGGCATGCTCGCCAAGACCCGCTACTACCTGGCGCCCACCGCCCGGGACAGCAAGGGCGTCGTGGCAACGGCCAAGATCCCCGCGCAGTTCGTCACCGGCAAGCTTCCGCTGCATGTGCCCGTGGCCAAGGTGGTGATCCATGATCCCCGCAGGGTCCACGCCGGCTGGACCCTGGCCACCCTCGCCGCCGGGAGCCGCGCCAGCGGGGCGGTCACCATGGATCCCGACTTCGTGCCCACGGCGGTGATGTACGACATGGAGGGGCGGCCGGTGTGGTACCACGAGCACGCCCTGCCGCGCGTGGGCGACGCGCGCTACGTGGACGGACATGTGCTGGTTGCCAGCATGGGGCAGATCCACGAGCCCAAGCTCTCGGCCCTGGAGATCGACCTGGCCGGGCGGCCGGTCTGGCTCGGCCCCATGCAGCCCCTGGACACGGTGCACGGGCACTACAACCACCACTTCGAGAAGCTGGAGAACGGCCACTATATGGCCATAAAGAACCAGCTCGTGCGCAGGGTCATCGGCGACGTCATCGTGATGATGAAGCCCAACCACAAGGAGATCTGGACCTGGCGTTCCATGGACCACCTCAAGCCGGACCTGACCAGCTACAAGGGCCCCGGCTTCCACGACTACATGCACGGCAACTCGCTCCAGGCAGACCTGGACCGGGGGGCGGTTTACTACAACGCCCGCCACCAGAGCGCGGTGTTCAAGATCAGCCGCCAGACCGGCAAGATCCTCTGGCGCCTGGGGCAGGGCGGAACCTTCAAGGCGGACCCCAAGGTGCCGCACCCCTGGTTCCAGCAGGCCCACGCCGTTGAGGTGCAGCCCAACGGCAACGTGCTGCTCTACGACAACGGCCTCGGCGCCCGGGGCTTCTCCCGCGCGGTGGAGTACCGGCTGGACGAGGTGAACAAGACGGCCACCATCGCCTGGCAGTACAGCGGCTACCCGGAGCGCCCCTGGCAGACCCTCTACTGGGGCGACGCAGACCGCCTGCCCAACGGCAACACGCTCATCACCGCGGGCACCTGGGCCAAGAAACAGAACAGCCTCATCTTTGAAGTAACCCCGGACCACCAGCTCGTGTGGGAGATCAAGCTGCCCATCGTGGCCAAGTCCGGGCTCACAATCGGGGCGTACAACGCCCAGCGCCTGACGCCGCCCGTGACCACCTTTACAAGGTCCGCGGGCGCCGCCGACGGGGGTGCACAGTGAAGTGGAATAAAACAACACGCCAGGCGCTGATGGCCGGCATGCTCGGCCTGGCCCTGTGCGCGTGTGATGAAGAAACCAGCGGCGGGCCCGCGGACGGGGGCAGCCCCGACGCGGGGCTGATCATCTCGGGGCTCAAGGTGGAGGCGATCACGGCCAATGTGCTGTCCGTGTACGTGAGCTGGAAGACGGCCACGCCGGCCACCTCGGCCGTGGAGGTGGGGCAGGGGGGCGCCTACGCCCACCGCTTTCGCGACGACAAGCTGGTCACGGACCACAAGGTGCTGGTCATCGGCCTGCTGCCTGACACGGAGCACACCCTGCGCGCGGTCAGCGTGGACGGCAAGGGCGTGACGGGCCGCTCGGCCCCGCAGACCTACAAGCCCACCCCCCTGCCAGCCCACATCCCTTACGGGCGCGTCACCATCCATGACCGGCGCAGGGCCCACGCAGGCTGGACCCTGATGTCTGTCAACGCGGCCAAGCGAACCGGCCTGGTCATCTCCCAGGACGCGGACTTCATCCCCACCGCGGTGATGTACGACATGGAGGGGCGCCCCCGCTGGTACAACGCCCACACCCTGGGGCGCATCGGTGACGTACGGTTGGTGGACAACCATGTGCTGGCGCAGAGCATGGCCGATGTCGCCGCTGGCCAACCCTCGGCCCTGGAGCTGGACCTGGCCGGCAAGACGGTCTGGACTGGCCCGCCCCAGCCCATCGGCTCGGCCCACGGCCACTACCACCACCAATTCGAGAAGCTCAAGAGCGGGCGCTACCTCAACCTGCGCTCGGTGATGGTGGGGCTCGTGGTGGGGGACAAGATCCAGGAGATCGACAAGGACCACAAGGTGACCTGGAGTTGGAACACCTTCGACTTCCTGCGGCCGGACACCAACCACCACGCCGACGACCACGGCGTCTTCTCCTGGACCCACATCAACGCCGTGTGGCCCGACGAGGCCAGCGGCACCATGCTGGTCAACGCCCGCAACCTGAGCACCGTCTACAAGGTGCGTATGAGCGACGGCGAGATCCTCTGGCGGTTCGGCAGCGCCGGGGACTTCGCCCCGGATCCCAACGTGAAGTACCCCTGGTTCGAGCAGCCCCACGGCCTGGAGTTGCTGCCCAACGGAAACCTGATCATGTACGACAACGGCCTCCTGACGCGTGGCTTCTCCCGCGCCGTGGAGTACGCCCTGGATGAGCAGACCCGCACCTCACGCATCGTGTGGCAGTACCGCGGCGGCCCCCGCGGGGAGGGGCGCTGGTTCGTCAACTACTGGGGCGACGCGGACCGCCTGCCCAACGGCAACACCTTGATCACGGCCGGCACCTGGAAGCAGGGCCACAACAGCCGCCTGGTGGAGGTCACCCAGGGCGGCGAGGTCGTATGGGAGATGGAGCTGCCGATCCGCAAGAAGACGGGCAACTCGGTGGGGGCTTTCAATAGCGAGCGGATTGAGCCTCCTTTGATGGAGCGGGTTGGCGGAGAATAAGGTTTGGATTGATTTGG
>CAZCFB010000020.1:12185-31902 GCA_964497805.1 uncultured Kofleriaceae bacterium
TTGAGCCTCCTTTGATGGAGCGGGTTGGCGGAGAATAAGGTTTGGATTGATTTGGGCTGAACCGGGGAGGAGTTTGGGTGTAATGTTTGGCGGTTAGCCTCGACTAACTTGGGTAGCTAATATCCATACTCGAGGCCAAAATGAAGACGCTCGTTGGAAATCCGTTCAATTTCAAGGCACTACACCTGGTTGCTTTCACCTGGCTCGCCCTGACCGCCTCGGCGTGTGGTCCCGTTGACGATGACGGCACGCCGCAGAACTCTGCACCGGGCGGCTCCGTGGCGAAATCTGCCTCGTGCAAGATGCAGGATCCCCTGGACACCACCACCACCGCTGATGGCTACACCCTGGTTTCCAGCCACCTCACGGAGGGCGGCGTGGGCGAAATCTTGTTGGTGGACATGGAGGGGAAGACGGTCAACTCCTGGAAACTCCATGGCTTCCCCGCCCAGATGCTCCCCGGCGGCGAGGTCATCGGCGTCAACCGGTACCGCGATGACAGCCTGCAGCAATACCAGGAGGGGATCCAGATCGAGCAGCACAACTGGGAGGGCAAAAAGACCTGGTCGTACAGCGGCTGGGATGCCGACGGGACCGACACGGTCATGTCCCGCCAGCACCATGACCTGGTCCTGTCGCCTAACCCCGTGGGCTACTGGGCGCCCGGCCAGCAGGCCAGCGCCGGGAGCGAGGTGCTGATCCTCGGCCACAAGACGCGGAAGGTGTCCAGGGTGAGTGACCAGCCCATCAACGACGACGTGATCTACGAGATCCGCCAGGACGGCGGGCTCACCGGCACGCCCTGGTACGCGGCGGACCACATCGACGAGATGGGCTTTGACGCCGAGGACCTGGCGGCCATCAGGAAGAACGCGAACTCCGCCAAAGCGGCCGGGCCGGTGGACTGGCTCCACCTCAACGCCATGGCCCGCCTGGGCCGCAACCGCTGGTACGAGGAGGACGGCGACACCCGCTTCCACCCCAGGAACATCATCGTCAGCTCCAGGATGGCCAACATCATCTTCATCATCGACCACAAGAGCGGGCGCATCGTCTGGCGCCTGGGGCCCGACTACAGCAAGGGCTCGCCCGCCCACCACATAGGGCAGCTTGTGGGGCAGCACCACGCGCACATGATCCCCCACGGCCTGCCCGGCGCGGGCAACATCCTGGTGTTCGACAACGGCGGCATGGCAGGCTACGGCAACGATCAGGCCATCAGGACCTTCTCCCGGGTGCTGGAGTTCAACCCGGTCACCCTGAAGATCGTCTGGGAGTACAACCCAAACGGCGACGGGGAGAAGTTCTTCTGCTTGTTCATCGGCTCGGCCCAGCGGCTGCCCAACGGTAACACCCTGATTAATGACGGCCTGGCAGGACGGCTGGTGGAGGTGGACCGGCAAGGCAAGCGGGTCTGGACCTACCAGACCCCCTCGGACAAGGACGGCAACCCCCGCTACGTGTACCGCGCCTATCGCGTGCCCCCGGAGTGGCTGCCCGCCGGCGTCAACCCGGCCGGTTACAAGCGCTGGAGCCAGACGTACGACTGCCCCCGCTGATCAGGGCCATCGCCCTAGGGCGCCACCTGCATCTTGGCCGTGCACATGTCCGCGACGTTATAGGGCGTGACACTCAACGAGTGGGTGCCGAACGTGGACCAGTCCATGCATTTCCCGCTGATGTAGAGGTGCTTGTTGCCGTCATGGATCAGGTCATCGAGGGTCTCATCCCCCGGTCCCCCGGCCCGGGCCGCCCATTGCGTCTTGCCGCTGGTGTCAACCTTGGCGATGAGGGCGTCGTCACCCTGCCCCAGCACGGTCTTGCCGCCGAAGGAAACCACCGAGGTGAACTTGAACAGCAGGAAGCTGTTCCCGTTGCTGTCCACGGCGAGGTCCTGGGCCAACGTGGTGTACTTTCCGCCGCCGGTGGTGCCCCAGACCCACTTCCCCGTGCTGTCCAGCTTGCCCAAAAAGACATCGTACGGGTAGTAGCCATACTTGGAGCTTGGGGTGTAGGTCTGGCCCCCCACGGTCATTTTCCTGGAGAACGAGACGAACACGCGGGCATCGCCCTTGCCGTCCACCCCGAGGCCGGCGGGGGTGTCGTTCCAGTCACCGCCCAGGGACCTGGCCCAGAGCACCTTGCCCGCGCTGCTCAGCTTGAGCACCATGACGTTCCTGAAACCCGGGCTGGGGTGGGTGAGGGTATGGCCCCCCACGGTGATGGTGGAGGAGAAACCGCCGAGCATATAGATGTCCCCCGAGGGCGCGATGGCGATCCCGTTGGCGAGGTCTTCGCTGTACCCGCCGAAGGTCAGGAGCCATTTCTGTTTGCCGTCCGGCCCCAGCTTGACCAGGTAGCCGTCCCAGTTCCCCTTCGAGGTGACGGAGGTCCCGGCGATCTCGGAGTTCTTGGCGAAAGGCCCTGCCAGGTAGAGGTTGCCGGCGCTGTCCGAGGCCATCCCCCAGACGTTGATATAACTATCTGACCTCATCACCTCCATGGCCATCTCCCAGGCCCCCCCCGTGGAGGCCCTGGCCAGCCAGTACTGCTTCACAGATCCCGGCTTGGGCGTGAGGGTGGTGCTGCCGAACTTGATGCCGCAGGAATAGGGTCCGCTGGCGAAGACCTTCCCCTTCGCGGTCAGATGCACACTGTATGCCTGGTCCGAACATGAGCCGCTGCCAGTCAACACCCAGGCGGGCTTGCCCGATTTGTCCAGCTTGTACAGGAGGGCGTCGTAATACTTGTCAGCAGACGTCAGGTTTGTGGAGCCAATCGTGACCTTGTCCCGGTAGAAACCCGTCACGTAGCTGTTGCCGGCGCTGTCCACGGCAACGTCTGTGGCCTTGTCCACCCCGATCCCGCCGGCCCCGAAAGCCCAGGACCAGTAGTAGGGCGAGCAGCTGCTGGTGTCCAGGGCGCAGGCCTTGCTGCAGGCCAGCTTGCCGGTGACGAAGCCCTGGGTCTGGCAGGTGTCGCTGCCCAGCTGAACCCCGTCGCAGGCCTCGGATCCATTCTTCTTACCGTCGCCGCAGCGGTAGCACAGGGTCTCATCGAACCAGGAGCAGTCGGTCTTGCACTTGAGCGTGCCCCCATCCCAGCCCAGATCGGTGCACTTCTTGCCCCCCAGGGCGGTCCCATCGCAGACGTCTTTGCCGGTGATCTTGCCGTCACCGCACTTGTAGCAGCCCGTGACGTCGTACCAGGTGCAGTCCTTCTTGCACGCCAGCACCCCGCCCTCATAGCCGAAGGTGGAGCAGGTCTTCCCGGTCAGGTCCAGGCCGTCGCACGTGTCCGTGCCGGTTACCTTGTGATCACCACACTTGTAGCAGCCCGCCGTGTCGAACTTGCAGTCTGTCTTGCACTTGAGCGTGCCCCCCTCAAATCCCTGGTCCTTGCACTTCTTGCCCCCCAACTCGGTGCCGTCGCACTGGTCGGTGCCGGTGATCTTGCCGTCACCGCACCGGTAGCAATCGGAGGTGTCGAACCAGGAGCAATCCGCCTTGCACTTCAGGGTGCCCCCCTCAAATCCCTGGTCCTTGCATGCCTGGCTGGCCAGGGCCGTCCCGTCGCACGCCTCCCCGGAGTCCAACTTGGCGTTGCCGCAGTTGTTGCAGTTGCTGGGGTCAATCTTGCACGCGCTGGTGCAGGCCACGGTCCCAGAGCTGTAGCCCAGGCTCTTGCAGGTGGCGCCGCCCAGCTCCGTACCGTCGCACTCCTCCTCCACGGCCTTCTTGCCATCACCGCAGGTCAGGAGCGTCCCATCCTCAAGGTCCCAGCCACAGCCGGAGGTGAAGAGGGTGAACAGGAAGATCAGAAAGAACATGGAGCAGGAGAATCTCCACCTCATCGGCCGACCTCTTCATTTTTGAGTTGAAATACCAGTATCTGGCAACATTCGCTGCTGCGCAACAGGCGGGTTCTCCCTTGAATTCAGGGGGAGATACTCAAATGGGTCCTGCCCCAGCATCGGATGCCGCCATCGGGGGTCAGGCCGCAGCCGTCCTCGCGGCCGACGCTGATCCTGGTGAAGGTCCCCGTGGGAGCGGGGAGCCTGTACTTGTGGACG
Organism: uncultured Kofleriaceae bacterium; assembly: GCA_964497805.1. Taxonomy (GTDB): domain Bacteria; phylum Myxococcota_A; class Polyangia; family CAZCFB01; genus CAZCFB01. The sequence goes on from CAZCFB010000020.1 coordinate 16,258, forward strand.
TCCCCCCCCCAGCACTTGACATCGCCAGCGGCCATGACGGCGCAGGTGAAGATCTGGCCGGCGCTGATGTGGGTGGCCTTGTCCTTGGGCACGGCGTCCTGGCCGTTCCTGATGTCCCCCCAGCAGTCGATGTCCCCGGTGCTGGAAAGGGCGCAGGCATGCTCCAGACCGGTGGTGAGCTGGGCGTAAGTCCCAGGCGGGGCCTTGCGCTGGCCATGCTGGTCGTCGCCCCAGCACTTGAGCGTGTCATCTGTCTTGACGCCGCATGAGAAGTTGCCGCCCACGCTGACCTGCTTGAAGGTCCCCTTGGGCGCCGTGGCCTGGCCCTGGGCGTTGGTACCCCAACACCTGGCCTCGCCCTTGGTGGTCAGCGCGCAGGCATGCTCCGGGCCCACGCTGACCTGCTTGAAGGTCCCCTTGGGCGGAGTGTTGGTGACATTCTTGCTGGTGCCGCCCCAGCACTTGATGGCGCCTGCCGTGGTGACCCCGCAGTTGCCGCCGGTGGGGCCCCAGGATGAGCTGATCTGGCTGAAGGTGCCGGTGGGATCGGCAAGCACCTTGGGATCGGTGAGCCGGTAATGCCCCCAGCACCGCACCGCGCCGCTCTCCAGCAGGCCGCACCTGGTCACTCTGCCGGTGGTGACCTGCTTGTACTTGCCCGCGGGCACCACAAGCTGGGCGTACCTGTTGCTGCTCCCCCAACACTTGACCTGGCCGGCGGTGGTCTTGGCGCAGGCGTGGAGGTAACCGACGCCGACCTCGGAGTAGGTCCCTCCCGGCGTGGCCTCAATGGTCTTTTCATCCTCGCTCCAACACTTGAGCTCGCCAGCGGTGGACAGGGCGCAGGCGGCGTAAGCCCCCACGTTGACCTGTGCGTAGCCAGACAGAAGGGAATCCTCCGGGTATATGGCGTCTAAACCCCAGCACTTGATCCCCCCCACCTGGGTGACCCCGCAGGAGCCGTAGTGGCCCGAGGAGACCTGAATAAAAGTCAGGTTCGGGACGTTCTTCTGGCCGATGTTCGAGTATTTCCCCTTCTTGATGTCATTGCCGCCCCAACACTTGACCTTGCCGCCCCTGGTTACGCCGCAGCCATGTTGGTAGGCAGCGCTGATCTGGGTGAAGATTTCGGCGGGGGGGTTGGTCTGGCCCTGGTAGTTCTCGCCCCAGCAGGTCGCCTCGCCCTTGTGGTTGAGGGCGCAGACAAATCCGCTACCCGCGCTGAACTGGGAGAACTTGATGCCTGGGGCCCATGTCTGGGGGATCTTTTTCTTCCATCCCCAGCAGTAGGGCCTGTCCTTTGTGGTGACGCCGCAGATGGCGGACCCGCAGCTGATATGTTTGCTCGCCTCCTTGAGAGGGAATGTGCCGTCGGTGGTGATGGATCCCCAGCACTTCACCTTGCCATCCGCCCCCAGCAGGCAGGCGTAGCTGCCGGCCACCTCCAGCCGTGGCAGCGGCGGCGCGTTGAGCCATGGCAGCTCAGTTGGCCACATGTCATAGGGCGGCCGGATGTCCCACTGGTGCACGGGCAGTGACTCGGTATTCTCCGCGCAGCCCAGCAGGCAGAACATCGCCGCCGCCACAGCCAGGCATCTGCCCATGTCTGTCTCCTGTCCCGGGTTCCCAGGACAAGGATATCAGGTCAGGTGATGGTCCTAGTACACGCCCCGCTCATCGGGCTCTCCCAGCTTGTAGGCCTGGACCGCTTCGCGCAGGTAGGCTGGCACCGAGACGTAGGCCTTGAGCTTGAGGCAGGCCCGGTTGGCGGTGCAGGTGCACTTGCTGTTGTCCGTGGCGCTGCAGCCCGGCTTGGCCCCGAGGCCCGTCATGCTCTGGTCGAACTTCACCATGGGCTGGCCGGTGGTGGCGCTGATGGTGGGGATGTACCAGTCGGGCGTGCCGTCGTTGTCCAGGTCCTTGCCGCCGGTGGTGACGTAGGCGTTCTTCAGGTAATCGTTGGCCTGCTCCAGCACCCGCGCCGCGATGCCCTTCTGCACCTTCTTGCCGAAGATGGTCTCCTTGCCGAAGGTCTTGGCGATGTATGTCCGCCCGGTGGGATCGTGGAACTCGATGCGGTTCTTGAAGCCCGGGTCCGCGTTCTTGCCCAGCTCCCACACCCGCATCATGTCCAGCCACTGAGACTTCTCGTTCTCCGGCAGGTAGAGCATGGTCCAGGCGATGAGGAACTTCTGCTGCTCCCAGCCCACCTGGGGATCCAGGGTGACCTGGTTGGCCGGCACCTTGGGCTTCAGCGTGGTGCTGTTTGGCCCGGCCGGCGCGTTGCAGATGGTGGTGCCCTCGCCGGGGAAGCAGACCTTGGGGGTGGAGGGCCACCAGGAGGTCCAGCCGATTGGCGTGGACGGGTACTTCTTGGAGTCCACCAGGGGCTTGCCGCTGGCGTCGGCTGCCAGGCGCGGGCCCTTGATGGTGTCGTCGTCGGTGAGGTTGTTGGCCAGCCAGCGCCGGTAACCGTCGGGAAATAGCTCGGCCAGGGCCACGGACCGGTACCGCGGGTCCGTGAAGTCCAGGCGGGAGTCGGAGACGAAGTTATCCACCGACTCGGTCATCAGCATGGCGCTGTACAGCTTCTCGTAGTAGCTGCCCGCGTTGACCGTGTACTCCACGTTGTACTCGCCCTTGTCGTCGGCCATCTCGTTGCCCACCAGCTTGCCGCCGACGCCCACGGACTTGTAGTAGCCGGTGGCCCCGTTGGGTACGTTGACCAGGGTCGCCCCGCTGGTGGAGAAGTCGTCGTTCTTGGAGCGCAGCACCGAGGAGCCGCTGGGCAGGTAGTGCTCGCCAGCCTCGGGCCGGGCCAGCAGCCGGGTGAAGTGGTCGAACACCATCGAGGATGCCACCACGTTGTCCCGCAGCATCATGCTGGAGACCGTGGGCCAGAAGCTGTCGAAGTCGTAGCCCGCGTTGTACGACACCTCGGCGTAGATGTTGCGGATGAGCCCCAGGCCCTTGGCCCCGTCGCGCAGCTTCTCGTTGTAGCGGGTGAGGGTGCGGTCCACCGCGTCGCGCACGGAGAAGGCCTGACGCCCCCGCCGGTAGTTGTCGAAGATGTGCCCCACCTCCTGCTGCGTGATCATGAAGTTGAAGATCTCGTAGGCGTCGGCGCCGTTGTCGTGGCGGTAGACCGAGAGGTTGCCCAGGTCGGCCCAGGAGTCGGTGCCGAAGCCGTACGGCATGCGCATGCGCCCCTTCTTGTCGAAGGAGGGGCCGCCCCGGAAGACCTGGTAGTACTCGCCGGTCTTGGGCATGCGCAGGGAGTTCCAGGGCACGTAGTCCACCTTGTATTCCTCGCAGCGGCTGTACTGGCCGCCCACCTTGACCAGCATGCCGTCCAGCAGCGGGTTCCACTTGCCCTCGGTGGTCTCGTCGTATGACGCCGGCTTGAACGCGTTGATGTCAGCCACGTTGCTGCAGTTATTGATCAGCTTGAACAGCGACTGCATCTCCGAGTAGTGCCGCGGGGTGTACTGGCCCAACAGGTTGCCGGCGTACGGCTTCATGCCCAGGATGCCGCCGAAGTTGTCCATCTTCATCATCATGGCGATGGACCGGGCCTTGCCTGCCATCATCTTCGGATCCTGGCTCACCGTGGCCACGTCGCCATAGAGCAACTTCACCGCGGCGAAGTCCCACACGCCCAGGCCGAGCATGTCCTGGCTGATGTCCCCCGGGTACTCCATCACCGTGGAGTGCATCCACATCCAGATCAGGTTGTCACGCTCCTCCTTGGTCACCGGATCGAACCAGCGCGGGCCGGTGCACTTGCTGCCGTCGGTCACCAGGTCGGCGCACTGGTTGGTGACCTTGCCGTTGCTGGTGCGCAGCTGCCAGTACTGCGGCCGGTACTGCCACGCGTCGGAGCTGCCCACGAAGTTGTGGCGCAGGCCCACCGAGTGGCCCATCTCGTGGGCCACCACCGACATCTGGAACCGGCGCGCCAGGTACTTGCGCATCTTCTCGGCGCGCGCGGCCTGGGTCGCCGCGTTGTCCCCGGCGGAGAACTTGCCGAACTTGGCCTCCAGCTTGTCGGCCAGGCCGGTGAGCGAAAACGGCGCGGCCACCCGGTGGGGGTGCAGCACGCAGGAGCCGCGCTCGGCCAGCTTGGCCTGCAGGGCGTGGCGCATGTTGCGCGCCACCGACGGGTTGCCGCCGGCCAGGGGCGAGACCTGCTTCAACATCTTGGTGGAGAGGGGCACGCCGGTCACCCCGTGCAGCTGCTGCATGGCCTTGGTCATCAGCTTGGCCTCGAACTGGCTGCCCGAGGCCGCCTTCTGACGGGCCTGGTAGGTGGCCCGCATGCTGGGCAGCACCGTGGATGAGGCGGCCACGCCGGTGAGCTTGGGGTACAGGGCCTGGGCCGCCGCGGTCACGCTCTGAGGCTGGGTCTGGCTCAACATGCGCAGCCTCTTGGCGCCCACCCCGGTGAACTCAGCCACCCGGTGGTCGATCTGCTCGTTGGTCAGCCGGGGCAGCACGCCGCCGGTGGTGCCCTTGCGCTGGGCATCCACCCAGTCCTTCACATGCTTCCCGTCGGTGATGTCGGCGGTCTTCAGCTCGCCCTTGATGTAGCGCATGACGTCAATGTAGTGCTGGCTCAGGTAGTCGTTGACCCAGCCCCACACGTTGACAGAGGCGGCGATGGTCTCGCCGGAGAGGGGGTCCTCGGCGTCGGCGTAGATGCCCCACGGCGAGGGCGACTGCGGCGCCATGAATACGTTGACCTTGTGGTAGCGCAGGTCGCCCTGGCGGGCGGTGCGCCCCTTCTTGCACTTCTTGATGGTGTCGTCGTTGCCGGCCTTGACCGCCGCGGCGCACGCCTTGGCTGTGAGCCCCTTCTCCAGGCGCTTGGTGCCGCACGCCGCCGGGTCCCCGGCCTCAACCGGGCTGTGGCAGAGCACGACGATCTCCGACATCTTGGCGATGGAGATCACGCCGTCGTCGTAGCCGCGCTTCTTGCCCAGGGAGTCGGCCAGCGCGTTGCAGTCCTGCCCGGCGTACGCCTCCTTGTTGCGGCAGGCGTCCACCTCCCGCGCCAGGTCGATGGCGTCCTGGTTGTGGTTCTGCTGGCCGAAGTAGACGGGGTAGGTCTTGGCGCAGTCCGTGCCGCTGGTGGCCATGCACTCGGCGTACTGGGCCGCGCGCACGGCCACGCGCAGGGCCACGTCCCAGTTGTGGGTGGCGTCCTTGGTTGGGGCGAAGTACTCCTCCGCGTCGCCCTGGGTGTAGTACCAGGGGATGGTTCGGGTCTGGCGCTTGGCGTAGGGCAGGGTGCAGCGCTGCTTGAAGGTGTCGCAGCGGGAGCCCTTGCCCGCGGTCTTGCACTCGTCGGCCGTACCGTCCTTGTCGTCGTCACGGTTGGCGTCCTTGCCGGCCGGAGTGGTCTTGCTGGTGAAGCACGCCACCTGGCCGGTCATCTTCTCGGCGTCGGTGTAGAAGTGGCTGCGCTTCCAGATCTGGTAGTGGTTCAGGAAGCGGAACCACTTGTCGTCGCTCATCTGGTAGTTGCGCGCGTAGCCGTACCGCTCGGTGTAGAAGCCGCCGGCCGCCTGGAACCGCTGGCCGTCCCAGTGGCGGGGCTCGAAGTCGTGATCCTCCACCTTGCGGAAGGACTGGCGCAGGGTGAGCTCAACCGGGTTGCAGTTCCCCTTGGGCGAGGTGCCGCCGGAGAAGTCCGCGGGCAGCATGCAGGCCGGCATCTGGTCGATGCCCCAGCCCAGGTGGCTCAGGTCCACCAGCTGCGGCTTGGCGAAGGCCTTGTTGGTGATGTCGAAGTAGCCGTTGTCCATGTCGAACACCGGGGCGTGGGGGTCTCGTGGGTCGGTGATGTCGTAGGCCAGGGCCTCGTACTTCACCCCGCCATACACGCCGAGCATGGAGAGCGTGTCGAAGTCGTAGGAGTCCGTGTTCTCGTTCTTGGACCAGTCCACGCGCATGTACTCGCGCTCATACCAGGGCCGGTCGGAGCTGTTCTCGTTGATCACGTTGATCTGCTCGCCGGTGGTGGGGTTGTAGTCCCGGCTCACGTCGAAGTGCTTCTCGATGCGGAAGGCGGCCACGATCTGGCCGTCGACCACCGCCTTGCCCGCGCCCTTGCCGTCGCTGTCCTTGACGCGCTCGTAGGCCAGGCGGGCGAAGAGGTAGTTCTCGGTGATCTGCCAGCGGATGCGGGACAGGTTCTGTGTGAAGGTGGAGTTGAACAGCCCGAACTGGGCAGCGCCGTAACCCACATCGATGAGGGTGGCCTGGGTCCAGAACTCGGGGTTGTCCTTGGGGTCTTTCAGGTCCGTCCCGACGAAGTCAGCCTTCTTCAGGGCGTACGGCTGGACCCGGTTGATGGCCGGGCGCTCCTCGGCGCACGCCGCGACGAGGGCGGCGAGAAGGATGAGGCTCACGACGGTTCGCGTGGTCATTTTTGTTGAGCGGCTCATTTGGAAATCCTCCTGGAAACACTTGAAACGAGCGCTTCGGCGTGGAGCTTCAGGTCCACGAAGAGCGCGGAGTAACGATTAAAGAACGGCGTGTACTGGGTGGAGTCCGGCGCCAGCTGGGGGTGCAGCGCGCTGTAGCCGATGCCAACCTCCAGCATGGAGAGGGGCCGGAAGTTCACCGAGAACTCCATGAAGGTGAGGTAGCGCCTGTCGGCGTCATCCACCGGCTGGTAGGTCACGCTGGTGTTCTCCTCCAGCTCGTGCAGCCAGTCGATGGCGTGCCCCACTGACAGGGAAACCCCGAGCCAGGAGAGGGCCTTGAGCGAGATGCTCCCCACCTGGCTCAGGCGCAGGTACGGGTTGCGCACGCCGGTGTTCAGGTACGCCTCGCACCCTGCCGGGCCGGTGCTGCACCCGGGCACGATGGGGCTCTCCCGCGCCGCCGTGGTGAACTCGAAGAAGCGCGGCGAGACCCGCAGGTTGTAGCCGATGACCAGCCCCTCAAGCAGATCGAAGGAGCGGGACAGGCCCAGGCCCGGCCCCAGGCCCATGATCATGTTGCGGCCCAGGGATGCCTTGCTGGTGGGAAAAGTGAACACCAGGTCCGCCGAGATGCTGATGCCCAGCACCGGGATGGTGTACAGGCTGGATCCGCCCAACACGATGGAGAGGTCCGAGAGCAGGGCCTCCCCGTCCTGGGTGGTCACGTCCGAGTCGGTGAGCTCGTGGACGATGTCGAGCTGGCCCCGCAGGAAGAGCTTGTCGGTGATCCAGTACCAGGGCCGGAAGCTCCAGGTCATGGCCACGTACTCGTTGTAGGTCTGCTCCGCGCCGGGATCCAGGGTCAGCGCGCTCACCATGCTGCGCAGCACGAGCTGGGATCCACGCCACGGGCTGTTGGATCCAGGGTCGGAGAAGAGCGACTCCTGTCGCAGCTGCCCCGCGGCCTGGGGTTTGTCGGAGCCGCCCTCTTCCTCGGCTACCTCGGGCGCCGCACGGGCCCTCGCCGGCGCCCAGAGCAGCAACAACACCAAGATCGATGTCCGTGCCATGTTCATGATTGGCCCCTGTTGGTCATGTCGCAGTGGTTTCGTGTTGAAAACAAAGCAAGTTGGATGCCATGGGCCCAATTAACACAAAGCCGCGGTTTTATGAACATGACCCGCGCCGCCAGAGGGGAGGGGCGCGTTAGTAAAATAACGACCGCGACCCGCGCGTCACGATCCCCACCAGCTTGTGCGATGCAGGGCCTGTGCTATGCCATGGAAAACCTGGCTTCACACTAAATCGATGGAATTGGAGGCGTAATGATCCCCCGTACCCTGTTTATCCTGCTCACGGTGACGCTCACCTGGGCCGCTCCGCGAGGCGCCCTGGCCAAGATCAGCAAGGACGCGACCGAGCTAAGAGAAGCCTTCAAGGCCATGAAGAAGTGGAAGGGCAACGCCGAGAAGGACTGCTCGACCAGGTTCGAGGTCTGGGTGGATCTCGCCCCCTACGGCGCCTACAAGTACCCGGAGCGTTCCTCACGCGAGCAGCTGCTGAGCGGCGGCTACCTGGGCGCCTTCCTCGGCAACTTCTTCACCGAGCTGACCAGCGTGTGCCGCACCTTCCACGGCAACAAGCCCAGCGCCTGCCTGCCCAAGGTGAAGCCGTACAAGAAGATCATCTTCCGGGGGCAGCCCAAGTTCGAGGCCAAGAACGCGGACCTCGAGGTGAAGCTCGAGGGCGACACCCTCACCCTGGTCTACCCGCCCAACGTGCAGTGGCGCACGGGCCTGGTGGGCAAGTCGCTGTACAAGCAGCTCTCCTGCGACGGCAACGAGGCGCTGCCCGATCCCGAGGCCGCGGCCGCCAAGAAGAAGGCCGCGGCCGCCAAGCCCAAGCTGGTCAAGGGCAGCTCCCTCAAGGAGGCGGCCAGGGCGTACAAGCGCTGGCATGGCATGGCCGAGAAGGAGTGCTCGACCAAGTTCGAGGTCTGGGTGGATACGGCCCCCTACGACCACTACAAGTACCCGGAGGGCTACCCCAGGGAGAAGCTGCTGAGCGGCGGCTTCCTGGGCCTGTTCATCACCAACTGGTTCAACGAGATGCGCGGCGCCTGCCGCACCTTCGGCGGCAACAAGCCCACCACCTGCGTGCCGGTGCTCCAGAAGTTCAAGAAGATCGTGTTCCGGCCGCATCATGACATCGAGGCCAAGAACCAGGACATCGACCTGGTGGCCGCGGAGGGTACCCTCAAGGTCACCTACCCGCCCCATGTCCAGTGGCAGACCGAGCTCATGGCCAAGACCCTGTACAAGAAGTTCAAGTGCAGCGGCAGCGAGGCCATGGAGTAAGCTCGCCAGATGCTCCGCCCAAGCACCACCCATCACTTACTCACCCTCTCCATCGCGCTGCTCCTCTCCGGGCCTTGCCTGGCCCAGGAGAAGGGGAGCAGCTTCGGCCAGGCCTTCTCCGCGGGCACCCGCAAGCAGCTCACCAAGGAGGTGCCCCTGGTGCCCATCAAGCACCCCACCGGGGGCAAGGAGCGGGCCGGGCTGCTGGTGCGGGGCGGCAACTTCCTGCGCCTGACCCACATGCAGCACCTGGCCGACCTCTGGTGGCTGCGCTCGGTGCACAGCTCGGTGACGCCGGACAACATCGGGCTCATGGAGACCATGGATCACGGCACCGCCTCGGCCGTTGACCGCCCCCACGCCCAGTACCGCTTCGAGATGGCGCTCACCTCGGCGGGGTTCAACCGGGAGGCGGCCCAGGTGCTGGGCAAGTACCAGGAGACCCTGGCCCCGCTGCTGGAGAAGGTGGCCAGGGGGAGCGACCGGGCCCGCCTGGAGAAGCTGGACTTCGTCAAGGCGGACAACGAGAACCTGCTGCCCGCCATCCTCCAGGGTATGTTCGACCGGGCCATGACCCGCAACGCCCTGCTGCACGCCGGCTTCTCGGAGAAGGACGCCGCGGCGCTCATGGGCGGCAAGCACCGCCGGGCGGCCAGCGGCTTCTTCCGGCTGGTCTGGTCCCTGGCCAACGAGAAGGGCAGCGGCAAGCATGAGATCAAGGGCCCCGGCACCGCCGTGTACGCGGCCCAGCAGATCATGGCCCGCAAGACCGACCGCGCTGGCGACCTGCTGGTGCTCAACAGGGTGGTGGAGAACGGGGTGGTCATCGAGGAGCTCTCCAGCGGCAAGCGCGACTACATCCGGGTCACCCTGGCGGCCAACCCCATGAAGCTCAAGGACGCGGCGCGCTACGGCATGCACTTCACCACCGGCGACTCGTGGGCGGACCTGAAGCCCACGCGGGTGAACAAGGCGGGGCAGGCCGTGTTCGAGCTGGAGGTCACGGGCAAGGCGCCCGCGGGCCATCCAGCGCCGTTAGCGCACTTTCTGTGTAACGAAATCCCGTCAAACCTCTCTATCCAGGAGCTAAACAACAACCTGGCGGACCAACCGTTGCACCGGAGGAGAGGACCATGATGGATGAGTTGACCCTGAGGAAGGCCGTGGAGTTCGCTGTGCAGACGGAGGAGGCCGGGGCCATCTTCTACAAGAAGCTGGCCAGGCGGTTCTCCGAGGACAGGGAGATCAGCGATCTCTTCGCCGAGCTGGCCAAGGAGGAGGAGGCCCACACGGAGACCTTCCAGCGCTTCCTGCAGGAGGTGCCCGAGGAGACGCCGTACAAGAGCCAGCAGGAGCGCCTGGCCGTGCTCCGGGCCATGGCCATGTCCGAGTTCTACCTGGGCGAGGACGGCCTCTTCAAGAACCAGGACAAGATCGAGACGGTGAAGGACGCCCTGGTGCGCGCCTACCAGCTGGAGAGAAACACCCTGGCCTACTACCTGGAGATCCGGGAGCTGCTCGGGGCCAGCGACGTCATCGACGCCATCGTCATCGCCGAGGAGCGGCACATGCTGCAGATGGCCCAGCGCATCGAGGCTCTCTGAGCCCGGCTACTTGCAGGCAGTGGTGCCCGGCCCGCAGAAGGTGGACTCGTAGCGCACCATCTTGCCGGTGATGGTGCCGGTGGCCGGGGCCTTGGCGCCCGTCCCGGCCTTGGTGAAGCTGACCGCGCCGCTCCAGGCAAGACCCCGCAGCTGGTCCTTGGTCACCTTGGAGCTGCTGCTGTCGATGACGTACTCCTTGTAGCGGACCTCCACCTGATCAGTCTTGGCCAGGTCGAGCACAGCGCCCGCCTTGTAGCTGGCCTTCTTGGTGATGAAGATGCGCAGCTCCTTGGTCTGATCCAGGCTCGTGCCGCTGCTGTCCAGGGGCATGAAGATGATCGCGTGGCTGTAGGTGGGGCTGCCTGCGATGGTGGTGCCGTAGGCGTAGTCGAACTGCTTGGTGCCCACGCCGGGGATGGTGACCGTGACGGTGGCCGCGCCCAGGTCAGCGCTGGAGGTCGGCGTGTTGGGGTAGGTGAACACCGGCGCGGTGAAGCTGCCGGAGACGGTGCCAAGGCCGAGGCAGCCGTAGCCCCAGCATCGCTCCCCTGTGCCGGTGTTGTCGCACGCCGGGTTGATCTTCGTGGTCTTGTTGGTCTTGGCCGGGTCGCACTGGGTCCAGCAGGAGCCCGGCGAAGAGAACATCTTCACGCAGATGGCGGGGCACTTGCAGTCGCTGGAGAGCTTGCACATGGCGCCCTTGGGCTGGCCCGAAGAGGGGTTGCACTTGCCCGGGCCGGAGCCCGCGTCGCCGCCCGTGCCGGCCTCGGTCTTGCCGCCAGCCTCGGTTGGTTTGACGCCGCCATCGCCCACGCCGCCGTCGCCGGTGGTCCCGCCCGCGCAGGGCCCCACCTTGGGGGACGCACCGCCTGACAGGGACTTGGTGCCGAGATCGATGTTGGCCGGGATGGCCGGGATGGTCACCGGGATGTCGAAGGGCCCCACGGTCTTGTTGTACATCAGCGCCTTGAGCTTGAGGGTGGCCTTGATCTTCAAGTCGCCGCTGGTGACGGTCTTGCCCGTGTACTGGGCCGCGCCGCCTGACGCCTTGGCGCACACCCCGCTGTAGTCGGACTTCATCTTGCCGCTCACCTTGAGCTCCAGGTCGCCGGTGACGCCGGGCAGGCCCAGGGCCGCGCCCAGGGGGATGGTGGCCAGCTTGGTCTCGGGCACGGTGGCGTTGAGGGTGACCTTCTTGCCGATGAGGAAGGGATCGAAGGTGGTGGTGCCGCCGAACTTGATGTTGATGTCGGGCGCGTTCTTGAGCGGCCCGTCGTACTTGATGCCCGTGACATTGACCTTGAGCTTCACCCCGAACTTGAGCTGCACGGCCATGGTCACCTTGCCGGTGCCGGCCACGGGGGTGAGGGCGTCGCCGCTGGCCGAGGCCTTCGCCTCAACCGTGATGCCGCCCCCGCTCTTGAGCTCCAGCTTCACCTGCGCCGGCGAGCCGGAGGGCAGGTAGCCGGTGTCGAAGGAGTAGTTGGGCAGGGCGTCCTGGGTGGCCTTGAAGGTCAAGGCGCTGGTGGATCCGCCGGTGTCGTCGTCGGAGCAGGAAGCCGCAGCCGCGACCAGAAAGACACTCGTCAGAATTACAGATGCTCGGGACATGCCGTCCTCCGTCAATGTATTCCGAGTATCAGACTCCCCTGGTTTGAGGTTGTCAACGAGTCGACCGGCGCTGGTGGATCACCAGGGGGCGTTCAGGCGAGGAGAGCAGGGCAGGGCGGTACGGCTCCTGGCGGAAGAGGCGCTGGTCCATCCCGGGGTCCACCACCCGCCCCTTGGTGCCCACCACCCGCACCTTCTGCCCGTCCTGGAGCAGGCGGCTCTTGACGCCCTTGATGGCGTGGATGTTCGCCGCGACCAGGTATCGGCTCACCTCGGGCTCCATGGGCAGGGCCTGTACCGCCTCCGCGGAGAAGGGGAGCTGCCCCCGGCGCCGCATGATCTTGCTCGGGATGAACGCCGCCTGCTTCACCAGCACGCGCACCCGGCCCTGCTCTCCACCGCCGCACTCCAGGTCGAAGTCCTGAGCCGCCTCGTAGGTCAGGAAGAGCTGCCGGGTCATGGCCCCGGTGATGATCACCAGCTTGAAGTCCACCCGCTGGAACACGGCGTCCTGCTCCACCAGGCCGGGCAGGCGATCACGCAACCTGACGCGGCCGATGAGCTTGACCCACGCGCCGTCGGGCGCCTCGCCCAGGGCGGCGGCGTCGGGCAAACGCGGGGCGCCGAGCTGCTCCGCCCGGAGCATGGCCCGGGTGGCGATGCGCCGGGCAGGTCCCCGGTGGCCGATGCGGAAGTGCCCTGGACCGCCCACCCCGGTGACCATCATGGACCAGGGGATCCCCCCGAGCCACAGGCCGGCGCGGATCCCCTTCCACACCCCGTCGGACACGCTCATCGCCGCGCGCGGCGCGCCGTCAATGCCCAGGGCGTCCAGATCGGCCGAGAGGCGCAGGCGCTGGTGGGCCAACGCCGGGTTCTTCTCGCTGTCCGGGCTCAAGCCGTCTCCTCCAGCTGCGCGGAGGCCCTGGCGCCGATGGTCTGCATGGCCATGTCCACGCGCTCATCATACTTCAGGGCGAGGTTCAGGCGGACACAATGGCCGTACCGCCCGGAGGCCGAGAAGAGGTCCCCGGGCGCCAGGGAGATCTTGTACGGGCGGAGCTCATCGTACAGCCGGGAGGCGCTGACCCCGGTTGGGAGCTGCACCCAGATCACCTGCCCGCCCCTGGGCCGGGTGGCCCGGCTGCCCGACGGGAAGTAGCGGCCGATGGCGTCGATGGCCCGGGCCAGGTTGTCTCGGTAGATCCGCCGCAGCTTGCGCAGGTGCCGCTCGTAGCCGCCCTCCTCCAGGTAGGCGGCGATGGCCAGCTGGGGGATGCTCGGCGCCGCGATTGTGGTGATGTTCTTGTGCCACATGGCCCCCTCAAAGGCGGCCCCAGGCACCATCCAGCCCACGCGGAAGCCGGGGGAGATGGTCTTGGAGAAGGAGCTGACATAGATGACTCGCCCCTTGCGGTCGAAGGCCTTCACCGCGGCGGGGCGGGAGCCCTCAAAGGGGAGCTCCCCGTAGATGTCGTCCTCGATGAGGGTCACATCGTGGCGCTCCAGCAGGCGAACCAGCTTGCGCTTCTTGGCCTCTCCCAGGCAGCACCCCAGTGGGTTGCTGTAGTTGGAGACCAGGGCGCACGCGGCCACCGAGCGCCTGGCCAGGGCCGTGTCCAGGGCCTCCAGGTCCACCCCGTGGCGGGGATCGGTGCGCACCTCCAGGGCGCGCAGCTGCAGGCTCTCCAGGATCTCCAGCAGGCCGAAGTAGCAGGGCGACTCCACCGCCACCTGTTGCCCCGGTCGGGTCACGGCCCGCAGGGCCAGGAAGAGCGCCTCCTCGGCTCCGCTTGTGATCACGATGTCAGAGGGCCCCACGGCGCACCCGGCGTCCACCATGCGGCGGGCCACCGCGCGGCGCAGCCCCTCGTCGCCGGGGCCGGTCATGTAGCTGTGGCAGGTGCGCGGGTGGCGGCGCATGACCTCGTTGACCTTGCGCGCCAGGACCTTGGCGGGCAGCAGGTCCAGATCCGGGGCCGCGCCCCCCAGGCGCACAAACCCGGGCGCGTTGATCTCCGCTTGCAAGCGCATCATCAGGTCCGTGCGCACGCGCTGGGCCCGGCGCGGCGGATCCACCGTCTCCACCTGCTTGACCACCGCCAGGGGGGAGGGGCGGATGAAGTAACCGGAGCGCGGGCGGGCCTGGACATAGCCGCGGTCCTCCAGCAGCCGGTACGCCTCGAGCACAGTGGTGACGCTCACCGACCACTGCCGGTGCAGGCGCCGCACCGACGGGGCGCGGTCCCCCGGGCGGAGGGTGCCCTCCTCGATGAGCCCCTGCACCCTGTCGGCGACCTGGGCGTAGAGTGGGGCGTTTGCGCTGGCCGTCATGGGCCTCTCCTTCATGGAATCATCCTCCTCCTGTGACCGCTCGCCGACCGCCGCGCCAGGTACAGTTGGCAGCGGGGGCATGCATAACAGATCCCGTTCTAGCAGAACTGTTATGGTCACAAAACAGATTTTCTGAATCTGTTTTAATACGCGGCCAGGCTCCACCCTCTGGGAGCCATGAAAACAAATACAACAAGATACTGGTTGGAGGTGGGCGCGGCCCTGGCCTCCATCTACCTGATCTGGGGCACCACCTACGCCGCAATCCGGGTGGTTGTTGTGGCCCTCCCACCGCTCATCGCCGGGGGCGCGCGGTTCCTGCTGGCCGGCGCGATCCTGCTCGGGGTGCTCTCCGCCCGAGGCGTCCCGTTACCCTCCCCGCGGCTCCTGCTGGGCCCGGCCGTGACGGCCCTGCTGATGATCGCCGGCTCCCACGCGCTGGTGGCCACGGCGGAGGTGCATGTGCCCTCGGGCCAGGCCGCGGTGGTGATGTCCACCATGCCCATGTGGATGGCCCTGCTCCAGTGGCTGCTGCCTGGCGGCAGGCGCCCGCCGGCCATGGTGATCACCGGCATCGTGATCGGGTTCTGTGGGGTGTGGCTCCTGTCCAGGCCATCGGGGCAGGTGCACGCCGCGCCGTTGCTGACCCTGGCCTGCGCCCCGCCGCTCTGGGCCATGGGCTCCATCCTCACCACGCGGCTGCCCCGGCCCCCGTCCTTGCTGCAGGCCACCGCCCTGCAGATGATCATGGGGGGGGTGATGCTGCTCCTGGTGGGGGCGTTCCGCGGGGAGCTGGCCCAGCTCATCCGGCTGGACCTGGCCGCGACGGGTCACGCGCCATGGCTGGCCCTGGCATACCTGACGGTCGTCGGCTCCCTGGTTGCCCTGTGCGCCTACACCTGGCTCCTGGGCGAGCTGGGCCCGGGGCCGGTGTCGAGCTACGCCTTCGTCAACCCGCTGGTGGCCGTGGCCTTCGGCTACCTGGCCCTGGGGGAGCAGCCCTCGCCGGACCTGCTCCTGGGCGGCGGCCTCGTGGTTGGGGCGGTGGCGCTGGTGCTGTCTGGAAACCTCGTGCTTGGCGGCAGAAAGGTCTGGTCAACAGTCGACAGTTGATAGTTGACAGTAAAAAGCAGTCGACCATGGCCACTTACTGTCGACTGTTAACTGTCAACTGTGAACTCCTTTGGTATGATCCATCCATGTTCGGAAGCAGGATAGCCATCGCAGCCGTGTTGCTCGCGACCTCAATCACAAGCCCGGAAGCATCGGCCCAGGGCAAGACCTACAGGGTCACCAAGAGCGAGGGGC
>CAZCFB010000020.1:32002-45111 GCA_964497805.1 uncultured Kofleriaceae bacterium
AGCCCGGAAGCATCGGCCCAGGGCAAGACCTACAGGGTCACCAAGAGCGAGGGGCGGCACTGGACCAACGCGGGGCGCGCCTTCAAGCGCGCCAAGTACAGCGGCCGGCGCTACAAGCTGGTGGAGATGGAGGCAGGGGACGGCTTCGTGCTGGCCAACCCCAGGCGCGCCTGGGGCACCCGCCTGGCCGTGTACCAGCTCTCCCGGATCATGGCCATGTACCGCCAGCGCTACCCCGAGGCCATGCCTGTGATCATCCGCGACATGAGCAAGAAGGGCGGAGGGATCCTGTCCGGCCACAACTCCCACATCGACGGCCGTGACGTGGACATCCCGCTGATCCTGAACAAGGTTTCCAACATCAACAGCAGCACCGTGCGCACCGTGGACGCCGAGAAGACGTGGTTCTTGCTCAAGACCCTGGTCAACACCTGCGACACCGAGTTCATCTTCGTGGACCGCAAGATCCAAAAACTGCTGATGAACCACGCCTCACTCAACGGCTACCCCAAGCGCATGCTCGACCTGATGTTTCAGGGGCCGTCCAAGAAGATGAAGGGGATGGTGCTGCACTGGCCCAAGCACATGGACCATTTCCACGTGCGCTTCCGCCAGGAGAAGGCCAAGCTGCCCAAGCCCACGGCGGAGTACTGCAAGGCCCTGAAGGGGGAGTAGGCGCTAGCCGAACTTCACCTTCATCAAGACGTCCCGCAGGGTGGTGAAGTCGTCCGTCTCCTTCACGCCGTCGATGAATGCCTGGGCATTTTCGGCCCTGGCGGCCACTGCCTTGATCCTATCCATGGCGGGCACCGGGGTGGGGAACTGGATGGCCTCGAGCATCTTCTTAAGGTCGTCGTACAGGCCCTCCTCCTCGATGCGCACGGAAAAGAAGTCGGCCATGAGCGACGCCCTGGCGATGTCCTGGACCTGCTTGTAATCAGGCATTTCCTCTCCTCATCTGTCTGCCTTGATGCGAGTATACTTTAACAAAAGAAAACCAAAGAAAAGGAAAGTCCGATGATCCGCTCTCTGCTGCTCCTGCTGCTGTCGGCCACCCTGTTGGCCGGGTGCGAAAACATGACCCCCTGCGAACATGCCTGCGAGGAGGTGCGCAAGTGCACCCTCACCGGAAATGACAACTTCACCACCTTCAAGCACATCCTCTGCTCGCAGGGCCTGGAGGCGTGCTCGGATGGATCCTCCCTCGACAGCACCACCGCGGACACCCCCCTGGGGCAGGCTGGCTGCTTCGTGAGCCAGCTCAACGCCGTGGCCGCCCTGATGGTCTGGGCGGACGGCAGCCTGTGGGATCCCATCGACAGCCAGCGGTTTTGCAAGGCGATGACCTACATCTTCACCGGCGCGGTGGGCAACACCTCCTCCTCCGACTACACAAACTCCTGCGGGTTCGCCTCCCGGGATGTCTGCGCCGAGGTGCACAAGGATCTATCCAAGAAGTGCAAGCTGCCCATGCCGCCTCAAAAGTAGGGTATCTTCACGCCCCGTGAAGCGTTTCACCACAGCAGGGCTCTTCCTCCTGTTCTTGCTGGGGGCCCCGGCGCACGCCCGCGCCCAGGAGCAGGAGGAGCCGGGCGATGCCGTGGCCGCGGCCAGGGAGCACTTCTCCAGGGGGGAGACCCTGTACCGGCTGGGGAAGTTCGAAAAGGCGCTGGCCCAGTTCGAGGCTGCGCTCAAGCTGATCAAGCGGCCCGCCATCGTGCTCAACATGGCCCAGTGCCTGCGCAACCTGAAGCGCCACGACCGCGCCATCTTCTACTACAAGCTTTACCTGTCCGAGTACGAGCGGAAGCACCCGGGCTGGCCGCCGCCATATAAAAAGGACGTCGAGAAGCACATCAGCAAGCTGGAGGCTCGCCTCAAGCAGAAGGCCAGCCGCCCCACCATCTGGATCCAGGGGGTGAAGGAGGCCGGCGCCCAGGTCCTGGTGGACGGTGAGCCCAGAGTGCTCACACCGATGACGCGCCCCCTGTCCGTGGATTCAGGGCTGCGCTGGGTGGAGGTGCGCGCCCCCGGACACCGCCCATGGAGCAAGAAGGTCACGGTGGAGAGGGGCCAGCGGCTGGTGATCCGCGCCCGGCTGGAGCCCCTCCCCGGGCGCAGCATGTTCTGGCTGATCTCCATGATCTCGGGCGCGGCCCTGGCCGGCGGCGCCGAGGCCCTCGCGCTGGTCTACACCTCCAGGGCCAACGAGCACTTCCGGGACACGGCTGACTATCAAGCAGACCGGGACATCGCCATCGGCGGGCATGTGGCGGCGGGGGTGATGGGCGCCTTCGCGGTCACCAGCCTGGTGCTCTACCTGACCAGCGGCGGCGGAGAAGAGGCGCCAGCAGCAGGGCAGGGGGCGGCCCTGATCCCCACCCGGGGAGGCGTGGCGGGCGCGGTGAGGGTGGCTTTCTGAGATGAACAGCCGCGTGACACATGCCGCCGCCATCATGGCGTGCCTGCTCACCGCGGGCTGCCTCTCGGGTCGGGAGCCGCCGGGCGTCACGCGGATGCTCTCGGTCCCCGGCGGGACCTTCACTCTCGGCTCGGCGGGCCTCAAGTGCGGCGCCCTCACCGCGGCCGAGATCGAACGGTGCGACACCAACCCGAAGCCCAAGGAGCCGCTGGCCGCCCTGGACCTTCTCACCAGAGTGCCGCTGGCCACGGTGACCGCCCTGCCGGACTTCCAGATGGACGAGCACGAGGTGACCAACCTGCAGTACGCCTACTGCGTGGCCCTGGGCTCATGCTCGCCCCCGGGCAGCGACGAGGTGCTGGGGCAGCCGTATTACCAGGAGCCGGGGTACGAGGATCGCCCGGTGGTCAACGTGACCCGGCAGCAGGCCCGTGACTACTGCATTTTCGTGGGCCGGGACCTGCCCAGCGAGGCACAGTGGGAGCGCGCGGCCCGCTACGCCTCGGTGCTTGATCAGTACCGCACATACCCCTGGGGCGGCGAGGTCCCATCAAGCTGCGTCAAGGGAAGCAAGACCTACGCCGTGGCGCTGGGCTGCTCGGACCTGCCCCTGCCCGTGGGCTACTCACAGGCGGATCGCACGGCGCTGGGCGTGCGCAACATGGCCTCAAATGTGGCCGAGTGGGTCCTCGACAGCTGGCACCGCTACGCCTTCTGCAAGGGGCGCAAGGGGTACTCCCAGGCGTGCCAGCTCCAGGGCGCCGCCTGCGCCGACTGCGTCAAGCACGCCACGGCATGCGCCAGGGGGTGCAACGGCGCCCCGGCGATCTGCGAGCAGGGGAACTACACCGGCCCGGCGGGGGCGGGAGCCGGCGCCTCGGGGGTCATCAGGGGCGGCAGCTTCCGGCGCGGGATCTGCGACCACCGCCTCTTCGCTCGCCGGGAGGGGCTCGGGGCGTCCCCCTCGGTGGGGTTCAGGTGCGCGCGGTGAGGCGTCCGGCGCGCCACCTGGTTCCGGCCGCGCTCATGGCCGCCATGTTCCTGGCCGTCGGCGTCAGCGTCAGTTCGTGCGACTACACCTCCCGCCTGCCGGCCAACTACCCCTGCCAGAGCGACGACCAGTGCTCCAGCGGCGCGTGCAGGAGCGGCATGTGCGCGGCGGCGTCCCCCCGGGCCGCTGGCGAGGCGTGCCTGGACAACGGCGACTGCCAGTCATTCCTCTGCGTCAACGGCACCTGCGTCACCAGCATCCGCTCACGGGACGGGGGCCCGGACACCGGCCCGCTCCCCCGGTGCGGGGACGGCAAGCGCAACGGCAAGGAGCCGTGCGATGGTAAGGACCTGGGGGGGCGCACCTGCCAGAGCCAGGGCTTCACCGGGGGCAAGCTGAGCTGCGTGAGCTGCAAGCTGGACACCGCCGCATGCTACCGGGTGTACGCGCCCAAGGGCGTGGTCGTCGGCAAGTCCAACGGCAAGCGGAGCGACCCAGCGGTGGTGTTCGGCGGCGGCGGCTACATGGTGGCCTGGACCGACGAGCGCATGGGCTCAAAGGACATCTTCGCCTCCCGGGTGGATCGCGGGGGCCAGGTGCTCAACGTCAAGGGGATCCCGGTGACCACGCGCGCGGGGCACGAGGACCAGCCCGCCGTGGCGGCCAGCGCCAACAACTACATGCTGGTCTGGACCGACAGGCGCGACGGGTCCGAGGCGGTGTTCGGCGCGCGCCTCAGCAACAGCGGGGCCATCCTGGACACGGGCGGCTTCTCCATCGGGTCATCCAAGAAGAGCCAGCACCAGCCGGCGGTGGCCTTCAAGAAGGACACCTACCTGGTGGTCTGGAGCGACGACCGAAACGAGCCCAGCGGCGACATCTACGGCGCCCGGGTCAACCTCTCCGGCCAGCTCGTCTCGACGCTGCCCGCGGTGATATCCACCAGCAAGGGGGGGCAGCGGCGCCCGGCCATGGCCGTCGGCACCTACGCGTTCATGGCCGCATGGGACGACACGCGCAGCGGCCGCCTGGACATTTACGGCACACGAATCGACAGCCTGGGCGCTGCGTTGAACCCCACCGGCCTGGCCATGGCCACCAACGCCAAGGACCAACAAGGACCGGCCATCACCTTCAACGGCACCTCTTACCTGCTGGTCTGGACAGACAAGCGCGGGGCCAACCAGGACATCTACGCCAACCGCATCAGCCTCTCCGGGCAGCCCCTGGACGCCACCGGGTTCATCGTCTCCGCGGCCACCGGGGATCAGCTGGCGCCGGCGGTCGCCGCCCGGAACAACGGCGACTTCCTGGTGGTGTGGACCGACTACCGCGGCGCCCCGGACGCGGCCATCTACGGCGCCCGGGTGGGGGGCAACGGCAAGTTGAAGGACCCGGGCGGCGTGCGCATCTCCAGCGCGGCCGGCACCCAGACAGAGCCGGCCGTGGCCCACGACGGCGCGGGCAAGTACCTGGTGGTGTGGACAGGCCAGGAGAAGAGCAAGGATCCCACCATCTCCTGTACGCGCTTCAGCCCCTGATTAGGTTAGGTCGTAATTCAGTTTTTTAGTTTTGTCCCAAAACTAAAAAACTGAATTACGACCTCTACCCACTGCCGAAACTAAAAAACTGAATTACGACCTCTACCCACTGCCGGTTTCTTCCCGGGCGGCCAGCAGCAGCCGGGCCACGTGGAAGGCCTTGCGCACCTCGCCTGGCATCCGGGCCACCTCGCTCTCCGTGGCGCCCGGCAGCAGCACCCTGTTGACCAGCAACACCTGGTAGGCCAGCTCCTCCAGGCTGTTGTGGTGGCGGATGGCCTTGTAGCGGGAGAGGTCTACCTCCAGGGCGTGCAGGTCCGCGCGGTGGTCCGGGTTGTCCTCGATATCGCGTAGGGCGAGCAGGGTTAAAGGCAGGGCAAGCGCCGGCACGAAGCCGCTGTCCCGGGTGGCCGGCAGGTCCGAACCCGAAAACGGCGTGCCAAGGTCCAGGGCTCGCCCGTCTGGATCGCGCAGGCGCACGGAGGTGCTCTCGAACTCCTCCAGCAGGAGCAGGTTGTACCCCTCCAGCTCCACGGGCAGGTTCCCGCCAGGGGGGAGCACGCCGCCGTAGTGTCGCTGCATGGCCCGGGCCACCGCCTCCTTGTTGCGCTGGTAGCGGGCGTTGACCTCCTCATCCTCCATGAGGAAGGTGATCACGTCCCGCGCCGCGCGGTCAGGGCCGGAGAACTCGTGCCCGGGTGTGGCCAGCTGGGTGCGGATCTCCCCGGTGTGCACCAGGGCCTGGCGCATGGCCTCGGCGAAGTGGTCCAGGGTGCGGTCCATGCCGTCCGGGTCGACGAAGGGGTTGCCGCAGAAGGTGCTCACCAGCGGCTCGAACACCTGGTCGTAGGCCCGGCGGTCCAGGAGCAGGCGCCGGCCGTCCCGGGCCTCCAGCCAGAAGAGGTTCTGCATCAGGTCGTAGTCAATGCTCTGCACCAGGAAGGGCTGACCCTGGTCGTCGGTGATGCCCTGGCCAGAGAAGGCCTCGGTCACCATCTGGCGGGCGGCGAAGATGTCGTTGGACCCGTCGCGGTACACCAGGCATGTGCGGCGCCCGTCCTCCACATCCCGGCTCTCCCACCTGAGCAGCTCGTCGATGGTGTGGCGATAGCGGGTGACCAGGTCCCCGCGCCCGGCGAACGCCATGCCGGCGCGCATGTTCGGCTGGTCGCCGCTGGTCCCCTTGTTCTTGCGCAGCCCCCGCACAAGCAGGTCCTTGAGCACATGGTGCGGGTCGTCGCTAAGCTCAACCGCGCCGCCCCTGGGGGGCTGGTAGTTGTTGATGTAGAAGAAGCCGTTGACCCGCGTGGGGGAGAGGACCCGCCGCGCGTCGCAGATGCCGGGGATGGTAACCCGCGGGTTCTTGGGGTGGTCCGGGTTGGAGGTGGAGCCGCGCTTGAGCAGGTCGCCGTAGCGCGCCTTCCAGCTCTCGGTGATGTCGGTGAGCCTCAGGAAGTCGCCGGTCTCGGTGCCGAAGGCGTAGATCTGGCCGTCCTCGCCCAGCCAGAGGGAGAGCATGTCCCCGGCCAGGATGTCGATGCGCTGCAGCTCAGCCCCCACGCCCAGGCCGGTGGCGGCCTGCTCCATCATGGCCGTGATCGTCTCTGACTTTCCCGTGCCGCTGTCTGCGGAGAAGACCAGGGTCTTCCGCAGCCCGTTGATGAAGGTGATGGTGATCATGGCGCCGTGCACGGGCATGCCGCCCAGCGCCTTGACCTGCTCGTTGTGCAGGGTGAGCAGGGACTTCTTGAGGAAGCCCACGTAGTCGGTGGCGTCCTCCCGCGCGACCCACGCGGTGGGCAGGGGGGTCCCGTCGCTCAGCTCGTCCATGACGTAGCCGGTCTTGTAGCTGTCACCCACCACCTTGGCCGGGATGCCGAACAGCAGCACGCCGTGCCAGTCCACCAGCTCGAGCTGATCCCGCCGGCTCACAGCCTCGATCTGCGGGAAGAGGCGCAGCTCGTCGCAGACCAGGTGCAGACACGACTTGTGGGTGACCAGGAGCATGCGGAAGGGCCCCACCTGTACGGCCTTGCACAGGTAGTGGCGGGAGTCGAAGCGCGCGGTGAACCGGGCCAGGCGGTCGCGGAAGTGAGCGATGCCGGGGGACGCCTTGCCTCCCCCGAGGCCGTCGCGGCGCAGGAAGCCGTAGCGGTAGTCCGCGATGCGGACGGTGGCGCCGGTGAGGTAGACCGGGCTCTGGTTCAGCGGGGCCACAGCCCCGGCGAAGTCACAGCGCCCCACCACGGAGGCCAGGTAGGCGGGCAGCCTGGGCGACGGCTCCACCTCGGGCAGGATCTCCAGCCCCAGATCAAATGAGCAGGGCTGGTTTGCGTCCGGCACCTTGAACGCGTGCATCAGCTCGTTGACCAGCTCGTTGAGCTTCTGGTTCACGCCGCGCAGGGCGGCCCGCTTCTCCCCCTGGCGCCGGGTGTTGAGCCGGGCGGCCAGCACGCGGATGGTGCTGTCGCTGTGCCACACGCTGTAGAGGCTGGCGATGATCCGCCGCAGGTCGTCGTCCATGAGCTGGCGGTCGTGGTAGGCCGCCTGGCAACAGAGGGGGCCGAACTGGTTCTCCAGCTGCTCGTAGGGCAGCTCGGCCAGCTCCGGATCCTCACGGTAGACGCGGCGGAGCAGGCGCCGGTAGATCACGCGGAAGGTGCGGCTCTCCAGCAGCTCCTCCACGGTCTCGCACGGGGCCCGGGGCGCCGAGGTGGCGCTCTCCTCCGCGCCTGGCAGGTGACGCTCGCCGCCGGCCACGGCCTCGCCGTCAGTCTGCACGAAGATCTTGTCGGCCAGGGAGCGGCCCTCCTCGATGCAGTACACCGTGCCGCGTTCGCTGGGCGTCGTGGCCAGCCCGGCCGGCAGGGGGTCCTCCTCCGACTCCTGCCGGAGCAGCGGCGCCAGGTCGGACAGGGCCGCGGCCACCGGGTCCTCGCCGTCGAGGAAGAGCTCATCCAGGCGGGCGGGGTCCCGGCCCAGCTCCTCGTCGAAGCGCTGCCAGGAGCGGTCCAGGATGCCGAGGTAGACCTCCAGCGCCCGGCCCAGGTCCCGGTAGCTGGCGGCGTCTCCTCTCAGCATCCCCCCCAGGGAGATGCGCACATACCCACCGCCCGCGTCGGTGAGGTCCACCTTGCGGTGGCGGCTCAGGGCCGTGAGGAAGGCCTGCAGCCCGCGGTCGTCGCCCGGCTCGCTCAGGCGCACGCAACAGTAGAACGCGCCCCGGGGCTGGATGGTCTCGCGGTGGGGCAGGGCGCGCGCCAGGGCCCCGGTGGCCTGCTCAACCCGGCGCTCAACGTCAGCCCGCAGGCGCCGCTCCAGGCGCAGGGCCTTGACCCGGCCGGTGAGCTGGCTCAGGCACTCCGAGAGGTCCCGCAGCGACGCCCCGCGGTGGCGGCAGCGCAGCAGCTCCTCGTACCCCTCCAGCAGCACCTCGAACAGGGGAACCGGGAAGGCGGGCTCCTCCAGGCGCGAGAGCAGCCCCTCCAGCAGATCGCGCACGCCGTCCCAAGGCGCGGATCCGCCGGTGGCCACCTGGCCGGCGATGCGCTCCAGCTCGCCGGTGACGGCCCTGGCCTCCTGACCCAGCTCCAGCTTGGCCCGGGTGAGGAAGAGGGAGAGCTGGTGGGGCCTGGAGGCGCGCGTGCGCACGAAGTCGGCCGCCTCACCGTCGCTGGTGCAGAGCAACCCGGTGCGGTCGCCGGCCCCCTGCAGGCCCTTGGTGGTGGCGCCCGCGGTGAGCAGCCGCACCGGCCGCGAGAAGTGGGCCCGGTGCTTCTCGAACAGCTGGGCCACGCTCTCCTCACCCTCCCGCGCCTTGTGCTCGGAGAAGACGAGCTTGTGGTAGGAGTTGTCGTCCACCATGGTGATGCCGTACTCGGAGGCCACCTTGAGCAAGCGCAGGATCGTCTCCCGCCGGTACACCACGCCCGTGGGATTGTGGGGCGTGTTGAGCACCAGCAGCATGGAGCGGCAGGAGAGCTCGAACAGCTCGGGGAAGCGGCGGAAGAGGTAGCGCAGCTCTTCAAGACGGGCCATGAGCGACAGCGGGTCCAGCTCGTGGCGGTCGTTGAGCGGGACGCGGATGACGCACGCCTCGGGGAAGTCCTTGTCCGGGAAGACGTCGCCGTAGGTCCAGGAGAGCTCGGGCAGGATCAGCGTGGGGTAGAAGTGCCCCCGCTCCACCAGCTCGAACACCGCCTCCACCTCGCTCACCGCCACCGGATCCAGCTCCCCCTTGAGCCCGTCGATGGTGCGCTGGGCGGTCTGGATCACCTCGGAGATGGGCGCCAGGGAGTCGCGCACCCGGCGGTCGTACTGGCCAACCTTGGCCCCCACCACCTGTTCCAGGCGCCCGTGCAGCGCGCCCAGGCCGCGGCCTGTGAAGGCCCGCTTGATCATCGCCGCCGGCCCACCCGTGAGGTTGCCGAAGGAGGCCCGGTCCAGCTCGGCCCGGGTGCGCCGGGTGGCGCGGCTGGCGCCGTCGGCCAGGCGGTAGAGCATGGAGCGCGCCAGGTAGTCGGCCAGGCTCGACTCGGGCTTGCCGTTCTTCCACTGGGTGGGGGAGAGGGCGCGCAGCTGGGACTGCCGGATGGCCGCCTGGATCTCGTCGGTGCTCTGGTTCGGGATCTTCAGGGAGCGCTTCATCTCGGCCAGGCGCTCGCGGCAGCCGGTAAGGTGCTGCTGGCGGAACTCGTCCACCGCCTCCCGCACCACGGCCCGGTGGTACTCGCCGATGAGGGTCAGGGTGCCCCGGCCGCCCCCCGGGATCACCACGGCCCGGTAGCGATCCGCGGGCAGGCCGCGGTAGAAGTACTCCCGCCATGTGTCGGACACCTGGCGGGCCAGGCCTGAGCCCTGCTCCTTGCGCGCGCCCTCGTCGCCGCCGGCCAGCACCTCAAGAAAAGAGAGCAGCCGGCGCAGCTTGACCAGGGCCAGGTAGTCGAGCAGCCCGTGGCGCCGCCACTCGTGCACCCGCACCACCTCCACGGTGAGGCCGCGCGCGTCCTGCTCCCAGAGGAAGCGGAGCTGGCCCTCCACCGCCTGGCGGATCTCTGCCAGGTCCGCCGGGGAGAACTGCTCCAGGATGCGCCGAAGCTGCAGCTGGGTGTTGGCCGGGCGGCCGGCCAGGCGGGTCTGGATGTTGCGCAGGGTCCGCGCCACATGGGGGAAGAGGGTGTACACCACCGTGGTGTTGGACGCCCGCGCCCTGCTGGAGTCGTCCACCAGCACCAGGCGGCCGAGCACGCCGCGCCAGCGGTCGTCGTCGCCGCCAGCCGGGGAGAAGAGCCGATGGGGCAGGCGGGAAACCCTCGCCACGAAGATGTGGTTCGGCTCCTGCTGCATGGTCGCGATGAGGCGCCCGTCAAGGCCGTCCACTTCATCAACCAGTCGCACCGGTGGGGCCTCGCCGCCCCCGAACTTGTCGAACAGGTGCCGCTGGATCAGCTCCACCACCCGGTCCGGGCTCTCGGTGATCACGAGCCGGTTGAAGATGCGCCCTCCCTCGAAGTTGACGAATTCCCCGGCGTCGTCCAGGAACTCGCGCTCCTCGGCGGCGGTGCAGTAGTGCAGGCTGCTGTCCACCAGCCGCTGGAGCAGGGCCAACAGCTCCTCCAGGTTGGTGGGATCGCAGCCGATGAAGTCCGTGAAGCCAGCCAGATCGGCAAGGGGGCGCCCCAGCAGCGCGCCGCCCACCAGGTCCCCCACCTGGGCGGTCACGGGGGGCGTGCCGATGGAGAGGCTGTGGCGGGTGAGCAGATCCCGGTGCCGGTAGTCGAGCGTCAGCTCCTCCCCGGACGGGAGGGTGAAGCGGCGCCCCACCGTGCGGCCCAGCTCCACCTTGAATTCCTCGGCAGCCTGCACCACCTGGAAGATGGACGACACGCCCGTGGGCGGCATGTTCTGCTTGAGCAGGCTGTAACCCAGCTGGTCAAAGGCCTGCTCGTGCTCGCGCACCTGCCGGGTGACGGCCTCGCGCTCGCTCACCGACGCGGCGTCCAGGTTGTCGGGCAGGGCCAGGATCTTGTCCACCTCCGGGAAGAGGCGGGTATGGATGGCCCCCTCTTGCATGGAGGCGGCGATGCGCTTCAGCAGAGTGACGCGTTCGTTGAGGGCGGAAACCTGCTCCATGGGGGGCCTTTCGTCTTCGTACCGGGCCGGGTGATGCCCGGTGCGGTCTCCTGAATTGGTCCGATGAGGAAAATCTAACAGAACGCCAGAGATAAGCAGCGGGTAGGCAGCAGGATCCTGCAATGTTCACACAACTGTCACGTAACCCTCCGTATGCTGTGGGCATGAACCGGATCCCGCTCATGGCGCTGATGCTGATCACCACCTGCCAGGGGGATCCCGGGCAGAGGGGCCCGGATGCACCGGACGCGGCCGCTGACCTCGGAGCCACGCCTGACCTGTGGCGCGACCTTGCCCATGACCTGCCGCCGCCGGATGGCGCTGCCCTGGATCTCCCAGCCGGGGATCTGCCCGCCGCCACCGGCCCCCTGCGACTGGCCACCTTCAACTGCTGGTGCCTTCAGAACAGCCCGGCAAAGCGCGCCAAGGGCATCGCCCTGGAGATCCAGAAGCTGAAGCCGGACGCGGTGGGGCTGCAGGAGGTCTGCCAGAGCAAGGGGGGCACCGGCGCAGACAACTTCGCCGCCACCCTGGCCGCCGAGCTCAAGGCCCTGACCGGCCAGGCCTGGGAGCACAGGTTCGCCAGGACCCACGAGGCGTGGGGCAAGTGGGACGAGGGCGTGGGCTTGCTGGCGCCTGCGGGCCGGATCAAGGCGTCCGGGGAGCTCGCGCTGCCCAAGGGGGGCGGCTCCTTCCCGCGCAAGGCGATCTGGGCCAGGGTGAGCAGCAACCGCGGCGAGTTCTACCTTTACAGCGCGCACCTGACCATCAGCGCGGCGGCAAAGGATCGCCAGGCCCAGGCGGCGGCCATCGTCTCCCTGGCCGCCGGCCACGCCACCGCGCTGCCCCAGGTGGTGGTGGGAGACTTCAACGACTGGTACGCCAGCTCGGCGGTGACCACGCTCAAGAAGGGCCCGCCCGCCTTCACCGAGGCGTGGGGCGCAAAGCACCCCGGGGCCTCAACCCCGGGCCTCACCTGTTGCCACCCCTCGTTCAGCACACGCATCGACTACATCTTCGTCAAGACCGCCACCCTCAAGCGGCTGGACACGGTTTCCCTGGCCTTCACCCAGCCCTACGGCGGCCAGGTCCTGTCCGACCACCGCGGCCTGTTCGCGGCCTTCACGCCGAAGTGATCCTCTCACAGAAACCACAGAGCAACCGAGAGACACAGAAGTTTCCTGGCAAGCCCCACATCCTCCCCCCCTTCCCCTCCGTGACCTCCGTGCCTCCGTGTCTCCGTGTGAGGCCAGTTCCGTCCCTACATATCAAAGCTAACAGACCGCCGGTCATAGAACCCCGCCGGCCCCAGCTCCTCGTAATCGCCCGAGGCTGCCAGGTGGATCCGGCAGTGGGTGCACAGGTCGCAGGCCGAGCCGTATGTTTCGTGGGGCGCGAAGCCATGGTCCCGGGCCAGCGCCACCAGCTCGGCGGGACCTCCCGAGGCCAGCGCTGCCACCAGGGGGAACCGCGCCGCGTCGAGGTCGCCGGGCACCTGGTCCAGCGGGAGGGTGATCCCAGCGCACAGGCCGGGCACGAACAGGCCCTCCAGGTCCACATGGAAGTGTGACGTGCTGGAGAGCCGTTGGCGGCAGCGGGCTGAGCGCGCGGCCTCCCACCAGGGGAGCCGGCGGCCGTGGCGGTGGATGAAGCGTCCGGCGCGGCCGGCCGGGGTCAGGCCATAGCGTCCAGCCAGGCCCAGGGCGAAGCCGTCCCCGCGTTCCGCCAGGGTCGCCTCCAGATCCAGGCGCCGCTCCGGGTCCTCTCCGGCAAGATCCTCCATGAACTGTGGGATCCAGACGAAGGCGCCGCCGGGGAGGGTGGCCCGGGCCGCGTCGATGAGGGCCGTGGTGCGGGCCAGGGGGATGAACTCGGCGTGGAACGGGGAGAGGCTCACCAGGACCATCCTCAGCCCCGCGCCCGCCAGCCGCGAGAGCACCTCCTCGGCGTGCTCTCGCCCGCGCACCCATGAGGCGTTGGTCTCCACGTACTCCAGGGGGAGGCCCCGGCTGGCCAGGCCCCG
>CAZCFB010000020.1:45211-49892 GCA_964497805.1 uncultured Kofleriaceae bacterium
CCGTGAAGGGATGGAGGGGATCCGCTGGTGCCAGGTGGACGCCCTGAACCTGCCCTTCGCCAATGGCACCTTCGACGCGGTGACCTCGGGGTATCTGGCGCGCAACGTGGGCGACCGGCGGCGCCTGTTCGCCGAGCAACGGCGCGTGCTGCGGCCGGGGGGAAGGGTGGTTTGCCTGGACACGACGCCGCCGCCTGGCGGCTTCATGGGGCCCCTGATCAAGTTCCACATGGGCGTGATGATCCCGCTGCTGGGCAAGCTGGTGGCTGGCGACGGGGCGGCCTACCGCTACCTGCCCGAGACCACCGAGGCGTTCCTGCGGCCGGAAGAACTATCGCGGGTCATGGAGGAGGCGGGGTTGGAGGGGGTCGCGTTCGAGACCCTCATGTTTGGGACTCAGGCCATCCACTGTGCGCGGCGGCCGGGAGGTCAGCGCGAGTAGCGCCAGGTGTCCTCGCTGTTACCCGCGGGCGCGGACGTATCCAGCTTGATGATGCGCTCGCCCCTGGCTCCGGCTTTGCGGAAGGGGAACTCCACCACCACCTTGTCCTTCTGGATCAGCTTGATGCGCGCCACCGAGCGGCTCAGGTAGTCGCCCCGGCGGGCCATGTAGCCCCGTCCCCGCGGGTTGCGGAACATGGCCACCGGCTCCACATCACCCTCCACGACGCCCACGAGGCTCAGCTCGTCCAGAGAGAACGCCTTGCCCTTGATCGGGACATCAAGCTCAAGGAACTCGGGTGGTTCCACCCGCCGGACATGGGCACGGAATGGATCCCGCTGTTTGTCGCCGGCGAGCTCGGGGAGTTGAAGGATATCGAAGGCCGGCGCGCTCACGGCCGGGGCAATTCCAGGCAGGGTGGTCTC
Source organism: uncultured Kofleriaceae bacterium (assembly GCA_964497805.1). Taxonomy (GTDB): domain Bacteria; phylum Myxococcota_A; class Polyangia; family CAZCFB01; genus CAZCFB01. Next base: position 46,079 of record CAZCFB010000020.1, read on the forward strand.
CGAGAGGGAGGGGATCCTGGTGGAGACAGCTTCTTCAGGGGGATCGCCGCAGCCGATGACGGCGGCCAGAACCAACCCCGTGATGAACAGTAGGGCGTCTCTTTTCATATTTTCCTCCCTCGGCGAACGGAAATGGTAGCCGCAAAAACCGTACTGTCAATTACGCTTCCCATCGCAAAAGTATCCCCTCGCCCATGCCCGCAGGTTGATCCCGGGCTGGCCCGCGGCCTACCATCGGGACAGTGATCACGCTCAAGCGAACAATGAAATGGCTGGCCCTGGCGTTGGCCCTGGCCCTGTGCCCGGGCTGCGACGGGGACCCGCGGGACCTTGGATCCACCGCCAAGGACGCGGCCTCGCGCAAGGACGGGGCCGCAAAACCGCCGCGTAAGGATGGCGGCGGCAAGTCGCCGGACCTGGCCCGCGATTCCGCCCCCCGGGATGGAACCCCCTCGGACAGCGCACCGCCGCCCCCGCCACCCAAGAAGCCCAAGCAGCTCAACCCGTGCAAGGTGGGCAAGTGCTGGAGCGCCTCCGCCCTGAGCAGCCTGTGCGGCAGCTCGTCCCTGGATGAGGACTACAGCTCGGGCAAGTACAACGTGCACCGCTACACCCTGGCGCCCCAGCCAAAGGTGAAGGTGGAGCTGACCCTGGCCGTCACCGCGGGCGGCTACAAGCCAGCGCTGGTCATCCAGAACCCGGCCGGCGTCACCGTGGCCGACGGGGAGCGCTCCTCGTCCAGCGCCGACCTCTCGGTGCAGGTGCTCGCCACGGGCAAGACATCGGGCCCGGCGAAGGTCAGGCTTACGGCCAACAAGGCCATGACCCTCACCATCTATGCCACCGGCTGGAGCGTCATCCAGGGGGGCTTCTCTCCCATGCTCTCCAAGAGCGGCAAGTACCGCCTCACAGTGGCGTCGGGCTGCACACCGCCCAAGCCCGGCAAGCTGCTCAGCCCGCCCAACTTCGACTCCAAGAACGTCAAGAAGGGGTACTACCTGCTGCCGCAATCCCAGCCGCCCGGGCTCTACACGCGCAAGGCGGACGACTGCTCCAGGGGGACCAAGCTGCTCATCGACGTGCTCTACACCGTGGCCTACCACTGGAAGCAGAAGCAGCCCTCCCTCTCGCCCATCAAGTACCTTGACCTCAACGAGGGCACCTGCAGCTCGGTGAACCACGCCACCCATGACGACGGCACCCACGCGGACCTCACCGCCGGGTGCGCCACCCAGGTGTCGTGCACCAACAACCAGCCCGCCATCGACCTGGCCAAGCTGTTCGTGGACACGGGCCAGGTGTGCGGCATCATCAACAACGACACCGCCGTGCAGAAGGTGGTCAACGCCTACTTCAAGTCGAAGTTCTCCTACAAGCCGTGGCACGGCACCTTCATGCGCAGCGTCAGCGGGCACACCCACCACTTCCATGTGCGGGTGAAGAAGCCCAACGGATCGTGCAACTGACGCTGCCACGCCACCGCGGCTTCCTCCTCTGTCTGGCGCTCACCGCCGGGGTGATCACGCCCGCGCCCGCGCACAGCGCGCCGCCATGCAGCGAGGGGTATGTGATCAAGCCGGGAAGGGAGGGTGACGTGCTGGCCCTCATCGCCCCGCTGGGCCCGGGCAGCGTGGTGGGCAAGGGGTGGAAGGTGGGGGACATCCGGATCCAGCAGAGCCGCGTGGAGTACGCCCTGATCCGGGGGGAGGAGGAGCAGGTGCTGGTGCTCCACCCGCCCACGGCCCGGCTCTCGTCGGAGAAGGTCGCGCAGAGCCCAAGCTTCAGCATCGGCTGGAGGAGCGGAGCCTCACCCGGCGTCGCCCCGGGAGTCCCACCCGCCATCCTGGAGGTGGCGCAGCGCGTGCAGGCCAACGACAGTGGGAAGTTCTGGAGGACATGCGCTGTGCAGGGCCAGGTCAGGGCGGGGCCGGGCTGGTTGCTCCAGGCCAACCGGGCGCTCCTGCTGCTCATGGTGTTGCTGGCCGCCTTCAGCGCCAGGGACCTGTGGCGCGTGGTCCGGCCCCTGGGCCGCGGCTACTGGCTGGCCATGCTCGCACTCTTCACCGTGGCCCTGCTCCTGCGCGCGCTCCTGCCGCCCCACGCGCCGCTGCACACCAACACCCACGGCATCCGCGAGATGCGAGAGCTGATCAGCGGTCACGACGCGCTGATTCCGTACCTGGAGGTTGGTCAGTACGGCCTGGCCAAGCAAGCCTTGCTGGCCCCGCTGGCGGCTCTGCTGGGCGGCACGGCCAGGGCCCTGTTCTGGCTCAACATCACCCTCGGGAGCCTCACCTCCGTGGCCCTGGGCACGGCGAGCGCGCTGCTCACCCGCAGCCGCCTGGCGGGGTTGCTGGCCGCCCTGATCTTCGCCTGCTTGCCGGCCCATGTGCGCCTCTCCGCCAGTGAGAGCGGGCTGGTGGCCTACAACCTGCTGCTCGCCGTGGGGCTGGCCCTGGCGCATGCCGCCGTGCGGCAGGGCAGGGTGCGGCTCTACCTCCTGTGGGCGGCGCTGGCCGGCTTCACCGCGCAGCTCCACCTGGTGGCCCTGGCCGCGCCGGTGATTATTCTGGCGGCGGCGCTGTTTTCTCCAGCCCCCGAGCGCCGGGGACGACGACGCTGGCTCGGGGTGGCGGCCGCGACCGCGCTGGCCCTGGTGGTGTCGCTGCCCCACGCCATGCGCATGTTTGGCCGCTACTGGGAGGCCGGCCAGGGCAAGGGCACGCTGGTCTCCCTGGAGGTCTGGTCCTCTGCCAGCAACCTGCTGCTCAACCCGCGGGTCACGCCGATCCTGCTCACCGTGGGATGCCTGGCCGGGCTGCTCCTGTGGGGGCGGCGGCATCCGGCGGCGGCCCTGGCCTGTGGGGTGATGCTGGCTGGCCTCTCCTGGGCAGCCATGCTCGTGTGCGCCTGCCTCTCGGACGCCATCCGCTACCAGACCACCCACCTCATGCTCATGGTGCCCCTGGCGGCGTACGCCCTGCGCTGCCTGGCGGGTCCGCTCAAGGCGGGCAGCCACCTGCGCCCGGTCCTGGCCGCTGTCGCGTGCCTTGCCATGCTCGGCTCCGCGCTGCCAGGGCTCCGGCTCATCTCCAGGCCGGACAACGAGGACCTTGAGTACGCCTTCATTCGCCAGGCGGTGTCCACCCTGCCGGACAGGGCCACCCTGGTGCTGCTGGACCAGCGGCTGGCGGACCGCAGGGTGCTAACGGACTTCCCGGACTTCCTGCTTCAAGAGCAGGGCAAACAGTGGCGGGTCATCCGGCAGGGAGATGTGGAGAGGCGCGGGCCTGGCTCACGCGGCCCGCTGATCCTGTACCACGGGCTCACCTGCTACTCCTTCACCGACCAGGAGGTCCGCCGGGGCGCCCCTGGTCCGGGCAAGATCAGGCCGGAGTGCCACCGCTTCCGCCAGCGTCATGGGCTGCGGGCACTGGCCGAGGAGCGCTTCCCCACCCGCCGGCCCAGGTGGTCGCCCCGACACCGGGCCTTCCACCAGCTTCCGGCTGATACCATCACCCTGGGCTTTTACATGGTGGAGCGACGCAAGCAGGAGAGAGGCCGATGAAGCCAGGAGCAGGCAAACCAAGGGGGATGGTGGCCGCGGTGGCAGGGGCGCTCCTGTGCCTTTCGGGCTCAGCCGCCGCCGAGCCCGCGGTCGCCTTTCTGCTCACCGACGCCATGGTCAAGGGCAAGCGCCTGAGCGGGGTGGAGGTGCTGGTGACCCAGGGCGCCGGCGCGGAGCGGGTGGCAACAGGCCGCACCGACGGCAACGGCGTGCTCAGGTTCAGGCTTCAGCCTGGCCGCTACAAGG
>CAZCFB010000020.1:49992-53389 GCA_964497805.1 uncultured Kofleriaceae bacterium
CGCACCGACGGCAACGGCGTGCTCAGGTTCAGGCTTCAGCCTGGCCGCTACAAGGTCACCTACCGGCTGAGCGGCTACATCCCGCTGGAGAGGAGACCCATCAGGGTGCGGCGCAAGGGGCGGCTCATCACAACGGCCCTCACGCCGTTGTTGGAGGTTTCCGGGCAACATGGCCGCACCCGGGTTCAGTTCGTGCTGAGCTGGGACAGCGGCAAGGGCGAGGAGCTCAACGCGGACGCCCATGTCTACCGGCCAGACCTCAAGCCTCGCCTGCACCTGCACTGGAGGCGCCGCGCCTACAAGGGGGAGGGGAGCTTCAAGGCCGAGCTGGATCAGGACGCCAAGGGGGGCGGCGGACCGGAGACCATCACCCTGCTGGATCCACCGGCGGGGCGCTACGCCTTCTTCGTGCACGCCCCGCGCTCGGCCAAGGGGGCCCTGCGTGAGAACAACGCCCGGGCCCGGATCACCCTGGACGACGCGCTGCTGGCCGAGTTCGTCATCCCGGAGTCATGCGCGGGCCAGGTTTGGCGCCCCTTTCACCACCTTCTGGTGGAGGCCGGAGGGAAGGTGGAGGTGGTGGGCCGGCTCATGGGAGACGCCTGGCGCTGCGACTTCCCACAGGCCTCGGAGCTGACGCCGGGAGCGCAGCCCAAACCCGTCCAGGCCGAGGAGCCGGAGAAGCCCCTGCCAGCCGAGGCGCCGGCCCGGGAGCAAGCCCCGGAGGGGGATAATGATCAGCAGGGGTGCGCCGTGGCGGCGCAGCCTCAGGGCAGGTACTGAGCCAGCTTGCTCGGCACCTGATTCGCGGACACGTTCCGGGCGAGGATCTTCATGGTCTTGGCGTCGATGATCAGGTTGGCCGGGATGCTCCCCATGAAGCTGCCCTTGCCGGCGTCGTACTTGATGTAGTACTTGCTGCACCGCTTGCGCGGATCCATGCCCGTGGCGTGGGCCGAACCGTAGGTTGAGATCCAGGCGCTCAAGCCCTGGGGGTCAGGCGCGCTGTTCTTGGACGTCCCTGAGTTGTGGACCTGGAAGATGCGCAGGCCCTTGCCGCCGTACTTATTCATCCACCCAGCAAACTGCTGGGTCTCGGTTTTGCAGCCCGGTCACCAGAAGGCAGAGACGTTGAGCAGGATGATCTTCGCCCCCTTGGCCATGTCGCTGAGGCGGATCACCTGCAGGGTCTTCTCGTCGGTGAGGGTGCCGTTGTTGTTGGTGTCCTTGTAGCCCACCATGGCGTAGTCGTTGATCACATCCCCCACGTTGTAGATGGGGAAGGTGATGCCGTTGGTGCAGGTGGCGTACTTCACCTTCTTGGACGGACCGCACTGCTTCTGCCCGGTGCTGCTGACCTTGTAGCAGGTGAACCCGCCGGAGCAGGTACCGCTGGCCGTGCAGTCCGAACCGCAGAAGCTCTCCTCTGTGAGGTTGAAGGAGAGGCAGAGGCCGCCGCTGTTGCACTGGTCATGCTTGGTGCAGGGTGAGCAGACCCCGCCGTTGCCCGTGCACTTTCCGCCCTTGGGCTGGCAGTAGTGGCCGCCGGCGGCCGCCTTGCAGCTGGCGGCCATGGGGCACTCGGTGGAGCCCGGGTTGCACTTGCTGGTGCAGAACTTGCCCCCGAGCATCGCCACGCACTTCATGCCCTTGGGGCAGGAGCCGTCGTGGGCGCACACGGAGCACATGCGCCGGGGCTTGCAGTACCTGGAGGACCCGCTCTTCTCGCACTCCAGCGCCGGCGGGCAGTCCAGGTCCGTGGAGCATGAGCCGCGGCAGAAGGTGGCCCAGTCGTACTTGGTGCCCGTGCAGGTCAGCCCGCCAGGGCAAGAGCCGGTGGCGCCGCACAGCTTGCCCACGTTGGTGTTGTAGGTGGCCTTGAGGCAGAACACCCGCTTGCCGTTGTCCGTGTTGCACACCTCGCCGGCGGCGCAGTCGGACGGCTTGGTGCACCGCTTGGCGCACTTCTGCTTGTAGCAGACCCCGCCGCCGCACTCGCTGTCCTTGGCGCACTTGCCGCCCGAGGGCTTGGCCGCGCACTTGCCGTTCACGCACTTGCCGCTGAGGCACTCCTCGGGGAAGAGGCAGCCCGACCCCTGGGGCATGGTCCCGGGCGCGCACTTGCCGCCCACACACTTGACGCTTCGGCAAAACGCCGGGCCCTTGCACGGCGCGCCGGCGGCGCCCAGCTTGCCCGCCAGGCAGATGCCCCTGTGGCACCGCCCGTCCTTGCACTGGGCGTTGGCCGCGCACGGCTCTCCCGCCAATTTCTTCTTGCCGCCCAGGTCCAGCTTGGGCGGGGGCTTGTAGGCGTCCTTCTTCTTGCCGCTGTCCCAGTACTGGGCAGCCGCGTCCTTCTTGTTTGAGTCACCGCCCCCGGATCCGCTGCATCCGCACGCCACCAGGGCCAGGCCAGCCATGGCCAGGACCATCCTTGTCTGTCTCACCTTGCTACCCTCCTGCACAGGAATTGACCGATGATACCCTGTGTCGCCAGGTGGCGTCATGGAGGATGCATGGATCCCGAGAAGCTGTACGACCTGCCGCAGGTGAGCGGCACCTACTTCTTCCCCATGCCGGGTGGATCTCTGCCCCAAACGGAGCGAGCCGGCCCCGTGGGCCTGGCCCTGCCAGACGGAACCCACATCGGCGGCTACTGGAGCCGCACCGTGGAGGGCGCGCCCACCATGCTCTACCTGCACGGCAACGGCGAGTGCATCACCGACCAGCTTGACGTCTGGCCGCGCTGGGCCGCTGCTGCCGGGGCCAACATCTTTTTCGTGGACTACCCTGGCTACGCCTCCAGCCGCGGGCTGCCCACCCTGACCAGCTGCTGCCAGGCCGCCCGCGCCGCCATGGACTACCTGCTGGCTCAGCCCCGGGATCAGGTCCCGGCCCTGGTGCTGGCCGGCCGGTCGGTGGGCTCAATCTTCGCCCTGCACCTGGCAGGCGCGGCCCACCCGGATCGGGTCGCCGGTCTGATGCTGGAGAGCGGCGTGGCCGACCTGAAGCCGCGGCTGGAGATCCGGGTGCCCTACGAGCAGGTGGGCATCGACCGCGAGGAGATCAACCGTCAGCTCGATCGCGACTTCGACCACCGGGCCATCATGGGCGGCCTGGAGTACCCGGCCCTGATCCTCCACACCCGCCACGACTCACTGGTGCCCAGCTGGAACAGCGAGCGCCTGGCCGAGTGGGCAGGCGACAACCTGCACCGGCTCCTCCTCTTTGACCAGGGGGATCACAACACCATCCAGTGGCTCAACGAGGAGCCCTACAGGCGTGCGCTGGGAGAGTTTTTGGCCGCGGTGAAATAGAGGCGGGGGCCGTAGCCACGGGCTTCTAGGCCGGCACCAACACCTGAATCGACTCGGCCTCGGCCCGGCGCAGAGAGAGC
>CAZCFB010000021.1:0-3387 GCA_964497805.1 uncultured Kofleriaceae bacterium
CGCCCCCTGCGACCTTGTGTCGCAGGGGGCGTGGCCATAATGAGAATTGCTGCGGTTCCCCATTCCGCGTGACGTTGTGCTCTCATCGCGGTTTCGTCTCGTCCAGTCCGCGGTTTTGGGCGGTTCAAGACCCTTGAAGCCTCTCAATCGCCCGCGCCAGACGCTCCCGATGCGCTTCGAGCGGCGCCGGATCGCGCGTGAAGCTCTTGAGCGAGGTGCTCACGTCACCCGGAATCGTCAGCAACCCTGTCGACTCGGCGCGCTTCGCGCCCGGGAGCGCGCCGTCAACGCCCTCCAGAAGCCGTTGCAGGACAACGAAATACTCATAGTCCTCGATCCCGTCCCGCAGCATCTCCCAGCGGATGGAGTCGACCGGCCCCGCCAACACCGGCTTTGCCGGATTGCCGTCCGCAGCCGCTTCCGGAGGATAGACGAACCGCCCGTCCCCGTTGCCCCAGGGGCGCTTTGTCCCAATCGGCGTGCTGTAGCCCGACGTCCACGACATCGGATCCTCGTACGGATTCTGGAGCCCGTTCGGGTAAGCCGCATCGCTGGTCCAGTAGTTCGATTGCCAGACCAGGATGCCCTTGATCTTCCGTTTCCACGTCTGCCAAAGCCATACCCGCATCTCCGTGCCGGCATGATCGATGAAAAGCCCCGTGTACGGCGCCTTGGGTCCACAGCACACGTACCACCAGAAATCCTCGCCGCGTCCGCGCCGTTCTTCCGCCCGTTCATGATTGTAGGCGTGACTCACCGGACACCAGATGTTCGGTCCGCCCACCAATCCGTCCTCAACCTGCTCGGTCAACATGCGTTTGATGCGCGGGCAGTGCTGTTTCAGGCGCTGAAAACCGCGCCGCACGAAAGCATACTGGTGCGGCGCCGGCTCGTCGAACCAGTAGACGAAGCCCTCGTCCAGCCACCCCTTCTCCGCCAGGTGCGCTTCGAGCTGCGAGTAGTACGAATGAAACATGACCCGGTATTCGTGCGTGCTCTCGGCAAAACCCCTCAGAAACGGTTCGCTGTGGGCGTGAAAAGTACCGCCGCCCATTCCCGCGGTCCGCACCTTGAAGGAGTTGAAGTGATAGCGGTCGATCGCCTTCGTCATCTCCCTGTCCCATGCCGCGAAGTCGAAGCGCACCTGCAGGGCATCGTCCGCAGCCACCGGTTCCCGGTCGCCCCGGGGCTCGAAGTCCCCCGCCTCCACCAGCTCCTCTCCCCCGCCGGCAGCCGTCACGGACACATCGTCATACCAGACCAACCCCATACGCTCGCCGACATCGCTCCATTCGGTGGCGTAAAGCCGCAGACTCACCTGCTTCGCTTTCTTCGGAAAGGAGCCGATCACCCGGTCGAACTCCTGCCAATGCCCATTGCCGCGCACTACCATGTCGTTGTTGCAGCCCCATAACCACTTGCCGGATTCGTCGTAGTGACCGAACGACACGAGAAAGGAATGACCGGGGACCGCGGTCCTGTACCGGAAGCGCAGACGCAACCCTCCCTCCGGTATGTCCAGCCGGGGCTTGTAGGTCACCTGAGTGCACTGCTTCGCGTTCGTATCGTAGATCAGCAGCGCCCCCTTGCCGGCATGCACCTCGTTGTCAACCGTGCGTACACCATCCCAGTTCTTCCAACGCGAGGGCGGTGGCTTGACGTTGGGCCAGCTCACGCCAAACCGGTCAAGGGGCGCGGGGTCGTAAGGCGAAATGTGGTGGTCGGACAGGTTGCGCCAGTACTTGGCCAGAAGCGCGCGCTTGTCCTGCTGCGTCTCGGCGCCATGATACCGAAACATGTTGTAGGCCGAAAAACCGAACGCCGTTACGCAGGTCATGCGCTCGGGCAACGTGAATCCATACACGGTAACGCGCAGCGGGGCATCCTCCGCATACCCTTCCGCACGGAGTCGAATCCTGCCCTCGTATACACCGGCAACGGCATCGCGCGGCACGCGCACCCGCAGCCAGAACGGCTGGTTCACCCCGGCGGCGAGATCGAGCGCGCCCTCGTGCGGCGGCAACGGATCGGGCCACAAGCCGGTACCCATGCTCTTGTCGGTCGATTGTGCGATATTGACATAACGTACCACCAGTACGTCGACAGACTCGGCAGGAATCGTCGCGCCCTGCCTGCCCGTCAGAGGCGTACACGTGACCCGCAACCCCCGCAGCTCGCGTCTCGGCGTCACGACCAGTTGGACCGACTCGGCCTCGTTGCGCGCCGCGCTGACCGCAACCGCGTCACCGGCCCGCTGCGGGACTTCCTTCGTGCGCCCCACTTTCCACCCCGACGACGCCCACCACAACGCCACCTCCGCCGTCGGCTCCGACAGCCTCTCGCCATAGTCAGCATCACGAATAGCCGCACCCGCACCCGCTGCAAAGGCACATGCGACCACCAGGCAAACGCCCTCCTTCACGATCATGGCTCCATCCTCCCTCAGGTTGGATGGAAGTATACGTGAGAGGCTTGCGGATATCAATCAGTCCCGGCTACCGGGGCGCGTAACTGCGAGTCGATGCGCAGGATAGGTTCCCCGCAATGGACCGTCCTCCCGGCAATGCGGTTCACGCACGGAACCTACTCTCGGTGAATGACCAGTGGAGTGAGGAAGCACTAGCCGGAAACTTGACTCGTCGCGGCGTTCCGTAGAACCGTTCGAATTGTCTCTGCAGCGCAACGCACCGGGGGCGCGACTAGCCGGAAACTGCAACCCCCGTGCTGTCAATCCCCCCCCCCCCGCGGGGCGGGGGGGGGGGGCTCTGCGGGCCCCGCGCCGCCCGCCTCTGGCTCGGCGGGCACGCTGTAACCTTTCTTGTCGAAATGGATCATCGCCCTGGGCGCGATGGGCTTCCCCTTGTGGTCGGTCATGTAGAAGATCAAATCCACGTCACGGCCGGAATGGTGTGAACGGTGCTCCGGGGTGGAACCGCCGCCCACCGGGCTCAGGTCTGCCACGCCCAGGGTGCCGCCCGGGTGCTCGCGGTGCACCCGCCGGGCCGCCCGGACCAGCAACTTGACCAGCTCCGCGGTGCCGTAGCTCCGCTTCCGATCCCGCCACCGCTGGGGGATGACGTACCCATCACCGCTGGCAGGGAGGGTGACGCCGTGGCGCAGGGCCCCTCGGGAGTGGGTCCCAACCGAGACGGTGGTCCCGTCTGTGAGCAGGCCGGGCCCCACGCAGCCGGCGCAGGCCAGTGTGAGCGAAATGAGCAGCGCGCGCTTCATGGATTACATGGTAGCCAGAGGAACATCGCGAGCAACTTTGTAGTGGCCGCAATTGCAGCCGCTACTCCTTCAGCGCCTCTGACTCCAGCTCCCCTTCGGTTTCCATCTCGCCGCCCGGGAGCTCGGGCAGCTCCTCGCCCTCCTTCACCGGCTGCT
>CAZCFB010000021.1:3487-51531 GCA_964497805.1 uncultured Kofleriaceae bacterium
TTCTTCACCGTGACGCCCACGACGGTCATGGCCTGACAGTTCTCCTTGATGTAGGCCGCGAGCCCCTGCCCAGGGGCCAGGTGCCCGATCATCAGGGCGATGGTGGCGTCACCCTTTCGGTGCACCAGCAAGCCTCGCAGCTCCGGGTAGCCAGTTTGCTTGTGCAAGATCCAGCCGTAAGGAGCCCTGAGGGTCACCCCTGAAGCCTTGTCCCTCAGGGTCGACGCCTCACCGTATGCCCGAGCGTTGGCGGGCAGGGCGAGCAGCAGGCAAATGACCAGCAGGCGACGGCTCATGACTGGAAGATTGTAACAAAAAAGCAGCCCCCGCTCGGATGGAGGGCTGAGGTAAGATGAGAGCCTGGGAAACCCCGCGGAGTTCAATGGCCGAAGTCTTCGGAAAATACGAACTGGTGCGCAGGATCGGGGTCGGGGGTATGGCCGAGGTGTTCGAGGCCAGAACCCACGGCGCCGCCGGCTTCGTCAAGGAGATGGTGATCAAGCGCATCCTCCCGGTCTTCAATGAGGACCCGGATTTCGTGCGCCTCTTCATCCAGGAGGCGCGGCTGGCCGCCCGCCTGCAGCACGCCAACATCGTCCAGATATTCGACTTCAACCAGGTGGATGGCGTCCACTACATCGCCATGGAGTGGGTCCACGGCCAGGACCTCCGCCGCATCTTCCAGGCCGCCCGCAGGCGGGACATGCCTCTGGCCGGGAGCCTGGCCGCGTACGTGGGCATGGAGGCGCTCAAGGGGCTGCACTACGCCCACACCCGCCTGGACGGCGGCACCCCCATGGGCCTGGTGCATCGGGACATCAGCCCCCACAACGTCCTGATCTCCTTCGCCGGCGAGGTGAAGATCACCGACTTCGGCATCGCCAAGGTCGCGGCCCTGGCGTCAACCTTCCGCTCAGGCACGGTCAAGGGGAAGCTGCCGTACATGTCCCCGGAGCAGGTGAACTCCCGCCCCGTGGACGCCCGCTCCGATCTATTCAGCCTCGGTATCGTGCTCTGGGAGCTGCTCACGGGGCGCCGCCTCTACACCGGCGCCACCGAGGCTGAGGTGTTCGCCCAGGTGCAACGAGCGGATATCCCCCGCCCAACCTCGTTCGCCTCTGGTATCCCCCGGGATCTGGAGACTGTGGTCATGGAGCTGCTCGCGCCCGATCCCCACAGGCGCTACCAGAGCGCCCAGGAGGCCCTGGCCGACCTGGGGCAGTTCGGCTCCCCTGAGGACCCAATGGAGACCGCGGAGTACCTCAAGAAGCTGATCCCCGAGGAGGCACAGCGTGAGCGGCGGGGTGAGACAGCGGTGCAGGGAGCGGAGCAGGGAGCGGGGCAGGGGGTAGACGGCAAGCCGCCACAAAAAGAGGAGCCCCCAACCCAGGCCCCTGTGGCGGGCGAGGCGGAGGTCCCCCGGGTGCTCTCGCCGCCGGCGTCGCAGCCAGCGCAGACCCCACCGGAGCCGCCCCTCCCCCGCGCGGAGGCGGCCAAACCAGGGCGCCGCTCCATGCCCCGCCTTGCGGCGGCCGGTGCGATTTGCTTCCTGGCGGCTGGCCTGATGAGCTGGTGGGTGGCGGGGACGATCGGCGAGGGGGACGCCTCCCGGCACGCGCCCCCCCCGGAGGGCGCGGTTTCGTCACTGCTCGTGAGGGCCACCCCGGTGGGGAGCCCGATCTTTGCCGAGGGGGTAGAGCTAGCCTCGGGCCCAGCGCGCCTGTACGGCGTAAGCGGCAGGCGGGTTCAGCTCCGGGCAGGGGAGGGGGCCTCGGCCTCGACGGGGCAGGCCGTGTTCGGGGAGGCCAAAGACATGGAGCTCGCCCTGGTCTCCCCGAAGGCCGCGCTGGAGCCCACGCGGGGGAAGGCCTCCGCGCCCGACGCCTCATCCCCCGACGCTGCCGCACCAGACACCTCCGCGCGAGCCACATCCACACCTGCCGCGATCGCGGCCACGTCCAGGAAGACCAAGCGACCCGCGCAGCCCCGCCGCAACCAGGCCAGGCGGCCGAGCGGCATGCTGGATGTATTCGTCTTCCCCTGGGCGAAGGTGCGCGTCGACGGGAGGGAGGTGGGGCAAACCCCCATCAAGGGGCTCAAGCTCGCGCCAGGGCGCCACCGTGTTGAGCTTTACAACGATCAGGGACGCCGGGAGCGGCTTACAGTCACCATCAAACCTGGCAAACGCGCCGCCCCGATCAAGCGCGAATGGGAGGAGTGAAGCGTGCCCCCACTGGCGTTGAAAAAAACGACATGCTCGCCCCTGGCCAGGGGCGGGGCAGGAGGCCTAAACAGGCAAACCGGCGAGGCAAAGAGGATCCGTCCCTCGGATCCAGCGATCGTATATGCGCAGAATGATGCAACAACCCTGAGTCCTCGCATGCACTGAACAAACGAGCAGGTCTAACTGTTTGATTATATTCATTTTTTGGTTGACAGGATATATTGATTGGAATATCGTCTTTATATTCTTACATTAATAAACATCTTACTATAGTCCATACTGTGGTCTCAACTTGATGGAGGGTTCTTCCGAGGTGCACACCTCGGAGGGTCACAGCGGGGGGTGTCGTGCGTCCGGAGGGCGCCCTCCCAGCACTTTGGGGTAGCAATGCCGCAAGCGAAGAAAGCGATCCTGAGCGAACGTGAGATCCTCCGGATCGAGCGAGCCAACCCTGAGGGGCTGACCTCAGCCCAGATAGTCCAGATTTTCCAAAAGAGCGGAGCGCGCCTCTCGGAGGCGACCTTCCGGAAGTACGTACAGCTCGGCCTGGTGCCGCGCTGCCGGCGGGTTGGATCCAAGGGCAAGCACAAGGGATCCAGAGGGATCTATCCCTGCGCAGCCGTGCGCCGCATCAACACCATCAAGCGCCTGATGCGGAGCAGCTACACCATCGAGGAGATCCAGCGCTCCTTCTCCAACTTCAAGGCGCAGATCGACCAGGTGGAGGCCGCCATCGAGGACCTGTTCAAGGGCTTCGAGCGGGAGGCCGCCAGCCCGCGCTTCGACCACTCGCGTGGCCGTGGCCTGGGCAAGGAGATCGATCAGGCCCGCAGGACCGCGGGAGACCTGATCCGGCAAGTCCAGCAGATCGAGAGCCAGCTGGTCATGCCCGAGAAAGAACTGAGCATCGCAGGAGCGGGCGGCCTCACCAGCCCCCGCCCGGTGAAGAGATAGAGATGAGGAAAGCCGCCCCAGCCCCAGCCCCAGCCCAGGAGTCCAGCATGGAAAAAGCCCCGTCCAGAGCACTGAAGCAGATCCAGCCCGAGGAGGTCACGGAGAGCCGGTCCGACGACGCACCGCCCGGCCAGGCTACCCCGCCGCCCCGGAGCCACAAGCGCCGCCGCCAGCGCCGCCGGGATCGCCCCCGCAGCAAGACCATCGCCCAGAAACGGCTGACCCGGCAGGAGATGATGGAGGGCGCCGCGCTGGTCAAGTACATGGACTATCGGCGCCCCCGCAGCCGCAGTCAGTGTGCCGACGCGCCGCGCCCCTGCCCCTATGTCTCGTGCAAGCACCACCTCTACCTGGACGTCAACCCGGACACCGGCTCCATCAAACTGAACTTCCCCCACCTTGAGGTCGGGGAGATGGCCCACACCTGCGCTCTGGACGTGGCCGCCAAGGGTGGGATCACCCTCGAAGAGGTGGGCGAGATCATGAACCTGACCCGTGAGCGGATCCGCCAGGTCGAGGTTCGCGGGCTGTTGAAGATGAAGATGTCCGCTGCGGCAGACGGCAGCCTGGGCTAGGCGCGCCGGCGCGTCTTCCCGGCCCCGGCTCCGGCCCTCCAGCCCATTCCCCTTATCCCTGGCCCCTTACCTGAAGTAACCTTCCCCCATGACCGCCCTCCCCGACATCGTCCCCGCTGACGACAACGGGATCCGCCGCGCCTCCGAGATCCTCCTCGCCGGCGGCGTCATCGCCATGCCCACCGAGACCCTGTACGGGCTGGCCGCCCTTGCTCTGGATCCATCGGCGGTGGAGGCCGTGGCCCGGGTCAAGGTCCGCCCGGACGGGAACCCCTTCCCGGTTTTGGTGAAAGACGCGGCCACGGCCATGCAGCTGGTTGAGCGGGTGCCAGAGGCTGCCAGGCAGCTCATGGCCGCGCACTGGCCCGGAGCCTTGACCCTGGTCCTCCCGGCCCGCGAGGGCCTCCCTGAGCGGGTCGTGGGCGAGGGAGGAGGCGTGGGCGTGCGCCACTCGCCTGATCCCGTGGTGGCGGCCCTGCTGGAGCGCCTAGACCAGCCGATCACGGCCACCAGCGCCAACCTGAGCGGCGCGCCCGCGGCCACCAGGGCCGAGCAAGCCAGGATCCCCGGCGTGGCGCTTGTACTGGACGACGGCCCGCGGAAGGCCCCGGCCAGCACGGTGGTTTCCTTGCTGGGCGACCACCCCCGGATCCTTCGCCGGGGCGCCGTACATCTGGTCCCATGAGCGACCTTACCGAAGGCGAAATCTGCCGTGGAGAACTGCGCCTCACCCAGCCAGCCCGAGGCTACCGGTTCAACCTGGACTCATTGCTCCTGGCGGACTTCGCCTGGCGCTGGCTCCCGGATGGTGGCCGCAGGGCGATGGATCTGGGGGCGGGATGCGGCGTGGTGGGGCTCCTGCTGGCCCGGCGGGATCCTGACTTGGCCGTGATATTGGTAGAGCTCCAGCCAGCGCTTGCAGAGCTGGCCAGACGGAACGCCGAACAGAACGGACTGGGCCAAAAGGTGGAGGTTCTGGAGGCTGACCTGGCAAGCCTGGACCCGGCCGGACAGGCGCGGCCGCAGCTGGTGGTGAGCAACCCGCCCTTCTACCCTCAGGGCTCGGGGCGCCTCAACCCGGATCCGCAGGTGGCCACCGCCCGCCACGAGCTGGCCTGCACCCTGGCTGACCTGTGCGATTGCGCGGGCCGCCTGCTCGCGCCGGGGGGCCGTTTTAGCCTGGTGCACCTGAGGGAGCGGATGGAGGAGGTCCTTGAGAGCCTGAACGCCGCCTCCCTGGCGCCCAGGATCCTGCGCAAGATCCAGCCGCTGCCAGATCGTCCGGCCAACAGGTTCCTGGTGATGGCGGAGAAAGGATGGGGAGGAGGGCTGGAGGAAGAAGCGCCGCTGCTGGTGCGTGAAGCGCCCGGAGTCTACACCGAGGAGACGAAGGGGATCTTGCGGGAGGATTAGGGGGTAGCTTCGCTACTGGGCGGGTTTATTTTTCTCGAGGGTCACGACGGAGACTGTGTCGGGTAGCACGGCGAGTTCTACCGTGCCGGCAGAAACCGGCTTGCCGCCCACCTTGCCCTGGGCCGAAACCTTCACCTTGCCAGGCGGGATGTCCAGGGCCGAGAAGAGCCCGTCGATGTTGGTGCCGTAGGTCTCGCGGGAGAGGTCCGGCAGGGTCTTGATCGGGTTGCCGTTGAAGTAGGCCATCACTGTGGGGGTGGGGTAGGTGCCCACCTGGAACCCGGAGAGCTTGATGCCGCCGCAGTCGTGCACCTCGCCAGCAACCGCGCCGTGCCCGTCGGGGACGCCGCCGGAGAGCCCCGCGGTGATCGGGATGGTCTTGTAGTCGCTCTTGGACAGGGCGTTGGCCTCCAGCTCATAGTTGCCATTCTTCTTGCAGTCGTTGAACTGGCCGTCGGTGCAATCCTTGGCGTCTGTGTCCAGGAAAACGCCGAACTGGGCCATGATGCCCCAGGTGGCGTTCTTGGTGCCCTTGCTGTCCACCTTACCGATGGTGCGCACCACCAGGTACTTGTTGGTGGGCAGGTTCTTGACCAGGTAGCGAGACTCCCAACGCAGGCGCTCGATGCACTGCCCCTTGTGGCAGTAGTTGCCGCCCATGTCGCAGGAGGTGCAGTCCTTGGTTGGGACCATACACTTGAGCTTCAGCTTGTTGTCCTTGGGGCAGGCACGCGCCGTACCTCGGGTGGCGTCGGTGGGCACCTTGTTCTTGTCCGGCCAACTGAGGGTCACGGTGTCGGTGCCCAGAGGCGAGATGCTCGGATCCTCCTTGAGCTTGCCAGCCGCCTTGTCCGCGGCGATGGCCTTGAGCAAGGCCTCGGCGTCATACACCTCGATGGTCACGGCGTCGGCGTCCGGGCCGCTGGAGAAGACATCCACGAAGCCGCCCAGGTTGATGGTGGCCGGGCCCTTGGGCGTGGTCTTGGGTTTGCAGTCCAGCTTCGGGACCTTGGTGCCGCTGGTGTAGCAGTCGTCCACGATCTCGCCACACGGGGTGCGCTGGCCCTCCTGGCTGGGGTCCTGGGACAGGCAGACGCCGTTGACCTTGATTGGGAAATCCTTGGGGCACGACATCCCGCCGCCGCCGTCCGTGTTGTTGTTCCCGCCGTCCGTGTTGCTGTTGCTATTGTCGGAGTCGTCCGAACACGCGAGGGTGGCGAAGAGGGTGAGGCAGATCAAAATGCAAAGTCGTCTTTTCATATTAGTTCCTTAGCTCCTGCGGTGACGTGGGCATGGTACCACGGTCTCCGGGCGGGAAAAAAACCGCCATGGATATGCGGGCCGTGGGTGTCATACCAAGTAACAGAGGCCGATAAAAGTGCCTATGAACGATAAATAATCAAAGGCTTATCCACGATTGAAATTGGTAAGGCTGGCTTCTATAATACCGCGTCCGGGGGCCGTGACCCCCGCTCCCTGCAGGGAAAGGATCCAGGATGAAAATAGTCTGCGATAGCTGCGGAGCCAAATACTCCATCGCCGATGAGAAAGTCGCGGGGAAGGTATTCAAGATCCGCTGCAAAAAGTGCCAGAACATCATCGTGGTACGCGGGAACCAGCCCGAGGAGCAGGCCCCAATGGAGCCCGCTGCCGGCAGCGACCCGGGGTACGGCGCCGATGCTGGCCAGGACGACGCCTACGGCGACCAGCCGGTGTGGCATGTGGTCATCGACCGGGAGCAGGTAGGCCCGATGACCCCGTCCGATGTTCGGGACCGCTACGCGAGCGGCGACATCAACGAGGAAACCTTCATCTGGCGTGAGGGCTTCTCCGACTGGCTGCGGCTGGACGCGGTGGACGACTTCGCGGATATCGCCCAGGCCACCAAGGTGGCCCCGGCATCGGTTGCCATGGGCGGCGCTGCCGCGCTGTCGGCGGGTGCAGGCGACAGCCCCGCGGAGCCGGCATGGTCCAGCCCTGAGGCAGAGAGCCAGGAGCCTGCGGGAGCGTGGCCTGCCGAGGGCGGCGCAGACAACGCGGCCTCAACCGAGGCGTGGGCCGCGGCCCCCCAGCAGGAGCAGGCCAGCGAGCCTGAGCCCGCCGCGCAGGAGCCAGCGCCGCAAGCCGCGGCGGACTCGGCCCAGCTCGCCTACCGCGATCCAGGGCAGGAGCGCAGGCGCGACCTGTTCGCCACCTACGCAGGAGAGGAGAGCGTCAGCGACCTGATGGGCTCCGGCGCCCTTCCCGGTGGGGCGGGCGGCGGGATCCCGGGCAACGCCCAGGTTTCCTTTCAACCCTCTGGCGACGCGGCAGGGGCCAGCGCGCCGGCGGCTGACGCTGGGGGCGGAGGTACCTTCTCTGCTGACCCGTCCGTGCCGGCCGACGAATCCAACCTCACGGGCCAGCGTAACGAGAACTCGGTCCTATTCAGCCTCTCTAACCTCCAGCAATTGGCCATGGGCAAGCCGGCATCGCCCGAACCCCTAGGTGGTGGAGAAGCGGCCTCGGAGGGAGACGGCTCCGGGCTCATCGACATCCGCGCCATGGCCGGCGGGAGCGTCAGCGGCGGCGGCCTGTCAGGCGACGACGACCTGGGCGACCTCGGCACCTACGCCGCGCCGGTTTCGGCCGCCCCAGTGCTGCTGCCCTCGGTGGACGATGACCGGCCCAAGTGGCTCATGCCCCTCATCGTCGGCATGGCGGCAACCCTGGTGGTGATGATCGGGCTGGTGCTCTTCCTGCTCATGCGCAAGACAGAGGCGCCGGTGGTTGCCACGGCTCCCACCACCAAGCCTGCCAAGGCACCGGGGGCGGCCAAGGGCCCAGCCCCGGCCAAGGCCTCTGACAAGAAGCCAGCCGCAGCCCCTGCGGCCGAAAAGAAGGACGACCCCTCAGCGGCGGCGCCCTCAGCGGCGGCCACGCCCGAAAAGAAGAAGGCAGCCCCGGCCAAGGCCGCGTCAAAGCCAAAGGCCACGGCCTCCCGTTCCACCACCAGGCGCAAGAGGAGTTCGAGCCCCAGCCGAAGCTCAGCCAAGTCCGACCCGATCCTCGGCAGCTCCTCTCCACCGTCGAGGAAGAAGAAGAGGGGGCGTAAGAAGGACGACCTGGACGCCCTCATCGACAACGCCATCGCCGACAAGCCCAAGCGCAAGAAGAAGGCCTCCAGCCGCAGCTCCAGCCGCAAATCCAGCCGCGGCAGCAGCCGCTCATCCTCGCGCTCCAGCGCCTCGTCCCGGTCGAAGCCTGCATCCTCCAGCAGCAACCTCCCCGAGACCCTCTCCCGTAACGACATCCAGAAGGGGATGCGCAGCATCAAGGGCAAGGTCCAGGGCTGCTACGACAGGTACAAGGTGCCCGGGCTGGCCAGCGTGCAGATCACCATCGGGCGCGCGGGCCGGGTCACCTCCACCAAGGTGAAGGGCGTCTTCGCGGGCACCCCCACTGGCGCTTGCGTGCAGAAGGCCGCCAGGTCCGCCCGGTTCCCCAAGTTCAAGGGCACCCCCATCACGATCACCTACCCGTTCATCCTGCGCTGATCCATCCATCCCACGCTCCGATGAGGCGCACCATACAGCTCTCCCTTGCTGCTCTGGTGCTGTTGGCGACGTTCGTCTCGCCGGCCGCAGCCTCGGAGTTTCAGGGGATAGGCGAGGTGACGGTCATCGGCGGCAATCAGGTCTCCGCGCGGAAGCGGGCCATCCGCGCCGCGCGCCGGGACGCGGTGAGCCAGGCCGTGGCCTCCATCCTGTCCGCGGACAAGATGACCGAGCTGGAGCAGGGGCTCAAGCGGGACATATACGCCCGCACCAGCCGCTACGTTCGCACCTACCGCGTGCTCGAGGAGGAGAAGGAGGCGCGGCGCTTCCGGGTCAAGGTGGCGGCCCGCCTGAACCTGAGCCGCCTGCGCCAGGACCTGTCCCGTCTGGCGGGGCCGGGGAGCGGGGTGGATCCCGCCGCCGCGGCGCAGGCCCTGGTGGCGGTGAAGATCACCTTCGGCCAGAGCTGGCCAGCCGCCAGGCGGGCCGGCGCCAGGGCGGCCGCGCGGAAGCTGCTCCAGGAGCGCGGTCTCTCCATCGCACCCGCCTCTGAGGGGGGCGCCGCCCCGGCCAACACCGACCGGCTGGGGTTGGTCCTGGACATGCCGGGCAAGCATCGCATCCGGGGCACGGGCTGGCCCGCGGTGGAGGTTTCAGCCAACCTGACCCTGACCCCGGCCGGGAGCGCAAAGAACGCCTCGGCCAGCGCCCAGGCCAGGGCGTGGGGCGCATCCCCGGACGGATTGGCGAGCGCCCTGATTGACGCCCAGGCGCGCGCGCTGGATAACGCCCTCACCGCCCTGCGCAGGGACCCGGACGCCAGGGCCGCCCTGGATCGCAGCAAGCCCGGCTGGCTCCATCTGCACATAAGCGGCGTACAAAAACCCAGCCAGGTGCACCAGCTCAGGCGGCTCGTCTGCGACGAAATCGCCGGATCCGGACGCTGCGTCATTCGCGGCGTGGGCGGGGGCAGGCTCCGGCTGGCCGCCAAGTCCCGGCGCGCAGGCAAGGCAGCCGGCGAGGCCCTCAACGGCCGGCGCCTGGGCGAGGTGTGGCAGCTCAAATTTCAACAGGCCCGCAGCGGCAGGATCTGGCTCACTCTGGAGCCGGCGCCCGTGGAAGGCCCGACGCAGCCGGACACCGGAGCCCCCCAATGAAGCGGCTCTCTGCCCTGATCTGGTTGGCCTGCCTGGCCATGGCGGCTTGCGGATCCCCCGGAAAGCCGGCGATGAAGCCCCGTCCCCAGGCAGGCTTGCACATCGTGTGTGAGCCTGCCGACGCCCAGATCTATGTGAACGATCGGTTCATGGGCTCCACCAAGGGCCTGGCCAAGCGCCCGCTTCAACTCCCGCCAGGTCTCCACCGCATTGAGATTCGCCGGGTGGGGCACTTCGCGCACTTCGCCGAGGTGAAGCTGGCGCGCGGGGTCAAGCAGGTGCTGAAGGTGCGGCTTCGGAAGGAGCCGTTTTGAGCACAGTCGAGAGTCGAGAGTCGAGAGTCGAGAGGTCGTGATGAGCCTGGATCGGATCGTAGAAGATGTGGCCCGCGCCCTGATAGCCGCCGACGGCAAGGCGGTGGCCCTCACCGGCGCCGGTATCAGCGTGGAGTCGGGCATCCCGGATTTCCGCTCGGCGGGGGGGCTGTGGGAGCGGTTCGATCCCATGGAGTACGCCACCATCGACGCCTTCCGGCGTAGGCCCGAAAAGGTCTGGGAGATGATCTTCAGCCTGGAGGAGCTGCTGGTGCGGGCCCAGCCGAACCCGGCCCACCTTGCCCTCGCCACGCTTGAGCGAGCGGGCCTCCTGAGGGGCGTGGTTACCCAGAACATCGATAACCTGCACCAGCGTGCTGGCTCCAGCCGGGTCGTGGAGTTTCACGGCAACGGCCAGCGCCTGCGCTGCCTCTCCTGCGGGACCATGCGCGATGCCGGAGACACCGGGCAGCCCGGCGGCGAGCCGCCGCGATGCGCCTGCGGCGAGATCCTCAAGCCGGACGTGGTCTTCTTCGGCGAACAGATCCCCAACGCCGCGCTCACCGGCGCCACCGAGATCCTGGATGGATGCCGGGTGATGTTGGTGGCGGGCACCAGCGCCACGGTCTACCCCTTCGCCTCCCTCCCGGGCGCGGCGGCCTCCCGTGGCTGCACCCTGGTGGAGGTAAACCTGGAGCCCACCCCCCTGACCTCAAGCTGTGATCTGACCCTTCACGCGCCGGCGAGTGAGAGCCTGGCGGCGGTGGTTGAGATGGTCGAGGAGCTGGGAGGCGGGACGCGGTAGCGCCTTCTCCTAATCCAAAGAAGAGACGTAGGTGATCCGGCGAGGGACCTTGAAAGGCGAGAGGTTTCGGGCGCAGTGGTCGATGATCTGCTCAGGATCGGGCTCGTCCTGCCCGTTGAGCACCACCTTGGCCACCACCATGGGGCCGCCCAGGGGATCGCTGAAAAGCTGGGCCCGGGCGCGCGACACCTCGTCGTGGGTTTCCAGGCAAGCCTCCACCTCTCCCAAGGAGACACGCTTGCCGTCCAGCACCACGACATCGTCCTCCCGCCCTTGCAGCCGAATCCGCCGCGAACGATCGAGGGTCGCCAGGTAGCCGGTGCGGAACCAGCCATCCGCGTCCTTTTCCCCCTTGTAGACCTCTTCCTTGGCCTTCCGGGCGCTGTCGCTGACATCGAGGGGAGAAACCGAGCCGCTGCGGACCCAGAGCAAGCCCTTGCGCCCGGCGGCCACCTTCTTGCCGGTCTTCACCGAGGTGATCCGCACCTCCACCTGGTCCAGAACACGGCCCACGGTGTCGCCGTCCTTACCGGTGAGGTCGATGGCCACGGTGCCGGTTTCGGTGGTGTGGTAGCAGGAGAGGGGCCGCACCCCGTACCGCTTGCGGAAATGCTCCAGGCTGGGGCCGGTGAGGCCGCCGCCCACCGAGAGAAAGCGGAGCGGGCCATGGGCCAGAGGCCTGGAGGCGGGCAGCTTGGACATCTCCTCCAGCAGGGGGATGCTCCCGGGCAGCACGGTGATCTTCTGCTCGCGCACCAGCTTGATGATCCGGTTTCCCGCCACCTCGTCTTCCAGGTAGATGGCCGATCCATTGAGCAGCGCCGGCAGCAACCCGATGTCGTAGCCGTAGGAGTGGAACAGCGGCAGGGTGAGCAGGATCTTGTCGTCGGGGCTGATTTCCAGCGAGGCCGTGAGGTTTTCAGCCTCGGCCTGCAGGTTGGCTTCTGTGCGCTCCACCGGCTTGGGCTCGCCGGCCGAGCTCGCCGTGATCAAGACGGCGGCGATGCACTCCGCCCCCTTGGCCACCTTGCGTTCATCCTGCTCGTAAATGGAGCAGCTCAGCAGGGTCCCCTGCAGCCGCTTCCGGCTCACCGGGGCGCCCTTCTTCTTGCCCTTCTTGCCCCCTGTGGGCAGGGGCGCGTCGCCTCCCCTGGGCCGGGTGATCAGCCCGCGCAGGGGCGCCACCTCCATCAAGGTTTCAAGATCCCGCGTGCTTGTGGTGGGATCCAGCGGCACGGGCGCCGCCTTCAGCTTGCTCAGGGCCAGGGAGAGGATGACGAAGTCGGGCACATTGCCCAACATCAACCCCACCCAGTCACCGGGGCGCACCCCTGCGGCCTCAAATTCGTCAGCGCGCCGGTTAACCCGGTGTTTCAGCCCGCGCCAGCTGAGGTAGGTGTCGCGATAGATCAGGGCGCGCGCTCCACCCTTCTTCTTGACGCTGCTGAGTAGCCAATTGTATAGGAGCATGTAGGTTCCGGTTTTTCCCTCAAAAATCCACTGTGTCTGGGCGGAATTCTAGACCACTACCCGAGGGGTGGCAAGGTAACGCGCTTGCCCACCATGTCCAGGAAGAGTAACAACTTGTCCCATGAGTGAATCGGAAGAGCAAGGCGACCTGCAGAAGCTCCAGGCAGAGCTCATGGCCAACATCCTGAATGAGCACCTGAAGAACCCCCACAACGGCCTGACCCCGGCGCGAACCCGTGTGCATGTGGCCATCCACACGGTGGTGGAGACCCAGCTGCACCAGGGTGAGCCGGCGATCACCGGGGCCACCCTGCGCAGGCTCGTGCAGGGGGGCATGTCCCGCCATGAGGCGATCCATCTCATCGGAGAGGTGGTTTCGGACGAGGTGACGGGGCGCCTGGGCAAGGAGGAGGGCGAGCCCTTTGACCGGACCCGCTTCGAGAACCGCCTGGCCCGGCTCAAGCCGGTGAAGAAACCGAAGGATCCTGCGCAGGATCCAGAAGGCTGAGGAATATCTCCTTCAGGGCCCCGCGGCGGAGCTTGCCCGTGGGGGTACGGGGCAGGGCCTCCACCTGGATGATGTGAGCCGGCAGCTTGAACCGCGGCAACAGCGTGTTGCAAGCGCGCATTACGCCCCGCCGATCGAGCTCCGCGCCTGGCTCCAGCACCACGAAGGCCGCGATGGCCTCCCCCAGCAGGTCGTCCGGCACCCCCGCCACGCCACACTCGGCCACGCCCGGGCCGCGGATGACCGCCTCCTCGATCTCCAGGGGGCTCACCCGGTGGGCGCCGCTCTTGATCATCTCGCTCTGACGGCCCTGGATGAAGAGGTAGCCCTCCTCGTCCAGATAGGCCAGGTCCCCGGTGCGCAACCCCTCCGGGCGCAGGGTTCGGGCAGTGGCCTCATCGTCGCGCCAGTACCCCTTCATGATGTTCTCGCCGCGGGCCACGATCTCCCCAACCTGCCCCGGCGGCAGCTCCCGCGCTCCGTCCATGATGCTCAGCTCCACCCCGGGGATGGCCCGGCCCGCCGAGCCGACCTTGCGGTCCAGATCCGCCGGCGGGAGGTAGGAGAGGCGGGCGGAGGCCTCAGTCTGGCCGTACATGACGAACACCTCCACGCCGGGCATGGCGCGGCGCACCCGATCACACAACTCGGGCCCCATGGGGCCGCCCGCCTGGGTCAGGTAGCGCAGGGATGAGAGGTCGGCGTCGGGCAATCCGCTGAACCGGAGCAGCCGTTCGAAGGTGGATGGAACCCCCGAGAAGCCGGTGCAGCCGTGGCGCTGGATGCCGGCCAGCACCGCGGCAGGGAAGGCCATGGTGCCCACCTGGGCGACGCTGCCGCCAGCGCATACATGGGTGTGCAGCACCGAGTTTCCATAGACGTAGAAGAAGGGCAGCACCATGCCGATACGGTCCCGAGGGCCGAGCTGCAGATACGAGACGATGGAGCGCACGTTGGCCAGCAGGTTTCGGTGGGTCAGCATCACCCCCTTGGGCCGCCCCGTGGTGCCCGAGGTGTAGACGATGGAGGCAAGATCTGTCACGGCAGGCTCGTCGGGTGGGGTATGCCCGGCGCCCGCCGCCTCCAGGCTCTCCAGGGGCGTCACCGCCACCCCTGGGAGCTCGGCTGCGCTGGCCGGGAACTTGCCCACGGGGACCACCACCTTCAGGCCGGGCAGGTCGCCCGTCACGCCGTCGAGCAGCCGCATGGCGCGCCCCTCCACCACCGCCGCCGAGGCGCCGCTGTGGCGCAACACATGGGCCAGCGGCTCGGCCCTGGCGTCGGCATAGTGGGGCACCACGACCCCACCGGCCCGCACCACCGCGTAGTAGGCCACCAGGTAGTTGAAGCTGTTGCCGAGCACCAACACCGCGCGATCCCCGTGGCCCAGCCCCGCCTGGCGCAGCCCGGCGGCCAGGGCGGCCGATCGCCCCTCGAGCTCCTCGTATGAATGACAGGAGTCCTTGCCAGCCAGGTAGACGGGCCGGTCCGCGTGCCTTCCGGCGCTTTCCGTCAGCATGGAGCCGAGGGTGGAGGCCTCGCTCATTTGTTCTTTTTGGGGCCCTTGGCCGGGGCGTCCAGATACTTCTCGATCTTGCGCACCGAGTTGTACGCCTCGTCCTTGATGGGCACGAAGGCGGTGATGCGGCTGTTGATCCCGAGCACCTTGCGGGCCAGCTTGGAGTCCGGCGCCAGGGCCATGAGCGCGTCGCTGATCTTCTTGGCCTCGCCCTGCTCCATGTTGGGCGGGGTGCAGTAGGCGTCGTACGGGATCCGGTCGGTGGTGGCCAGGATGGAGAACTTCTCGGGGGTGAAGCCGTACTTCCTGCCCTCGAAGAAGATGCCCGTGAACACGGCGGCGCCGTCGCAGCCGCCCTTGGCCAGGGCCTGCAGGCTGTTCAGGTGATCGCCGGTGAAGCGGGCGGCCTTGATGTCCCGGTCAGGATCGATGCCCACCCGGCGGAAGAGGGCCCGCGGGTAGAGGTAGCCCGACGCGGAGGTGGGGCTGACGTAGCAGAAGATCTTGCCCTTCAGGTCGGAGAGCTGGCGGATGCCCGAGTTGGCCATGGCCACCACGAACCCCTCGTAGGTGGCGCCGCTGTTGGTGATATGGCTGGCCACCAGCTTCATGCGGGGCCATTTCCGCTTGGCCGCCACGTAGTTGAAGGAGGAGAGTCCCGCCAGCTCCAGGCGCCCCTCGGCGAGCTCCTTGGCCACGTTGACATAGTCCTCATGCACCTCCAGCTTCACCGGCCGCTGGAGCTTCTGAGACAGGTAGCGGAGCAGGGGATCGTGCTCCTTCTGCAGCTCCTTGGTGGGCAGGTAGCGGGAGATGCCGAGCCGGAACACGGGGGCGTCATACACCGGCCCGCTGTCCACCGCGCCCCCCTTGATCGGCTCGGGGCCCGCGCGGTTGAGCAACCAGAACCCCACGCCTCCGGCCAGCGCCACCAGCAGGATGATGGCAAAGATAAGCCCGGTGGGCTTGCTGCCAGGGGCCCCGCGCAGGAGGGTGGGCGCCACCCCGGGCTGGAAGGGCCCGGTGCCCTGGTTGGGGGGGAACATGGTTGACGAGGTGGGGACGCCGACCCCTCCCGAGTAGGTCCCGGAGGCGGTGGGCGTGAGGGTGCCCGGATCCCCCGGCGTATCCAGCGCCAGGTTGAGCTGCAGGGAGGTGGTCGCGGCCTCGGGGACGGCCTCCTGCAGGGCCTGGATGAACTGCAGGGCGTTCTGAAAGCGCAGCTCCCTGTTGGGGGCCATGCTCTTGATCACCACCGCCTCCAGCGCGGGCGACAGGTCAGGCTGGATCTCCCTGGGTGGGGTGGAGTTCCCCTCGAGCAGGGCCTGGATGATCCCCTCCGGGGTGCGGGCGTTGAACGGCAGCCGCCCGGTGACCATGCGGTAGAGCAGAACCCCCACCGAGTAGAGGTCCACGCGCTCGTCCAGGTCGGGCTGCCCCACCGCCTGCTCCGGGGCCATGAAGCGGGGCGTGCCGATGACCGCGCCCGCGGCCGTTACGTCCTGGGGCACGTTGTCGGCGAAGAACTTGGAGATGCCGAAGTCGAGGATCTTCACGGCGAAGCCGCCGTCTGTCATTCGCGCCAGCAGGATGTTGCCCGGCTTCAGGTCCCGGTGCACCACCCCCTTGCCGTGGGCCGCGGACAGGCCGGCCAGGATCTGGCTGGTCAGGATCACCGCCGTCACCGGTGTGATCACCCGCTCCCGGCGCAGCAGGGCGCTCAGGCTCTCGCCCTCCAGCAGCTCCATGACGATGAAAGGGATCCCGTCCTCGTCGGTGCCGGTGTCGGTGACCTCCACGATGTTCGGGTGGCGGATGGCGGCGGCGGCCCGGGCCTCCCGCCGGAAGCGGGTCACGGCCTTGGCGTCTGTGGTGAAGGACTCGTTGAGCAGCTTCACCGCCACCTGAACGCCGAGGCCGGTGTGCTCGGCAGCGTACACCGCGCCCATGCCCCCCTCGCCGATGAGCCGCCCGAGCCGGTACTTGCCCCCCACCACGGTGGCGGGAGGGAGTACATCGGTCTTCTCCAGGCCCATCTGTTCCTGGACCTCGTCGGAGATGTCGGCAGTATGGTTCTGCCGGTCCTTGTCAGCCATTGGACGCTCTATAGGCGAAAAATCGCTGGAAGAATACCGCGTTTACGGACAGGCAGTAAAGCTATCAGGCGTGAGCCGGCAGCTGAAAACTGACAGCTGAGGACTTATTTGAGGAGGTAGCCGATTACCTTGAACGGGGTCTTCTTGCCCAGCACCTTGGTGGAATTCATAAGCTGAACATGGGCGAACCACTGGCCCGATTTGAGCGCCGCGGTGCCGCTCTCCGGGTAGGTCAACAACAGGGGAGAGGTGTAGGACTCCTTCTTGACGGCGGTGGTGCCGGAGCTGGGGCAGACGCCCATGCCGATGGCCAGCTCCAGCTTGAACTCGGAGCTGCCCCAGGTGAGCACGTTGATGATCTTCTTCACGCCGGACACCATGTCGTAGTGGTAGCGCAGGTGCTGGTCCACGTACCCGGTGGAGGGCACGATGATGGTGCTGCCGTTGCCCGCCTTCCAGGTGATCTCCAATCCCTTGTTCAGCACCACCACCGGCGTCTCGTCGCTGGTCTTGCTGCCGGCCGCGTTGGTGGCCTTGAGGGAGAGCTTCACCACGCCGTCTGCCAGGGCGGAGGTGTCCCAGGTGAAGGTCCAGGGGGAGGCGGTGAGGGTGGCCGCCACCTTGCCGCCGGCCAGCAGCTCCAGCTTGGTCGGTGTGCCCGTGACCGTGGTCTCGATGCTCGCCTTGCCCTTGACCGAGCCGTAGGCCTTGAGCGCCTTGAAGGCGGCCGTGGCCGGGGTTACGGACACAGAGTCAGCCTTGGTGGACCCCTTGTCGGCCGTGGCGCCGCCGTCCTGGGCCGGATTGTTGTTGCTGCTGGTGTCGTCGCTGCAACCGGCCGCGAGCGCCAGCGGGAGCATGAGAGTGAGGGCGAAAGCCCAGTTCCTCTTGATGTTCATTTTTTAACCTCTCCTGTACAAAACCCACTGAATTAATAGAGAAAACCAGTCTATATAGCAAAACCACGGGAGAGTATCTGTAGTTTAAAAAACGTCAAGGTGTTTGATGCATGGGGCCCAGGCGATATCATCGCCACATGCTGCCTACACGCACCTGGGTCCTGGATCTCGACGGCACCCTGCTGAACCTGCCCGTGGATATTGAGGCGGTGAGGGCAGGGGTTGTGGCGCTGTTCGCGGATGCTGGCGTTCAGGCCAGGCCCAGGCCCCTGCTGGAGGGCATCCGCGGCGCAGCCCGTGAGGCGGCCCCCGGGGACGAACAGGGTCAGGCGGCCTGGGTCGCCAGGGGATACGGCGTCATCGACGCGGCGGAGCTGGAAGCAGCCAAAAATGCGACGCCATGCGCGGGAGCGGAGGAGCTGATCAATGCCCTGGCCCGGGAGCCCGTGGCCGTGGTCACCAACAACGCCGCGGAGCCGGCCTATGCCGCCCTGGTGCGGTGCGGGCTGATGCCCCGGAACCTGGTGGCCATGGTGGGCCGCAAGCCTCACCGTCCGGCGAAACCCTCACCCGAGCCGCTGCTGCGCGCGCTCTCGGACCGGCCTGAACCCCTGGGCGAGATCATCTGCGTGGGTGATCGCCCGGCTGACATGGCCATGGCCATGGCGGCGAGAGAGACCCTGGCCAGCAGGGGGGGGCAGGTGCGCGCCCTGGGCGTGTTGGGCCGCCTGGAGGGGGAGCGGGAGCTGACGGCGGCGGGGGCCGAGGCGGTCTTCGAGGACCTGGAGGCGCTGGTTCAATATCTGAAGTAAAATTGGCCGCGCGGGAGATGATGAACCTCGACACAAATCACACCAGCGAGAGAATCCGCGGACCTGCGGCCACTGCCGGACAGTGGCTGGCGCGCGCCGCAGTCCTGCTCGCCTTGCTCCTTCACGGTCCCGTCGCCCAGGCCGAGGACGCTGACACGCAGAAGGTCAGGTCGCTGTTTCAGGAGGGGGAGCGCCAGTATCGAATCGCACAGTTCGACAAGGCCCTGGCCAGCTTCGAGGCGGCGCTGAAGCTGCTCAACAGCCCCTCCATCATCCTCAACGTCGCGCAGTGTCACCGGCAGCTGAAGAACCACGACAAGGCGCTGTTCTTCTACAGGCTCTACATCACCGAGTGGCGCAAGCAGAAACCGGACAAGGACCTGCCGTTCGCCGAGGAAGTGCAGACCCATATCAAGAGTATCTCCGCTGAGCTGAAAGAAGCCCATCCGGCGGAGCGACAAGAGGAGCGTCCACCCCATCGGAGCGAGCAGGAGCAGAGCGCCAGGGAGCTTGGACTGTCAGGCACCCACGCCGGGCAGCCCGAGGCCCGGACCCCGTTCTACAAGGCGTGGTGGTTCTGGACCATCGTGGGAGCCGTGGTGGTGGGGACCGCGGCCACGGCCACCGCTGTTTCGCTCATGCCCGAGGATCAGAGCCCGGTTTCAGGGACCCTCGGTGACAAGTACCTGGACTGAGGATGCAGCCCCCAAGAAGAACATCTTCCCTCATGCGTGCATACCTGGGGCTCTCGCTGGCGGCCGCGCTGGCGGGCTGCACTGCTGACAAGCCCACCCAGATCGTGATCTCCATCGCCACCGACTTGAACGTCACTCAGGAGCTGGACGGCCTCAAGCTCCTGCTGGTGCACGGAACAAAAACACTCCCGGCGGAGACGTTCAACCTGGACCGGGCGAAGGCCCCCTTCGCCAAGCTGCCAGCCACCTACGGCATCGTCGCCGGCGAGGACATCTCGCTGAAGATCCTTGCCACCGTGGCCGGGCTCAAGGGAGGAACAGAAATCCTGCAGAGGCGGGCCAGGGTGGGCTTCATCAAGGACAGAGTCCTGCTGCTGAAGATGAACCTGGTGCGGAGCTGTTTGGCCTCGGCCAAGCCCTGCACCTCCCCGCAGCAGACCTGTACGGAGGAGGGGTGCAAGCCCGTGGATATGGACGCATCCTCGCTGCCCGAATACTCGGAGGCGAGCGCCTTCAGCGGGTTCGATGCCGGGGGCTCGGGTGACGCGAGCACCGCCGTGCCGGGCACCTGGGTGAGGGTCAAGAACGGGAAGTTCAGCATGGGCTCGCCCGCCACCGAGCCGTGTCGGGAGCCGCACAAGAAGGAGGGGATCAAGGAGTCCCAGCACACGGTCCACCTGAGCAGCGATTTTGAGATTCAGGACACCGAGGTGACGCAGCAGGAGTTCGAGTCTGTCCTGGGCTTCAACCCTTCGAACTTCTCCACCTGCAAGGATTGCCCTGTTGAGAGCCTGACCTGGCACGAGGCCGCGGCCTACTGCAACTCCCTCTCCGGGCGAAGGGGCCTCGACGCCTGCTACGCATGCATCAAGACCAAGCCTGACTCCGGGGTGGGCAAGTTCAGCTGTGAAGTGGCCAAGGCCTATGACGGCGCCAACATCTATAGCTGCGCGGGCTACCGTTTGCCCACCGAGGCCGAGTGGGAGCGCGCCTACCGCGCCGGAAAAGCCACGGCCTTCTACAACGGCGCCAACAGCGCGGCGGCCTGCCTGGACAAGGAGGACAAGGGCGCCAGCGCCATCGCCTGGTACAGGATCAACTCGACCAACACGACCCACCCGGTGAGGGAGAAGGCCGCCAACAACCTGAAGCTGTATGACATGGCCGGCAACGTCTGGGAGTGGTGTCACGACTGGCTTCAAAAGGACCTGAAGACCAAGGAAGTCTGGGACCCCGTTGGGGCCAAGGGCGACCCCAGGAAAGTGATCCGCGGCGGGACCTTCAAGGACTGGGCTCAACACCTCCGCGCCGCGGCCCGCGACGGGCAAGCGCGGAGCACCAAGCACAACTACATCGGCTTCCGCTGCGCCAGAAGAGCGGGGAAGTAAGACCTATCCGGTCAGGGACACGTGGTGTAGTTGTCCGTCGTGTTGGTCTTGGTGGCGCTCTGGGTGACCTTCACCGACTCCACCGAGCCTGACTGGGAGCCGTTGCTGATGAACTGGTAGATCAGGTCCCCCTGGGTCAGGCACTTGCCCGACAGCACCAGAGCGTAGCCGCCCTTGGTGTCGTCCACGCCCTTGAGGGTGACGTCGGCGTCGTGGCTCTTGTACTGGCCCTTGGCGTCGTAGGTGTAGATCATCGGGTTGCCGGCCTTCTTCAAGGCCACCGACACGTCGGCCGTGGTGGCGCCGCCGCGCATGAGGCCGCCGCTGGTGGGCCGGTAGGTGATGGTCAACTCCTTGGTGGTGGCCAGCACCTTGATCCGGTACTGCATGAAGCCTGGCACCCACTTCTTGAAGCCGGCCACGCCGCTGGCGGTCCCCGCAAAGCCGGGCCCGTAGCGGCTGCCCGAGATGTCCTTGTGGTCCTTGAGCCGCACGCAGCCGATGAGGCCGCGCTCCTTGAACAGCTTGCTCACCGCGGCCTCCTTGGTCGGGGCCGTCTTCTTCAGCTCATCCAGGATGGCCGTGGCCGCCTGGCTGAAGGTGGTGCTGGCGGTGAAGGTGATGATCGCCTTCCAGAGCGCCTTGTCCAGCACGTCCTTGCCCACCAGGGCGCGCGCATCCCAAAGGGCGCCGGCGGCCACTTCGCCGTCCTGGTGCTCCTCGCCAACGATGTGGTCCGGGCACTTGACGTTGAGGGTCAGGTCCCTGGCGGAGTTGCCCAGGGCGTACTCCCCCATCTTGCTGCGGCCGGTGAATGAGCAGGGCATGTAATCGGCCAGCCCCTCGTTGAGCCCCTTGGGCGTGGGATCCACGCCGTACTTGTCCGCCGCGGGCCGCCAGAGGGCGCCGCCAATGGAGTAGTGGGTGTACTCGTGATAGATGACGCCCGCGTCCCAGGCGAAGTTGGCGTTGGGGCTCAGCAGGTTGTTGTAGCCGAACACGATGCCCGCCTCGCCCTTGAGCAGGTCAATCCCGTATTGCTTGAGCAGGCTCGAGGAGCTGGCCGGGATGTAGGCCGCGTTGGGCAGGCCGATCCAGCCCACGGGGAGCAGGTCCGCCTTGCCCTGGAGGTTGACGATGGCGCGGAGGGGCTTCTTGGCCAGGTGCGTGAGGCCGAAGCTCTGGGAGAGGTGGTCGTGGAAGGTGTTGACATGGTGGTACATCATCACCTCGGCGAAGGTGTCCTTGCCCGAGGTGTCCGAGGCGGGCGGCGTGTACTGCAGGTAGGTGCCCGCCTTGTCCGGCAGGGCTGTCTGTTTCTGGGTGCAGACGACGCCCGTGATCTTCATCCCGCTAAACTCGATGTTGATCTTCTGTCCCTTCTCGTCCTGCACGCAGTTCCAGGCGTGCACGGCCTTGCCGGTGAGCTTGCCCGCGGTGTCGGTGATGTTGGTGAGCTTCACCTGCGTGGTCTTGCGCTTCTCCGCGGTGGGGCTCCAGTTGAAGACGTTGGCCCAGGGGCCGGTGATGGCGTCGGCCGTGACGCCGGAGTCTGCGGGGGTGATGTCTTCTGGTTCCTCGTCGCAGGCGGGGAGGGTCAGGGATAGGATCAGGGTCAGGGATAGGGTTAAGAGGGCTTGGACCGGGGCCGGGGCCGGGGCCAGGGATTCGCTGGCGCTCATTGCCCAACCTCCTTGCCGTGCATGTGGCCGTCTACCTTCATGCCCGGCCTCCAGCCGATGACCTCACCGCTCACCGCGTTTACAAGGTGGATCCGGCCCATGGGGTCGAGCCAGAGCGGGAGCATGACGCGGTAGACCAGCGTCGGCGCCTCGCCGCCACCTGGCATGACCATCAGGGTCGGGCGCAGGCCGGCCAGCTCCACCGGCACGGCCACGGGCCCCTTCTTGCCAACCAGGCGCCCCAACACCGCGCCGACGGCGGCCCGGGTATCCAGCTTCGCCCGCGGGATGGGCTGGTCCATGGGGATCAGCTGGCTGTTCACCGACTGGACCTTGCCCCTGGCGTCCAGGGCCACGGTTACCTCGCCGCCGTCCACCTCGATCTTCGCCGGGCCAGCCACCTGCTTGAACCGCACCACGGTCAGGCCGACGGCGGAGCGGGTGGCCACGGCCCGAAGCTGGTCAGCCGGGACAAAGAGCCGGGGGTGCGCCGCCAGGAAGCCCAGGGCCCGGGCCTGGATGGTCTTGCCCCTGGTGGCCACGGAGAGCCCACGGAGCAGGGCAGGGCGGACCCCATCCGGACGCCAACGAACTGTCAGTTGCCGCCCCTGGGCCAGCGCCTTGATGGCCAACTCGGCCCGGACGCGGGCCTTGGAGTGCGGGATCGGTTCGGCCTGAGCCGTGGGGATCCAAAGCAGCAGGGCCACCAGTGGGATCCAGGTGCTCTTCTTGCGGTGCATGATCGTTCTCCAGGGACGTCTCAGGGAGGCAGTGTACCGTGTACAGCGGCTAACCGCCCAGGACACGCCGGTACAAGGCGCCGGCGCCGTACGCTACGGCCGCCAGCGCGGCCAACCCAACGAGGGTCCAGTGGTTCAGGTTCAGCCCCGCCAACGCCCAGAGCGGTCCCAGGCTGTAGAGCGCCAGGGAAACCGCCCCGCCCCCGGCCAGGAGCCGGCCAACCGCCCGGCGCGCGCCCGTCTCAACGGCGGCGGAGACCACCACCGCACCCCAGATCAGGGCTGCCGCCCCCCACGCCACCGAGGAGGCGGCCAGGGCCAGGCGCGTGAAGTCGATGGTCACCGCTACCATGGGATCTCGATTCAGCTCGGCCAACAGGCTGTGGCGCGCAGCTGCTGAGGCCCCGGCGGTGATCAGGGCAACCCAGGGCAAGTACCGCGTGGGGCCAGCCAGGTGGCGCAACAGGAGCGCGAGCAAGAAGGCCAGCGAAAGGCCGCAAGCCCCGCCAGTGACCAACAAGGACGGGACCAGGGCGGATGCATCGTCAAGGAAGGCAGCGGCTGCGAGGCCAGCGAAGGCAATAATAATGCTGGCAAGGAGCCAGAGGAGCAGCGCGGTCGGGCGTTTCTGTCGCGGCCTGTCCATGGGCTATCAGCTGAAACTAGAAACGGGAAATGGGAAATGAGAAACAGGAAATGAGCCAGGTTCGGGCTTTCAGGCGTTTCCCGTTTCCCGTTTCCCGTTTTGGCATTTCTAGTTTCTACTCCCCACTTACCGACTGGATCTCCAGCTGCGCGTCAATACTCACCACCGTCCCTTCCTCCACCTGCTCCCAGCCAGGCCCGGTGGGCTCGACCCCGCCGATGAGCACCACAGACTTCAGGTGGGGCAGCGGCACCACCCTGCCCGAACCATCGGGGCAGCTGTAGGTGTTCTGGCGCCGGATCCCCAAGGGCACGCCGCGGCGAAGGGCCAGCATGAACTGCCCGTTGCTCACCAGGCAGCTGCCGGTGCATGGGTCCCCGCCTGCCGCCTCGACCATGCGATCCAGGAAGGCGTGGGTGGCCAGCAGGGCGCGCGCCGCCTCAATGGGGGTGATGCGCGCATCGTCCAGCTTGCCCTTGTCCTTGAGGTAGGAGAGGAAGAGGTGAAAGATGTGCTCGCTGTCGGTGCGGCCATGGATGTTCCGGCGCACGTGGTCGGGGATAGAGCGGAGCAGCTCCTCGCGGATCTCCTCGAACTTGTCCATCGATCCCACGTGGCAGTAGGTCCAGTTGCGGAAACGGAAGGGGTGCGTGTTCTCGGTGCGCAGGCCCCCCACGGTGGGATTGCGCACATGCCCGAGGACCATGTTGGAGCGGAAGCCAGCCGCCATCTCGGCCAGGTTCATGGGACCGGGGAATGGCTTGGGTTGTTTGCGGAGCAGTGGCTGGTTCACCTGGTAATAGGCCAGGCCCCATCCGTTGGGAGCGCCCTCGGGCAGGGTCAGGTTATCGGCGAACGGCTCCAGAGCGCACCCGGTGAGGGCGGCGTCGTTGGAGATGAATCCGAAGCAAAAGCTCATGCTCATTAAACTCCCTTGACCCCCCACTTTATTCTACCTGTTTAGGCTTCATATTATTGCGATGAATACCCGGTCCTGCATAACGTAGTAACAGATGTCACACGAATGTAACGATGCGGCGGAGGTAACCAAAGATGCTCGATTTCCGTAGATTCCTCGGCATGCTGGCAGGCGTCCTCGTCCTTGTGGTCCTGCCCGCCAACAGCCAGGCTGGCTATGTATACCTCAATGGCGTCCCTGCGGGAGGTCTCAAGAACCAGAAATTCCAAAACTGCACGGTGGTGTTTGACGCCAAGGGCAACGTCCAGATCACCGCGCCAGGGGTCAAGATCAAGGCGGTACCCCAGCCCGGGGCGCCTGCGCGCCCTCCCGCGGCGCCAGCAGCCAGGCCCGCGCCCGTGGCCGCGCCGGCCACTCCCCCGCCGCCCATGACCACCACGCCCTCCAGGCCCCCGCCGCGCCCGGCCGTGGCGCCGCCCAAGCCGGCAGCGCCCGCGCCGCCCCCGCCCAAACGCACGGGCCCATTGACCCAACGCTACTTCCTCATCGCCATCCCCACGGTCACGGGGATCGCACAGTTCGATGTGGACGTGTTCATCAACAAGCAGCATGTGCGTAAGGTGCGCAACCGGGAGAGCCAGGTCACCTTCGAGCTGACAAAGTACCTGCGCTGGGGCCGCAACGAGGTCCAGTTCGCCGCCACCAAGAACATGGGCGGCAAGTCGCGCAAGTCATCCTCGGAGACGGATCTGCTCCGCCTGGTCATAGGGCCGGGGATCAAGGGCGGCGGCACGGTCAAGCTCAGCGAGATCCTGGCCGATTTCCGGGCGCCAGCCAGCAAGGTTGTCAACTTCGGCGCCACCCAACACATCGATTTGAAATAGATAGTCTGGATACCCTTTGGATCCGAATCCTGCCTTACGCGGCGCGTCAAAACCGGGAAAACGGTTGACAAAGTAAGCGCCTATCTGATAGCAAACACTGTTTTTTTAGCCGCACTCCTTTGCCGGAGAACGTAGTACGTACTCTCCACATCGCCTGAGAGGGTAAAGGAGCTTCACAGTGTCAGTGGTGGGCATCACAAACAAATACGCACTCCTCGGCCTGGGGCTGGCCGGCGTCCTATTAATTGGACCGGGCTGTAGTGGCCTGGCCGCCAACGTGTCGGATCGCGACATCGAGGTATCCAAGACCCACTTCCGTATCGCCGCGGATCACCTGGCCAACCGGCGCGCCCTTGAGGCCCGCCGGGAGCTGAACAGATCGCTCAAGAAGAACCCTCAAAACCGTGAATCCCACAAACTCCTCGGGATCATTGAATTCATGGAGGGGGTCTACAAGGGCAACCTGGTGGACCGCAACCAGTGCCTCAATGGAGCCGAGGCGGACGAGCAGCGGGCGGTGTCCAACGCCGAGTTCCGCAAGGCGGAGACGCGGTTCAAGCGCGCGGTGGCGCTGGCCAAGAAAGCGGAGGAGATCGACGCGCAGGCGCTGGTCTACCTGGCCAACATCGCCATCCACTTCAAGCGCTACAAGGACGCCGTGACGTTCATCGAGCAGGCCCTGCTGGACGACCTGTACCGGGATCACCACCTCGCCCTGGCGGTGAAGGGGTGGGCCATCTACAAGCAGGGAAAGCTCAAGGAGGCGGCTCAGGTCCTCCGCCAGGCCAACTACGCCCGCGCCGGTTTCTGCATCGGGTTGTACCGACTGGGCAAGGTCTACTATGACCTGAAGTCGTACAGCCGCGCCGTCACCGAGCTGGAGAAGCTCAAGGAGTTCAAGGATTGCCCCCTGCAGGAGGTGCCTCACCTGATGGGCATGGCGTACACCCACACCGGGGCAGCCCGGGAGAAGGTGCGCAAGCAGTTTGAGCTTTGCATCCAATCCAACAAGAAGAGTTGCCTGGCCCGGGAGTGTACGCGGCTGCTCAAGAACGTCGCCCCGGAGGCGGCGGCCAGCGAGAGCCAGGAGAAACCGACAGCGGAGGCAAAGGACTGAGACAGCGCCAGGCCTTGCGCCAGGGCGCGTTTTTGATCGAATATGGTGTCTCATGCATGAAAAACAGCGAACCTTGGGCGCGTTTCTTCGCGAAGAGCGGGAGCTCAGGCAGATCCCCCTCTCCGAGGTAGCCAGGGAAACCAAGGTACCCCTTGCGTCTCTGGAACTTCTGGAGGCGGGAGAGTGGGATGAGCTGCCGGCCGAGATCTTCGTGCGAGGTTTTGTGCGCTCCTACGCTCGCTACCTGGGGATCCCGGCCGATGAGGTGAACGGGTACTACCGGGAGGCCATCGCGGCGGACAAGGACGCCGCCGCGCGGCTGATGGCTCTGAACGACGAGCCGTGGGCCCCAGAGGAAGGCACCGAGGTGGGCGGTGAGCGCAAGTTCGGCCTCGCCCTGGTGGTCATCATCGTGCTGATCATCGCCACCATCACGCTCTCCCTGCTCTGGCGCAAGGGCGCCGGCGCCAGCAGCCATTCATCCCTCACCCCTCAACCGGCCCAGGAGCAGCAGCTCCAGAGCAAGCCGCCGGTTCGCCTGTCCTGATCCCCCGCGGCCCACGCCGCGAACCACTGAAACAACTCCATGCCGCTCCAGACCACCCGAGCCCTCCTAGCCAGGGCCGTGGATTACCGGGAGACAGACCGGATCTGCGATCTCCTGTGCGAGACCGAGGGTCGGATCCCGGTCATCGCCAGGGGGGCGCGCCGCAGCCGCAAGCGCTTCGGCGGCGCGTTGTCGCTCTTCGTGGTGGGCGAAGCAACCATCCGTACGCCTAACCGCGCTTCCTCCGGCGCCATGGCCACCCTGGAGCGGTTCGACTGCCTGGAGGATCTTGCGCCCGCGCTCACGGTGGACGTGGTGGCGGTGGCGCATGGCAGCTACATGCTGGAGCTGGCCCGGGAGCTCTGGCCAGAGGCCCAACCGGATCCTGCCTGTTTCACCCTGGTGGTTGAGGGCCTGAGGGCCCTTGCCGCTGGCCCGCCGAGCCCGGCGTTGCTGCGTTGCTACGAGCTGCACCTGCTCCAGGCCATGGGGCTGGCCCCCTCCATCACGAGCTGCGTGGGGTGCGGCGCAGCTCCGGGCCCGGAGGAGCAGGTCGCCTTCAACGTGGCCCGCGGCGGGATTGTGTGCAGGCGCTGCAGAGGGCAGGGCACGAGCCTGGATCCGGAGGTGCGGCGCAGGCTGGCCGCCCTGGCCACCAGCCCCCTGGATCGTGCCCGTACTCTGGAGTCCGGAGGCCGGGAGGCACGGTTGGTGCGGGACACCAGTGTTGCGCTGGTACGCCACCACCTTGGCAAACCGCTGAAAAGCTTGCAGTTTATCCTTGAGCTGCGGGAAGGTAGTTGAGTCATGGCTCCCGTGGTTGACACCCTGCTGAAGTTGGTTATATACAGCACGCCTTGTCGGGAGGTCGTGCTCCGATGAAGCTGGTCGCATTGATCGGCGCTCTCCTCCTGGCGGGCGGCGTATATATGTTAATTGACGGCGGAATCCGCCTGAACCAGTGCATTTCAGCAGGAGTCTTCGATACGCGGATCTGGGCCAGTGAGTTCTGGTTGGCTGCACCAAGCAACCCGAGCCTCGGCCTCTCCCAAAACGCACAATGGCTCATCCGGATAACCTGCGGGGTCATGGCCTTCATCCTTGGAGGCAAGCTCCTGCGCTGGGGCTCCTGATAGCCAAACGAATCCATAGATAACTATAGGACGGCACTGATGCGCAGTGCCACACCGCGTCGCCCTCAGGTTGTGGCGGCGCCACAGTGGAGGAACCAATGAGCGACAACAAGAACGTCTACTTCTTCGGCGGCGGCGAGACCGACGGCAATACGACCATGAAGAACCTGCTCGGCGGCAAGGGCGCCAACCTGTGCGAGATGGCCGGCCTGGGCATCCCCGTGCCCGCGGGCTTCGCCATCACCACCGAGGTGTGCACGCACTACATGAACCACACCGCCTACCCGGAAGGCCTCGAGGCCGAAGTGGACGCGGCCATGACCAAGGTCGAGGGGATCATGGGCGCCAAGTTCGGCGACCTGGAGAACCCCCTGCTGATCTCCGTGCGCTCCGGCGCCCGCATGTCCATGCCGGGCATGATGGAGACCGTGCTCAACGTGGGCCTCACCACCAAGACCATCCCTGGCCTCATCGCCAAGACCGACAACCCCCGCTTCGTGTACGACGCGTACCGCCGCCTGATCATGATGTACTCCGACGTGGTCATGGAGAAGGCCACCGACGCCGAGGTCGAGGAGGACAACAGCATCCGCCAGCAGCTGGACCGCATGCTCGAGGCGGTCAAGCATGAGAAGGGCTACGCCTCTGACGCTGACCTCACCGCCGAGGACCTGAAGGTCCTGGTTGAGAAGTTCAAGGTCAAGGTCAAGGAGGTCCTGGGCCAGGAGTTCCCGGACGACCCCAAGGAGCAGCTCTGGGGCGGCATCGGCGCCGTCTTCTCCTCCTGGAACGGCAAGCGCGCGGTCTCCTACCGCCGCATCGAGAACATCCCCGACGAGTGGGGCACCGCCGTCAACGTGCAGGCCATGGTGTTCGGCAACATGGGCGACACCTCGGCCACGGGCGTGGCGTTCACCCGTAACCCCGCCACCGGCGACAACAAGTTCTACGGTGAGTGGCTGCCCAACGCCCAGGGCGAGGACGTGGTCGCGGGCATCCGCACCCCGAACCCGCTCAACGAGGCCACCAAGAACGAGCAGAACGAGCACCTGCCGTCCCTGGAGGCCCTCAACCCGGACGTGTACAAGGAGCTGCACGGCATCCGCGACCACCTCGAGGACCACTTTCGCGACATGCAGGACATCGAGTTCACCATCCAGGACGGGCGGCTCTGGATGCTGCAGACCCGTACCGGCAAGCGCACCGGCACCGCGGCCCTGAACATGGCCATGGACATGCTGGACAGCAAGATGATCAACGAGGACACCTGCGTGCTGCGCCTGGACCCCAACAAGCTGGACGAGCTGCTGCACCCGCTGGTGGACCCCAACGCCGAGGCCGCGGCCACGGCCATCGCCAAGGGCCTGCCCGCCGGCCCCGGCGGCGCCTTCGGCCAGATCGTCTTCACCGCCGAGGACGCGGTGGCGTGGGTCAAGCAGGGCAAGCAGGTCATCCTGCTCCGCGAGGAGACCAACCCTGAGGACGTTGAGGGTATGCGCGCTGCAGTGGGCATCCTCACCGCCCGGGGCGGCATGACCTCCCACGCGGCCCTAGTGGCCCGTGGTTGGGGCAAGTGCTGCATCGTCGGCGCCGGCGCCCTGGATGTTGACATCCCGGGCCGCAAGGTCACCGTGGGCGACAAGGTTTTTAACGAGGGCGACGTCTTCACCCTCAACGGCACCGCCGGCCTGGTCTACGACGGCGAGCTGGCCATGCAGGACGCCACCGAGAACCCGCGCTTCGTGGAGTTCATGAAGATGGCCGACGCCCGCCGCACCATGAAGGTGCGCACCAACGCCGAGAGCCCGGAGGACGCGGCCAAGGCCATCGAGTTCGGCGCCGAGGGGATCGGCCTGTTCCGCACCGAGCACATGTTCTACGGCGAGGGCAGCGACGAGCCTCTGTTCGTGCTGCGCAAGATGATCATGGCCACCACCGACAAGACCCGCCAGGCCGCAGTGGAGGAGCTGTTCCCCTTCGTCAAGAAGGCCATGAAGGGCACCCTCGAGGTGATGGACGGCCTGCCCGTGACCATCCGCGCGCTGGATCCCCCGCTGCACGAGTTCGTGCCCGTCAATGAGGCTGACCGCCAGAAGCTGGCCGACGCCCTGGGCATCACCCTGGAGGCCATCAACAAGCGCGCCAACGACCTGCACGAGGTCAACCCCATGATGGGGCACCGCGGCGTGCGCCTGGGCATCACCTGGCCCGAGCTGAGCGACATGCAGTTCCGCGCCATCTTCGAGGCCTCGGCCGAGCTGATCAAGGCCGGCAAGAACCCGCTGCCCGAGATCATGATCCCGGTGCTGGGCCAGGTCACCGAGCTGGACAACCAGAAGGTGCTGGTGGAGAAGGCGTACAAGGAGGTCTGCGAGTCCCACGGCCTGGACAAGATCGACTACATGTTCGGCACCATGATCGAGATCCCGCGCGCTTGCCTCACCGCGGACATGATCGCCGGCACCGCCGAGTTCTTCAGCTTCGGCACCAACGACCTGACCCAGATGACCTTCGGCTTCAGCCGTGACGACATCGGCGGGTTCGTGCCTTACTACCAGGAGAACGGCATCATCCCGTGCGACCCGTTCGAGGTGCTGGACCAGGAGGGCGTGGGTCAGCTGGTGGAGATGGGCATCGAGCGCGGCCGCGCCACCAAGCCGAAGCTCAAGATCGGCATCTGCGGCGAGCATGGCGGCGAGCCCACTTCGGTGGAGTTCTGCCACCGCTCCGGCATGGACTACGTGAGCTGCTCCCCCTTCCGCGTGCCCATCGCGCGCCTGGCTGCTGCCCACGCCGCTCTGAAGGACAAGAAGTAGCATGATGGGCGCCCGTCGGGCGCCAGCATGCTAGCGTGCGTTCGGGTTGACAGCGCAACGCTGCAACCCAACGCCCGCAATCCCCTCGATATCCCGCTTGAATCACACTGCCTAGTCGGGTAGGTTGTCCCGGCGATGCGTACCCTACTACCACTACTACTCCTGACTGCGCTCGGCGGCTGCGCCACCGATAACCCGGGGATCGATCCCTCCAAGGACGCGTTCTACTTCCCAACCGGGGTCGCCCCTGCGGTTATGCCAGGCGACACCGGCGGCAAGCTGGACATGCTGTACGTCACCAACTCCAACTCCGACCTGATGTACAACGGCGGTACGGTGACGGCCCTGGATCTGCGCAAGCTGCCCGCGGACCTGAGCGACCGCAAGGCGGTGGCAGCAGCGGGCCTCGGGTGCAAGGTGAACCGGGTGGACACCACCAGCTGGGAGTGCCCGGCCGACAAGTTCATCATCAAGGGGGCCACCCTGCGCATCGGGGACTTCCCGGGTGAGGTGCGGGTGAGCAGTGACGGCAAGCGGCTCTACGCCCCGGTCCGCGGGGGCAACTACTTGCTCCACTCCGACATCGTCAAGCTGGACAACGGCCAGGTGGATCTGCGCTGCAACTACAATCAGGAAGACGGCTGCAGCCGCACGGACACCAAGAGCCACTGCGGCCAGTGGGACTGCGACACCGACCACCTCGTGAAGTACTCCGATGATGTGAAGCGGTACCTGCCAAGCGAGCCCTTCGGCATCTACCTCAACGAGCTGGTGGCCGTGCATGTGGACGCCGAGGGCAAACGCCGCACCTGCAAGGACGGTATCTCCAAGGTGTCGTGCGAGTGCAAGGACAGCGCGGGCAAGGCCCTGGCCACCTGCGACCCCAAGGACTCCCGGGACACCGACTGCTGCGTGCCGGCGCCAGGCGAGGACTACATCTACACGGCTCACCTCTCCGGCGGGGACGCCTCCCTCTTCACCCGCAAGGGGGACCAGGTGCGCTTCCGGGACTCCCGCAGCGGCTTCTTCACCAGCACGAGCTCCATCAGGGGCGGCTTCTCCCTGGCCCCCAGGATCCCTGGAGACATGGCCAGCGAGGTGTACATGAGCAGCCGGGTGGACAGCGTGCTCGCTTCCTTCCTGGTCTCCAACTACCGGGTCATCGACAGCAGCCGCATGGTGCTCCGGGTCATCTCGCCGGCCAACGATGTGCGGG
The DNA here is from genome assembly GCA_964497805.1 of uncultured Kofleriaceae bacterium. GTDB lineage: Bacteria > Myxococcota_A > Polyangia > CAZCFB01 > CAZCFB01. The sequence continues at coordinate 35,553 of CAZCFB010000021.1, forward strand.
GCATCGCCTTCGCGCCAGGCGGCGACCGCCTCTTCGTGGTGGACCGGCGGCCGCCCACCCTGATCACCCTGGACATGACCATGGAGAACGGCATGCCCAAGGGGAAGGCCATCAAGCCGGTTGAGGTCTGCCCGGAGCCGTCGCTGGTCAAGGTCTGGCAGGACCCCACCCGGGCGAGCGATCCCAAGGCGCTGCTGGCCTACGTCGTCTGCTTCGCGAGCAACCAGATCTACGTTGTGGACACCACGCTGAACCAGGTGGTGGGGGAGATCACCACCGGCCGCGGGCCGTACGGTCTCGAGCTGGACTGGACGCACCGCCGCGCCTACGTGACCAACTTCCTGGAGAACACGATCGGGATCATCGATCTGGACCCGAGCCATTCGACTTACCTGCGCATGGTGCTGCGTATCGGGCTGGTGACTCAGCTCGTCCGGCAGTGATCACGCGATGCCCAATATCATGAGAACGACTTACCCACTCATCCTCCTGCTCCTCCTCGGCGCCGCCGCGTGTGAGGAGGACCAGGTCCTGACCACAACCCGAAACCTGAACAGGCCTGGCCCGCTGGCCCTGGTGTGCGCCGGCCGCGGAGGAGACGGCGGCGCGGCAACCGGGCTGAGCGCCTCCCGCTGCACCTCCGACGCGGGCACCGTGAAGGGCGTCAAGGGGACCCTCTACGGGTTCGTGGCCAATACGGCCAAGGGTGAGGTCGCCGTGTTCCGCCCGGGCGCCACCAGCTCCATCGATCTGCTGGTCGACCTGGACAAGGGGAGCCCGGGGTACGGGTTCATCCCCGTGGGGATCCGGCCCACCGACCTGGTGGCGTCGAAGAACGGCTGCACCGTGGTCACCGCCAACTCCGGTTCGTGCGACCTGGCCCTCATCGATGTGCCGGCGGTGATGGACGTGGCCGCCTCCATCCGCAAGCAGCCCTCCGGTTCGCTGGTGTCCCGGCTGAAGATCACAACGCCCAGCGGGCGCCCACTGCGGGCCCGCCCACAGGCGGTCATGCTCGTGCCCTCCACCGACAAGCCCAAGGCCAAGGACACCGACTCCTGCGTGGCCCAGCCGGGCCTACGCGCCTACGTGACCTTCCCCTCCTGCAACCTGCTGGCCGAGGTTGACCTGACCACCGGGAAGATGCTCCAGGGGCTGGTGCTGCACGCCAACGGCACCGTCTCACGCAACGATGAGCCGGGCTGCGCCGCCGAGTGCGTCTTGTCCGGGGACAACAAGCTGGTGGACATGGGCACGCGCGATGTGAACCCACCCAACGACGCCGGCCCGTCTGATCTGAACGTCTCACACAAGGGCGTGCTGCCCCACGGCATGGCCCTGCAGACCCTGTCCACCACCGACTCCCGCATCTATGTCTCCTCGGCGGGGGCGGGCTTCGTCTGGGCCATCGACCTCAAGGCGGGCAAGTTCCAGCTCACCGCGCAGAAGGTCGTGCTGGAGGGCGGGCCCAGCACCACGCGGCTCAAGCTGAGCCCGGAGCCCCTCAACCCCAAGACCGGGCGCTACCTCTACACCATCGCCAGCGACCGCACGGTGCGGGTGATCTCCCTGGCCAAGACCCAGCCCCGTGAGTGCGACACCCAGATCGACCTGACCCTGGTCACCGAGAAGAAGGTGGACCTGGACAAGGCGGGCTGCTTCGTGGTGAGCGACGCCACGCGAAAGCTGCGCAAGGTCACGGCCAGCGGGCCGGGGCTCCCCTTCGGCGACCGCGTCCCCCTGGACATCGAGTTCGTGAATAACCCCATGTGGAAGACAGACGCCGTGATGCAGGATACGCGGGCCCACACCACGCCCCTGCAGGGCATCTACGCCATGATCTCGGTGTCCGACGGGCTGGTCTACGTCATCGACGTGGAGGACTGGACCGTGGTGAAGAAGGCCAGCACCGAGGTCCCGCGGCTGCGCTTGCCCCACCGGCGGCGCAACCTGTACCTGGGCGGCATCCGTGAGACACCGGACGCCAGCATAACCTCGGTCTCCGGGGCCTCCTCCGGCGGCGTGCCGGTTCTGGTCAACAAGGTCACCTCCGGGGGCAGCACCACCACGGTGCCCGGTCAAGGCTTGCTCCTGCGGGCGCCTGGCGAGGCGACCACCAGCGACTGGCTCATGACCTACGAAGAACGGCTGGTGGCGCGCTGGTCCGGGAGCCTCTCTCTGGAGAAGGGGGAGCTGATCTTCCGCGACAAGGGGGCGAAGTACTGCCACGCCGGGGTGGAGGCGCGCAAGCTGAGCAAGGGCCGGCCAGAGCGCCACGGCGACCTGCTCATCCTCGTGGGGTGCAAGAGCGACGGAGACTGCGGCCTGGGGCAGGAGTGCATCAAGGCCATCGGCAACCCGTCCGAGTACGGGCTCTGCCTGGAGAAGGGGAGGGAGGACGATCTGTACACCCAGTGCTTGCCCTTCTTCAGCGCCAACCGTGAATTCGTCATCAAGGAGGCCAAGGACAACCAGCTGAAGCTGGAGATGCTGCCCGAGCTGCCTGCCCGTCTGTGGGACACCAAGGCGAGCAACTGCAAGAGCAACGCTGACTGCCCGGACGAGTACCTCTGCGCGCTCAAGGCGCAGTCTGCAACCGGGCTAAAGCAGGGCGACTGCTTCCGCAGCGGGTGCAGGCCCAAGGTCAACGACCCCGCCATGCGCAGCGACGACTGCAACTCCAAGCACCGCTGCGTCAAGCCACTGGATAACTCCTCGGAGAAGTGCACCCCGGTGCCCCGGCCCATCGAGACGCTGGCGGGAACCTGCACCACCGACGCCCAGTGCGATCCCAACCAGATGTCGCCCAAGCCGGCCAAGCTCAACGCCTCGTGCGGCAGCAACTCCGACTGCGGCGGCGCCACCTCTCTGTTGGAGTGCCGCAAGTCGCCCATCACCTCGGTGGTGGCGCGTTGCCTGCCCAAGGGGATGACCTGCCAGCCGGTGGGGAAGGGCGGGGCGAAGGTATGCGCCCGGGTGATGCCCTGCTTCAACCAGCTCATGCGCTACGACATCCGGGCGGGCAGGAGCTTCACCATCGGGGGCTTCAAGCGGCAGGTGGCGAACAAGACCACCGGCCTGTGCGAGGACCCGCCAGACACCGTGAAGAGCCCCCTGTTCAACAACAGGCTCTACATCGGCCAGCCGGTGTTCCCGGCGGCGGTGGGCCAGGAGTGCAAGCCAGGCGACGTCAAGCACCCGAGCACGCCGTCCCCCAACGCCTGCTATGAGGTGCGCACGGGGGAGGGCTACCAGGGCGTGGACGATGTCCTGAGCGACACCACCTACTCCACGGCCTCTGACAGCCCGCCGACCACGGTGCTGCGGTTCGCCAACCCGGAGATCTGGTTCAGCATGGGGGTCAGCCACCTGGCCAAGCAGAGCAGCACGAAACCGGACGCGGGGGTGAGCGGCTCTGTTGTGCCGCCCATGCCGACCCGGAACATGACCATGCGCCTGGCCCTGGGCAGCGGCTTCTTCCCCCTGCGCAGCGGCAGCACCAGCGCCATCTCCTTGCCCGTGCACCTGGTGTCCGCCCCTGACGGGTACCTCTACCTGGTGGACATGGGGGACAGGCCCGGCAGCACCGGCACCAACGGACAGGTCCTGCGCCTCACGCGCAACACCGTGTTGCTGGACAATTTCGCCGTCAAGTAGCCCCCAGCTACGCGGCTAGATGCCGCGTCTACCTGCTAAACTTGCCCCGCCCTACATGCCCCAATAGATTGGATATGGTTGGAGCGTATTAACTGGGCGCAAGCGGCAAGGAACAGAGTGACGGGCATGCAGGACGAGGACAAATTCCGCGAGAGGATCCAGCTCATGCTGGATAACCGCCAGATCTTTCTAATCTTTTTGGCGAGCTCCGTAATCCTGGCGCTGGTCTTTTCCCTGGGCTTCGTTGTGGGAAAACGCTCCGGCACGCGTACCCTGGCTCCGCCTCCAAGCGATACCCTGGCCCTGCTGGACAAGATGAGCGCCGGGGAGGAGGAGGAGGATGATCCGCTCACCTTCCATGAGGCGCTCACCGGGGATCAGCTCCCCGAGCCGTTGCCGGCCAAGAAGGCGCCCGCCAAGGCGGAGCCGAAGAAGGAGGAGGCCGGCGGCGCCAAGGAGGGCGCCCCTGACTCTCCGGCTGCGCTCAAGGTCGGCGCCCTGCCAGCGCCAGTGGGGCAGGTGGTGAGCAAGCCCGCGCCCGCACCCGCGGCCAAGCCCGCGCCCGCGGTCAAGCCCACGCCAGCCCCCGCGCCTGTACCAGCGGCAGCGCCCGTGACCAAGGTCAAGGAGACTCCCAAGCCTGCCGGCGGCGGAGACTACACCCTCCAGTTGAGCGCATTTCAGGACAAGAATGAGGCCGCCCAGTTCATCACCACCCTCAAGGATGCAGGCTACAAGCCGTACATGCAGACCTCCACCATCCCGGGCAAGGGGATCTGGTTCAGGGTGCGCATGGGCGCGTACAAGACCTGGGACGAGGCGGTGGTGGCCAAGCAGCAGTTTGAGGCGAAGAAGCAGATTATTGCGTATGTGACGAAGAAGTGAGTCGACAGTTGACAGTCGACAGTTGACAGTCCTCGGCCTCTGACACTCCCCGTAGTCCTGCTATGATATTGGCGTCGTGAATGAAGAGCTTCGACGCATCCATCGTCCACACAACATGAAGAGGCGGTCATTTTGCGCGGGTATCGGCGCGGCTGCGTTGCTTGGCGGCTGCGCTAGCCGGGAGCAGGTCACGAACCTCCCCGACGGTGAGCCGCCAGCGAAGATGTCGCTTGTGCGCCATGGCTCGGGCGCCTCGGCTGTTGTGGAGGTGCGGTGGGCTCGGGCTGTGGACAGCGCGGGCAAGGTGGATGGGGCGGCGGTGGAGGCAATGCTGGCTGCGGCCATGGCAAAGATCTCCGGCATCTCATGGGGGGACCTGGCAGCGGGGGGCAAGAAGATCGGCGTCAAGGTGAACACCATCAAGAGCCAGGCCTTCACCCACCCCGAGCTGGCCGCCGCCGTTGCCAGCGGGCTGGTGGGCGCAGGCGCGGCCGCAGGAAACGTCACGGTCTGGGACAGGGACTCCTTCGGCCTCACGGGCCGGGGCTACACCCTGGATCCCGTGGGCAAGGGGGGCTTCCGTTGTCTGGGCAGCGACAAGGCCGGCGGGGAGGGCAAGGTCCGAAAGGAGCTCATCGCCGGGAACACGGTGAGCCTCTCGCCGCTGCTGGACGCCTCGGACCACCTGATCAACGTGGCCGCGCTCAAGGACCACTCCATGGCCGGGGTCACCCTCTCGCTGAAGAACAACTTCGGGTTGATCCATAGCGCCCAGATGCTGCACGGCAAGGTGGAGCAGGGCTCCGGGTGTGAGCCCGGCATCTCCCAGCTGGCGGCGTGTGCTCCGGTGAAGGGGCGGACGCGGCTGGCCGTGCTGGACGCGCTGGTGGGGGTGTGCCACGGGGGGCCGGGGCCGGCCGAGGCCCGCCACGCATTCCGTCACGCGGGGATCCTGGTGAGCCGGGACCCGGTGGCCCTGGACAGGGCGGGGCTGAAGATCATCAATACACGGCGGGCAGCCCTGGGACTGGAGCCCGTGGCTGAGCGCAAGTCACCAAACCCATCACCGACCAAGCACATCGACAACGCCGCGGCCCTGGGGGTGGGCCCGGCCTAGACGGAGAACCAGATGAGCAAGACCGACAGACGAGACTTCCTGATCAAGACCGGCTCCGGTGCGCTTGTGGCCAGCGCCGGCACTGTGGGCATCATCGATCCGGCCGAGGCGGCCAAGAAGAAGAAGAAGACCCGCGTTGTGGTGGTCCGCGGCACCGACCCGGCCAAGATGCTGCGCGCGGCGCTCAAGGTGTTCCGGGGCCTCGGGGGCATGGTCAAGGGCAAGCGCGTGGTGATCAAGCCGAACATGGCCTGGACCAACCCGCCTGCCTGGGCCAACAACACCTCGCCCGCGGTGGCCCACGCCGTGGCCCTGCTGAGCCAACAGGCCGGGGCCAAGAAGATCCTGGCCGTGGACCACACCATGGGCGAGGCGGGCAAGAGCATCAAGGCGTGCGGCGTGGGCGCGGCCCTGGGCAAGGTCAAGGGCGTGGAGATCGTGTCGCTCCACAACAAGAAGGACTACGTCAAGCGGCGGGTGCCGCGGGGCAAGCAGCTCAAGGCCACAGAGCTGGCCAGGGTCTGCACCGGGGACGACCTGTTCCTGATCAACGTGCCGGTGGCAAAACACCACGGCGCCACCCGGGTGAGCTTCGGCCTGAAGAACCTGATGGGCCTGATCTGGGACCGGGGCTACTTCCACGGCATGATCAACCTGCACCAGGGGATCGCGGACCTGGCCTCGCTGATACCGCCGGGGCTCACGGTCATCGACGCCATGAGCGTCATGACCTCCGGCGGCCCCCAGGGACCGGGAAAGGTGGAGAAGCTGAACACCCTGGTGGTGAGCACGGATCCCGTGGCCGCGGACGCAGTGGCCCTGGGGCTCACGCGGTGGGGCAAGCAAAAACTCAAGCCCGCCCAGGTGTCGCACATTGTGATGGCTGAAAAGCTGGGGCTGGGCGTGGCTGACCTTTCGAAGATCCGGATCATCAAGAAGAAGGTCTAATCAGAACGGGAGTTGAGGTAGCATATCAGCACCTTGCGGCGGCTCTCAGCTCATATCCTGTTCCTCTTCCTGGTCAGCCTCCCCCTGGAGGCTGAGGCGCGGCGATACCCCATCACGCGCAGCGACGCCTCGGGCACCTGGGTGGGTGGGCCAGAGGGGCTGCTCCATGGGGTTGGCGAGCTCTGGACCCGGTACGGCAAGAGCAGGGGGCTGGCCGCGGACCGGATCAACGACATCGAGCTCTCCACCCGCTCGGTGTGGGTGGCCACACCGGCTGGCCTCTCCCGCCTGGACAAGGGGACCCGGCGCTGGGAAACCTTCACCACGCCAGACCTGTCCGTGGCCCATGTCACCGGCGTGTCCATGGACACCAGCGATCCAGACCAGCTGTGGGTATCAACCCTGGGCGGCGGCCTTGCGAACCTCGATATCCGCCAGAACCGCTGGACGCGCCACGGCAAGGCCAGGGGGCTGCCCTCGGAGCGGGTCAACGATGTGCTCTTCCGTGGACGCACCGTGTTCGCCGCCACCGACGCGGGCCTGGCGGTTCTGGATACAGCCCGGGGCACGGTGAAGGTGTATACCGAGCGGGACGGCATGGCCCCGGGCGCAGTGCGGGAGCTGGAGGTCGTGGGGGCCGACCTCTGGATCACCTCCGGGGGGGGCCTGAGCCGCATGAACCTGCAGCGCCGCACCTTCGCCGCCTTTGGCAAGGCCCAGGGATTGCCGGGCGCGAAGATCATCTCCCTGGCCCGGGCAGCCAAGATCACCTACCTGGTCACCAACGCCGGGGTGATCCTGTACGACAGCCTGGCAGACGCGCTGAGCCCATTTCTGCACCTCAAGGGCCTGCAGGGCGCCGCGGTGCGGGGCGTGGCCAGCGCGGGCGGCTTCGTCTGGTTCGCCACGGACAACGGCCTGGCCCGCTTTGAGCCCACCCGCAAGACCTGGGAGTACTACCGCCTGGAGGACGGGGCATCCAGCGATGACCTGGACAGGATCACCTTCTCTGGCTCGGATCTGTTGATCTTCCACACGGGGGGCGAGCTGGACACCTACGCCTTCAAGAAGGACGAGTGGATCGACCGCAGCGGCCTGCTGGCTGGCGAGGAGTCCCCGGCAGTGGATCAGCCAGGGGAGGGAGGGGAGGATCCTGCCGGGACAGAGGCGGAGGGCGGGGCGGCCCCGGGCGCTGGCTCCGGCGAGAAGGAGGGCAGCCCGGTTACCTTCAGCGCCGAGTTGGACACCGAGTTCAACCTGGACCTGGGCTGGAAAGAGGGCAAAGAGGGCTGGGAGCACAGCCGCGAGGGGATCTGGAAGATGAACAAGATCCGCCTGGGCGCCGGCACCAGCTGGGCCGGGGGCAGCAGCCTGGACGTATCGGCTCTGCTGGACTGGGGCGACATCTACGCGGCCCTGGATCCCGAGGGCAAGGGCATCACCGGTGATGACGATGGCGTCCAGCGCGACGCGAGGATCGGCGCGCTCACCTCCTTCCAGCAGTACGATGTGCAGCTGCGCTACCTGGGCGGCCGCGGGGACACCCTGCGGGAGGTGTTGCTCTCCGACGAGGTCCGCGTGGCCCCCAGGGGGGGAACGCTCACCGAGCGCACCGAGGTGGAGGGGGGCAGGGTGGTGCTGGACCTGGTGCCGGAGGAGAAGAAGAAGGGCGCCCAGGTGGAGCTGTCAGCCACGGCGGGTCTGCGGCGCGGCACACCGGCGCGTAAGGTCATCAGCCGCCCCTCGGTCAAAGATCTGGAGACCATGAGCTTCGAGCTGGACCGCCAGTTCGTTATCCCCTCCTCGGTGCGGGCCACCCTGGACGGCTACGAGCTGGAGCGCAACGTGGACTACTTCGTGGACCACTCCTCGGGCGTGCTCTGGATCACCAACACCGACCGGGTGCACCCCATGGTGGTGCTGGAGGTGGACTTCGAGTACGAGCAGATCCCGCGCAAGAACGTGGGCGTGGTCACGGTGACAGACCAGGTGCCCAAGGACCTGGAGATCGGCCAGCTCAAGCGCTCGGGCGCCTCCCGCTGGGCCAAGGATGAGCAGGGCCTGTTCGACGAGATCGACGGCGGCGCCGAGCAGTACATCAACCGGGGCTGGGTGCAGACCCTGTCCCAGGACTTCACCTGGGGCTCGGCCGGCGCCACCCTGCGCATCCATGACATGGGCAGCGAGGAGAACGCCAGGTCGATCCTGCTGGCCCGCCTGGCCGGGGACGCCAAGCCGCTGCCCATCGGCGCCGACGGCACCGCTTACCTGGAGAAGCAGAGCGCCAGCGTGATGGTCAAGATGATCTCCGGCACCTACTTCATCGAGATAACCCTGGACGATCCCAACATGGAGCAGGGCATCACCGCCATCACCACCTGGCTCTGGCGCAAGGGCGAGGCCGCGGGCGGCACCTCGGCCGACGACCTGCGCGACCTGGTGCTCGCCACCGGCGTCCTGGTGCGGCTGGGGGAGAGCACCTCTGTGGGGGCCAACCTCATCGGCAGCCAGGCCATGGTGAACAGCGACCTGCCCGAGGCCAGCCGGATCCAGCGCAACATCCTCTCAATGCACGCCGCCCATGTGGCCAAGATCACGGGCGATGTGGCCCTCACCACGAGGATCCAGGCCGCCACCTCCAGCGCCGAGCGTGACAGCAGCGGCTCGTTCCGTGGCCAGGCAATCCGGGCCGACGCCCTGCTAACCGCGCCATGGCTGGAGCTTTCGGTGGACGGCCGCGTCTACTCCAGCGGCTACTCGGGAATCGGCACCTCCCGCCAGACCGAGTTCTGCCGCGCCAAGGACGGGGCGTGCGACCGCGTGGGGGAGAGCCAGCTTGACCACGAGGTGAGCGTGCGGGGCACGGTCCAGCCCCTGGAGTGGCTCCCCCTTGACCTGGCCTACCAGCGCCAGCAGACCTCCCTGGGGAGCGACTACTCCGACGCGCCGGCGGATCGCGCCCGCCTGGGGATCCGGGACGTGGCCACCGGGCGCCTCTCTCTGGCCCGCAAGGGGATCCCCAGGGCCTCCATCTTTGGCGGCTATATCCGCCGGGACGACGCCCTGAGCGAGCAGGACCAACTCCGGGTGGGCGGCTCGGTGGAGGCGGACCTGGCCCAGGGCCTGCTCAGCAAGCTGGAGTTCAAGAAGATCTACCTGCGCGGCCTGTACGAGTACGGCCACGGCGCGGTGGACGAGTTCCGCAAGACAGGGGTCACCGAGAAGGACCGCACCGAGGGCATGCACCACGCGGTGGTGGAGGCGCGCCTGGCCCCCACCCTCACCGAGAGCGGCTACGCCAAGCTCACCTACCACGGCCTGCTCGGGACCCTGGACACCGGCGGTGACCCGGTGGACCGGCTGACCTACTGGCGCCTGGACGGCGGCGCCAGCTCAAGCTGGGTGCCCGGCCTGGCCGCCCGGATGGAGACCACGCTCTGGTTCAAGGACGCCATGCCATTCGTGGACCCGTATGCCAACCAGGGCACCCTGGCCAGCGCCGCGGTGGTGCAGGAGCGCGGCCAGGTGGCGGACAGCCTGATCTCCGGGATCCTGGACCTCTTCCCCGGCGAGTGGCTCTCCGCGCTGTCCCGATTCAAGGTCAACGTGGCGTACACCTACTCCGAGCAGGGCGCCTCCCAGGGCAAACCCAGGCGCGGCTCGACGACCTCCGCCACGGGCAAGGAGCAGTGCGACGTGGCCGGCGACGAGGACCTGGACGGCCTGAGCGACTGCGCGGATCCGGACTGCGCCCTCACCGACGCCTGCCTGGTAACCACCAAGGAGAGGAGGACGCACCGCGTGTATGGCACCCTCTCCTGGGACACGCCGGGCAAGGTGCAGATGGAGCTGTTCGGGGACTTCCGCGAGGTCTCCTCCGGTCAGGACGATACCCGGCGGCAGTCCCGCCAGGAGGTGCGCACCTTTGTCACCTGGCGCCCGATCTACCCCTCGCCCATCACCCTGCGCTTCGACATGGTGCGCGACTGGATCCTGCCCGAGAAGTACGACGGCCTCTCCCCGGAGCTGGACTTCATCACCACCAGCTACTCTACCGCCCTGGAGTGGCGGCGCCGCTGGTCCACGGTCTGGTGGCACCTGGCCAAGCTCACCTTCAACTACAACACCGTGCGGGACCAGCCGCACATCCGTACCGTCGAGGACCGGTGGGGTAAGAAGGGCGACCTGGAGCGCCTCTCACACAACAGCCAAACCCTCACCCCCAGCGTGGAGGTGAGGCGGCGCTTCGAGGATTCCGATGGCCGCTGGAGCGTGCGCCCTTACGCCCGGCTGAGCGGCACCTTCACCTGGGGCCAGGGCGTCTCGTCACGCATCGACAACCGGGAGTGCAAGGCGGAGGACGACTGCCTGGCTGACGGCTCCAGCGAAGGGCAGGGCGCGGCCCTCACCCTCGGCTTCATCTGGGTCCACTCGGACAAGCTCTTTTTGGACCTGGACCTCACCGGCAGCTACACCCACTGCAGCCGCGCGCCAAACACGACCTTGAAGGTTTGTGGCGACTCGGTAAAACTCACGCCCAAGCTCCTGGCAACGGTGAGGTACTGAGTTGATTCCCAGCCTGCCCCGGTTCGCGCTCCGCGACATCCTGCTGCTCCTGGCCCTGGTGGCCCTCTACCTGTCCGTGGTGCGGCCCTTCTTCGGGGTCACCGCCGACGACGCCTACATCTCCTTCCGCTACTCCCAGAACTGGGCCCACGGTTGCGGTCCGCGCTATAACTGCGGCGAACCCGCGGTGGAGGGGTACACCAACTTCCTCTGGATGGCCCTGGGCGCCCTGTTCATGAAGATGGGGCTCAACATCGTGGTGGCCATCCGCTTTGTGGGGCTGCTCAGCGGGGCCGCCGGCATCGCGGCCATCTTCCTGCTCTCCCGCCGCCTGCACCGTGGGTGCGCGGCCAGCGCCGCCCTCGCCGGCCTGGCCCTGGCGGCTTCGCCTTACTGGGCAGTCAACTCCGTGGCAGGGCTGGAGACCGCCGCGGCGGCCGCTGTGATCCTCCTGGCCACCGCCCTCTCCCTGGACCTGCCCGGGGCACGCCGGCCCTGGATCGCCGGCGCGGTTTGGGGGCTCGCTTATATGATCCGCCCCGAGGGGCTGGTGCTGGGGGCGGTCACGGGAGGGTGGCTCCTGCTCGCCTGCCTGCTGGGCCGCCGCGGGGTGCGCCACACTGTCCTTCAGGGGCTCAAGTACGGGGCCGGTGTCCTGGCGGTGGCGGGCCCGTTCCTGGCCTGGCGGGTGGCCTACTACGGCTCCATCTACCCCAACACCTACCTGGCCAAGCGCGCCCCGCTGGAGCGGGTGCTCGCCAGCAACCTCAAGGTGCTGGGCAATAGCTACGTCTTCTTCCTGGCCCTCATCGCCGGGGCCCTGGTGGTGTTCCTCCTGCGGCGAGAGCTTCGCCTGCAGCTCCCCCTTCTGCTGGCCGGGGTCTCAGCGGCCATCTCCCTCAGCGTGCACAACAACTTCTGGATGCCGGGGCACCGGCTCTACCTCACGGCCGCCGCCCTCACCGCGGTGGTGGCCGCCGGCCTGGGCAGGTACATCCCTGTGACCGACGAGGGCGGGCGTGGGCCCATCTGGAGGTGGCTGGCCGCCGTGCCAGCCCTGGGGCTGACCGCGGCCCTGCTCTGGGCTGCCTGGCAGGCCCAACCGGGCACCGTGGACCTGGCGCGCCTCCACTACGCCAGGGACAACAACGAGGCCAGGGCCATGGGGCTGAGGTTGCGCAAGAAGGCCGTGGAGGGGGACTGGCTGGCCACACGCGACGCGGGCATGGTGCCCTTCTTCGCCGGGCCGATGCTCAAGGTGCTCGATACCCATGAGCGTTCCCTCAACGACCGCAGGATCGCGCTGAAGGGATGGAATCCGCAGTACATCATGAACCACAACCCCCGCTGGATTATCTTCGCCAGCACCCTGCGCCGCCCCTTCTGGCTCACCCATCGGGTGGAGGGATACATCTGGCACATGGCTGGCTTCCACGAGCGGTACGTGGAGACGGACGTGGCCATGTGGCACCGCCTCCGCTACTTCTACCTTTACGAGAAGCTGGACAGGCCGAGGAAGCTCACCGGGCCGCCCCCGGCTGCGTGGCCCATGCGCCGCCCGCCCGGGCCCCCACCCAAGAAGGTGGAGCCCAAGAAAGTGAAGCCCAAGGCGCCGGAGGCCGCGCCGCCGTTGAAGGTATTGCCGGTGGAGCCGGCGTCAACGCCGGCAGGGGAGGGGGGGTAGAAGTAGGAAAAGCCGCTACTGGGTGGGGACCGACAGGCCGGTGATGTCAGCCACCAGCTGGCCCGAGGCGCGCTCCACCTTCAGGCTGACCTTGGAGAAGGAGAAGTCCACCGGGGTGCCCGCCGCGACGGCGGACTGGAGGGAGGTGTTGGGTAGTGAGAACTCCCACTTGGTGGAGAAGCCCGAGAGCCCGGCGCTGCCAGGGGGGGTCTTCTCCTTGTTGGTCAGGCTCGTGTTGGAGCTGGCGTAGCCCCGCTCGCCGGCGGAGTCACCGGTGGTGCCGCTGCCGTTGAGGTCGTAACCAAAGAAGACCGGGGCGTTGCTGCCGCTCAGGCTCTGGCCCTTGACGCCCGTGCCGATGGGCTCGCTGAAGGTGACGATGATCTTGCGGTAGTCCGGGTGGGTGTTGTCCGTGGACTTGCGCTTGAGGGAGGCGGTGACCTTGGCCCCGGGAGTGGTGGGGGGCGTGAAGAAGGGCGCGCCGAAGGACTTGCTCATTAGCTTCTTGCCCACCGTGGCGTAGGCCTTGATGGTGATGTTGTACTCGGCGCCTGCCTTGAGGTCCTCGAAGTTGATCTTCATCAGGTTGCCGTTGATCTCCACCTTGGGCAGCTTGGCCGGCCGGTTGCCGAACTCGTCGAACAGATCCACCTTGGTGAGGGTCGAGTTAAGCGGCCAGTTGAAGGCCACGTACATGGGGCCCTTTGTGGAGGTGAGCTGGCGCGTGCCCTTCTGGCCCATGAGGGCCGCGATGGTGGCGGCCTCGATGGCCAACGTGCCAGGCGCGGCCTTGTTGTCCAGGATGATGGTGGGCACATGCTTCTTGAGCTGGGTCACGTTGTAGGTGACCTCCTTGCCCAGGAACTCGAAGACGCCCTTGCTGTTTTTGTAGGGCATCACCTTGACCCGCACCAGATCGCTGACCCCGTTGCCCACCAGGGAGAGGATGGAGCTGAAGTTGGGCATGCCTGTGAAGGTGGCCACGCCGCTGGTCCCGGTCTTGGCCTCAACCAGGGTGGCGCCCCTGGAGCGGGGGGCGCCGTTGTTGAAGTCGACGTACCGTACGCTGGCGTTGAGGGTGGCCGTGATGTTGCCCTTGGGCGCACCGTCCGGGCCGAGGATCTGCACGCGGAAGGCGTCCGTGGAGGTGGCCTTCTTGATCAGGCCGATGGGCCCAACCGTGAGGATGGCGTTGGCCAGGGGGAAGTCACCGGCAGCGTTGGCGATGTTGCCCGTGAGGGTCACGGACAGGTAGTTGCTGGCGGCGGTGGGCGTGATGAGGACGATGACCGGGCCGGTGGGCACCTTCTCAACGGCGAACGAGCCCACTGTGTCTGTCTTGCCCGTGGCCGCGTACACCTTGCCACCAGCCAGCACAGAGACCGTGACGTCCTTGATCCCCTTGAGGGTAACGGCGTCCACAATCAACCCGCCCACGGAGCCCATGGGGGTGACGTTGTTCACCCCGAGGGTGTCGCTCCCGCCGGTGCTCTCGTCTCCGCACCCCGCGCCCATTATCGGCAGCAGGAGCAGGGCCGCAGCCATAAGCCATCCACTCTTAAGATTTACCTTCATGCTCTGACCTCCTCAGGTCTCGGGAGTTGTGTCTCCGGTTCGCTATTCAGTCTCAAGATTCGGTTTAAAAAGAAACCCCCGGCGACCCTGCCGGCAGCAGGATCAGCGTCTTTCGGTGGTCTTTCTCTTCGGTTTCTCGTGTTCCGTAGTAGATGCCCACGGTGGTGCCTGCCACCACCGCGGCGCCTGCCACGATGCCGATGGTAGGCCAGAACCAGCGCGAGTCGACGAATCGCTTGAAGATCGACTCCTGCTTGGGCTCCACCACCACTGGCCGCCTGGTCGGCTCGGTGCGCAGGGCGGTGATCAGGGTGTTCACCAGCTCCCGGCACTCCGGCTCCGGGTCGAGGGCTGACACCGTCCCGCTCACCTTGCCCACCAGCTTTTTGCGCCGGCCGTCATAGGCGAACATGCTCACGGTGACCATGTCGTCGGTGCCGCCCACCGCGGCCATCAGGATCACAGGCACCTTGTATCGCCGGGCCAGCTTCTTCAGCCCGGGGGCGGTCTGGTCATTGTTGGCCGCCGCGATGGACTCCCGAAGGACCGTGAGGGGCGATCCCTTGATTGGCTCCAGGTCCATGGTGATCTGCGAGTTCTCGCCGCCGCCCTGCACTGGCACCCGCTGCGTGCGCGTGCGGTAACCCACCAGCGCCACCGTGACCAGGTTCTGCCCAGGCCCGAGGCCCTTGGCCACCACCGGGCTCTGGCCCACAAGCTTGCCGTTGACCCGCACCTCCGCGCCGGCGGGGGCGGTTTCGATGTAGACGTCCCCGGTGCCCATCTCGTCGGCGTAGAACTGGCTCTCGCCGAAGAGCTGCTTCATCTGGGGCGGGAACCGCTTCTCGTCGAACACCATCTTTCCGTGGAGCAGAAATGCCTGGAGCAGGCTCTTGCGGGTGGCCTCCTCGTCGCCGGCCATGTAGTTGGCCACCGCCAGGTCGGCCAGCAGCCACGCGTGGCGCTCCAGCTCGTCCTGGTCGTCGTAGAAGTGGTGGAAATACTCCTCCCGCTTGAGCACAGCCTCGCTGATGGTCTTGACCCCCTCTTCGACCTCGAGGTTGGCCAGCTGGTCCTTGCCCTTCACAGCGTCCTTGTTGGCCTTCTTCAGCTCCCGCCGCGCTGCCCGGCTGTTCTCCAACACCTCCTCCAGAGAGATGTATCGGATCTCCTTCCGAACCTCGATGAGCTCCTCCAGGATGGTCTTCACATCGCGGATCTGGGCCCGCGGCTTGGGGCCTGGGTCCAGGAAGAAGGTTGCCTTGGGCATCCCCTTGGCCACGCCCGCCTTCCGTGGGCGGGCCTCAGCCTCTGTTCCGAGGGTGAGCGAGAGAACGAATAGGACCATGATCCAGCTGGTGATGGCACGCTGCATATGCACACAGTCTCCAATGATCATGGCACTGTCAAGGCGACGGCAGGGCGGTTGAGTCCTGACGGTAGACGCGGCATCTTGCCGCGTGGTGCATGCGTACGGTCCCGCGGCCAAGCAGCGAGACGCCGCTTCTGATATGAAGTGACCCGTCAATACGGCACTGCCGTTTTCT
>CAZCFB010000022.1:0-3511 GCA_964497805.1 uncultured Kofleriaceae bacterium
CCTAGTTCACCCCGCCCGGGCAGGTGGCGCCGGGCATGTGCAGCAGGTTGTTGTCCTCCTTGCACTCCACCTCGGCCCCGTTGCCGCCCTTGCCGTCGTCGTCGGCCTTGAACCAGAGGTCGATGGGGCCCTTGGCCGGGTTCGCGTAGTTGCACTTGACCACCTCGCACGCGCCCACCGCCAGCTTGCCCTTGGTGGCCGCGGTGCACAGGGCCGTGGCCCCGGCCTTGCGCGGGTCGCCCTTGTAGAAGGTGCCCTTCACCGCCGCCCCGCTGGGCGCGGCCCCCCGGTTGCAGATGGCGGCCTTGAGCACCCAGTTCTTCACGCAGTCGGAGCCGGGCTCCACGCCGAGCTGCTGCTTGCCCGTGAGATCCGAGCCCTTGATCTCGGTCTTGAGGATGCCCTGGGTATTTTGCCGGTAGTTGTTCCAGCTCTTCCAGTTGTCCTTCTCCTTCACCGGGATAGTGGCGTCGTCGTTGACGTTGGTGATGTGGTAGGTGTGCTGGTTCCAGATGCTCCGCGACGGCATCCAGCGGTTCTGCGGGTCCTGGAACACCATGATCCCCCTGGTCTTGCCCGGGTGCTTGAGCCCCAGCTCCTTCTCGGTGCTGCAGCTGTAGTAGTCATCGGAGGCCACCACGATGTTGGCGTGCCCGTCGTTGTTCACGTCAGCCACCACGGGCAGCTCCATCTTGGTGCCCGAGGACACGCCGGTGGCGAAGCGGATCTTGCCGGTGGTGCCGTCGTACACGCGCAGCCAGCACTCGTCCCGGTACACCACCTCTGCCTTGCCGTCGCCGTTGAAGTCGAACACCGACGAGCCAGTGCAGCCCGAGGACTTGTCCTGGGTCACTTTGAACCAGCGCATTCCCGCGCTGTGGCAGAAGGCTGGCAGGGGCTTGGCCGCGCACTCCATGTCGAACACCGCGTACCCCACGTACCCCGCCGCGGCCACCTCGGGCTCGCCGTCCCCGTCGAAGTCGGCCACGGTGGGCGGGCCGCCGTTCTCCTTGCCGAAGTTGTAAGGGCCGAAGATGGTCTTGCCGCTCTTGGGGTTCACGATCCGGATGGTGCCCACCTTGCTTCCATGGGAGGTCACCAGCACCACCTCGGGCTCGGGCGTGGTCTTGTCGAACTGGGCGATGGCAACGTGGCCGCCCGTGAGCTTGGCCATGGCCGGCGGGGTCTTGTCCGCGCCGGTCTGCCCGTTGAGGATCCGGTTGCCCGAGATGATGTCTGGCTTGCCGTCCAAGTCCACGTCCGCCACGGCGCTGAACACCCCCCGGTACCCGCCGTGCACCTTCTGGTTGAACAGGGTGGTCAGCTTGCCGCCTGAATATGAGAGGGCCAGGCCGCCGTACACGATCTCCGCATTGCCCTTGCCGTCCAGATTGGCGATGGCCGGGCCGCCGGACTTCTCGCTGTAGGTGCGCTTGGGTTTGTCCGTGGCCTTGGCGATGATCTTGCCGGTGTTGTCGTGCACCACGATGCGATCGCTGCTGTCCATCACCACGATCTCCGGCTTCTTGTCCCCGTCCAGGTCCCCGATGGCCGGGTTGCTGCCCAGGTAATACTTGGTGGGCATCTGCCACACCTGGGCGCAGGTGTCGCCGCGGATCACCGTGAGCTTGCCGCTCCAGGCGATGAAGATGATCTCGGGCTTCTTGTCCCCGTCCAGGTCGGCCACCATGGGGGACATGCGCACATCATCCTTGGTCCAGGCGCAGCGCAGCTTGGGCGCCTTGAGCGCCTCCGGGGTGAAGCCCTTGTTCTTGCAGGTGGGGTCGCTCTGCTTGGTGCCCGGGCCGAAGGGCACGCACCGGCCCTTGTGGCAGAAGCTGTCTCCCTGGCAGGGCAGGGTGGCGGAGCAGGGGCCCATGTCGGTGAAGCAGCGGCTGTTGTAGCAGACCTGGCCCTTGGGGCATGGGCAGGCCCCGCCGCCGTCGGCGTAGGAGACGCCAAAGTCCCACTGTGTCCCGGCCTCCTGACCTGGCTGGAGGCCGCCATCGTCGTCGCCCAGGGTGCCGTCCACGGTGGTGCCCTCGCAGGCCGCCAGAATGAACAGCGGGATCAGGGCGCAGAGCATCATCTTGTGGGTCGCTATCATCTTGAGGCTCCCCTTGTTGGCCCTCACTTGGGCTGGGTGCAGAAGAGGCAGGAGCTCTTGGAGTCCTGGACACAGATCCCGCCTTTCCCACACAGCGTACCCTTTTTGGAGCAGGTGGGCAGGCACACGAAGGGCGCCTTGTTGATGGAGGCGCATACCAGGCCAGTTTCGCACATGGCCTTTGAGCACGCCTTGGTCTGCCCCACCCCGGGGACGCAGACCCAGATGCCTGGCGCGGTGGTGACGGAGGCGCAGCCGTAACCGGAGGGGCAGGAGGACTTGACCTTGCACGCGTCCGTGGGCGCGGAGCACTGGGCCCGGCAGACGTTGTTGATACACACCAGGCCGGTTTTGCACGGGCACTTGCCGCCTGCGCCGGTGGTGGGGATGGCGTCGGGCTGCATCTTGTCGGGCTGCATCTTGTCCGGCGTGAGGGCGTCCGCCGGCGAGGCGCTGTCCACCTTGGCCAGGCCGTCGCCGGTAGCTCCCCCATCCTTGCCAACCCCCTGCTCCAGGCCTCCGCCGAATTCGAGCACAACCGAGGCGCCCTGGCCCGCGTCAGGGCCAGCTTGGGATGGCTCCATGTCGGGGTACCAGCGCATCTCCCCCGGGCAGGCCGACAGCAGGCAGAGCCAGCCGAGGCAGAGAGCGGTCCTTGAAATCCAGTTGCCCATGGGAGGGAGCTATTTCAATCGCCGTGCCAACCGGGGTCCTACAAGGAAGGCCGGGATCCGGGGCCAGGACGCTCCCCCGGGGGGATGAGGTGGGGTGTCTCCCCCCACCTGGCTGCTCAGGGAGGGGACAGTTGTCCCTAGTTCCTGGTGGCGCCGGAAGCCCCTAGTAGAACCGGCAGCAGCGCGCGTAGCAGGTGAAGTCGCCGTTGCCCAGGCCGTTGTCGCAGTACCACCCGTTGCCCACCGGGCGGCTCTCCTCGAAGGCCACGATGGCGTTGAAGGCGGAACGGTAGTGGTTGATCATGCCGCCGCCGGTCATGGTGTAGCCGCTGGCGCAGAGGGCCTGCGCCGCCCCTGACCCGGTCTTGCGGGCGGAAGACACGGTGGTGCAGGTGATCTTGCGGGCGTAGCGCGCGTCGCTCTCGGTGGTGGTGTATGCGTTCTTGCGGCAGGAGGCGGTGCCCGAGCCGTTGAGGGCGTAGACCGCCTGGCCAGAAGCGCAGGTCACGGCCTTGGCGTACGGCCCCTGGGCACCAGTCGCGCCGGTCGCGCCTGTGGCGCCGGTTGCACCCTTGGGTCCCTGCGGACCGGTGGATCCTGTCGCGCCGGTCGCGCCCTTGGGTCCCTGTGATCCGGTGGCGCCCGTTGCGCCTGCAGCGCCGGTGTCACCCTTTGGCCCCTGCGGTCCGGTGGCGCCTGCTGCTCCCGCGGCGCCGGTGTCGCCCTTGGG
>CAZCFB010000022.1:3611-18609 GCA_964497805.1 uncultured Kofleriaceae bacterium
GCCCCTGCGGTCCGGTGGCGCCTGCTGCTCCCGCGGCGCCGGTGTCGCCCTTGGGGCCCTGCGGTCCGGTGGCGCCTGTCGCGCCTGCAGCGCCGGTGTCGCCCTTGGGTCCCTGTGATCCGGTGGCGCCCGTTGCGCCTGCAGCGCCGGTGTCACCCTTTGGCCCCTGCGGTCCGGTGGCGCCTGCTGCTCCCGCGGCGCCGGTGTCGCCCTTGGGCCCCTGCGGTCCGGTGGCGCCTGTCGCGCCCGCAGCGCCGGTGTCGCCCTTGGGCCCCTGGAGCCCGGAGGTGGAGCCGGTCCACTTGCCGGTGCTGTCGATGACCTTGGTCCCGCCCACCGACACCGACTTGGGCGTGATGTCCCCGGTGGCGTTGTCCGCGATGAAGGCGTACGGCACGGACTGCAGCACCACCCGCGGGGTGAGGGTCGTGCCCTCCACCATCACCTCCAGGTAGCGCGCGGTCCCGTTGAACAGGGACGAGCTCAGCGCCTTGACCGAGCCCAGGCTCACCGCGAACAGGCCGTTCTTCACCTGCACCGAGGCGTGGTTCTCGGTCCACAGGCTGGTGCCCCCGGTGGCCGCGTCATGGAGGTTAAAGGTGATCGATACGGTCTTGTTCACCGGGACCCCTTTGTCCGCCAGGCGGCCGGCGTAGGAGATGGTGCCGGGCACCGTCACCGCGTGGGCCGTGACGGGGGCCGCGGCCAACAGGGCCAGGAGCGTCAGGGATGTGAGGATGGTTTGCTGGATCTTCATGGGCGTGGTTCCTCGTATTCGGGTCACTGGATCGGGGCCAGGGTGAGGGTGAGGTTGCTCCCCTTGAGCTCCGCCGGCTGGCGCCATGAGCCCACAAGGGAGAAGAGTTCGTAGGTGGATCCGCTGGAGAGGGCTGCGCCGCTGGCCACCTCCCCCCCCTTGCGGTCCGGCCCGGGCGGGGCGCTGTCCAGGCGCAGATCCAGGGTCCCGGCTCCGTCCATTCTCAGGTCAAGGACCAGGCCATCGCCGGTGAGTGTGTCGCTCTGGCCGAGATCCTCGGCAGTGTAAATGCCCGCGTCGTCGTCACAGGCCAGGAACCCGGCAGTGACAAGGAGCAGGAGCATGCCGAAGCTGCGAATCTTCATTGTTTCACCTCCTGAAGTAAGTATCAGGCACCCACTACGGAGGGGCAAGCTAGCTGATTGTTGCTTAATGTAGCACTTTAAGTATTGCCGGGTTCAGTTTGATGTAAATGGGGAATTACAGAATCCAGGATCGAACGCTGCTACCCAGGGCGCATGTGAAGGTCGTGTCGCTGCTGTCGGTGAACTTAACCGGATCCAGGTGCTTGACCACCACCTCCACGCTGTTGTCCTCACGCATGCGGAGCTTGATGTAGCGCCGGGTCACGCTGGTGGAGTCGCTCACCAGGTTGTTGGATGAGGCGGAGACATAGGCCAGGGCGTTGCCGTAGATGTTGCGCTCGAACTGCTCGAAGGTTTCGATGTCCACGCTGGTGCGGATCCCCGGGCCCTTGCCGCCCTTTGCGTCCACGCACTTGCTCAGGTCCACCAGGGTGCGAACCAGGCTGCCGCCACGCAGCGCCGCCATGAGCTCCTTGTAGGTGGCGAGGGTCCGGGGCGCGCCGGGCAGCTTGAACAGGGAGACGCCGAAGCTGCCCGAGCCATTGCCAGGATCCACCTTGCAGACGAGCTGCTCGTGCATCCGGTTGCTGAAGGTGGAGGGATCGTAGTAGTCGGCCTGCACCAGCACCTTGAGGTCGTCGTAGATCCGCACGCGCACATGGTCCTTGACGTAGCGCCACTTGCCGCTGTTCCAGAGCCAGACCAGGCTGTCCTCCGAGAACTCCACGTACGCCTTGGGCATGCCCGTGCCGCGAGGGATCAGGTCGAAGTGGCGCACGGTCATGGCTCCTGTGACGTCCACTCCGAAGGGGGTGTTGCCGGGCAGCAGATCGCACACCTTGTAGTGCACCACCGCGCGCACCGCGCGGCCCTGCTCCAGGGCGCTGGTCAGGGCCTTGAACGAGGTGATCCTCGAAGGGCCCGCGGCCGCGGCCAGGGCGCTGTCGGGCGTGGGCGCGGATCGGTCGCTGGCCACGCCGCTGTCCTTGCCAGCGGCGGCGCCCGGGTTGGAGCCGCAGGGCGACTCCCCTGTCACCTCACAGGCGGCGGTCAGCAGCAGGCAGGCGGCCAGGCAGGCGGTTATGAGGGAGGGGCTTCCGGGCAGGTGCTTGCTCATGATGACGGCTCTCCTGTGATGTGGACACACAGGTTAGGTGGGGCGGGGGGCCTGGTTGTCGCGGCTCTTTTTACTTGAGTGGCGTGCAGGTGTGCCCCATGGGTGGAGGGCTCACCCTGGGCAGGCCGTCCTTCCAGGTCACGGGCACCTGCCGCCACACCTCACGGAGCACCTGGCAGTACCGGGCCGTGAGCTTGCTCAGGTCCCATGCCTGGCTGTCCTCCAGGACTGTGGCCGCCATGAGCTGTCCCTTGTTGAACAGCAGGTGGCGGGCCGGGCCGTGCAGTCGGGACCTGCGCAGGCGGCGGCCGTTGGTGAGCATGTGCAGGCCCACCTCGCCGTTGGCGTACCCCACGGCCAGGGTGCCAGCCAGGGCCCCGGTCAGGGCCACCACGGGGGATGCGGGCGCTCCCTCCAGGGTGAAGCTGGGGCGCCGGGCGCCGCTCTCCTCGTCCAGGAGCTCCACGCCGCCGTCGGGGTAGCCCAGGGCCACGCCGCCCTTGAACAGGGCCACGGTGACGGCGCCACGGGGGACCGGGTGGCTGCGCAGGAGCGCGCCGTCACTTGAGAGCAACCGGAGGGCGTCCCCCACAGCCAGGAGGATCCCGCGCGGGTGCTGCGCCGCGGCGCTTGCGGCCTGGCTGGCCAGGACCTTCAGGGGCCTGTCAGGGCGGAACAGGGTGGCCCGCCCCTTGCCCAGGGCGAGGCAGCCTCCCGCCACCGAGAGGATCCGGCGCCCGCCCCGCGCCACCCCTGCCAGCTTCTTCTCTCCGGAGGCGGTGTCCCACTGCTCCACGACGCCATCAAAAGTGACCAGGCAGAGGGGGGCGTCCGGCCGGGGCATGTGCGCGTCCAGGGCCGCCTCGCGGATCCGCGCCTGCCAGGGGAGGGCCTTCCGGGCAGGGTCCATGGGAGCGCCCGGCTTCCTGCAGCCGCGCCGCGAGCAGAGCAGGGGGCCCTTGCCAGTGTTGGCCAGCAGCGGCGTGTGCCAGTAAGGCCGCCCGCTCTTGAGTTCCCAAAGGCGCACCGTCCCGTCGTCACCGGTGGTCGCTGCCCACGGATCCCGCGGGGAGAAGCGCAGGCTGTTGACCTCGCCGTGGTGGCCCGTGAGCTTGATCATGCCGGCGCCATCCCAGATGCGGCCCACGCCGTCCGAGCAGGGCACGCCCACCCGGGATCCGTCCGGATTCACTGCTGGCCAATAGGCTCTGCCCGCGCACCGGCCCACCACCTCCACCTCGCCGTTGGGCAATCGCCACCGGCGCAGGTACCCGTCCAGGCCCGCGCTGTACAGCTCGCCGCTGGCCCGTGGGCTAAACGCCACGCCCCACACCGGCGCGCTGTGCCCACGCAGGATCCCGGAAACCTCGCCCCCGGGGAGGGTCCAGAGCCGCACCGTCCTGTCCCTGCTGCCCGTGGCCAGCCGCGCCCCGTCCGGGCTAAAGGCCAGGCCGTGCACGGCGCTGGTGTGGCCTCGGAGCACGGTCCCGGGGCCGCCCCCCCTGATGTCCCAGAGCCGGGCGGTGCCGTCCGCGCTGGCGCTGGCCAGGGTGGCCCCGTCGGGGCTGAAGGCCAGGCTGAAGATCTTGTCCGTGTGTCCCTGGAAGACCTGCAGCTCCATGCCGGTGTTCGCCTCGAGCAGGTGCACGGTGCGGCCGGTGCCCGCCGTGGCCAGCCACTCCCCGTCAGGAGAATAGGCCACGGTGATGAGCTTGCCCGCGGCCGGCCGGTACACCGCCTGCTGCTCCCCGCTCTCCACGTTCCAGAGCCTCACCATGCCGTCCCTGCCGCAGCTGGCCAGGGTGCGGCCGTCCGGGCTGAAGGCGGCGCCAGGGACGATGGCGCCGTGCCCCCGGTCCTCGCGCGTCCTCGCCGGGCTCTTGACCCGCCACAGCCGCGCCGAGCGGTCCGCGCTCGTGCTGAGCAGGTGCCTCCCGTCCGGGGAGAACGCCAGGCCCAGCACCATGGAGCCGTGATCCCTGAAGATCCTGGACGAGCCGCCGCCGGCCCGGGGCCAGAGCCTCACGGTGTTGTCCTTGCCGGCGGAGGCCAGGGTATGCCCGTCGGGGCTGAAGGCCAGGGCCCAGATGGCCCTGCCGTGGCCTCTGAGGGTGCGCGTCTCCTTGCCGGTGCGGCTGTCGAGGAGCCACACGGTCCTGTCATCTCCCCCGGCGGCGATGAGCTCCCCGTCGGGGCTGAAGGCCAGGGCGTGCACCCCGCGGCGGGAGCCTTCCCCGAGCCGTCTCATCTTTCCGCTGGCCAGGTCCCATCGGTGGAGCGCGCCGCTGGTGCCGGCCGCCACAACGCTCTCGCCGTCGGGGGCCACCCGCACGGCGTGCAGCGCTCCGGACGCGCCCTCCAGCCGGCGGGTCTTGCCGCCGTCCGCGCCCTGGATGAGGACCGCACCGTCGTTGCCCACCGAGACCATCCAGGCGCCGTCCGGCGAGAAGGCCAGGTCCCAGACCGCGCCTTTGTGCCCCTGCGGCAGGCGCTTGCCAGCGGCCCGATCGTTCTCCCAGTACCAGATGGAGCCGTCCCGCCCCCCAGCGGCGATACCCTCGCCCCCGGGCGCGTGGGCAACCGAGAGCAACTGATCTTCCGGTCCCCGCAGCCGGCCCACCACCCGCCCGGTCTGGCTGTCCAGCAGGGTGACCACCTTGTCACTGCCGGCCATTGCCGCCCGCGCGCCCCCCGGCGCGAAGCTCGCCCGGTGCAGCACCGCGCCCACCTCGCGGCGCCAGGCCATTGGGAGGGCGCCCAGCTCCCACCAGAGCATGCGCGCCGCGGCCGAGTCCCGCGCCTCCAGGGCAGCGCGGATCCTGGCCCGGGCCTCCAGAGGGTCATCCCCCCGGGACGCGGCCCTTGCGCTCTCCAGCAGCGCCTCGGCCCGGTGCTCCTCGGCCCGGTTGCGCTGGGACCGCACCACCAGGGCCGCCACCTGGGAGCCCAGGGCCACCAGGGCGAGCAGGGTCACGGCGACACCCAGCCGCAACCGGCGGAGGCGCCGCCGGCCAACATCCTGGGCCTCGCCTGCGGCGATGAAGGCCTCCACCCTGGCGGGCACCTGGCCCGCGGCGCCGCGCCCAAGGATGCGCCGGGCCTCCCGCAGGGCCTCGCCGCTCCACACCTCGTTGTGGCGCTCTCCGCGCTGGCGCCACAGGTCCGCGGCCCGCTCAGCGTCGGCCAGGAAGGCCAGCTCCTCCTTGCCCTGGTCCAGCCAGCGCCGCAGCCTGTCCCAGCTCTCAACCAGGGACTCGTGCACCAGCTCCAGATCCGCCTCGGCCCCGTCGGAGGGCTCCTCCCGCCGGCGCTCCACCAACAGGCGGCCGGCCAGCAGCCGGGGCAGCACCCTCTCGGCGGCCCCGGGCAACCCCTCGAGCACATGGCTCACGGGCAGCACCCGGCGGGTGCCGTCCGGGCTCACCAGCCGCAGCAGCACCGCGCGGGCCAGCAGCTGGTCATCGGCGCTCATGGCGGAAAGGACGCCGTCCGCGTGGCGGGCCAGGGCGCCGGCCACGCCGCCCATCCCCTGGTACGCGCTGCCCAGGAGCAGCCGGTTGCGCGCATCCCGGCGCTCCCAGAGCTGAAGCCCGGCGAACTGCAGCAGGGGCAGGCAGGCGGCCTCCCCCTCCACCGCCGCGGCCATCTCCTCCACCAGGGAGGGGTCATCATACGCGTACCCCACGGCCACCACGGGCCGGGTGAGGACCTCTTGCAGCATGGGCATTCCGGGAGGCCGAAGCACCGTGATCCGGCCCAGGGCCGCGCGCGCCTCGGGGCAGGCCGCCACCCGGCTGATGAACTCCTCCCGCAGGGTGAAGATCACGCGCACGGGCTGGGCCGCGTCGTCGGCCGCGCCGCAGACCGCGGCCACCAGGGCGTCTGCCTCCCCGGCCTCCCCAAGGTCGTACACCTCCTCCAGCTGATCCACGAAGAGCAGCACGCTGGCCCGGGCGCGATCGGCCAGGCGCTGGAGCTCCATGTTTAGCAGGGAGGGCGCGTCGGTGAAGCGCCGGGAGAGCTCCCCGGCGTCCTCGGTGAGCGGTCCAGGCCGTGGCGCCTGGCCGCCCGCCCCCCTGTCCAGGTCCGCCACGTTGCGCCACGCGGCGAGCACGCGCCGCGCCAGGGTACGCATGGGCCGGCGGCCCGGGCGCATGCGCAGGACGATGTAGCGCCCCTGCTCCCTGAGCCGCGGGATCACCCCGGCCTGTACAAAGGAGCTCTTGCCCGCCCCGGAGGCGCCGACCACCGGCAGCACCGGCTCCTCATCCATGCGGCGCGCGAAGATTGACACCTCCTCGTCCCTGCCGAAAAAGAGCGGGTGGTGCCCCTCCTCAAAGGGGAGCAACCCCCGGAACGGGCTGGTGAGGGGCTGCTCCCCGGCCTCCATGGCGAGCAGCCGCTCCAGGCGCTCCAGCAGGGCTGGCGCGGTGAGGCGCGCGGCCGGGTCCTTCTCCAGGCACGCTGCCACCAGCCCGGTGAGCTCCTCGGACACACCGAGCTCGGTGGGCAGGGTGGGGGCAGGCGCCGCGGAGCAGACCAGGGTGCACAGCTTCAGGGCGTCGGCGCTGTGGTGGGGGCGCTCCCCTGCCAGCAGCTCGAACATGATCACGCCGAGCGCCCAGACATCGGCCGCGCCCGTGGTCGCCTGGGCTTGCCACTGCTCGGGCGCCATGTACGCCGGCGAGCCGCGCACCATGGGCGCGTCCTCGGCGGGGAGGTCCTGGTCAGCGCCGCCGCCCCTGGCCCGCCTGCTCTTGCCCACCAGCCTGGCCAGGCCGAAGTCGAGCACGCGCAGGCGCCCGTCGCTGGCCAGGATGATGTTGCTCGGCTTGAGGTCCAGGTGGAGCACGCCGTTTTCATGGGCCTCGCGCAGGGCCTCGGCCGTATCCCGGACCACGCGCAGGCTCTCCCGGCGGCTGTGCCGCTTACGCGACATGCGCTGGCGCAGGGTCTGCCCCTGCAAGTACTCCAGCGCCAGGTAGGGCCGCCCCTGCTCCTCGCCCACCTCGTAGACGGTGACGATGTTCGGGTGGTTGAACAGGGCCGTGGTGCGGGCCTCGTGCATCAACCCCTCCAGAGACTCCGAGGAGCCCACCGCCCTGGGGTGAAGCAGCTTGAGCGCCACCTTGCGCCCCAGGCGCTCGTCCCGGGCCAGGTACACCTCGCCCATGCCGCCGCAGCCGATGAGCCTGATCACCTGGAAGTGGCCCACCACCTGGCCCGCGCGCAGCACCTCCGGCTCGGACGCGTCGTCCTGGCTCCCGTCCCGGTCCAGGGAGCTGAGCAGGCGGGAGGCCAGGGTGTCCCCCAGCCGAAGGGCGTGAGCGCCCATGGCGGTGGTCTCCTCGGGGCAGGGCGGCTGGTCAGGCGTGGCGTCGAAGGAGCCCATGGCCTGCTTGAGCCGGCTCAGCAGCCGCGTGCACGGGACGCACTCGTTGAGGTGAGCCTCCACCTGGGCCCTCTCCCGGGGCGAGAGTTCGCCCTCGAAGTGGGCGAGCAGGATGTCGTCGCTCAGGCAGCCCATGGTCGTTCGCCGATGTTACACTGGCGCCAATGGAAAAAGGTCAGGGAGAGCTGGCGGGGCCCTTTGTTGATGCCCTGCAGGGGCTCGGCGGAACGTACGCCGGCGATGACGGAGAGCTGGACGAAGCGCTCCAGCAGATCATCGCCAGCGCCGAGGCTGCGTGGCCCGGGGTGCGCGTCGAGGCTCCGGCGTTCATGGCTTACCTGGCCCACCGCGTGGACCCGGAGGCGGCCGACGCCGCGGCCCTTGAGCGGGTCCGCACCGACGACCTGTACCTGGCCCACGCCTGCGCCCTGGGCGACACCGCCGCCCTCTCCGCCCTGGAGGCCAAGGTGCTCCCCGGGGTGGAGCCCGCGCTGGCGCGCCTGCGAATCTCCGCCGAGATGGTGGACGAGGTGAAGCAGATGGTGCGCACCGAGGTGCTCGTGAGCCGGGGGGCGGACAGGGGGCCGGGCATCGAGGGCTACTCGGGCAGGGGGCGCCTGGCCAGCTGGCTGCGCATCATCGCCGTGCGCTCGGCGGGGCGGCTCATGGACCGCGGCCGCCGGGAGGTGCTGCTCACCGAGAGCGTGCTCGGGGACCTGACCCCGCCCTCTGGCGACCCGGAGGTGGAGTACCTCAAGGGCACCTACCGGGTGCAGTTCCGCGCGGCCTTCGCCCAGGCCCTCACCGAGATCCCGGGGGACCAGCGGGAGCTGCTCTGCCAGCACTACCTTGAGCGCCTCACCATCGACGACCTCGGCGAGGCCATGGGCGTGCACCGGGCAACCGCGGCCAGGCGCGTGGCCCGCGCCCGGGAGGTGCTGCTCACCGCAACCCGGCGCAACCTCATGAGCCAGGTCCGCGTTGGGCGCACCGAGTGCGACAGCATCCTGCGCCTCATCGAGAGCCAGCTGCAGGCAAGCATGCCTGGCCGTTGAGTTCGGATCTCCCGCCGCTGAGTTGTCCGTTTGCATTGCCTTCTTGCAGAGCAAGAGGCATGCCATGCCTTGAGGGCAATATCTTAAAACAAATCGACTGACTGTTCTGAAAACCGAGCGGGCGTTTTTTAACCTGGCTGAGGCGAGAGCCCCCTCACCAGGACCGGGATCAAGTTGGCCACGTAGGTGCCGGTGTCCAGGCCGGGCTCGGTGACCTTCTGGGTCTTGTAGCCCTCGAACACGGTGAACAGCATCCTAGCCACCTGCTCGGCGTCCAGGGAGGAGTCGATCTCGCCCCGGCGCTGGGCCCGGGTGACGAAGCGTTTCATGCCGGAGACCAGGTAGCGCACCTCGCTGGCGAAGGCGTCCGCCACCCGCTTGTCCCTCAGGGCCTCGGCGTGGAAGACCACGGTGGTCCGCATGCGCGCCTGGTATTCCGGGTCGTCCAGCCGGGCGAAGGTGACCCGGGCCACAGCGCGCAGGGCGGAGAACAGGTCGGTGCTCTGGTCCAGGGCCTCGGTGATCTCGTCGATGACCTCGGTGGTGTTCTCGATGACCGCCTGCAGGATCTCGTCCTTCCCCTTGTAGTAGCCGTAGATGGCGCCGGGGCTGAGCTCCGCCTCCTTGCAGATGTCCTGGATGGTGCTGGAGTGGTACCCCTTGCGGGCGAAGCAGGCTGTGGCCGCGTCGAGGATCTGCTTGCGGCGGGCCTGCACGTGGGCGTCGGTTACCTTGGGCATTGAACCCTCCAAATAAAACGTATGGTTATTTTGTATACCGAATAGGCGCTCATTTAAAGGGGCAATTTCGGGGTGTCGACTGGCCACCTGGTGGGCACGGTAGCCACCCCTGCTCACCTCCGTTTGCACTGGCAATGCAGATTCGGTGCGACATCTCGGAGGTGGCTCCACTTACCTGATACTGGGGCCCTGGTGGGCTCACCTTATGGAGGTAACTGGCATGAAGACCCTGACCACCCTGATCTCCCTCTTCCTCGTGCTCGCCATGGCCGGCTGCTCGGATGACGACACTGGCACCACCACCCAGGACGGCGGCGCCCTGTCTGATGGCGGCGTCAAGCCGGACAGCGGCAAGGCTGACGGCATGGCCGCCGACCAGAAGGCCAAGCCCGACGCCGCGCCCGGCGCCACCCTCAAGCAGCTGGCGGCCTGGATGACAGGCGGGTTCGACAGCTCCAAGCAGGCAAAGGCCAACCCCTCCTACTACAACATCACCCTGGTGATGAAGCGCACCTGGAAGAGCAGCAAGAAGGCCGGCCTCTGGCTCTACGTGGAGCAGTCTGTCACCGGCTCTCAGCCCTACCGCCAGCGGGTCTACTTCCTGGAGGACCTGGGCGGGGGCAAGTTCAGCAGCAAGGTGTACGACTTCAAGACCGCGGCGGACAAGACCGCGGCCATCGGCTCCTGGAGCAAGGACGATCCCCTGAGCAACCTGAGCGAGAGCGACATCGTGGAGAAGACCGGCTGCGCCGTGATCCTCAAATGGGACGCGGCCGCCAAGAAGTTCACGGGCGGCACCGTGGGCAAGAAGTGCCTCTCCACCCTGTCCGGCGCCAGCTACGCCTCCTCCAGGGTGGACGTGTTCAAGGGCAAGCTCACCTCCTGGGACCAGGGCTTTGACAGCAACGACTCGCAGGTGTGGGGCGCCACCGCCGGCGGCTACGTCTTTGATCTGGTCAAGGACATGGACACGGACCTGGCCAAATGAGAGTCATCACTGTCGCTGTCGCCGTCGCCATCGCCGTCGCCGCCTGCGCGATTGACAACCCCCGGCTTCGAGCCCTGGACAGCGGCGCCCGCGCCGACATGTTTGTGGCCAAGGAGGCTGGCACCCCGCCCAGGTACGAGGACGGCGGCCTCAAGCCAGACAAAACCTGGCCCAGGCCCGACACCTCCACCGCCAAGCCTGATGGCGCTGTCGCCAAGACTCTCTCCTTCGTTCAGCAGGTCATTGACTCGTCCCCGCAGAAACCGGCCTACATCACCGTCGCCGATGTGAACAAGGACGGCGCGCCGGAGCTCCTCGTGTCGGCCTTCGCCGCGTCCAGCCCCCTGGGCAACGGCCTGCTCGTCCAGTACAGCCGCGCCTCTGCCAAGGCCACCACCTGGAGCAAGAAGGCGCTGATCCCCCAGAGCGCGGGCGTCAAGTTCCCCGGCCGGGTCAACGTGGTGGACATCGACGGGGACAAGGACCTGGACCTGATCCTGCCGTACGGGTTTCTGGCCTGCGCGCCCCTGTCGTGCGGTGGGCTGGCCTGGCTTGAGCAGCTGCCCACCGGGTGGAAGCGCCACGATGTGGTCAAAAACGGCCACCCCCTCTTCTTCCACCACGCCGAGCTTGCGGACGTCACCGGCGACGGGGTGAAGGACCTGATCACCGTGGGAGAGTCCAAGCCCATGCTCGGCGCGGCCAATGCGGAGACGCGCGTCTACCCCGGAGACGCCAAGGCTGCCTCGCGGTTCTCCTCCACGCCGGTGAAGGTGGGGACGGGCGGCGGCTCCTTCCCCGTGGTCATGGACCTGGACGGGGACAAGGACCTGGACATCGCCACGGCCGAGTACTTCGTCAAGGGCGAGTCCGCGGCCTGGTTCGAGCGTACGGCCAAGGGGTGGACCAAGCATGTCATCGACAAGCTCTCCGGCCCGGCCATTCAGCTCTCCCCGGTGCCCGGCCTGCTGGCCAAGGGCAAGGCGAGCTGGGTGCTGGCCAACCACACCAACACCCGGGACAACAACAAGAACCCGGAGTCGGCCCTCTACCTGCTGATCCCCGGCAAGGACCCCAGGAAGCCGTGGGCGCGCAAGAAGATCTCCAGCGGCATCGTCTCCAGGAAGTCGCCCTTCATGGCCCCCATGGGCGCGCCCGGCGTGTTCTCATGGGGCGACCTGGACGGGGACAAGGACCTGGACCTGCTCGTCTCCGGAGACGGCGATCCGAACATCTACTGGCTGGAGCAGCGCCAGGGCGGGGCCTTCGTCACCCGGGTGCTGGCCAAGGACCTGCCCCAGAGCGGGGTTGTGGCCGCTGACCTGGACGGCGACGGCACGGCCGAGGCGGTGGTGGCCAGCTACGAGAAGAACAAGCTGCTGCTGTTCAAGGCGGTGTGGAAGTAAGGAGGCCGGGACGCGGGCGGTCCCCTGTCCTTAGCAGTCCCCGCCGCCAAGGGCAGGGCAGCCCGACTTGTTCTTGGGGTAATACTTCTTCTTCTTGTTGATCTGGCAGTTGCTGGCGTTGAGCCCCGCGCCAGGCTTGCTGGAGCAGTAGAGGGTGCCCTTGACGTACCCGGCGCCGCAGTTGTTGCCCTCCTGAAAGTAGACCTTGCTGCTGGTGGGCGTGTTGGCCACGCAGCCCCGGCAGTCCCCGCCACCCATGGTGATGTTGCAGCCCACCGGGTAGGGCGCCTTGGCCGGGCAGGAGGCGGTGAGGCAGTCGCCGTTGAGGTTCACCTTCACGCTGACCATGCACCCCTCGTCCACCTGGCCGTCGCAGTCGTTGTCCAGGTTGTCGTGGCACTTCTCGGCCTGGGGAAGCTGCTGTCCCTCGCACTTGTTCCCCCAGCCCGAGCCAGAGGCGTTGCAGCGGTACACCCCGTCCTTGCAGATGCCCACCTTGCGGGTCTTTGGCGGGCCGGTGTAGCAGGCCTTGGTCTGGCCCGCCTTGCACTTGCAGTGGGGCGCGTCGTCCACGATGCCGTTGCAGTCGTTGTCCTTGCCGTCGGAGCAGTCCTCCTTGCCCGGCGCCACGGAGCCGGTGCACGGCCCCCACTGGGCGAACTCCACGCCGGAGGTGACGCACCGTTGGATCCCCTTTTTGCAAATCCCGACGCCAGCGTGCTTGGGGTTGCCGATGTAGCAGGCCTGGGTCGGCTGGGCCTTGGTACTACAGGGGCACTTCTCGTCCACCTGGCCGTCGCCGTCGTCATCCTTGCCGTTGCCGCAAACCTCGGCCCCGGCGCCCGATCCGGCCTCCCCGTTGGAGCCGGCCCAGGCGTCCGCGCCGCCGCCCTGACCGCCATCCGCCGTGGAGGACCCGCCGCCAGCCCCCACATGATCTCCCAGGGACGCCTCGCAGGCCGAGAGGGTGAACAGGAGCGCTGCAACCAGGAGCGTGATGGCGGAGTTGTTTTGCATGGCCACACAGGAGTGCAAGCCCGGGGCCAAGCCCAGGACCCGGTCGAGGTCCTGTAACCACCTGAAATTTCATTGGCCGATACGCTTCCGGGCTGAGGCTCGACTCCCCACTGGGGACCCCTGTCACCAGGCAACGGCGCATCCGCTCACAGCAGCAGCAACATCTGCAGCAACCCCGCCACCAGCCCCAGGGCGCCGCCCACCGCGATGAGGATCCCCTCGTCCTGCTTGAAGCAGGTGCGCAGCACGTTCTCGAACTCCGCCTCGGGCAGGGCGGCCAGGCGCTCGTGGATGGTGGTCTCCAGGTCCATGGCCTCCCGCCAGTAATCCTCCATGCGGTGGATGTGCCGGGGGAAGAGCTGCACGATCTCCCGGGCCACCTGATCTTTCATCTTTCGGTACTGACCGGTCCCCACCGACAGGAGCACCGCGCCCTTGAACATGCCCATCTTCTCGTCGAGCAGGTCCTCGATGTGGCCGTGCACCGTGTCCACGAAAATGGCCGCGCGGTCCCCCTGCATCAGGTTGTCGATGATCTTGGAGGGGATGACGACCTTGTAGGCCAGCAGGTCCGCGTACTCCCGCGAGACCTCGTCCTGGCGCTTGAGGAACAGGCCCTGGTAGGTGAAGAAGCCGAATTTTTTGGGCAGCAACTGGCGGAAGATCATCTGGATGGCCAGCCAGTTGGTGGTGTAGCCCACCAGCACCCCGGCCAGGGGCAGAAGCCACCAGGCGGGGAACGCGAACCAGACCATGGCCTGGAGCGAGCCGAGCAGGGCGCCAAAGTAGAGGCCGCAGCGGATGATCAACTTGAACTCCTCGCGCCCGCAGCGCAGGAAGAGTTCGTTGAGCAGCGCCTTGTTCTCGCCCGTGAGGTTCTGCAGCACCAGGCCGCGCAGGTCGAACATCTCGTCCAGGTTTTCGCAGTAATCGGTGAGCAGCCGGTCGAACAGCTCGGGGATACTCTGCTGGACCTGCTGGCACAGCTGCTCCCGCAGGACCTGGGGCATCATCTCCCAGATGGTGGGGCTCTGGGCCACCACCACCTTCTTGACCATGTCCCGGGTCAGGGGCTCGATGATCGGCTCCAGCTCCTGGGCCAGGCGCCTGGGATCCACCCGGGCCAGCACCTCCTCGGCGGGGATCAGCCGCTGGGTCACCAGGTCCACCGTCTTCTGCGCGATGCGATCCGAGTTACGCGGGATGATGCCCTGCCAGCCGAGCAAGGGCTTGATCCCCACGAACTCCAGGGGGTTGAAGGTCATCTTGATGGCCAGCCAGTTGGTGCCCCAGCCGATGAGCGCGGCGACGCACGGGATCAGCAACAGCAGGAGCACCTCCGCGGAGGGGAGGAAGGCCAGCACCATATTGAGTATGCCCATCATATTAATAGAGGTGGGCGGCCGGCAGAAATGTCGCAGTGCCGCGGGTGGATTGCTACATGCCCCGAGGATAAACTTGGACCAGATGCCGAATCAGGCCCCCTGCAAAGGAACCGAAAATGAAGAAGATCACGCATGCATCCGCCACCCTGGCCGCCATCCTCCTGCTCCTGGCAGCGGCCGCCTGTTCGGACGAGGTGAGCTCCAGCTCCTCGCCCGATCCCGACCAGGGCGTGGCGGACATGGCCCTGGACATCGCAACCCCAGACTTGGCGTCCCCCGACGCGGCCACCCCCGATCTGGATCCCCCTGACCTGCTCCAGCCTGATCAGCTCATCCCGGACCAGCTCATCCCGGACATGCCGCCGCCCACCTGCACCGACAAGAAGCAGAACGGCGACGAGACCGACGTTGACTGCGGGGGCTCCACCTGCCCGGCGTGTGTGGATACAAAGAAGTGCAAGAAGGACGCGGACTGCGTAAGCAACGTGTGCATTAACTTCATTTGCCAGGCGCCCACCTGCAGCGACAAGGTGAAAAACGGCGACGAGACCGACACCGACTGCGGGGGCGCCACCTGCCCGGCCTGCGCGGACACCAAGAAGTGTAAGAAACACACGGACTGCCTCAACAAGGTGTGCCTCAACAACGTCTGCCAGAAGGCCACCTGCACCGACAAGGTGCAAAACGGCGACGAGACCGACGTGGACTGCGGGGGCGCCACCTGCCCGGCGTGCGCGGACACCAAGAAGTGCAAGAAGGACACGGACTGCGTGAGC
>CAZCFB010000022.1:18709-27928 GCA_964497805.1 uncultured Kofleriaceae bacterium
GCGCGGACACCAAGAAGTGCAAGAAGGACACGGACTGCGTGAGCAAGGTGTGCGACCCGACAACGGGGGCCTGCGCCAAACCGATCTGCACGGACAAGGTGCAGAACGGCGACGAAACCGACGTGGACTGCGGCGGCGCGGTTTGCGCGGCGTGCGCTGATACAAAGAAGTGCAAGAAGGCCTCGGACTGCCTCAGCGGCGTGTGCGACCCGAAGCTCAACACCTGCTCCAAGCCCACCTGCAGCGACAAGGTGAAGAACGGCACCGAGATCGGCGTGGACTGCGGTGGATCATGCCCGCCCCCGCCGAGCTGGTACCTGGACGGCGACGGCGACAAGTACGGC
The DNA here is from genome assembly GCA_964497805.1 of uncultured Kofleriaceae bacterium. GTDB lineage: Bacteria > Myxococcota_A > Polyangia > CAZCFB01 > CAZCFB01. The sequence goes on from CAZCFB010000022.1 coordinate 19,054, forward strand.
GCCGGCACCGCCACCAAGGCGTGCACCGCGCCCTCAACCAAGCATGTGAAGGTGGCCGGGGACTGCAACGACAAGGACAAGACCGTCTACCCGGGCGCGCCCGACGTGTGGGGCGACTGCAAGGACCAGGACTGCGACGGCATCGACTTCACCCTGGGCGACGGCAGCGCGGGCTCGCTCACCCTGACCAAGGCCACCACCCTGAGCCCCTTCTCCACGACCCTGGCCGCCTCTGCCTCGGCCGGCGCCACCAGCATCAAGGTGGCCAACGCTGGCGGCTTCAAGGTGGGCTCGCTGCTCCTGATCCGCGTGGCCTCTGGCTCCTCCACCCTCACCGGCGTGTGGGAGCTGGCAAAGGTGTCCGCCGTTTCCGGCACCACCCTGACCCTGGCCGCCGCGCTCAAGAAGGCATTCTCCACCTCATTCAAGGTGCGGGTGACCCTCGTGCCCAGCTACAAGGACGTGCTGCTCTCCTCCGGGGGCTCGCTCCAGCCCGCCGCATGGGACGGCACCAAGGGCGGCGTGTTGGCCCTGGCCGTGACCGGGCGGCTCACCGTGGGCTCCAGCGGGAGCATCAACGCCAACGGCCGCGGCTACCGGGGCGGCGGGCGCACAAGCACGAGGAAACAGGTGGGCACGCAGGGGGAGTCCATGGCTGGCTACGGGGGGCGGTCCACCAAGGCGAACCTCACCGGGGGCGGGGGCGGGTACTCCCCGGGCCTCACCCACGCCTGTGGCGGCGGCGGCGGGTACGGCGCGGCGGGCGCCAAGGGGGGGCACTGCTGCGGCGGCCACAGCCGCACGCCCGGCGCTGGCGGCGGCACCGTGGGTAACAAGTCGATCACCCGGCTCCTGTTCGGCGGCGGCGCAGGTGGCGGCGGGCTGGACTCGGACGCGGGCTCCGGCGCGTACGGCGGGGCAGGGGGCAGAGGCGGCGGCGTCCTGCTCATGCTGGTCAACAAGCTGAAGCTGAGCGGCGGCACCATCTCCGCCAGCGGCACCAACGGCGAGAACGGCAAGCTCTCCGGCCCGGCCTCTCCGGGCGGCGGCGGCGGCGGCGCGGGCGGCGCAATCCTCATCGTGCCGAAGACCGTTGAGGCGGCCAAGAGCACCATCACCGCTGCAGGCGGCTCCGGCGGCAAGGGGAGCGAAGCGGGCAGCACCCCCACCTACGGCGGCAAGGGCGGCTACGGCCGCGTCCGGATCATCTCCACCACCAAGTTCACCTCAACCCCGGCGGCCTACCAGAGCTGCCCGTGAGGTTGATCGGGCCGTGATAGCAGTCTCTCAGCGGGATTTCAGAGCAGGTTCTGGGCGGTAATGACGCCGAACAAGAGGCGGGCGATGGTCCTGTGCAGGGCATCGGAGATGTGCAGCGCATCCGAGAACTGGGTGTGGTCCAGAGGGTTCTTCTCCTTCTGCAGGGCCCGGTCGAGGTCAAGGACATGGACCCAGGGAGGGGCGTGGCGAGCGCGGAGGGTTTCGAGCAAGGAGGACTTGGCCCGGATCATTCCGCTGAACAGGTCCGCGTCCCTGGCGCGTGACAGGAGCAATATCCGCTCCTCGTAGGTATCCGCGGCCAGCCCCCGTGCATGGAGCGCCGCGGCCTCTCCACCCAGGCCGATGGGGGGAACGTGGAGGTTGGACACCGGCGTCACCAGCAGGACCGGCACCTTCCGCTCCCTACACAAGGACAGGATCCCGTCCATGTTCTCCTGGTAATGCTTCAGGACCAGCTTGTTCGCCCGGGCAAAGAGCCCGCTGAAGTGGGAAAGGAGGCCGAGTGTCCTTTCGGCCACCTTGAACGCCAACGGCTCCAGGACGGTGGATACGTATACGCCGTATGTGAAGGGGACGACGTCACCCTGCCGGTTCCTCAGCGACGAGCCAATGGCGTAGGCCAGCCTGGAGAACAGCCGCAGCACCGGGGAGCCCTTGACCAAATACAGGTCGTTTTTAAACAGGTGGTTCCAGTAGAGCGTCGTGTAGTCATTGTGTCCGGTGTAGATGAGCACCAGGTCGGGGGGGCGGTGTGTGATAGCGATCTCAACCGCGTCCCGCACCGAGATAGAGGAGTACCCTTCGTACCCCAGGTTGACCATGTGGATGGGGGCCCCCTCCTGCCTGGCCACCTTCTCCAGGTAAGAGGGGAAGTTCCAGTCTCCGGGGTAGACCAGGGAGGAGCCGCCGAAGGCGTAGACCACCGGCTCACCGGCCTTCCCCTCCAGGGGGGTGAAGCCGCCCCAGGGGGTCCGGATCCCGCTCTTCCCATCCTCCTTGGTCAGCTTGCTCTTCTCGCCTCGCTTCTCGGACAGCTCGTGCTCGACCCGGCGCAACAGCTGGTCCGCGTCGACGCTGCGGACCTGCCAGGCGCGTACAAAGAAAGCTCCGACGAGCGTGAGGAGAAGCAGGGAGGGCAAGGCGAGGAGCAGCCTGAAAACCCACTTGCGTATCCAGATCTTCATTGCTCCTCTGTGGGATGCGCTTTTCAAGCCAGGCCAGCTTCCGGTTCGCGGTCCTAGTTCGGGTCGCACGCTCCGGTGCAGTGTTGTACGAAGATGCCCTTCTCCAGGAAGTCGTAGACCGCCTTCTCATAGCCCACCAGCTTGCGCACGGTGCCGTGGGTGTCGTTGTCCTTCTTGGGCGGGATGTTGGTCTTGGGCGACGGGGTGACCTTCTCGTCGTAGACGAACATGGCGCCCTTGACCGTTGAGGGCGCCCCGTTGGGCGGCGCCGCGGTGGTGGTGGTCAGCCCCCAGATCTTCTTGGCCGACGGCGTGACCAGCTTCACCTTGGCCGTGCGCGCCACCCACTCGGTGACCAGGTTGTTCACCTGGCTGTCGTTGACGGCCATGTGCAGGGCCGCCTTCATGGGTTTGCGTCCGGTGAACCGCTTCTCCACCAGGTAGGGCGCGTAGTTCATGGAGTCCACCGGGTCGAGCAGGTTCTGGATCACGGACATCATGAGCTGCTGGTCGATGGACTTGGGGAATACAACGGTCAGCTTTGAGGCGTACTCGTCCCACTGTACGGCCCGCTGCAGGAAGTGGGTCAGCCCGCCGCCGCCCACGATGATGGAGGCCTTCTCCAGCAGGGGGTTTGTGCAGGCGATGACATAGCCGAAGGTGCCGCCGTTGGAGATGCCGTGGTAGACGATCTTGTCCTTGTCCAGCAGGGTCACGGCCTTGCCGGCCGAGTCCTTGCCCGTGAGCTTGGTCACCAGCTGTTCGGTGACCACCCGCTGCAGGGCGGTGACGTTGCCCAGGCTCTGGATCACCTCGGAGACAACCTCCTTGAGGGTGTCCATGTTGACCATGATGGCCGCCAGGGTCTTGTTCTCCAGGTCCTCGTGGAAGCCGAGCTTGGTGGCCGCGGTGTTGTACTTGAACTTGGTGGCGATCTTGTTCCAGGTGCCGCGCGTGCCCTGGTTCCAGTCGCCGAAGAAGCCGTGGCCATACAGGATGACGGGGCGCTTGGCGGTCACCGTGGAGGGGATGGTGAAGCCGAAGTCCACCTCGCGCGTGCCGTCCGCCACTGCCTTGCCGCTGCTGTCCAGCTTGATGGAGCCGTCCTTCTGCACGAAGTTGGGCACCGTGAACTTGGCCACCACCTGGCGGTTGGTGCGGCTGTCCTTGGTTTCAGACTTGTCCGAGGTGATGGACACCGTGCCGATGGTTGCGGTCTTCATGGCGTCCTGCACGGCCAGCAGCTTCTCCGTCACCTGCTTCTCGGAGCGGGTGGTGAAGGTCCAGGCCTGCACCACATCCTTGTCCGCCACCTTGAGCGCGGTGAGGGCGGCCTTCACCGTCTTGAAGTCGTCGCGAAGCTTCTCCACCGACGGATCAGAGGTCTTGGCGCCGGAGAGCAGCGCCGAGAAGGCGGCCCCCGGCTTGTGCATGTTCCCCTTGAGATCCTTCAGCTTGTTACGGACGATCACCACGTAGGTGGTCTTCTCGTCCAGCAGCACCAGGGGCCGCAGGATCAGCGAGCGATCCAGGTCGGCCTTGGCCATCATGTCGATCTCGATGAGGATGGGCACCTTCTCCCAGGTCTTGTTCTTGACCAGCCACACCGGGGACTTGTCGGTGATGCTCAGCCCGTGATCCGTGGGATCGGGCAGGGACTTGGAATCGATGCCGCCGGTGAGCATGGTCAGGATGGCCGGGATCCGGCTGAACCCGTCGGCGTCGTTGAAGGTGGAGGCCTTCAGCACCTTGGGCAAGATCGCCTCCGTCAGATTCAGGCGGTAGCCGCTGGGAGTGGTGCTGTCCTTCTTGAGGAAGAAGTCGGAGGGGTAGGGGTAAGCCGCCACCTCCGGCACCAGGGGATTGCCGCCTGTTTTGTTGGGGTAAATGGTGTCCAGCTGGCTGGGGCCAGCGTCCTGGGCGGCCTGAGTATCATCGTCCGAGCAGCCTCCGAACACCAAAACGAGCACCAACAGGGCAGCCCGAAACTTAATGAATCCCATGGTCAACTCCTTCTGAATTTTGCCCGCCATTGTACAGGTTTCCGTGTGATTTGCCCTAGCTCCGGAAGCGCTGTTCGTGTGACTTCTTTTCTGTCCGGGTTTGCATTCAGTTGCAGATTGCTATATTCCAACCCCCTCAATCGGACTGATAAACCAGCGGGATAACTAATGACCAAGCTTGTAATCGTCGAGTCACCCACCAAGGCGCGCACCATCAGAGGCTACCTTCCGGAAGGATTCCGGGTTGAGGCGAGCATGGGGCATGTGCGGGACCTCCCCTCCTCGGCTGCCGAGGTTCCCAAGAAGGTGAAGGGTGAATCCTGGGCCCGCCTGGGCGTCAACATCGATAACGACTTCGAGCCGCTCTACGTGGTCCCCTCGGCCAAGAAGAAGACGGTCAAGGGGCTGCGCGATCTGGCCAAGCAGGCTGACGAGCTGTACCTCGCAACAGACGAGGATCGCGAAGGCGAGAGCATCGGCTGGCACCTGATCGAGGTGCTCAAGCACAAGGGCGCCGTGCGCCGCATGGTGTTCCACGAGATCACCAAGGACGCCATCCTGACCGCCCTGGAGAGCACCCGCGATGTGGACATGAACCTGGTGCGGGCCCAGGAGACGCGCAGGATCCTGGACCGCCTGGTGGGTTACTCCATCTCCCCGCTGCTCTGGAAAAAGATTGCGCCTCGCCTGAGCGCCGGCCGGGTGCAGAGCGTGGCCGTGCGGCTGCTGGTGGGCCGCGAGCGTGAGCGCCGCGCCTTCTGCTCGGCCAAGTACTGGGGCGTCAAGGCAACCCTGGCCAAGCGCCCGGACGCGCCGGAGCACCAGTTCGAGGCCCAACTCGTCTCGGTGGCGGGGCGCCGCCTGGCCACCGGCCGGGACTTCGACGAAACCACCGGCAAGCTGCCGCCCAGCAAGAAGGATGTGCTGGTGCTGCCCCAGGGCAGGGCGCAGACCCTGGCCGAGGTGCTGCTGAACCGCGACTGGACCGTCACCGAGATCGAGGAGAAGAAGTCGGTCCGCCAGCCGTACCCGCCCTTCACCACGGCCACCCTGCAGATGGAGGCCAACCGCAAGCTTGGCCTGAGCGCCCAAGACACCATGCGCACGGCCCAGCGCCTGTACGAGAACGGGCTCATCACCTACATGCGTACCGACTCGGTGAACCTGAGCGACGAGGCTATCAACGCGGCGCGGTCCCGGATCAAGGAGAGCTACGGCGACGAGTACCTCAACCCGGAGGAGCGCCGCTACAAGACCAAGAGCAAGGGCGCGCAGGAGGCCCACGAGGCCATCCGCCCGGCGGGTGACAAGATGCTGCCCGCGGACGAGCTGCCCATCGATGGCCGCGAGCGCAAGCTGTACGACCTGATCTGGAAGCGCTCCATCGCCACCCAGATGGCCCCGGCCCGGCTGGCCTTCCAGACCATCTCTATCGTGGCTGGCGACGCGACCTTCCGCGCCTCCGGCCGGCGGGTGGAGTTCCCCGGCTTCTTCCGCGCCTACGTGGAGGGCTCCGACGATCCGGAGGCGGCCCTGGAGGACCAGGAGATGCCGCTGCCCGCCCTGAGCAAGGGCGAGGTCCTCGACTGCCTCAAGCTGGATCCCCGCTCCCACGAGACCAAGCCGCCGGCTCGCTACACGGAGGCGACGCTGGTCAAGTCCCTGGAGTCGGAGGGGATCGGCCGCCCGAGCACCTACGCCACCATCATCGGCACCATCGTGGACCGGGGCTACGTGTTCAAGCAGCGCAAGGAGCTGGTGCCCACCTTCACCGCCTTCGCCGTGACCAACCTGCTGGAGGCCCACTTCCCCGAGCTGGTGGACACCCACTTCACCGCCTCGCTGGAGCAGAAGCTCGACGACATCGCCGACGGAGACGCCGGCTGGCTCGACTTCCTGCGCAAGTTCTACCTGGGCGACGATGGCCTCGCCAGCCAGGTGGAGGAGAAGGAGAACTCGGTGGATCCGCGCTCCATCTCAGCCATGGAGCTGGACGACCCCAAGTCGGAGGTTCGCATCGGCCAGTTCGGCCCCTTCCTGCGCTGGGAGCAGGACGGCGAGCGCATGACCGTGAGCCTGCCGCCCGCCGTGCCGCCCGCCGATCTCTCCACCGAGCAGGTCAAGCGCCTGATCAGCCAGAAGACCGAAGGCCCGGCCGTGCTCACCACTGAGGAAGAGTCCGGCCTGTCGGTGTACGTCAAGGAGGGCCCGTACGGCCCGTACGTGCAGCTGGGTGAGGATCCGAAGAAGGGCGAGAAGAAGAAGCCCAAGCGCATGAGCCTGCTCAAGGGCATGAAGCCGGAGGAGGTCACCGCCGACCTGGCCCTGCAGCTGTTGGCCCTGCCGCGCAACCTGGGCAAGCACCCGGAAACCGGCAAGGTGGTCAAGGCCTCCATCGGGCGCTTCGGGCCATACGTGCTGCACGACCGCAAGTACGTCAGCCTCAAGGAGCCCATGGCCGTGCTCAATGTCACCCTGGAGCGGGCCGTGGCCCTCATCGCGGCGGCGCCGGACAAGCGCGGCGGCAGCACCAAGGAGACCCTCAAGGAGCTGGGCGAGCACCCGGACGACGGGAAGCCTGTGCGGGTGTACAACGGCCGCTACGGGCCGTACGTAAATCACGGCCGCGTCAACGCCACCCTGCCCAAGGATGTGGAGCCCACGGCAGTCACCATGCCCCAGGCCCTGGAGCTCATCGAGGCGCGCAAGGCCCGCAAGAAGACCCGCCGCAAGAAGGCTTAGGGGCACGCAACGTTTGACCGCCCGCACCATTGGTGCTACCCACCACAATTCAAAATTCGATCGACCCCAAACACAGATGGAGCCGAACAATGACCGAGATCGTTGAAATCTCTGCCCGTGAAATCCTTGACTCTCGTGGGAACCCAACTGTGGAGGTGGAGGTGTACACCTCGGTGGGCAACAGCGGCCGGGCCGCGGTGCCTTCCGGCGCCTCCACCGGGCAGCACGAGGCCCTGGAGCTGCGCGACGGCGACAAGTCTCGCTACCTGGGCAAGGGCGTGCTCAAAGCAGTGGAGAACGTCACGGAGAAGATCTTCCCCGCCGTGGTGGGGATGGACGTCACCAACCAGGTGGCCATTGATCAGGCCATGATCGACGTGGACGGCACGCCCACCAAGGCGAACCTCGGCGCCAACGCGATCCTCGGCGTCTCGCTCGCCTGCGCCCGCGCCGCGGCTGACTTCCTGGGCATGCCCCTGTACCGCTACCTGGGCGGGGTCAACGCCCATGTGCTGCCGGTGCCTCTGATGAACATCCTCAACGGCGGCTCCCACGCCGACAACAACGTCGACCTCCAGGAGTTCATGGTGGTGCCCGTGGGCTTCCCCACCTTCTCCACTGCGCTGCAGGCCGGCGCCGAGGTGTTCCACAACCTGAAGAAGGTGCTGAAGCAGAAGGGCCTGAACACGGCCGTGGGCGACGAGGGCGGCTTCGCCCCCAACCTGGAGAGCAACGAGGCCGCGCTCAAGGCCGTGATGGAGGCCATCGAGGTGGCCGGCTACAAGCCGAAGGAGCAGATCGCCATCGCCCTGGACCCCGCCGCCAGCGAGTTCTACGACCGCGACAAGGGCAAGTACATCCTGGCCGGCGACAACGCCGAGCTCAGCTCTGCCGAGATGGTGGACTACTGGAACCGCCTGGCCGACACCTACCCCATCGTCTCCATCGAGGACGGCATGGACGAGGAGGACTGGGAGGGGTGGAAGATGCTCACCGAGCGCATCGGCGACCGCGTGCAGCTTGTGGGCGACGACCTGTTCGTGACCAACACGGAGCGCCTCTCCCGCGGCATCGAGGAGGGTTCGGCCAACTCCATCCTGATCAAGGTCAACCAGATCGGCAGCCTCACCGAGACCCTGGCCGCCGTGGAGATGGCCCACCGCGCTGGCTGGACCTCCATCATCAGCCACCGCAGCGGCGAGACCGAGGACACCTTCATCGCTGACCTGGTGGTGGCCACTGGATCCGGCCAGATCAAGACTGGATCCGCCTCCCGCTCCGACCGGATCGCCAAGTACAACCAGCTCCTGCGCATTGGCGATGAGCTGGGCCAGACCGCCCTGTACTCCGGCGCGGACGCCTTCAAGGTGTCGGCCCTTCGCGGCTAGGGATCTCCGCCGGATCCAGGGTGCCAGCGACCACTCCAACGAACCCCACCGAGGTGACCGTCAGGTCCGCTGACGTGGACAAGATGGGGGTGGCGCGTCCCGAGCAGTACTTCGGCTGGTTCGCGCGCTCAAGGGCGGCTTTCCTGGAGGCCAGGGGCTGGACCGAAGATCTCCAGCGTGATCTCGCCGTTTCTTTTCCAGTGGTGGAGTCGTACCTCCGCCTCAGACTCCCGGCTAACTACAAGGAGTCAATCTCGGTCACTTCTGAGCCGTTCTC
>CAZCFB010000022.1:28028-38068 GCA_964497805.1 uncultured Kofleriaceae bacterium
AATACACTAATCTGGTAGGACGTACAGTCCGTCTACACAATTGGGTACGCGGTAGCGAGCAGGGCCCCGCACGTGGGTGGGGCGAGGAGGAGTAATGACCAAGGTAATCAACACGAGCATTTGCACGCTCTCAATGCTCTTGGCCCTGGCATGTGGTGTGGAGCCGGATCCTGTGGAGACTACTGAGACCATGCGGCCCGAGGTGGTACAGCTGCTGGCCGCGCGCCAGGAGCGCCTCACCGGCGTCAAGGTGGCGAAGGCAGGTTTTGAAACCCGGCAGAACGAAGTGACCCTGGCGCCAAACGTCACGGCCAGGCTCGGCGACGGTCTCGTGCCCGGCGCGGTGCTGCCCCAGCCCCAACACCTGGGCGCGTCCGGCTTCAGCCGCACCGAGATCTCGGCCCCGAACCCGGCGGCCGGCTTCTTCGGTCACAAGAGCACTTCGGGCGACTACAACTGCGACGGCATCGCGGATGTGGCGGTGAGCCAGAACGGCTGGACCGGCGACCTGGGGCGCGTGCTGATCTACATGGGCTCTGCCTCGGGTTTGCCCTCCACGCCCAGCTACACCATCGTGGGCACCGTGCAGCAGGCCCGCTTCGGCTTCGGCCTGGCCACCCTGGACTTTGATAACGACTCGGGCGCCTGCGACGACCTTGCCATCCACTCCTATGGTGAGGACGCCAGCCGCGGCAGGGTCTTCCTCTACCTGGGCAGCACCAGCTGGGCCAACCGCACCGACTTCACCGCCGGCACGGGCGCGGACTACTACTTCACCCTGAACATGCTCACCTCCGCCTCCACCGAGCGGCTGGGCTGGGGCCTGGCCGGGGCCGACATGAACGGCGACGGCAACGACGACCTGGTCTTCAGCCACTTCAACGCCACCTCCGGCGGCTTCGCCCAGGTCCTGGTTGTGTTCGGCCGCTCAACCGTCACGCTCATGACCGGAAGCGCTTCGCCCAAGCCCATCACCATGCCTGGCGGGGCGGACCTGCTCATCACGGGCGGCGACTACGACGACAGCTTCGGCCAGGTCATCGCCAACGGCGGCCTGCTGGACAGCGACACCTACGAGGACCTCATCATCGGCGCCTACACCACCTCTCCCACCGCCTATGACGGCGCGGTGTACGTGGTTGAGGGGAACAACGACGCGGTGGGCGGCTCCACTGTCACCCTCCCCATCGCCTCCAGCAACCGGGTCACCGAGATCGCGGGCACCACCGCGGCCAACGGCTTCGGCTTTGACGTGGCCGGCGTGGGCGACTTCAACAACGACGGCACAAACGAGTTCCTGGTGAGCGAGCCGTACCACACCTCCGGCAGCAACACCTCCATGGGCAAGGTCTACGTGTTCGAGTACGACACCAACCCCAAGCCCACCGACGAGACCGACGCAGCCTTCGTCATCAACAACGACAACACCAGCCCCGCCAGCGACCTGTTCGGCCGCGGCCCGGCCAACGGCGCGGACATCAGCGGGGCGGACGGTTGTGACCTGAACAGCGACGGCTTCTCGGACATCGTGATCAGCTCCAACAACACCGGCTCGGGCAACTACGGCTCGGTCTACGTCTTCCTGGGCGCAACCGGCACGCTGGCCGACCTGAACGCCTCCGACGCCGACTACACCTGGAGCGGCGCCACCGGCGACACCAGCTTCGGCCTCTCCAACACCTTCGCCGCCGACGCCAACAACGACACCTACCCCGACATCATCGTCAGCGAGCCGTACTACTCGTCCAATACGGGTCGGTTCTGGTTCTACTATTAGCGGAATGTCCGGGGCCTTTGGCCCCGGCTATTCCGCTACGGGCCTGCGGCCCGTCATGTCGTTTCGCCGGCTCCGCCGGCTGTGGCCGGGGGCCGCGACCGCGTCCCCGGCGTTTCAAAACCATCCTGAATGTCTTTGTAGGGGCGGGCGGAGCGCAGCGTAAGGCTTGCGCCCGCCCGGGGGGTCAAAGCAGCCAGCGAATCAACTGCGGATGCGGCCGGGGGATCACCTCGGTCCTGAGCAGCATGCCTGACTCGTGCCCCAGGATCTCCTCGGCGGCGGCCACGGCGGCCTCCACGTCGGCCTGATCGCCGGTGAGGGTGAAGAAGGCCTTTCCCCCGATGCCTCGAGCCAGGCGCAGCTCCAGCAGCTGCACGTCTGCCCGCTTGCAGGCGGCGTCCGCGGCCAGGATGCCCGAGGCGGCGGCGAAGGTCTCCACCACGCCGGCCGCGTCCACCTGCTCGGCCTGGCCGATGGCCTCGATGGCCGGGATCAGCTGCTCGTGGGCGTTGGGCAGGAAGAGCTTGTCCACGGTGGCCGGGCCGGCGACCTCCAGGCCGCGGTCGAACGACTGCTCCACCTGCTCCACCTCGCCGGCGATGACCACCAGGTACTTGCCCGGGCAGATGGTCACCGCCTCGAGCACCCGGATGTCGGCCCGCTTGGCCATCTCGTCACACATCTTGATGCCGCGGGCGATGCTGGTCAGCTCCACGCAGGCCACTGCGGGTTGGCGGAGGGCCCCCACCACCGGGAGGCTCTGGTCAACCTGCATGGCTCACCGCCTTGCCGTCGCGAGGTGGCAGGGACCGAGGTACAGCGAGCGCGGGCCGGCGAAGCCGCACTGGCGGTGCGGCGAGGTGGCGCGCGTCCCGCTGGGCCGAAGGTAGCTGCTGCCGCAGCAGGTGACGTGGTGGGACATGCAGGTTTTCAGGATTGAATTCGGATTTCATGCTCGTCCACCTTGATGACCTGGCCGCTGATTGAGGCGTGCACGGGCGCGCCCAGCTTCCCCTCGGGCACCTCCGCGATGAGGTCCCCCGCCTGCACGGCGTCGCCAACCCTGACCGTGGGGATGGCCGGCGCCCCGGTGTGCTGGTGGCAGGGGATGCGCACCTCCGGCACCCTGGGGACCTCCAGGTCCACCAGGTCGGGGGTGTCCATGTAGCCGTCCAGCCCGAGCCGGGCGATGAGGCGGGGCAGGGGCACCCGGCGCAGCCGCTGGAACTCGTCGGGTGACAGCTCCTTGCGCCGGTGTGGGTTGGGCACGCCGGCCTTGCCCAGCTCTGACCGCATGCTGTCGAACACCTTGCGCGGCGAGAGGGTCAAGGGGCAGGCCATCACCTCGCACACGCCACACAGGCAGCAGAGGTAGGCGTTGGTAACGTGAGCGCTTACCGTCTCGCTCACGCCGTCGGTGCAGAGTGAGCGCATGGCCAGGTGGGGGTGGATGGCGTGGCCCAACATGTGGCGCGGGCACAGGTCGGTGCACATGCGGCACTGGCAGCACACCGTGCGCGCCACCCGCACCTCTTTATCCATGGTCGCCAGCTTACGGAGCACCAGGGGGTGCTCCCTGGAGAGCACGATGATCCCGCTGGTGCGCTTGGTCACTGGCTCCCACGGGTCCTGCACAACCCGCCCCATCATCGGGCCGCCCTCCACGATGACCCAGTCCTCGACAGTGGGCCCGTCGGCCATCTCCACGGCCAGACCCATGGGCGCGCCGATGGGCAGCTCAAGGGTGATGGGCCGCCGCACCTCGCCCGCGACGGTGAGCGCCCGGCTCGTGACCGGCTGGCCAAGCTCCACGGCCCGGGTGATCTGGGCCAGGGTGATGACGTTGTTCACCACCACCCCGACCTCCAGGGGGATGCCGCCCTCGGGCACGACCCTCCCGGTCACATCGTTGACCAGCACCTGCTCGTCGCCGGCGGGGTAGAAGTTGTCCAGCTCGTGGATCTCCACCCCGGGGAACTCCGAGGCGGCGACCTCGCGCACCCGGGCGACGGTGTCGTGATAGTGCCCCTTGAGGGCCAGCACCCGACGGCCGGCGCCGGTGACCTGGGCCAGGATATCCAGCCCCTTGAGCACCTCGGCCGTGCGCTGGCGCATGACCGCCTTGTCACACCGGAGCAGGGGCTCGCATTCCGCGCCGTTGGCGATGACCGTGTCAACGGTTGAGCTGAGCTTCACATGGGTCGGGAAGCCGGCGCCGCCAGCCCCGACGATGCCGGCCGCGCGGACCTTCTCTGCGATGTGCGCCTTGTCCATCGTTCTGGCAGCGTATCCGCGCCGACGGGCGCCGTCAACGTCCTGACCGGGGAAGAAAAATGTGGCAAAATCATCGCCCAGGAGGAGGCGCCATGGGCAACACAAGAACCTTCGATTTTCCCGATATCGTGCACCGCGACCGGTTCATGAAGATTTTCGACCATTACACCGGCTGGGGCATGGAGAACCACAACGAGGGGGTCGAGAACCAGCGCGGCCGGCTCCTGGTCCACCAGTCCTTCGGCAAGCCGATCTACATGAACTGGGAGATCAGCGGCTGCCGGGTGACCTTCGACGAGACCCTGCTGCGCGTCCACTACCAGGGGAACGTGGACTTCCACGTCTGGAACAAGATCAACGAGTACGCCGAGCGGTTCGATGCCGGCCGGGCCCCCTCCCGCGTGGGCCTCGGCAGCGTCAAGATCATGTAGCTCGTCTCTACCGCCTGAGGTCCAGCCGAACCCGGGTCTCCTTGCCCGGGCGGATGACCACCCCGTACTTACGCTTGATGCCCGACGGATTCTTGAGCACCAACTTGTGCCGGCCCGACGCCAGCGGTGCGCGGGCCAGGGGCGTGATGCCCAGGAGCCGGCCGGTGGAGAGGTACACCTGGGTCCAGGGGATGGTGTTGACGCTCAGGTAGCCCTGGCGGCGGCTGCTTCCCACCCGGACGGTGCCGGTGGCGCCCCTGGTGGAGACCACGCGCGGGCCCTTGGTTTTGGTCCTGGGCATTTTGGGCGGCGCCGGGCGGCGCGGGGGCTCGGCCTGGCTGTCGGGCGCGCGGAGGCTCACCACGCTGCTGTCCGGCCGGGCGGTTGGATGGGCCAGGGGAGGCAGCTGTTCCGGCGCGCTGGCTTGCCCCAGGGGCTCGCTGGCCGGGAGCGGGGGCAGGGCAGGGGTGCTGCCATTTGTGGCCGCAGGGGCCACGCCAGGGGGCTCAATGTGCGGCTCCGGGGTCATGAGGTAGCCAGCCGCGATACCTGCCGCCACCAACAGAGCGCCGGCCAGGACGCCCAGGGCACGGAGCCCCTTGCCTGAGCCTACCGCGCCCTGGCTCTCTTTGTGCAGGTGGGTCTTCTCGGTGGTGGATCGAAGCGCAACCGCCACCGCCGGCGACGCCGCGCCAGCGTCTCCAGGTGGCGAGGCGGACAGGGGGGCGGTGCCGGCTCGGGTGTCCGGCTCCCCGGCCGGCATCAGGTCAAGGTCGGAGATCTCCTCGGTGGGGGCCGCGTGGTGCTGGCCGGGCTGGCTCTTCTCTCGCGGGCTCCGCAAGGACACGGTGTCGTACCCCGAGATCTCCACCTGGGGCAGCTGCGGGCGCTCCACCTCGGGTTCCCGGTTCACCTCGATGGCCGTGGAGAAGATCTCGGCCTCTCGCAAGGGATCGCTGGCGGCCCTGGCGTCCGCCTCCTGCCTCGCCTGCCGATACTGGTCGGAGAAGTAACGCCCGAGAAGCACCGAGTTGGACGGGCGGCCAGCGGCCAGCAGGACCTGCTCCAGCTCCAGCTGCATGTCCGCGGCCTCGTCGAAGCGGTCATCCGGGTCCCGGGCCAGGGCCTTGCCCAGCACCGCCGCCAGATCATCCGGCACCTGCTCGCCTTCCCGGGTGGGCATCGGGATGGGCTCCTCGCGGATCTTCTGCATGGCCGCCACCGCGTCGGTGCGCGGGAAGAGCGGCTCCATGGCGCACAGCTCGTGCAGCACGATGCCCGCGCAGAACAGGTCTGAGCGGCCGTCCAGCTTCTCGCCCACCACCTGCTCCGGGGACATGTAGCTGAACTTGCCCCGCACCACCCCGGGCTGGGTGCGCTCCACATGGTGCGTCGCCTTGGCGATGCCGAAGTCCAACACCTTCACCGCCCCATCGAAGGAGACCATGATGTTCTGCGGTGAGATGTCGCGGTGCACGATGTTCAGGTGTTTCCCGTCGGTGTCGCACAGCTGGTGGGCGTAGTGCAGCGCGCCGCAAACCTCGGCGACGATGCGCGCCACATGCTCCAGAGGCAGCGGTTGAGAGAGCCCCTGGAGGATCACCGAGCCGAGGTCCACCCCGTCGATGTACTCCATGGCGATGTAGAAGTTGTCCCGGAAGCTGCCGAACTCGTAGATATGCGCGATGTTCGGGTGGGTCAGCCGGGCGGCCAACCTGGCCTCGTCCAGGAACATCTCCTGGAACTGAGGCACGTCCGCCAGGTGGGGCAGGATGCGCTTGACCGCCACCTGACGTTGGAACCCCTCCGGCCCCTGCTGCTCGGCCAGGAAGACCTCGGCCATGCCGCCGCGGGCGATGCGGCGCTGGAGCGAATAATTACCGAAGGGGATCCCTGAGGACATGTCAGGGGAATATTAACTCGGAAAGATCGCGTGAGGAAAAAGGGTCAAGGTTGAGGGGGGAAGGAGGGCTGGGACCGGGGCCGGGGCCGGGGCCGGGGGAGTGCTTTACATCCGCGCGGTGCGCCTCGCCGGGGTCTTGCTCATAGCCCACTCACTGCCCATGACCACGTCGCTGCTCGCGGTCTGGCCAGCGGCCTGCCGGGCGGCGTGCTCCACCACGATCTTGCCGCGGTTGAGCTCTTCCTCTGCCGGCACCGGGGTGCCCTGCATCTCGCGTACCGTGGGGTACATGTCCTTGACCGAGGCCCAGGCGGTTGCCGTGAGCGCGGCGAAGGTTTCGGGGCTCGCGCCGTTGGTGCGCAGGGCCTCAAGCGTGGACTGGCGAACCGGCTCGCCGATCATGACCACCACCTTCTTGCCAGCCCGCGGCCTCAGGCTCTTTATGGGCAGCACATCGTGCATGCCACAGAAGGCGAAGGGGATGACCTGTGCGTCGGGGGAGTGGTAGATCACCTTGCCCACGCCGCGCTTGGCCGGGCGGAGGCTGGCGTTGCGGCTGCGGCCGCCCTCCGGGAAGAAGTGCAGCCAGTCACCCAGGTTGGCCCGGGCGCAAGCCTCGATCATGCCGGTCTGGTTCATGGGGGCCAGCTTGATGGGGTTCCCCTCGGTGACGAAGGAGCGCAGCAGGCTCTCGCCGCCCACGCCCAGCCGGGAGGCACGCTCCATGAGCCGGTCCAGCAGGGCGGCATCGCCACGCTGGTTCAGGGCCTCCATGTAGCTATGGGGAAGCTCCAGCACGCCGCCCTTTTTGGCCGGGCGCTCGAAGAAGACCATGTTGGAGACTTCGCTGAAGTAGCGCGTGAACTTGGAAGTGAAGTCCTTGCCCGTGGGGTTGAAGTTGCTCTGGCACGGGGTGGACCACCAGATCTTCTTCTCCACCGTGAAGTTGTTGCCAACCCCGAGCAGGGCCATGTGCACCATGGGATCGTCAAAGAGGCTCTGGTGGTTACTGATAGTGATGATGCCTCGACCCTCCTCGTCCCGGCGCTTCAGGGCGCGGAGCAGGTGCTCCTTGCCGTGGATCTCGAAGCGGGTAAGAGCGTTGGTCAACACAAAGGGGGTCGCCAGGAAGCGGCTGCGGTGCAGTCTCTCGAATCGGCGCCAATCGGCCATCAGAATCCTCAATGTTTGTTCAGTAGATACCGACTCGTTTTGGAAGCATCTATTGTGCCACTTTTAGCGCCAATGATTTCAGGCTGTTGAGGGCGGTGTGAGGGGTAAATGGATAGCGAAAGTGCCACCCCAGCTACACGGTGCGTAACTTGGGTGGCACCCGAGTAGGGAGCCGGAGTACGCACTGCTACACCTGGTAGCCGGTGATATACTCGAGGCCATGCCGCGCCCCGTGGTCGTAACAGCGTTACTGCTCTCCGTCCTGGCCACGGGCTGCGACGAGACCGCGGTTCATCTGGTCATCCACTCCCGGCTCAAGATCCCATCGCAACTGGACGCCCTCTGCCTGGGGCTCGCCGCGGGCGGGAAGCATGAGTTTGCCAGGCGCTACCCCCTCACCACCGCCAACGCCGGCAAGCCGCTCACCATCTCCGTTGTGGCCGGCGAGCAGAACAGCCACGCCGTGGACGTTACCCTGCGCGGAGAGCGGCGAGGCTGGCAAACCTCCTGGCTTCGACACACCGCCAACTTCGAGGAGAACACCATCCGCCAGGTGGACCTGCACATCGACGGCTGCCAGGGCCGCTCTGGCTCGGGCAAGTTCGCCGGCGCGGGGCAGCTCACCTCCAAGGGCGGGAGCCAGGTCGCGCTCATGCCCGTGCCCTACGCCAGAGGCCAGATGGTCGTGCTCTGGGCGGGCGGCGGCAAGCGGTTCGCCATGCTCGAGGGCACCATCCACGAGAAGCCCGGCGGCGCGCCGAAGGTCGGCAAGGTCGCGCTCCTGCGCCAGCTGCTCACGGTGGACCTGGACGCGGACTGCGACCTCGACCTCCTGCTGCTAACGGGGGGAGGGCAGCCCGAGGTGTGGCTCAACGACGGGGACGGCGCCTTCACCAGGAAGGCTGGCGGGATCCCCGGGCCAGGGAGTTATCGCGCCGCGGCCGCCGCCGACGTGAACAACGACATGGCCACGGACCTGGTGTTGGCGGGCAAGAAGACCGTGACCCTGTTGCTGGGCAACCGCACCAGCCCGGGTGTCTTCCAGGTAGCGACCGGGCGCTTCCCGGCCCTGGGCAACGATGAGATCACCAGCGTGTCGGTGGGGCTGGTCAACGACGACGCCAACGTGGACATCCTGCTCGGGCGCGGCGTGAGCGCCCCCGCGGCCAACCTCCTGCTGGTCAATGACCCGGCCGGCTCCGGCACCTTCAAGGTCGGCCCCCTGTTCAGCCGCAAGGCCCACACCAACAGCGTGGCCCTCACCGACCTCGACGGGGACGGCTACCACGAGCTCGTTGTGGGCAACGCAAAGGGGAGCGCGAGCCTGGTCTACTCCAACCAGCGCGGCAAGCTGGAACAGAAAAGCCCCTGGTCCATCACAGGCACGGCCGCCACCGGCGTCACCCGGGTGCTGGCCCAGGATCTCACCAACGACTGCTGGCCCGATCTGGCCCTGGCCACCTCCGCCGGCCCGCGCGTCTGGCTCAACCTCGGCAAGCACACCTTCACCGCGGCCGCCGTCAGCAACGGCGGCGGTTCGTGCACCAACCTGGCGGCCGGAGACATGGACGGCGACGGCCAACTCGACCTGGTCCTGGGAGGCAACTCTCAGGGCGCGACCTGGCTCAAGCAAAAGTGACCGCCCGCGCCCTCATCCCCCTCCTTCTCCTCGCGGGGAGCTTGCCCGGCGCAGCGGCCGCGGGCCCCGTTGAAAACATCGCCCGGGCCCGTCAGGCGTACGTGAAGATGGAGTATGAGCAGGTGATCAAGCTCACCCGGGAGCCCGCCGCGGACAGGGGCTTGCCTCCGGCGCAGCGGGTGGAGGCCCTGGAGTTGCTCGGCCTGTCGCAGCTCATCCTGGGCCGAAAGCCAGCGGCCCGCAGCGCCTTCGAGGCCCTGCTGAACCTGAGCCCGGACCACAAGCTCCGGGACCCGAGCGGCTCCCCCAAGCTGCAGCGATTCTTCGAGTCGGTGCGCCAGGAGCTTGGGGCCGCCCCGTCGCCGGGAGGGGCGCTGAAGATTAACCTGGTGCGGGCAGGCCAGGGCGCAAAAGCCGGCGCGTCTTTCACGGTCCGCGCCCGCCTCCAGGGAGAGCCTGGGGAGGCTGCGCGGGTCATGCTCCGCTGGCGGACCTCCCTGGAGACAACCTGGCGCGGGGTGAAGATGACGCGAAGGGGGCTCAGCCTGAGCGCCCGGATCCAGCTCCCTTCAGGAGAGCAGGGCTACCGGCTCCTGTATCAGATCGTCATCAGGAGCGGGGCGGGAAACCTGCTGGCGCGGGCGGGCACCCGTGACAGGCCGCTCTCCCTGGATGTGGCTCCCGGTCAGAGCCCCTCCGAGCGCCCGGTGTGGAAGCGGTGGTGGTTCTGGACCGTGATCGGCGCGGTGGTGGTGGGGAGCGTATCCGCCGGGGTAGTGCTCCTCTCGAGGGACGGGGCGCCCCACGGGAACCTGGAGCCCGGGGTGGTTCAGCTAAGGGTGA
>CAZCFB010000022.1:38168-51279 GCA_964497805.1 uncultured Kofleriaceae bacterium
AGGGACGGGGCGCCCCACGGGAACCTGGAGCCCGGGGTGGTTCAGCTAAGGGTGAAGGCGGCGCCGGTGGTTACCTGGTGATGGGCGCGGGGGCGGGCTTCTTCAGCGTGACCTCGCCCTTGGCGTAGACCCTGTTCCTGCCGTTGATGATCTGCCCCACCCAAACCAGGTAGGTCCGGTTGGCGTTGAAGCCGAAGTTGGCGTCGAAGAAGAGGTTGTGCACGAAGTGCTTCCTGCCCAGGGCCTTCATGTCCCAGTCCACTGACTTGAGCATCACCGGGTCCCAGTGCTTGATGGAGGCCTTGTCCGACTTGTCGAAGACCCAGTAGGTGATGGGCCCCATTGCGGCCTTGCGCTTGAAGAAGGCGACGATCCAGGTTTCCCAGTTCTTCTTCTTGTTGCGCATCAACTCCGCCTTGGCCTTGCTCTTGGCGAACTTTTTAGCGCACGCCTTGTAGGCCTGGTCCTTGATCTCATCGGGCGTGAAGATGACCTTCCCTCTCCTTGCCTCGGCCACAGGTGCCAACAGGAGCAGGGCCGGGATGATAAGCAGCTTCAGGTGATGGCGTCCGGGGTGCATGGCTTCCTCCTGGTTCTATTAGCGGTAGACGGCAGTGCCGTTTCGCCTATTCAGAACCTGTATTTTACCCTGAACTGGTACGACTCGTGAACCGGGAGATATTGGGTTGTTGATGTTGAGGAGGAGAGGGAGGGGCAGGTGGGCTGATCAGCGCCCGCAGTTGGCGCGGGCCCGGCGCCGGCGGCCCTGACCGCTGCCAAGCATCCGGCCCAGGCGAGTGACCCTGCGCCGTAACCTGGCCAGCTCGTTTTCCAGCTCTTCGATGCGTTCGTCTTTGGCTTCAGAGGCCGCCATCCAGATGCGGCAAGCCATCTCCAGCTCGGCCATCTGCGCCGCCGCTGTGTCCGTTTTTGTAGGTGTCATGGTTTGCATCCTTTCGCGTAGCTTCGCGCGCTTGTTTCTGCTCACTCGTCCCATCCTACAAGATGTTGTGGGGTGGGCAAATTTTTTGCCCATATATGGGGGGCTTGTATGTTCACCTGCTGAAATGTTCAGTGTTTGCCGGCGGTTGGCGTTTCATTTTTTTTCGCCCCATGTCTCCCCGGTGGTGGATGACTCCCCTGGGCGGGAGGGCTACAATCTCAGGAACCATGACAAGGCACCCGGATGACGGCGAGAAGGGGCGGACCCACCACGGGCTCACCGCCAGCAATCCGGCAAAGACCCAGCTGATCACCCCCGAGGCGAACATCCCGGAGCCCGATCCCGAGGACCCTCCCGAGCAGGAGGGAGAGGTGGAATCCGAGCCCTCTCCGGTTGCTCCCAAGCCAGACCTCCCGCCTGCGGCCCCCAAGGCAAGGCCAAAGCCGGCGCCCGAACCCGAGCCCGAACCCGCGCCCGAGCCAGACAAGAAGGCCAACTTCTCTGATCTCTCCCTGTCCGACCTCGTGGTTGAGGACGACTCCGTCTCCCAGATGTCCACGGTGCCCCGCCTGCCCAGAGAGGCGGCCCTGGCCGAGAATGAAGAAGAGGAAGAGGAAGAGGAAATAGATGAGGAGGAAGAGCCAGCAGAGGAAGGCGCGGGTGAAGAGGAAGTAGAGGAAGTAGAGGAAGAGGAAGAAGAGGCCGCTCCGGAGTCTCCCAACCTGGCCATGCCCGTGGCCGTGGACCCAATGGAGGAAACTCCCATTGACGAGGAGCAGGTCAAGAACTGGGAAGAGGTCACCCCCGTCCCCCTGGACAAGCGTAACGAGCCGGTCAAGAAGCCGGCACCGGAAGAGCCCGCCGAGGTAGCCGCACCCGCGGGAGATGAGGACGGCGAGGACCCTGACAGCGAGGCCGCCGACAGTGGCGACGAAGGTGATGAGAGCGACGGGGAGAAGCTGGAGGGGTGGAGCTCATGGCCGGGGCAGCGGCCCAGCGAGGTGGAGGGCAACATTGGGGTCTCCGAGGAAGAGGCAGCCAAGAAGAAAGAGGACGCCCGCTTCGCCCCGCCGCCCGAGGACAGCCTGCCGGGCCTGCTCTTCCCCAACGCCGCGCGGCCCAAGCCCATCGGCAACATCTACTCCGCCGGGGAGCAGGGCGCACGCTCCGTGCCGGGGCAGCAAACGCAGGACTGGCGCGGATACCCAAGCCGCCTCATCGATCGGTTTCTGCAGTCCGAGGGGCGCGCGCTGATTTTCGTCGCCCTGGGGATCCTGGGCCTGTCCCTTGCCGCGGCCGGCTGGTGGCTCAGGGATCCGTTGGCCGAGGCCACCGGCCTGGACCTGGAGGAGAGCAGGGTGGAGGTCACGGTGCACACCACCCCGAGGGACGCGCTGCTCTACCTGGACGGGGAGCTTGTGCGGCGCGCCAACGGAGAACCTGGCGTGCTCCGCCTGGCTCCGTCATCTGACGAGCGCTTCCTCCGAGTGCAGGCGCAGGGCTACCCGGACAAGCGGGTGGGCTTCGTGGCCAACCAGAACCGGGTGCTGAGGATCAGGCTCGTAAACGACTGAGGTACCGCGCTACCCCTGGGAGATCTTCGTCTCCACCTCGTTGAGCTTTTCGCGCAGCTTGAGGTTGTCCGGCTCCTGCTTCAGGGCCAGAGAGAGGTAGGAGTGGGCGGTGCGCAGCTTGCCCTCCTCGCTGGCGCGCAGGGCGAAGTAGAGGAACCGGCGGCCAAGCGGAGTTTCGGCGATGGCGGTGCTCTTCTCCCCGTCGATGATCACTGACTCTTTGCGCTGGTAGCGGATGTTCCCTTGCTGGCGCTCCGACTCGAGCATTGTGTCGTAGTGCCGGCGGCTCACCGGATCGATGAGCACCATGAAGGCCTCGCTCAGGCGCTTGTATACCTCGTACACCTCGTGCTTGAGCTGGTCGTCCTCGTGCAGGGTGAACCGGTCGGGGTGGAACTTGAGCGCCAGGTCGAAGTAGCTGTCCTTGATATCCTTGCTTGAGGCGCCTGCCTCAACCCCGAGGAGCTGATAGTAGTCCAGGGCCTCGAGCTGGTCGTAGAGCCGGGCAACCTCCACCTGGAACACTTTCCACGGATCGGTGCCGTCGCCCAGGTCCACCGGAGGGGTCTGCCCGGTGTCCTGGCGATTCTCCCCCGCGTCGGGGGGGCGAAGCTCGGCCTGGATCTGCAGCTTGCGGCGCAGCTGCCCCGCGGCCAGGCGCTGCTCCAGCAGCCGGCGCTCGAAGGGGAAGGGGATGTAAGTGTCCGCCCCGCTCCCCTCTGCGTGGGTCTCACCCTCCCGCTCGTCCTCGAAGCTCTCGTCCATGAGGACGACCATGCAGGAGCTGCCCGCCTGCTGAGCCCGGATGCGCTGGCAGATATCAGCCGGCGCCGTGTCTTGCCCCACGATGACCACGTCGGGCTCCATGGCGCGCAGCAGGTCGAGGCCGGTTTCGGGCGAGTTGGCGAACTCGAGGCAGTAGTCGGACTCCCCCATGGTGAGGGCGACCATACCCCGGCGCACGCTGTCCTGATCGATGATCAGGACCCGGCTCCCCTTGGGCGTCTTTTTGTGCTCGCCGCTCACCGTCTTATGTGGGCTCCGGGTCATTGTGACGCCTCCTGATGGCGTCGATGTTCTCCTCGTCCAGCTCGGACGAAACCTTCACGCTCTTTTTGCACACCCGGCCCGAGTCCTGGTCTCTGGCCGTGACGTTGAGGATCCCGTTGGTGTCCACCTCAAAGGTGACCAGGATCTGCACCTCGCCCTTGGGCGCCGGGCGCAGGCCGGAGATCACCAGCTCCCCGAGGGGGGTGTTCTCATCGGCGCGATCAGACTCGCCCTGGATGATGCGGATCTTCACCTCGGGCTGGTTGTCCTTGGAGGTGGAGAAGATGCGCGACTGCTCCACCGGGATGGCCATGTTCCGCTCGAGTACCTTCTCGCAGAAGCCGCCGGCGGCCACGATGCCGATGGAGTGGGGCAGCACATCCAGCAGCACGGTCTGCTGCTTGCCCGGCGTCGGCTCGGGCTGGGCCATGAGCGCCGCGGCCTGGATGGCGGCCCCCATGGCAACCGCGGTGAGCGGGTTGAGATCCGCGCGCGGCTCCTTGCCGAAGTACTGCTTCACCGAGGCCCGCACCAGCGGGATGTAGGTGGTGCCGCCGCACAGGATCACCTCGTCAACGTCGCCCGGGCGCAGCTTGGCGTCGGAGAAGGTGCGGTCGCACACCGCGAAGGATCGCCGCACCAGGTCCATGACCAGGGAGTTGAACAGGTCGCGGGTGACCTTGGCCGACAGGTCGAGGGAGCCCTTGGCCGTGTGGGCCACCCGGGCCACCTTGAGCATGGCGTCTGCCTGCTCGCTCAGGTCGCGCTTGACTGATTCGGCCGCGAAGAGCAACCGCTGCCACTCCACAACATCGTTGCGCAGCTCGATGCCCGTCTGCTTCCAGAATGAATTGGCCACCGCGTTGGCCATGGCCTCATCGAAGTCGTCGCCGCCCAGGAAGATGTCCCCCGCCGTGGCGAGCACGCGGAACAGGTTGCTGCGCAGCTCAAGGATGGTGAAGTCGAAGGAGCCGCCGCCGAAGTCGTAGATCGCGATCACCTTGTCCATGCCCCGGCCGTAGGCGTAGGCCAGGGCGGCGGCGGTGGGTTCGTTGATCATGCGGATGACGTCGAGGCCGGCGATGCGGCCGGCGATGCGGGTGCTCTCACGCTGGGAGTCGTTGAAGTTGGCCGGGACTGTGATCACCGCCTTGTCCACGGTGGTCTTGAGCCGCGCCTCGGCGATCTTTTTCATGGTGCGCAGAACGTAGGCGGAGATCTCGGGGATGCTGATGTGCTGGCCGTGGAACTCCACCACCGGGTGGCCGTTGGGGCCCTCCACCACGTTGTACGGGAAGCTGGTAACCGCCAGCCGCGTGTCGGGATCGTCCATGCGCCGGCCGATGAGGCGCTTGGCCGAGTAGACGGTGTGGAAGGGATCCGTGACCAGGCGCTCCCTGGCGCTCCAACCCACCACGACGCCGCTGTCGCGGGGAAAGCTCACCACCGATGGCGTACTTATGCGCCCCTCGGCGTCCGGGAGGACAACCGGTACTCCTTCCTGCACGACGCCCACTGATGAGTAGGACGTCCCTAGATCGATCCCTATGGCCAGCTCCATTAGGCTCCCGC
This sequence comes from uncultured Kofleriaceae bacterium, assembly GCA_964497805.1. Taxonomy (GTDB): domain Bacteria; phylum Myxococcota_A; class Polyangia; family CAZCFB01; genus CAZCFB01. The sequence continues at coordinate 43,308 of CAZCFB010000022.1, forward strand.
CGGCTTCAAAACATTCCAGCCGATTGAAATGCAATATTAGGCAGAGTTTGATGTTATTTCAAATAACAACCCTGTGGTATCCTTTGCGCCGATCAGATACCTGTCTTTGACAATGATCTCAAGCGCATGCTAGCGAGGTCAGACCATGCTGTTGAAAAAACTAATCATAGCGGAAGATGATGACGATACCGCCTATCTTCTGCTGACCGCTCTTGGTGATTCAGGGTTCCTCTGCCTCCGCGCGAGGAATGGTGAAGAGGCCCTGAACCTGACCCGCTCCGAGCTGCCCGACGCCCTTCTCCTGGATGTGATGATGCCCAAGATGGACGGCATCACCGTGTGCAAGAAGCTCAAGGCAGACGTGCTGCTCTCCAGGATCCCGATCCTGATGCTCACCTCGCTGGCCGGTGTGGATGACCGTGTCCGAGGCCTGGAGTCGGGCGCAGACGATTACCTGCCCAAGCCCTTCGATATCCGTGAGCTCACCGCCAGGGTGCGCGCGCTCATCCGCGCCAGCAAGCGGGAACAGCAGCGCAACCCCATCACCAACCTCCCCTCGGGCGAAGCTATCGAGGAGAAGTTGGAGGAGCTGCTCCGGGCCAAGGACCCGTTCAGCCTGCTCTACATCGACCTGGAGAACTACCGCTCCTTCGCCGATGTGCACGGGTACATGAAGGCTGATGAAGTCGTGAACAACACTGGCAAGCTGCTGCTCCAGACGGCCCGAGCCTCGGCAGATCCAACCCCATACGTCGGGCATGTGGGGGGCGACGACTTCTTCGTCTTCTGCCCCTCCGATGTGAGCTACGCCCTGCAGGAGCGGTTCAAGAAGTCGTTCCTCGACGGCGTGGCAGGGTTCTACAGCGAGGAGGAGCAGGCCCAGGGCTTCCTGGCCATCAAGAAGGACACCGGCGAAACCCGCAGGGTGGACTTCATGAATCCCTCCATCGCGGAGGTGAGGGTTGGGGCCGGCCAGTACCGCACCGTCGAGGACATGGCCCGCGTGGTCACCGACGCCAAGGCCGAGGTCCGCCAGCTCACCCACAGCGGCCTACACCCAAACGTCCCCGGCGCCAGACGCTAAAAGCTTAAAAGCCAAACAGATGGGGCGACGGTGCTGTTATTTTGCCGCTCCCCATTCAAGCCACCACGGCGTTCAAGCAAAATAACAGCCCCGTCCCCATACGAAGCCGGCTCCGCCCCAACCCAAACGAAGCCGCACTCCCACCCCAACCCAAACGAAGCCGCACCCCCACCCAAACGAAGCCGCCCCCTGATAGACTCTCTCCTGAATGAAGAAGCAATACGAGGTAGGAGACTCACTCGGCCGCTACGAACTGCTCTCCGAGCTGGGGCGTGGCGGCATGGCCGTGGTGTACCGCGCCCTCGACACCTCCCTCGACCGGGAGGTCGCCCTCAAGGTGATGCACCTGCACCTGTGGGGGCGGGAGGAGCACACGGCCCGCTTCCTGCGCGAGGCCCGGGCGGCCGCGGCCCTGCGCCACCCGAACATCGTCGAGGTTCACGACTTCAGCGAGGGTGACGAGGCGGAGGGGATCCCCGGGTACATCGTCTCCGAGCTTGTGCCGGGCCCGAACCTGAAGGAGTTCATGATCCAGCACGGCCGGCCCCTGCCCGAGGTGGCGGCCATGATCGGCATGAAGCTGGCCTCCGCCCTGGCCGCGGCCCACGCGGGCGGGATCATCCACCGTGACCTGAAGCCGGAGAACGTCATCATCGTCGAGGAGGAGGGGAGGGTGGTGCTCACCGACTTCGGCATCGCTCGCATCAACGAGGGTGAGGACGTGACCCAGACCGGCGCCATGATCGGGTCGCCGGCCTACATGTCCCCGGAGCAGGCCCGGGGCCAGCGCGTGGATCACCGCTCGGACCTCTTCTCTCTTGGCACCCTGCTGTACCAGCTCGGCACCGGCGTGCTCCCCTTCAAGGGGACCGATCCGCTGAGCACCGTGCTCCGGGTGGTGGAGGGCAGGTTCGAGCCGCCGCTCAAAGTGAACCCAACCCTCGGGACCCGGCTGGATCGGTTGATCCGGCGGCTCATGGAGCTTCAGCCGGCGGAGCGGTACCCCAACGCGGAGGCGGTTGAGCAGGCCCTGCGCCAGGTGACGGCAGAGGCCGGCATCAGCGACGTGGACGCCGAGCTGGAGGCGTTCTTCAAGGATCCAGCGGGCTTCAGCACCACCCTGGTGGGGCGCGTGATCCAGAGCAGCACCGACCTGGCGCGAGAGGCCCTGGACAGCGGAGAGATCCCACGGGCCCTGGCCCTGTGCGACAGGGTGCTGGCCCTGGACGCCAACCACGCCGGCGCCCTGGAGCTCATGGAGCGCCTGACCGCCCGAAGCGGCCTGTCTCGCAGGTTGCTGCTCATGGGGGGAGGGATCCTGCTAACTCTCGGAATCATTGCCAGCATCGGAATCCTCCTCTGGCGCAACGGCGAGGACACATCCAACGCCCGATCTCCGATCCCCGACGCCCGACGCCCGATCCCCGATTCCCGACCCCCGACACCCCATCCCCATCCCGAGACCGACGCCCGGCCCCCGGAAACCGTGGACATGGACATGGACATGGACATGGACGTGGACCGTGACCGTGACCGTGGGCGGAGGCGTCCTCCCAGGCGCAGGCCCGATGCTGCACCGCAAATACCCGATCTTCGTCCCCCCCACGATCTGGCTTCCAGCAAGCCCGACCTCCCCACCCACGCCGAACTCAAAATCCTGCTTGGTCCCCACTGCGAGGCCAGCGTGGACAGCAAGCCCGTGGGCACCTCCCCCATGCCCGATAAGGTCCACAGGCTTTCACCCGGCAGCCACCACGTCACCTGCCGCTTCCAGGACGGCCATGTCTTCGACCGGACCATCACCCTCAAATCAGGCCAGCGCCTCACGCTGCGCACCCCGCCTGCCCCGGTGCGGCTCCAGCTGAAAAATGGGGACGCCGTGCGGATCCGCGACCGTGTCTACAGGGAGGATTTTTCCCTGAAGCCCAAGCGCTATCGGGTGGAGCTCCTGCGCGGAAACAGGGCCCTGGGCAGCAAGTACATCGTGGTCCCAACGCGCGGCTGCACCCTGGTGGACGAGCCGGATTTGACCTGTAGATAACGGGCTGAAAACGCTTCATATCTCCTCGACAACTCGCGTTGACACCCACCCCCATTGTGAGTAGGGTAGCGCGACCTTGCCGCCGGTCGGAGTGCGACGGGTACCCCCACTACGTAGCGGTATTGCCCACGGGGCACCGGGTGGGGAACCGGGAGTGCCGGCCGGGCGTTAAGAGCGAGAAGACTTGGACAAGAGCAGCCAACAGCACCACGAAGGAAATGACAGCCCCCTGCTGGAGGTGAAGGGGTTGTGCAAGACCTTCGAGCATGGCGGGCGCCGCCTGGACGTGCTGCGTGACATCGACCTGACCCTCAATGAGGGGGAGCTGCTCGCGGTGGTGGGCCGCTCTGGCGCGGGAAAATCCACCCTGCTCCATGTGGTGGGCACCATCGACCTGCCGACCAAGGGCCAGATCTTCTTCCGCGGCCAGGATCTTATGGCCATGTCCAACAGTCAGCTGGCCGAGTTCCGCAACCGATCCATTGGCTTCGTCTTCCAGTTCCACCACCTCCTCCCAGAGTTCACCGCCCTGGAGAACGTGATGATGCCGGCGTTGATCCAGCGCATCTCGCGGGGCAAGGCCCGAGATCGCGCGCGGGAGCTGCTGACCAGCGTGGGCCTGGAGGACCGCATCACCCACCGGCCTGGTGAGCTGTCTGGCGGCGAACAACAGCGGGTGGCGCTGGCGCGATCCCTGGTCTTACGTCCCGACCTGCTCCTGGCCGATGAACCCACGGGCAACCTGGACAGCAAGACAGGCGAGGCGATCCACGATCTCTTCTTTTCTCTCAACGAGCGGTTCAAGAGCACCATGCTCATCGTGACCCACAACAATGAATTGGCCACCCGCCTGCCTCGCAAGCTGAGGATGGTGGACGGGCACCTGCACGAGGAAGGCTCTGATCCGTACCGCGCCCAGGCGGCCGAGGAGGGTGTCCAGTGACGCGCCTCCTCCTGAGCACCCTCCTGCTGCTGGCCGCCTTGATGCCGAACCTGGCGCTGGCCGGAGAGCCGCCCCTGGTGGCGAAGATCGTGGTGCGCGGCAACCGCCTCGTGGAGAGCGCGGCCATCCGCACCACCCTGTCCACAAAGGAGGGTCAGCGCATCAGCCCGGCCCGCCTGGCCGCTGACGTCAAGGCCCTCTGGGCCCTCAAGTACTTCGACGACATCAAGGTCAACGCCCTGCCCAGCTCAAAGGGCGTGATCCTGGTCTACGTGGTCAAGGAGAAGCCCTCGGTGCGCAAGGTCATCGTGGGCGGCAACGATGAGCTCGACCTGGAGGACATCAACGAGGTGCTCGATCTGAAGATCGGCGCCATCCTCGACATCTCCAAGGTCAAGAGCAACCTGGAGAAGATCAAGGACCTGTACGTCGAGAAGGGCTACTACCTGGCGGAGATCACCTACAAGCTGCGCAAGGTGAGCCAGACCGAGATCGACATCCTGTACACCTGCCAGGAGAACGCCAAGGTCACCATCCGGCGCATCAACTTCCTCGGCAACGAGAACGTGGAGACCGACGATCTCAAGGGAATGATCGGGACCCAGGAGGGGGGGTACTTCTCCTGGATCACCGACAGCGGCACCTACCAGGAAGACGCCTTCGAGCGGGATCTGATGATCCTCTCCTCCATCTACTACGACCGCGGCTTCGTCAACGTGAAGATCAGCCGCCCCCAGGTGGTGCTCAGCGCGGACAAGCGCTACATGTACATCACCATCCACATCGCCGAGGGCGAGCAGTACCGCATCGGCAAGCTGGACATCAAGGGCGACCTGCTCTGGCCCAAGAAGGAGCTGCTCAAGAACCTCACCGTTGAGACGGGGGAGATGTTCAACCGCACACGGCTGGGGCAAGACATCCTCCGCCTCACCGACCGGTACAAGGACAAGGGTCACGCCTACGTCAACATCACCCCCCTGACCAGTATCGACGCTGACAAGCGCATCGTGGACCTCACCCTGGACGTGCAGAAGGGGCCGGAGGTGATCTTCGAGCGCATCAACATCCGCGGCAACACCAAGACCCGCGATCGCGTGATCCGGCGGGAGATGAAGATCGCCGAGGGGGACAAGTACAGCCAGAGCAAGCTCAACCGCAGCCGGGCGCGCATCATGGCCCTAGGCTTCTTCGAGACCGTGAACCTCTCCACCTCGCGCGGCACCTCGGACGATCGGATCGTGGTGAACTTCGAGGTGAAGGAGCGCCCGACTGGCACCTTCCAGATCGGCGCGGGCTTCTCCTCGGTGGAGAACTTCATCGCCCAGGCACAGGTGTCGCAAAACAACCTGTTCGGCCGGGGCCAGCGCCTGACCCTGCAGGCCCAGATCTCGGGGCTGCGTCAGCTCTTCTCCCTCTCATTCTGGGAGCCGTACTTCGTCGACACCAACTGGACCTTCGGCTTCGACATCTACAACTCGGTGCGCAACTTCGAGTCGTTCAACCGCAACGCCACCGGCGGCAACCTCACCTGGGGCTACCCGATCACCGACGACCTGCGCATGTTCATCACCTACAAGGCCGAGTGGGTGGACGTGGCCACCTCGGGCGGCGGCACCCTGTTCGGCTCGGGCGCCACCTCGCCGCTGCCCTCCGGCGTGCAGATCGCCAACCTGTTCAACGACGGCGTCACCTCGTCGGTGCGCCTCTCCCTGCAGTGGGATACGCGTAACAACCGGCTCTTCCCCACCAAGGGAATGTTCCACGCGGCGTGGGCCGAGTTCGCTCCCGACTGGCTCGGGTCGCAGAACCTGTTCACCCGGCTCGGCGCCTTCACCCGCTTCTACTACCCGATCTGGTGGAAGTTCGTGTTCAAGTTCAACGCGCAGGTGGGTTGGATCACCTCCACCGACCCGGCGGGCGTACCAATCTTCGAGCGCTACTTCACGGGCGGCATCATGGACGTGCGCGGGTTCCGGCCTCGCTCCCTGGGGCCGCGTATCCCCGTGCCCACCTCGCTGGATCCCACGGCGCCGCTGTTCTACTTCAACAAGGGCGGCAACAAGGAGCTGGTATTTAACGCCGAGATCGAGTTCCCGATCTTCGAGAAGGTGGGCATCAAGGGGGTCATCTTCAGCGACGCCGGCAATTCGTACGACGACAACGAGGACATCAGCTTTGAGGGCCTGCGGCACAGCTGGGGCTGGGGTATCCGTTGGTTCTCTCCCATCGGTCCCCTGCGCTTCGAGTGGGGCCTGCCCTTCGAGCCCAACGATGATGAGGAGCCTCTGGTATTCGAATTCACCATCGGAAACTTCTTCTAGCGGTGAATTGGCCGGGGCTCGTTTACGTGTAGTACTCAGGAACCACGAGCTGAGAGAAAGAGCAGCACCTGAACGGAGATAGATAATGAAAAAACTGAGCATTGTTGCAGTGATGGCGGTCGCGTTCCTTCTGGCCGGCCCGGCCCAGGCCAAGAACCTGAAGATCGGTGTCGTGAACATGCAGCGGGCGGTGAGCGAGACGAAGGAAGGAAAGGCGGCCGAGGCGAGGCTGCTGAAAATGAAGAAGAAGCTGGAGTCCGAGCTCAACCGCAAGCTCAAGGAGTTCTACAAGGAGCAGGAGGCGCTGCAGAAGGCCATGTCGATCCTCAAGGAGGACGAGAAGCGTAAGCGCCTGGCCGCGTCCCGCACCAAGTTCCAGGCGCTGCAGAAGCGCTACCTGGGCGCCGAGCGCGAGCTGATGAAGGAGAAGACGCAGGTGATGATGCGGCTCTCCAAGAAGCTGGGCAAGGTGATCCAGAGCATCGCCAAGAAGGACCGGTACGACTACGTGTTCAACAACGCGGCCGTGCTCTGGGCTCCGCGCCACACCGACCTGACCAATCAGGTCATCCGCATCTACAACAAGTAGCAGCCTCCTTCCAGTGATCAGGCTCGGGACGCTTTGTCGCGACCTGGGGCTCGAGCTTCACGGCGACCCCGAGGCGGAGGTGCGCGGTGTGGCCGAGCCTGCCGCCGCCGGTCCCCATGACATCGCCCCGCTGACTGACCCTCGCCGCCTTGGCGAGGCGGCGCACAGCCGCGCCGGGGCTCTGCTCCTGCTGGAGGCGCTGCCCGACGATGACCGGCCGCAGATCATCTGCGACGACGCGTCCGCGGCGCTGGGCAAGTTGCTAACCGCGCTGGCTCCGGAGATGCCGCCGCCGGGGGAGGGCGTCGATCCTCGAGCAGCGGTGGACAGCGCGGCAACGGTTGAGGAGGGGGCGTGGATCGGCCCCTTCGCCGTGGTGGGGCCTGAGGCCATCGTGGGGGCGGGGAGCTGGGTCTACCCCTTCAGCTACGTCGGTCGCGGCGTGGTGATCGGGGCAAACTGCCGGTTGGGGCCAGGCGCCGTGGTGATGGACGGTTGCGCGCTTGAGGATGGCGTGGCCCTGGCCCCGGGCGCGGTGGTGGGCGGCGAGGGCTTTGGGTTCTGGCGCGAGGAGGAGGGGTGGCGCCGCATCCCGTGCCACGGGGCTGTGACGGTTGGCGCGGGAAGCCAGATCGGCGCCAACAGCTGTGTGGACCGGGGCACCCTGGGGCACACCACCCTGGGGGCAGGCGTGATGATCGATAACCTGGTGCAGGTGGGGCACAACGGCCGCCTCCATGATCAGGCGCTGCTTTGCGGGCAAGTGGGCCTGGCGGGGAGCGTGACCGTGGGGAAGGGGGCGGTGCTGGCAGGGCAGGTGGGGGTGGCGGACCATCGTACGGTTGGGGATGGGGCGGTGGTGGGGGCTCAGAGCGGGGTGTCGCGGGATGTGGCGGCGGGGGAGACTGTTATGGGGTATCCGGCGGTGGCCATTGGGGTGTGGCGGCGGATGGTCGCTCAGGCGGGGGGGCGGGGGGGGCGGGCCCCCCCCCCC
>CAZCFB010000023.1:0-49618 GCA_964497805.1 uncultured Kofleriaceae bacterium
CGGCCACGCTCTTTTTGGTCTCCGGGTCCAGGACCTCCAGGGTGAGCGTGCCCTTCATCTCCTTGTTAGAGGCGTTGTTGACCACCACCTTCAGATCCGCCTGGTCGCCCTCGCGGAAGAAGCGCGGCAGGTAGGGCCGCACCATCAGGTCCTTGACCGTGCGGGCCTCCTTCTTGATCTGGCCCGAGCTGAGGTCGCGGGTGATGGCGTGGACCCAGACGTTCCAGCTGGTGACCGAGTCTGGCACCTTGAACTCGATGCTGGTGGAGCCGTCCTGGCCCACGATGAGGTGGGGCTGGAAGAAGGCGGTTTCGGAGAAGTTGCTGCGCACCTGGGTCGCCGGGGCGCTGGGGCTCTGGGCGGCGGTGGTGGCGCTGACCGCCGGCTTGGCCTCGGCCAGAGAGGCGAACTTGTCGGCCCTGGCGGACTCCTTCTTCATCTTGCGCGGCGCTGACTTGGGCGGCGCCGGCGGCGGCCTGTCTGCGGACTCCTCGGGTGCGCGCGCCCTGCTGGACCTGTACAGGCGGCCGCCGCCCCGGCCGTAGCCGTGCCCCCGCCGGCCAGGGCCGCCGATGCCGTAGCCGCTGGGGAACTTGAGCCGGGCAGGGCGGGGCGAGCTGTAGCCTGGCAGGTGGACCAGGTTGTTGTGCAGGTAGCGGGTGCTGGCCGCGCGCAGGTTGCTGCGGGCCCAGGCGCCGCCGGTGCGGCCCGGGTAGGCGCTGGACGGTGACGGCGGGCTGTGCGGGGCGAAGAGGTCGAGGCTGCGGTCGTACATGTAGGCCAGGACCTCGGCGGCGCCGGCGGTGAGCAGCTTCCCCTTCTTCTTGCCGCCGGCGTGCTTCACGGTGACCCGCCAGGTCTCTCGCTGGCCAGGACGCAGCTTGTCGCGGAAGGTCGCGAACTCGAGCTTGAGCTGCTTCTGGTCGTACGGCACATAGATCGAGCGGGAGAGGCTCATATGTTGGTGATCGCGCACCACCGACAGTGAGAGCCCGAAGCCGCCGCGGTCACCCTCGCTGATGGGGATCTCCAGCACCCTGCTGCCGGTGAACCTGCGCCGCTTGACCAGCTCGCCCGAGCGATAGATGTCCAGGAACATCTCCTGGCGGCTGAGGCCCGAGTGCACCATCACCCGCGCCTTGCCGCCCACCTTGACCGAGCTGCGCTCCACCAGCAGCTGTGCCGGCAGGGCCAGGGGCGTGGACTTGCCCGCCACCACGAAGTCCTTCCAGGTCCTGGACGTGGCGCCGAAGGAGTCCACCGTCTCGTAGCGAATGCGGTAAGGACCGGGGGGGAGCGAGGGCAGGGTGACCGTGGCCTGGCCATTCTTGTCATGGGTCACCGAGCCCGCGGCCTGCCGGGGGCCGTCCTTCCAGGCGGCCATCACCGCCGAGGGGCTGTAACCCGGGCTCCAGCGCGGGCGCAGCTTGTCGCCGGGGGTCTGGTGGGTGGCGCCGAGGGTGGGCGGCCGGGGGAGGTCGGCGGGGGGCACGGTCTTGCCCGGTTGCTTGAGCGCCAGCAGCTGCCAGGATCCCTCGCCCGGACGCGCCACGCCGTCGAGGTTGGTGCGGCGGATCTTGACCTTGGCGGGCTGGCCGGCACGGAAGAAGCCTGCCCCGTGGGAGATGTGGCCCTCCACGGCGAAGAGCCCCAGGCGGAAGCTGCGGGAGGCCGAGCGGGTCTCGCCGCCCTCGTCGGTGAAGTCCGCGTTGACCTGGTAGCGGTAGGTCAGGTTCCTGGCGGCCTTGTCGTCCTGGCCCTCGTCAGCCCTGGGAGTGAAGCTGAGGTTGAAGCTGCCGTCTGCCTCGAGCTTGGCCGTGCCCTGGGCCACGAGCTGGGACCGGGAGCTGCGCCTGGATGACCAGTAATAGCTCCACCACCAGGGGTAGACCGCCTGGCGTGTCACCCGCCACTTGACCTGGCCCTCGGTGACCGGCAGGCCAAAGTAGTAGCGCGCCTCGCCGGAGAGGCTGGCCTTGCGGTTGAGGCGCAGGGCGCCCTTGGGATCCTTGAGCTTCACCTCGAAGGTGGGCCGCTTGTACTCCTCCACCCGCACATACGCCTGGCCGCTCATGGAGCTCCTGACATGCCACCGGCCGAGCACCCTGCCCGCGGGGATATCAAAAATCCCCGAGGCCGAGCCGAAGCTGTTGGTGGTGAGCTGGAGCGTCTTGACCTTCTGGTGGTTGGGGTCCATGAGCGACACGGTCAGCCGTGTGCGGGGTGCGGTCTGGAAGCGGCCGCTGTCCAGCTTCCCCCTGTAGGCGATGGCCTTGAAGTGCAGCTTCTGCAGCGGCCGGTAGATGCTGCGGTCGGTGTAGATCAGGGTGCGCCGGATGTTGTTGTTCCGGCGGTTGGCGTACATGCGCAGGTTGTTGGTGTCGAGGTTGATGTCCGAGCCCTTCTCCACCACCAGGAAGTGGGCGCGGTGGCGCCGCCCGCTGGTGCTCTTGAACCGCACGGTCCCGTCGCTGGAGCTGCGCCGGGTGATCACCTTGTGGTGCTTCATTCCCCTGCCGTACTCGAAGCGGTACAGGTGCACCTGGGCTCCGGCCACGGCGCGGCCCGTTGCGCCCGAGCGCACCGATACGTCCAGGTCTCCGCCGGGCAGCCGGCGGTTGACCATCACCAGATCCGAGGCGATGAAGCTCACGCCGAGGACACGGTTGCTGCTCTCCTTGAAGCTCTTGAGCACCGAGCCGATGATCAGGTAGTAGCCCTTCCTCTTTATCGGCGGTGTGACGTAGGTGATGTGGTTCTTGTAGTCCGGCGTGGCAGGCAGGCTGGAGGTCCACTCCAGGTCGGGCCTGCTGCTGGCCATGATGGCGCGCATCTCGCGCTGGTTGGGCAGCAGGTTGTAATCCCGGGCGGAGCCGATGCGATCCAGCAGGGAGCGCCGGTATGCTCGGAAATGGATGGCGGGCAGCTGCTTGTGGGTGACCTGGATCGAGCGCTTGCCCACGCCGTCAGTGAACATGCCCCGCAGCTGGAACTCCGGAGCCTCGATGGCCAGCGCGAGGTGCCGGCAACGTCGGCCGCCCACGGCGTTTTCGAAGGCCTTGTAGCACTCAATGGCCAGGGTCCTGGCGCGCACCTGGTCCCCCTCGGCGCGCACCATCTCCACCAGCCGGGCCATGCCCATGGACCACCAGGGAAACTTCTTCAGGTGGGTCAGGCGCGCCTCCAGGTGCTTGCGCATGGCCAGCTTCTGGGCCTGGTCTGAAAATGTGCTGGCCAGCCTGCGCAGCCGCTCCAGCCGCGCCTCAAGCGCTGCCTCGGGGCGCTCCTTGTGCAGGTGCCACCTCTCGAGGTCGTCAAGGAGGCCGCACACCTTGAGCAACGGGTGGAGCCCGGCGTCTTGCAGCTTCTTGGGCGCCGAGTTGGAACCATCACCGCCCTTGAGCAGCGCCTGGAAGTCCAGGGTGTAGCTGTTGTTCTGGTGCTTCGCTGACCAGAAACGGGTGTTGGACAGCAGCTGAACATACAGGTACGTGACCGCGTCGCGCAGGGTGCCGCGCACCTCCTCGGGGTAGGTGCCCTTGTGGATGTAATCGCCCAGCAGCCCCACGGGGTGGTCGCCCAGCCTGCCGCGGCCAGCCCAGACCTCGGAGTAAACCCGCTGAGCCTCGGCGAAGATCTGCTCCTGGGTCCACTTCTTCAGGTCCACCTTGCCCTTCTGAACCACCTGCTCCCGCTGGCGGATCTCCCAGGAGTAGCTGTTGAGGTAGCGCATGAGGGTTTGGCCGTAGTACAGGCGCAGGGTCATCTGAGCCACCGGCGACTTGGGCCACGGCTGGTCCATGAGGTAGCGCACCGAGGTCTCGTATCCGTGCAGGGCCATGCGGAGCTGGACCGTTGTGATCAGCGCTTTGGCCCACTCCTCATCGTTGCCGGCCTTCTCGGCGGCGGCGCGGATCTTCTCCACATCCTTGGTGGCGGCCTCGTACTTCTGCTCGCTGGTCAGCTTCTTAACCTGCTTCCAGAGCGGCGATGGCGGCACCTTGGCCGGCGCCACGAGCGGCTTTTCCTGGGCCATATCGGCCTTGGGAGCCGAGGGAGGGAGAGGCCTGGAGGGCGTGCATGCGCTGGCCGAAACCAGCGTCAAGAGGGCAGAGTGCAGCAGTATCACGCTGAGTCGAGACATGTTTGGCTCCTTTGAACGCCACATCTTACACACTTATGTCAGTACCACCCCCGCAGGTAGAGCAAGCCGTCCCCGGCGGCCGAGGCGCCGGGAGCATGGAGGGTCTGCATGCGCATCTCGCTGCGCAGGGCCAGGCCGGGCAGGAGGATCAGATCCCCGCTGAAGGTCACGCGGTGGTGGTGATCGTCTCGCACCTCGATGTCTGGATCCGTGTAGTCGTACTTGATGCGGAAGTTGACGCCGTTGAAGGCGAGCCAGTCGATCTCCTGGTACACGGCCAGTTGCCAGGCGTGGGTGCTGCTGTAGGCCCGCTGCTTGCGCCCGAAGGCGACCTCCCCCATGTAGGTCAGGGGCAGCCATTCCAGGTAGTACCAGGGGTTGAAGCCCCACTGCACGCTGGCGGACTCCGTGTCCCCGCCGTCGCGAAGCTCACGGCGCCGGAGCATCCCGCTGAGCCCCACCTGCCAGCCCAGGTCACGCCAGCCGAGGCTCAGGGAGGCGCCCCAGCCGTCGACCCCCTCCAGGGGCGGGTGCCGCACGTTGACCGGATCCTCGGCGGTGAGCAGATCCCGCGGGCCGGGGCGGAAGAGGGCGAACGCCAGGTAGGGGTAGTTGGGGGTAAGGGCCACCTCGATGCCCGTGACGCGGCTCTCCATGAGCGCCATGTCCAGCTCGAAGTCCCGGCGCACGAAGGAGGTGTGGTCGTCGATGCCCGTGCCGAACTGCGGGATGAAGCGGCCCACCCTCATGTGCAGCATATAGGGCAGCTCGTGGACCATGACGAAGATGTCCTTGATGCCGAAGGCCAGATGATCAGAAAACGTCCCGGCGAACCCCTGGGACTTGGCCAGGACCCCGCCGGTCGCGAAGAGGGTCAGGTGGGCCACGGGGTGGATGGCCAGGTGCAGGTCCAGCTGCATGGGGAACACGCGGGCGTCGTAGGACAGCCAGAGCGCCAGGCGCAGATCGACGCCGATGAGGAAGAAGGGATCGGCGTTGAGCCCGGCGTAGCGCTTCTGGTTCCAGGCCAGGCTGGAGGACCCACCCAGGGGGGTGCCAAAGGCCGGCTCGGGGAGCCTGTTACGGCGCTCCCTCTCCAGCCCGGCGAAGGGGCCGATGTGGCGGCCCCAGTCCTCGGCCCCCCGGTGCGAGGCGAAGAGCACGGGCAGGGTGGCCTGACCATAGAAGCGTCCGGAGACCGTTCGAAGCCCCCCGCCGGTGGGGTTCACGTGGCAGCCGTTGCAGGAGAGCGTGCAGTTGCGCAACCGGAGCGCGGGGTTCTTCCAGCCGGTGGGATCCGTGTGGCAGTTGTCGCAGGTGCGCCCGGCGCGGGCGGTGTAGAGGGGCAGGGCCTGGGCCTCGGGTGGCAGGCGCAGGGTTCCGTCCTGCAGGGCAAGCGTGCCCACCACGGCGAAGAGGGCCGCGGCGAGAATGGCGGCCGCGACGTGCCAGGCGGCGGCCCTCCGCCGCATCACCTTGGGAATCCCGCTTCCCGCCAACGGCGCAATATCGCCTGCCCACGCGGCGGGATGCGGCGGGCAGCCCCGGGCGGCATGGTGGCCTTCTCGAAGACCGTGGTCACCACCCCCCGGAAGCAGGCCACGGAGCCCAGGTACGAGGAGTAGTCCAGGTCATCGTCGTCGTCGCACCGCGAGTTCCCGCTGCCGCCGTCGGCGCCGCTGTTGCCCGCGTGGGCGCCGGGGTTGGCGTGGCAGTTGGCGCAGTAGAAGGTGAGCACGGGCCGGGCGTGGGCGGTGTAGGTGGGCCGGGCAGGCACGCTATCCGGAGCGACCTCCTCGATGGTCGCCTCGCCCAACCCACAGGCCGGACCGAAGCCCGGCAGCAAAACGGCGAGGACAGCCAGCCACAGAAGGCCCGGCGGGCCGCAAGGAGCAGAAGAGCCTCCTCGTTTGATGCGCACTTTAGCCAAGCCGCTCCAGGAAGAACTCGTTGTAGGAGGGGTCGTTGAACCGCTCGTAGTCGATCTCGAAGGGGGTGAAGGTGGCCACACCCGCCCGCAGGCGCACGGTCAGAGCCATGGGCGTCACATCGCGGTATGAGCTGTCGGGGGGCAGGTCATCGTTGTGCGCGCCCCCCGCCGAGAAGAGGCTGAGCAGGATCGCCTCTGGGTCCTCGTAGACGCGGCGAAACCCCTCATCGATCTGCTCGTGGCCGCGCACCATGGTGCGGCACCCGACCCTGGACATGAACTGCTGGAACTGCTTGCGGCCGAAGGGGAACCGGGCGGTGGCCTTCTGCAGCTCGTGGGGCACCTGGTCCACCTGGCTCGGATCGCCCCACATCATCTGGAAGCGGATGTCCGGATCGTTGAGGGACTCCAGCCCCTCCCAGGTTGCCAGGAGCGTGTCGGTGCGCGGCACGCCGCCGTGCACGAAGATGATGTCGCCGAAGATGAGCATGTTGGGCAGGTCCTCGAACAGGCGCATGTAGCTGTGGAAGACGCTGTTGTCGGCCACGCCGGAGATGGAGTCCATGGCCTCGCAGGGGCGCACGGGGGCCACCACCCGGCCGTCAAGGTCGAGGTAGTACTCGTGGTTTCCCCGCAGCATGTAGACGCTGTCCGGCATCTTGGTCTGCAGCTGCATGGCAGTTCGCAGGGTGCCGCTGAAGCTGAAGCGCCCGCGGTCGATGTAGTCGCCCAGCAGGACCAGCGAGATGGGCGGGTGGCGCTCCGGGTTGTCCAGGTGGGCCTGGCGCTTGGCGAAGAAGTCGCCCTGAAGCAGCGCCGCCTTGAGGCAGGAGTAGCAGCCGTGCAGGTCGCCCAGCACCAGCAGCTCCTGGTCCTGTTGGTCTCCGGGTTGAGCAACATGGACATGGCCGTCCAGGAAGGGTGCCTGGCCGCGGAACTGAGTCAGGCTCTCCGCCCCGGCCAGCCGCCCTTGGCCCTGCTCCCGCTGCTGCCCCAGGTGCGTCGTCATTGCCTGCACCAGGGCCATGTCTCCGGCGGACTCCCGGGCGAAGGCCTCGCGGTCCCGGGTGAAGTCCCACTCGTGCTCGGGGAAGAAGGGGTGGTTCTTCATGGCCGGCTGGAGCGGGCGCGCCTTGTCGATGATCACCGCCCCCTCCTCCAGGGGCGTGAGCTCCGCCTCGTCCAGCTCTTCGGACTCGCCGAGCAGGGCCTCCAGCTCGTCACGGAAGGTCTGCTCGTTGGGGTGGACCATCCCGTCGGCGGCGATGAGGGCGTCCACAGTCTCCATGATGGCGGCGTGCTCTTCCTCGTCGAAGCGCTTGAGCAGCTCGAAGCAGCCCAGCTTCAGCCGGGATAGCACAAACTGCTCGCTGGTCTCGCCGTCGCTGGCCAGCACCGACTCGCCGAAGAGGCCGCGGATTCTCCGGTCGATCTCATCCATCACCTCGTGAAAGTGACGGGTCAAGCTGCTTATGACGTCGCCCAGGGCAGGATCTTCGCCAATGAGGGCGCGGGCGCGGGTCTCCACCAGCTGCCGGATCTGCTCGCGGATGAAGTCCCGCTCGGATGCGTCGAAATCGGCGTCGATGTAACCGATGGCCACCATCATATGGATGATGGCGCGCATCTGCTGCTCGGCCACCTCCGGATCTGTGCTGAATCTAAAGGCCATCCGGCAAGCTAGCACGGCCATCCGAGCGGGCCCAGGCGTGCAGCCCCGGACAGGGATTCAGCCTTCTGGTAACGACCAGCCTGTATTTATTGCAATTCGATGCAATCTTTTGCATTCTTCTGCCCAGGCAACAACCACCCACAACAAAGGAGCACAAAAATGAAGAAGGTCCTCTCTGTCCTGTTCGTCTGCCTGTTCTGTTTTGGCATCATGGCATGCGGTGATGATGATGATAATGGTGGCTCCTCGTTCGACAACAAGGCCGCCTGTGAGAAGTGGGTCAAGAGCATCAAGTGTGGCACCAGCTTCGATCCCGCCAAGACGGTCAGCTGCAGCGCGTACGGCGCCGTGACCACTTGCGACATCGCTGACTACTTCAACTGCCTCACCACTGAGTTCAAGTGCAAGGACGTTTCGGGCACCAAGGTCCCGGACACTTCCGGCTGGACCAAGTGCACCAGCAAGGCCACCTGCAAGTAAGCTCTCTTCCCCCCTCCCTCCCCGTGCTGGCCGCTCAGGCCTGCCGTCGTAACTCCCGTCTTTCGGTGTAAGACCCTCGAAGGGAAAAGTCCGCCCGCCGCGCCCTACAGGCCTCGAGCGGGCCGGATCCTGAGGAAGCCGTCGTGCTCACTGCTTGGGCTGCGGAACGCCGACAGCATGGCCACCCACTCTGCCACACCCTGCCAGGGCCACACCTCCGCGGCGCCCCCGCGAGCCACGCGAGGTCGTCCACCCGGGTTGCGCGCCGACCCATCGCCCGGGGCTCCCTCGTGGCCGAGGTGCCATCCGTCGGCGCACAGCTCACTGAACTCGCCCATTCCCTCCAGGCCGAATCGATTCTCTGGCGCCCAGGGCGACTCCGGCCGATCCACGCCCCACGGAAACGGCTCGCCGGTCCCGGCCCGGTAGGCATACTCCCACTCGGCCTCCGTGGGCAGTCGCAGGCCATGTCCCTCGAGGCTTGTGACGGCCTGCTCCGCGGTGGCCAGCGAGACGCAATCCACCATGTCGCCCAGCTCCTGCGGGGCGCTCGCCTCCATCAGCTCCACCAGCTGTGACTCTGTGAGCGGCTCGGGCGCCAGAAGGAAGGGCGCGATGGTCACCTCCCTCACGGGGCGCAGCTCGTCCATGGATTCCAGGAAAGAGAGGCCAGCCTCCGAGTCCTCGTCATCATTTCTGGCCAGGGCGTCGCGCAGGGCCGCCTCCTCCTGCTCCGAGAAGCCGCGCTGTACGGTGCCGCCAGGGATCAGTCGAAAGAGGATGGAGGTGGGGACATGGCGATAGCTCCAGGTGGTCAACCCGCAGGGCAGCTGCTCCTGGGAGACGAGCACGAAATCGGCGATGTCGTCGGGTCGCTCCATCACATCCCTAACGGCCGGCACGCTTCTTTTTGGTCCTGGCCTTCTTTTTTTTCGGCTTGAAGGGCCCGCCCCTCCAGCCCTTGGCCTCCATTTTCCACATTTCCATCTCGCCGATCTTGTCCAGGGTGAAGCGGATGTCTTGCGCGTCGGGGGCCCTGGCCTCTTCGGCGAGCCCGTCAATCAGGTCGCGAAGCAGGGTTGAACGGGGGCTGGGGTCGTCGTCCCCTTCGTAGTAGGTCGCGTAGAGCATGGTCGTCGCGTCGCGGCCAAGTTCCACGATCTCCGCTGGTGACAACGTCCGGGTGAGCGCGCCCTTGAGAGCGTCCGCGCTCACCTTTTCGCGGGCCAGGAGCCGGAACCACTTCCAGATGGGATAGCGCCTGGTTTTGCCCTTATGGGCGAGCTCGAGCTCTGTGTCCAGCGGGCCTGGATCGTCGAGGCCGAGGAAGCGGCGCCAGGTCGGCCTCTTCCAGTCCCAGCTCGGCTGGATGAAGTCGAGCCCCTTGCCCCTGACCATGCTCAGGCCAAGGCGGTGCTTGAGCCCAAACCTGAGCGCTCGACGCTGCGCGTCGCTCAACTCGGGCAGGGTGAGCGTGTCGTCACGCCTTTGCCCCCTGGCTCCGCACAGACGCGTGATCAGTCGGCGCCAGGCCCAATCCACCTCCACCGCCCAGCCCCCCTTGCGCTCGCGAGGGTGGGCCTTCATGAGCGCTTTGAGATCCGCCAGCGCGTCGTCGATATCGATCTGTTCGAGGCTTGGCAGCACCAGCTTGATCAGGCCGCCGAGATCGCCGGCGTTCCAGGGCATGGCCCCGGCATCGATCTTGATTGAGGCATTGTCGCGCAACAGCGCGATCATCTCCTGGCTGGCGTGGATCGGCCTGACCCAGGCCAACGCGATGATCGCCGCCAGCCGTACGCTCAGCGGCGGTGTTCGCCGGCTCTCGCTGTCGCACCCGCTTAGCTTCTCCAGTAGCGCCTCCCGCTTGACGCTATTGCTTCTTTGTTCGCTCACTCCCAGGGCCAACAGCGCGCTGGCCCTGGTGTGCTCGTTCTTCTCCTTTTTGATGGCCTTGACCAGCCGGGCCGACAGACCTTTCGGATGCTCCGGCAGCATGGCCAGCATGAAGGCCGCACCAGCCCGCACCCTGGCGTCGCTGGAGGTCAGCTCATCACACCAGGCAGCGACGGTGGACTCGTCAGCGCCACGCAAGGCTTCGGAATCCGCGCCCTTGATCTTGTCAAACATCACCGGCCTCCCATGGTGGATTCGAGTGAGCCACACCTGGATTCGTTGTCAACGAGGAAACCATGAATGAGGCCGAATGGCGGATTTCCGCCGAAGGAGGTGAGATACAATGACGCCTTCACAAGCTCAGAACTGGAGAGGTCGATGATGCGCTGCTTCGCACAGGTGCTCCTGATCCTTGTCATGCTCTTCGGTGTCGGCTGTGGCTCAAAGAGCAGCCTCAGTGACAAGGCGTTCCGAAAGATCAAGTCGGACCTGGCCTATATGCATGTGGTGGTGAAGGACTTCACCACGGCGCCGGGGGTCTATGCATCCGATGTGCACATGAAGCAGTGTCAGGAGGGCGCCATCGCACACCTGCGTGAGACGGGCCTGTTCAAGAGCGTCAAGGGCCGGCGTGAGACTCCCGTGGGTGAAACCACCCTCCTGGTCCGGACCACCGTGCACAAGATGCATATCGTCAGCGAGAGGAGCCGCCTTCAACGAGGTATCCTGGCAGGGGAGTCAGGCATCGAGCTGGTGGTCAAGCTCCAGGACGGCATCAACCGGCGGATCATCAACACCTGGCACATCGATAGCAACAAGCACTCAGATATTTCCAACGATTCAGCCCTGTCCACCTTGAGCCGAGGTATTAGCGACAAGATGATGCTCCCGAACCTCGGCTACAAGATCGGTGATTTCGTGCTCATGAACGCCACCTACAGGAGGGCGGAGGCTGCCGAAAGTAAGGAGCGGGAAGATGCGGCTCCTCCGAAGTTCGAGGAGTAGGCAGGGAGGGCTCGGCCAACAGAAGCCCCAGGCCCGGAGTCAGGTCTTAGAACCGCCAGCGCGCGGAGAGGCCCCGGTATTCAGGGGAGAGCGCCAGGTTGATCTTCGGGATCATGGCCGTGGATTCATAGCGCTCCCAGGCGTTATTGACCTTCTTCTGGCCCACGATCCAGAGGGGCAGGCCGGCGCACCAGCCCGCTATGCCCACGATGGTCCCGGTGATGCCCAGGCCCAGGGAAATCGGTGAACCGCCCTTGGTTGAGCTGGAGCTGCCGTATTAGCTGGTGTTATTTCTCGCCGCCTCGGCCTTGCGCTCGTCATCTATATAGTCGTTGAGCATGATCCCGCCGATGATGGGGCCCAGGGTCCCGCCCACGATGAAGAGCACCATGCCAGACGTGCGCATGCGCCGCCCCTGGCTGTACTCCGCGTCGTTGTAGTACCGGTCGAGCGGGTCCACCGCCGGCGCCTGTTGGATCACCCGCACCGGCTCGGGGCGCTTCTCTGGAGCCACGCCCATGGCCAGGAGCGCCTTGGTGGCGGCAAGGCGGACCTTGGGGGAGGTGTCCTTGTCCGCGGCCTGGCGCAGGTTCGGCACGGCGACCCGAGCCAACAGGGCCCCCAGGGACCAGGCAGCCGCGCCGCGCACCGAGGCGTTCCGGTCGCGGCCGAGGACCTCCATCAGGGCCAGGGTGGCCTGTTTGTTGCCAGCCTTGCCCAGGGCGATGGCGGCGTTGTACCGCTCCGAGTCCACCGAGGACTTGAGCTGCTCGAGGGGCGTGGGCACGGGCGGCGCGGGGGCCGTCGTCACCGCGTCCACGGTCTCCTGACTATCAGCGGGCGTGTCCTTTGCTGCCTCCGGTGCTTTCTCCTGACCATGGGCCGGCCCCGCTGCCAGCACCACAACCAAACCAAGGACGACTCGGTTGATTCCCATGTAACCCCTCCGTTTTATCTGTGTGTCCATCCTAACCCACAATGTCGAGGTCAGGTGGCCAAGGGTTTAGAACCGCCAGCGTGCGGCCAGCCCCTGATAGTCCCGGGTGATGGCGAGGTTTATCCGGGGCGCCATTGCGCTGCCCTGGAACTGATCCCACGCCCGGCTGATGTTCTTCTGGCCCACCGCCCAGAGCGGAAGGCCCACAAGGAGGCTGATCCCGCCTCCGACAAATCCGGTCACCGCGATGTTTACGGCTCTGCCATGCCTGCTGCTCCCGCTGGTTTCATCATTGGCCGCGCTGAGGCCCACCCCGCCGACGAGGGGCCCCAGGGTGCCCCCGATGATGGTGAGGACAATCCCCGCCGTGCGCATGCGCCTGCCTGCGGTGTACTCGTCTGTGTTGTAGAACGCCTCCCGCGGGTCAACGGCTCTCTCTTGCCGGACCACCCTCACCCTCACCACATCCTGTCGCCGTTCGGGCGCCACGCCCAACTTGACCAACGCCTTCATGGCAGCCATGCGGACCCTGTCCGAGTCGTCCTTTTCAGCAGCGAGGCGCAGGTTCGGGATGGCGACCCTGGCCGAGAGGGCACCAAGGGACCAGGCCGCAGCGCTGCGCACCGACTGGTTTCTGTCGGTGGACAGGGCCTCAATCAGGGCGAGGATGGCGCTCCGATCGCCCCTCTTCCCCAGGGCAATGGCGGCCTTGTATCGCACCTCCCTGATGGGAGACTTGAGCTGCTCCAGCGGCGAGGGCGGCGGCGTGGAGGGCTCTGTGCCGGCAGGCTCGGGATTCTGGTTGGCCGCGGCGCTCTCGGGGGCCTCCGTCTGACCATGGGCCACGCCAGGGGGCAGGAGCAATGTGGCCAGGAAGAGCAGGGAGATGATGTGCGCTGCTGAAAGGGGCCTTGACCGTGTCTGATTCAGAGCAGTTTTCATTTGCGCCTCCTGTGACCAGCGTGATGTTCCAGGTCAGTGCACGGCCTGTGCCAGGAAGGGGCTCCCTCTCACCTCCTGTGAAACCGAGGGGTTGCCTACATCATCGGGGCGGGCGTGCTAATTGGGAGTGTAACCCGAAACACTTTCTGGGCGGGGAGGGTGACAGGTCGCGCGCTCTGTCATGGGCGCGCATCCCGGAGCACCGAGCGTAGGGAGTCTCTTGACCAGCGCCGCGGCCCATCAATGCGCAGGCGGAGCCTGCCTCGAGCGTCCAGGATATAGGTCACCGGCAATTGCCAGACGCCGAACTCCCTCTTCACCAAATCTCGGTCCGCCAGGAAGACTGGGGCAGGGGGACGGCCACCGAAGAAGCGCTGGACGCTGCCCCACCCCTTGTCGACGCTCACGGCCAGCACCCGCGCTGCCCCTTCCTCGGCCAGGGCGACCAGGCCGGGAAGCTCCTCGCGGCATGGCGCGCACCAGGTAGCCCAGAAATGGAGTACGACGGGCTGTCCCTCGAAGTCGGACACCCTGGCTCCTGCCCCGTCGAACCGCTGCAGGGCCAGGGCGGGCGCCGGGCGATCCATCCTCGTGGCCCGGGATGAACGGGAGAGGGCAGGGGGCTCCTCCTGGGAGCGCGCCCGCTGCACGGCGAACCAGGCGCCCACCACCAGGGCCTGCACGCCCACCAGCGCCGCGGCCAACTTGAGCTTCCGGCTCACGGGTCGCTGGCCTTGCGGGCTGGCAGCCGCGCTCCGAAGACAGCGTAGAGGACAGGCAACACCAGGAGCGTCGCCACCGTCGACGTCACCATCCCTCCGATCACCACCGTGGCCAGCGGACGCTGCACCTCGGCCCCGACGCCCGTGTTCAGCGCCATGGGTACGAACCCGAGCGCGGCGACCATGGAGGTCATCAGCACGGGCCGAAGGCGCGTCTCGGCTGCCTGCCGGATGGCCTCCAGCGGCGCGCGCCCCCGCTTGAGGAGCTGCATGATCCGCGACACGAGCACCATGTCGCCGAGCACCGCCACCCCCGACAACGCGATGAACCCGACGCCGGCGGAGATGGAGAAGGGCATGTCCCTGAGCCAGAGCGCCACGATGCCGCCCACAGCGCCGAACGGCACGCCGGTAAAGACGCGGAGGGCGTCCGCCGCACGGCCGTAGGTCAGGTACAGCAACGAGAAGATGAGCAGCAGGGCCAGGGGCACCACCACGAGCAGGCGCTTCTGCGCTCGCTCCATGTTCTCGAACTGACCGCCGAGGGTGGTGTAGTAGCCGGTGGGGAGCTTCACGTCCTTTGCCAGGCCACGGCGCACATCGGCGACAAATGAGCCCACGTCTCGCCCGCGAACGTTGGCCTGGACCGTGACTCGCCGCTTGGCCCACTCGCGCTGGATCGTCGAGGGCCCTTCAACCACCTTCACCCGCGCAACCGCGGACAGCGGCACCTGCGCTCCGGAGCCCGTGTGGATCAGGATCTGGCGCATGCGTTCAGCGGAGCTCCTGACATCACCGCTGAGCCGGAGCACGAGATCGAAGCGCCTTTGACCCTGGACCACCTCGCCCACCTTTCGGGTGCCGAGCGACTCGACCACCGAGAGGATCTTGCCCACCGGGATGCCGTACCGCCCGGCGGCCTGCCGGTCCACATCGATGGTCAGCATGGCTTGACCGGTGAGCTGCTCCACGGTGACGTCGGCGGCGCCGGGGAGCTTCTCCACCACGCCGCGGATCTCGTTCGCCTTTGCCCGCAGCGTGTCAAAGTCGTCGCCGAAGAGCTTGATGCCGACGTCAGCGCGGATTCCAGCCACCATCTCGTTGACGCGCATCTCGATGGGCTGGGTGAAGATGCTGCGCATCCCCGGCATCCCATCCAACGCCTTCTCCATGGCCTTGACGAGCTCGTCCTGTGTCTCGCCCTGCTTCCACTCGCCGCGTGGCTTGAGGGTGATGAAGATGTCCGACAGCTCGAGGCCCATTGGATCGGTGGCCACCTCCGCGGTGCCGGTCCGGGTCCAGATATGCTCAATCTCGTCGGGGAAACGCTGGCGCAGGAGGAGCTCAAGCTGCGTCCCATACCGTACCGACTCCGTCAGCGAGACGCCCGCCGTGCGCACGGTGTTGATGACTATCGCCTGCTCGCGGAGCCTGGGGACAAACTCGGAGCCGAGCTGGGTCGCGAGGAGCGCGGCGTTGACCACCACGATGCCCGCCACGGTCAGGACCAGCTTCCGCCTGCCGAGGGCCCAGCCGAGCACCGGAATGTAGAGGCCCTTGAGCCAGCGCACCACGCGGTTTTCGCTCTGGCCCCGGCCCTTCTTCAGCGCATAGCTCGCGAGCACCGGCATGAGCGTCAGCGACAGGATCATCGAGCCGGCCAGCGCGAAGATCACGGTGAGCGCCATGGGGCGGAAGAGCTTCCCTTCCACGCCTTCGAGGGCAAGGATAGGCAGGTAGACGATGGCGATGATCAGCTCGCCGAAGAGGGTGGGCTTGCGCACCTCCACCGCCGCGTCGCGCACGACCTCACGGACGCTCCTCCCGCTCGTGTCTTCGTCAAGCCGGCGGGCGGCGTTTTCCACGAGGATGACCGAGCTGTCGACCACCAGCCCGAAGTCGATGGCGCCGAGGCTCATCAGGCTCCCCGCGATGCCGAACCGGAGCATCGAGTTGAAGGCGAAGAGCATGGACAGCGGTATGGCGAGGGCGACGATGAGGCCCGCCCGGAAGTTGCCAAGGAACGTGAACAGGACCGCGATGACGAGCATCGCCCCCTCGAGCAGGTTGTCGCGCACTGTCCGGAGCACCTTGTCCACCAGGTGGGTGCGGCTATAGACCGGCGTGACCTCGACGCCGGACGGCAAGCTGCGCTTGACCTCCTTGAGCCGCGCCTCGAGCCGCCGCGTCAGCTCGCGGCTGTTCTCGCCCATGAGCATGAAGCCGAGCCCGAGCACCACCTCGCCCTTGCCCTCTGCCGTGACGGCGCCGCGGCGGATCTCGTGCCCCTCCCGCACCCGCGCGACGTCGCGCAGGTGGATGGGCGTGCCGTCGACGTTGGCCAGCACCATCGCCTCGATGTCCGGGATCCCCGAGACGAGCCCCTGCCCCTGGATCAGCTGAGATTCGCCGGCCTGATCGAGCACCCCCCCGCCCGCGTTGCGGTTCCCCTGGCGCATGACACGCGCGACGTCGTCCAGGGTGAGGTCATGCTTGACCAGGCGCCGCGGATCGACGACGACGTGGAACTGTTTCTCGTAGCCGCCCCAGGTGTTGATCTCGGCGACGCCAGCCACCATGACCATTTGCGGGCGGATGACCCAGTGGTGCAGGGTGGTCAGCTCCTGGGCCGAGAGGGTGTCGCTCTGGACCAGGTACTGAAACACCTCGCCCAGCCCCGTGGAGACCGGGCCCAGAACGGGGCGGTCGATACCGTCCGGGAGCCTGGCCGCGGCGAGGCGTTCACCGACGACCTGACGCGCCAGGTAGACGCTGATCGAGTCGTCAAAGATCGCGGTGACCTGCGAGAAACCAAACTTCGAAACAGAGCGCACCTCGCGCAGGCCGGGCAACCCCGAGATGGCCTGCTCGATGGGGGAGCTGATCTGTCGCTCCACCTCCAGCGGGGAGAGCTCGGGCGCGGTGGCGTTGACCTGCACCTGCACCGGCGTCGTGTCCGGGAAGGCATCGAACGGCAGCTCCTGAAAGCTGGCCACCCCGACGACGACCAGGGCCGCCGTCGCCAGCAGGACGAGGGGCCGGTGACGCAGGCAGAGATCGATGAGCCGTGTCAGCATCAACCGCCCCCGGGAGGATCAACCTCGCAGCACCCGGCGCCGATGCTGTCGGGGGTGATCTCGGTCCGGAGCAGGATCGCTCCGGTGGTGACCACCGCGTCGCCGTGGCGGATGGAGCCCTCAACCTGGACGGGATCCCCGCCCCCCAGGCGCCGCACAACCCTGGGGTGATAGACGCCCTGCGCGGCGCGGATGAAGACGACCTCACGATCTCCCATGCGCTGTACGGCGGCGCGCGGCACCGACAACGTGGTGCGGGCGGCCCTGGTCTCCACCCGGGCCCGCACGAACTGGTTCGCCCTGAGCAGGCCGTCGGGGTTGGGCATCAGGGCCCGGGCCGTGACCGTGCGCGAGCGGGGATTCACCTCATTTGAGATCCAGGTGATCTTCCCCACGAATCCAGGCCCTCCGCCTCCCTCGACGAACACCGTCGCCTTCTGCCCCAGCGCGACCAACGATGCCTCTGCCTCGGGGACATCACAAAGGGCCCACATGACCGATGTATCGACGATGGTCGCCAGCGACATGGTCTCCGACGCGAGGGCGCCGACCACGGCCGGCCGGCGCACCACGGTCCCGGCCATGGGCGCGGTCAGGGTGAAGCGCCCCGACGGGGTCTTCTTCGTCGCGCCGGCCATGCGCAGCGTCGCCCTGGCCGCGCGGGCTCTGGCCTGGGCTGCGGCCTGCTCCTGCTGCGCGAGCTCGACCTCACGCGCGGACGCGATGCCCTCCTTCCGGAGCGCGCTCTGCCGCTTGAGGTTGGCCCGCGCGGTGCGGACATGTTCGAGGGCAGTCTGCAGCGCCCCCTGGGTCTTGCCCACGCGCGTGCTCTCCAGATCAAACAGCGCGGCCCCCCGCTTGACGTCAGCGCCCAGGGCCACCCGTACGCGCCGGACAATCCCCGGGACGATGGCGCGGATCTCGGCCACGCGATCGCCGTCGAACATGATCCGGGCGGTGCACTCGACGGAAGGCGCCGCCCGGGACCGCCTGGCCTTGATCGTGCGGATGCCAGCTGCCTTCTCGATGTCTGGCGAAGGGAAGCGAACGGTGCGGCCCTCGATGTCCGCATTTTCGTCGCTCCGGGGAGTCTCCTTGGGGCCGCAGTCTGGACAGATCGACTCTGGCAAGCCGTGCTCGCCGCACCAGTCGCCCCGCGCCTTGAACACGGGGATGAGCGCCGGGTTGCACCTGGTGCACAGGGCCTTTGGGAGGCCGTGCTCGCCGCACTTTCCATCCGTTTTTTTCCCTGCGCCGGCCACAGCTTTGGGGCTCTGCCCAGTGGCCTGAGCGTCGCGGCTGCCTCCCCGACAGCCAGCCACGAGCAGCAAGGCCAGGAGCAGGGGCGCGAAGCCTCGGAGGCTCACGGCTAGTTGCTCTTTGCTTTTGGCGGCCGGACGATCTTCAGGCCGGGGTTGCACTTGAGGCATTGAGACTCTGGCAGCCCATGCCCCTCGCACCAGTCACCAGTGGCCTTGAACGCCGGGATCAGCCCGGCGTTGCAGCGGGTGCACAGCGACTCCGGCACCTGGTGCCCGCCACACCAATCCTCGTACGATCCTGGCTTCGCCCCCTCGGGTGCGTGTTGTTGTGGCGGAGGCGGCGTCTGTTTGGCCGCGGCCTTGGGCGGTGTCTGCTTCGGTGCGCTCTCCTTTTTACAGGCAGTGGCTGCCAGGACCAGTGCCAGGCAGGTGATGGTCAGGACTGCTCGCGTGGACATCCCCGCTTTCTGAATGGCGGAACCGGATCGGGTCATTTGTTTGTCTCCCTCATCTGAACAACATCCGAGGACATGGCCCGGCCACGGCCGTGTGGCCCGGCACGAACCTGCCGCCTCGGAATTGGACTACGGATTAATAACTACGGATCAGGCGAGGGAGGGTCTTGGCGGCCTGAATACGCGGCCAGGCGCGCGGGACGACGGCTCGGAAGAGGGGGACGAGAAAGACTCCTCGCCCGGGGACGTGAGCAGCAACCAGGGCAGATCCAGGACCACGCCCACCACCACGCCCGGGCAGCATGCGCAGCCGCCGCAGTCGGGGGGGCAATGCTCCTGGTGGCCATCACCTGGAGGGGGTTGGTTTCCGTCGGGTTCGGGCTGCGTGGTCTTGGCGCTGGCGGCGGACTCGCAGGGACAGCCGTGGCTGCACGGTTCGGCGCTCTCATCGGCCATGGCCGCCACAGGAGCAGGATCCGAGGCGAGCTGCGCGCAGAGCAGCCCGGCCAGGAGCATCAAGGCCGTGAAGCTGGAACGGTTGGGATAGCTGTCAAGCAGGCGTTGCACGACAAGGTAAAGATACACGCGATGTTTCAACAGTCCAAGGGAACCTGATCGCGCTCGCCTACCGGCACAGGCTGCTGAACCGGGTTCTCCGATCCTTGTGGCCGTCAGGCCGGGACGGTATCGTCCGATCCATGCGCGGTTGGCGCCGCGCGGGGCGCTCCGCAGACGGGAGCCTGGGTGGTCTGCCGAATGTTTGAGTCCTTGCTGCTGTTGGCGCTCCTCTCCCTGACTCTGGGGTGCGCGCGCCTGCTCAGGGTCCTCCGGGGTGCGCTCGCCCCACCCGAGGTCCGCCTTGAGATGACCAGGGCCCTGGCGACCCTGGTGGCAGGGTGGGCCCCGCCGATCCTGCTGGCCGGGCTGGTGACCGTGGTGGCGCTCTGGGTCAACCCCGAGCGGTCTTTCACGGCGCAGCCGCCGTGGGATCCTCACGCGTATTACGCCCTGTTCCTGCAGCAGACGCCCATGCTCGTCCAGGGCGGCATCGGGCTGCTCATGGTCCTGTTTTTGGGCGTCTCCACCGTGCACCTGGTGCGGATCCATGTGTCGCCCTGGAGCCAGCGCGCGCTCCTGGCAGGGGCCGTCGTGTGGGCGGTGGTGTATGGCCTGCTCCCGTTTCACCTCTCGGCCCCGGACTTCGACGACTTCTTCGTCCTCGGCAAGTTCCTGGGGGGCATCGAGCCAGGCTGGAACAACAACAAGCCCCACTTCATCCTTTACGACTACCTGTTCAGGATCACGGACGCGTTCCTCCCCTCGGAGGGCCGGTTCATCCGCTTCGCGGTCAACGGGTGGCTGTATGTGCTCTACCTGGCGAACCTGCTGGTCTTCCTGAAGATCGTGGTCTCCAGGCGGGTGGAGCCGGTGACGACCAGGGGGACGCGCGCCGTGGGCTTCGCGCTGGCCGGCGGGTACCTCGGCCTGGTGGTTGTGTCCCACTCTCTGTTCTACGCCCTGGCGGGGAGCACCGTGCTGTTGCTCTCCTTCAACGTCATCGAGAGCGCGCGGACGGGGCGGCTTGGCCAGGCGGGGGCGGAGGTCCCCGTCTTCTGGGGGCTCGGCGGCGTGGCGCTGGCGATCTTTTCTTTCAACCAGCTGAGCGCCATGTGGATCCCGATCCTGATCCACGGGCTCGTGGCCGCCATCGAGGCCCGGGCCGGACGGCGCCGCGTCGTCTACTTCGCGGCCCTGATCCTGGCCATCGTCGTCATCGTCTTTCTGCAGACCCGGCGTGAGATGTCCAGCGTGGGGGAGATGACCGACGCCTTCCTGCTCCTCTACGCAGGCATCGCCCTGGCCGCGGTGGGCGTGGCGGGTAAGCGGCTCCTGGCCGGAGCCGCCCGGACTGGTCCACGCGGAGCCTTCCGCTCCCGCCTGGCGTCGTTCGTCATCCTCTCCCAGTACGCGGTGCTGACCTACTTCCTGTTCATCATCCCCATCTACGATCACCTGGAGTACACGGCCCCCGTGTTCTGCATCAGCCCCCTGTACTGGGATCACGGCACCAACCACGCGCGGTACAGCAGCCAGTTTTACCCATTCATGGTGGCCGGCGCGGCCCTCATCCTGGCCCGGATCGCGGCGTCGCGGCGGCGGACCGCCCACGGCCTCGCAGTGGGCCTCGCCCTGCTCTGGAATGCGCCATACCTGCTGGGTTTCTACTTCGCCACTGGCACCCACAAGGACGCCCAGTTCCTCCCGGATCCCTACCAGCGCAATGGCGTGTTCGCGCGGGAGCTCCAGGCGAAAATCTCCGCCGCGCCGCCCGGTGGATACCTGTACTTCCCAATCCTCAGGGACCACGGAGATCATTACCTGCTCAGGGCTGTGCTGCCCGACGCGCGCGTGGAGAGCGTCTGCGAGGTCCCCGCGGAGGAGCGGCGCGGGCGCCAGGTGGTCCTCTCAAAGCACACCGTCCATGTGAAGCACGGGGGAGAGTACAGCAGCAGGTTGCGGGAGGCAGGCCCCCGGCGTGAGGAGGCCCGCGCGCGGATCGTCCGGCAGATCGCGGCGAGTTGCCCCCTGACCGGGCCGGAGGCCGGGGCCGGGTTCAGTGACTGGTACGTGACCCTGATCCCGGCCGGCGAGCTGGACGAGGAGCGGACACAGCGGTGGTGCGCCGCGTTCGCGGCGGGCAGGGAGCCGCGGATCATGGATGAAGCCGCCGAGCCGTCCCGGGGGGCGCCGGGCGGAGGGGCTCAGCAGCGGTAGCGGCCGGTTCTGTATCCCCACCCCACATCCAGGGCCCCGGCCAGCCCCCGGAGGAAGTCCAGCGGCACGACCTTTGACGCGCCGCCAGCCCTGGGATCGTAGCGGGTGGGGTACTCCTGGATCACGAGGCCATGGGCGAGCCAGATGGCCATCATCTCCAGGAGGTGGACCGGCCCGGGGTGTCGCACGGGGAACCGCAAGAGCAGCTCCGCCGCCGGGCGGGTGTAGAAGCGGAGGCTGTTGCTGTAGTCCCGCACATCGGGACGTATCAGCAGCCGCAGCAGCAGGTTGTAGGCTCGGCTGCCCGCGCGACGTCCCAGGGGGCGGCCGACCACCGCGGCGCCCCGGACGTACTTTGATGCGATGACCACGCTCGCGGGGCCGGCGCGCAGGCAGCCGAGCCCGACGGGGAGCTCCTCCGGCCGCTGGGAGCCGTCCGCGTCGAGATCCACGAACGCCCCGTGCGCGGTGTTTCGCACGAGCCACTGGAGCCCTCGCCGGGAGGATCTGCCCCGCCTGCAGCCGCTGCCCTGACGCGGGTCCTCGATGAGGTGAACCCGGGGGCAGGTTTCCATGGTCTCCCGGATCGCCTCCCGGGTTCCGTCGGTGCTCCCGCCGTCCACGAAGCAGATGGTGTGGGCTGTCCCCGCCAGGGCGGCGTCGATGCGCGCCAGGAGGGACTCCAGCCCGCCCCGCTCGTCGAGCACGGGGATGCAGACACCCACGCCGGCAGCGTGGGAGATCATGGCGCCTCTTGGGCGCCGCGGCCCACCGGGATGACCTCGACGCCGGGGGTTGCCTCGATGTACCGCCAGGGGTCGATCACCACGGAGCCGGCTAGGAAGGGGTAGGTCCTGAACTCCGGGTGCTTCGTGCCGATGAAATAGCAGAAGGGGCCCCCCGCGGGCCGAGCCTCGGGCGGATCGAGGTACGGATCCCAGAAGAGGGGGGTGACTCCCCGCTCCTCCAGGAGCTGGCCTAGGAGCAACGCGGGGCTGCCGGTTTCCATGGCGCAGCCAGCCTTGAAGGCCCTGCCCAGCACGCACACGGGCCTCCCCCGGGCGTGGGACAGCACCAGGTCCCCGAGCCAGTCGGTCTGGCGCTCGCGCTGGAGCATGATGTTCTCGAACCAGTCGAAGGACATGCCGACCTGGCGGGCCAGGTGGCTCAGCGCGATGTTGTCCCGCGGATGGCAGGCGCCGCCGTCCCCCATGCCGCCGCCGAGGTAGGCCGTGGAGATGATGCGGTCACGGCCCAGGCCCAGGGCCGCCGTGACCTGGTCCACGTCGGTGCCCGGCAGCCTGTGGCAGAGCTCCATGGCCGTGTTGGCGAAGGCGAGCTTCGTGGAGATGAAGGTGTTGTACAGGACCTTGATCAGCTCGGCGTTCTCCACGGACGTGGGGAAGATGGGCTCGTGGTGGATGGTCTGGTAGAAGGCCTCGAGGACCTCCGCCGCCACGGGGTTGTCGACCCCGAGCAGGACGAACTCGGGCCGCATGAAGTCCTGGATCACCGTGCCCATGGCGATGAAGAACGGGTTGTAGACCAGCCGCGCGTGCGGGCCCAGCAGGGGGCGGATCTCCCGGCGGACTGTCCCCGGCAGCACCGTGGACACCAGCACGACGGTGCGGGCCTCGCCCAGGGCCTCGATCTCCCGGGACAGCTCCTGCATCCCCGCCACGAGGTGGGAGTAGTCGAAGTCGCGCCGCTCCCGGGGCAGGCGGGTGATCCCCTCGAAGCGGTGGTCATGGGGCGTTTGAATGGTCACGAAGATGATCTCTGCGAAGCGGACCACCTCCCCCAGGGGCCGCAGCGCGATCTGGCTGGAGTCCAGCAGCTCCTGGGCGCCCGCTTCGTTGTGGGTCATCCGGCGGGAGCGCAGGATCTCCGCCACCTCGGCGGACGGATCCGAGCCGAGGACCTCGTGGCCGCTCGATTCCACCGCGAGGGCCGCCGGGAGGCCCAGCTTCCCCAATCCCATGAACCCAATTCGCATGACGTCTAGACCAGCTTGCGCGTTGAAGTCCGGCCATTTTAGGAGGCAGGCAGCGGCTGTCAACGGCTTGCGGTCCAACCGGGTTTCCCGTAGCGTCTGGTGGGCTCAAAACCGGAGGACAGCGCCGATGATTGGCTCCATCGACCTCGGGCGTGGGGGAACCCCAGAGGACCTGACGGTTCGGCGCCAGGGCCACGTGACCCGCCATGGGCCGCTGCTCCTTCACACCGATCAGGAACCCTACGATGACGGGAGCCTGCTGATCTCGGTGGAGGGCCATATCAGCAGGATCTCCGGCGCGCCGGCCATTGATGTCAGCGCCGACCTCCGCCCCGAGGCGCTGGTCGCGGAGCTCTACCGGACGCGAGGGGAGGCCTTCGTCGAGGATCTTGAGGGGCTCTACTTCGTGTTCCTGTGGGACCGGGGACGGGACCTGTTCCTCCTGGTCAACAACCCCTACCAGACCACCACCGCTTACTTCCACGCGGGGGCCGAGCGCCTGCTCTTCGCCAGGCACCTGACGGACATCGCGCGGAACCTGCCCGGCGGCGTCCAGGTCGACCTGCGGGCCGTCAAGAGCTACCTGGCCAACGGCTTCAACATGTCGGACTGGACCACGGCCAGGGGCATCCGCAAGCTCCAGCCCACCTTCCGCGTCCGCGTGGAGCGCGGCGAGGTGACGTTGCGCAACCACTGGGAGCGGGAGCTCAGCAGCGAGCGGACGCCGTTCAAGGATCTCCAGGCGCACCTGGACCAGTACGAGGCGATCTACCGCAAGGGCATGAGCGACTACCTGGACCAGCGCCGGCCCACAGAGCTCGGGTGCCTCATGAGCGGGGGCCACGATACGAGCTTCGCGTTCCTCCAGGGGAGCCAGGTCTTCCACAAGCCCCTGCACGCCTTCACCGCCACCTTCCCCGGGTGGAACTTCAACGAGGAGGGCCCATCGAGGGCCATCTGCGAGAAGTTCGGCGGCACCTTCCACCCCGTGCCCTTCCTCCCCGGGGACCTGGACTACATGGTGAGCATGATCCGGGCCCTGGAGGAGCCCATGGCCAGCTCGGCGCTGCCCATCCACCTGGTGATGAAGGAGGCCGCTAACCATGTGGACCTGATGATGGGGGGGGATGGCGGGGACACCCTCTGGGGCGAGTACTATCCCGTGGCGGAGTACAACCGCTGGGCGCGTCACCTCCCCGTCGGTGTCCGCCGCCTGATCCACGGGGCCACGCGCGCCGTCCTCCG
Source organism: uncultured Kofleriaceae bacterium (assembly GCA_964497805.1). Lineage (GTDB taxonomy): Bacteria > Myxococcota_A > Polyangia > CAZCFB01 > CAZCFB01. The sequence continues at coordinate 24,539 of CAZCFB010000023.1, forward strand.
GGTCGCGGACTGGGAGCGGTTCTGGGAGCTGGAGCATGTGGCGTCGCTGTTCACCCTGGATGACAGCTACGCTGACTTCTTGCGGCGCCTGTGCACCTACCGTCACTTCCGGGACGACCTGCTCTCGCGGCTCATGGACCCGGAGATCTACCGGGAGAACCCGTACGCGCGAAACATCGTCGACGTCCCCCACGGGCCCGAGACCCTGTTCGAGGACCTCATCGCGTCGAAGATGTTCAACGGCTTCTACCCGTACATGTCCTTCTACACCACCAAGTCGTCGGAGTATTACGGCATGGACCTGTACCTCCCCACGGTCCACCGGGACGTCATCCGCTTCATCACCTCCCTGCCCCTGGAGTGGGTGAACGGCGGCACCACCTTCCACCGGCTCACCAACAACAAGCGGATCAACCGGCGCTTTCACAAGGCCGCGTTGGCCCGCTACCTGGATCCCGGCGAGATCCGGAACCTCAGCTTCGACATCCCCTGGTCCCGGATCCTGCTCCCCCGCCCCGCGGTCCTGGAGCGCCTCCTGGCCCGGCTGATCCGCAGGGGCTGGTTCAACGAAAAGGAGCTCCGCCGCCTCTTCCAGGAGTTCCGGTCGCAGCAGGTCAATGAGTACGAGCTCCTGGAGCTGAAGAACCACGGCTACCGGATCTTCACCCTGCTCAGCCTGGAGATCTGGTGCACCGAGTATCTCGACGGGCGCATGACCGAGGCCCCGGATGACCGCATCTCCCTCGAGGATTACCTCCAATAGGCGGTACAATTCCAGACAAGGCCATGTTTGAAGCAGCTTCCCCGACGCGGATCCGCCTCACCCTGCCGGCCCTCGCTCTGCTCGCGGCCTGTGGCGACGACCGCGTTGCCTCCCGGGCCCTACCCATCACCGACGGCAAGGAGGACCATGACCATGTCTCGGTGGGCTACCTCGCCGGCGGGAGCGGCGTGGGCTGCACGGGCACCGTCGTGGGCCGCCGCACCGTGCTCACCGCGGCTCATTGCATCTCGGGGGGCGACCAGACCTTTGTTCTGGACGGGAGTAACTACCTGTCCAGCTCCTCCACAGTCCACCCAAAATACGATCCGGTGGGGCATAACAATGACATCGCGCTGCTGCGGCTCAAGCGCAGCGTGCACCTGGTCCCATCGCGCCTGGAGCCCAAGTCCCGCCCGGCAGGGACCACGGTGACGCTGGTGGGATACGGAGCCACCTCCGAGGATGGCACGGACTCGGGGACCAGGCGCGTGGCCACCAACTCCATCGCCAGCCTGCACACCACCTCCTTCAACATCAAGGGCACGGGCGGCGGCATGGGGAACGCCTGCAACCATGACTCCGGGGGGCCGGTGTTTGTGGAGGCCTCCGGCGTGGAGGCGCAGCTCGGCGTGCTCATCGGCGGCGTCCCCCCCTGCGGCAACATCGGCATCGCCATGCGCGTGGACACCTACCTGGTCTGGCTGCGCAGCGCCTCCTTCGGAGACCTGGCCGTGCAAGGCGAGACCGGGACCACGTTCGGCATGCCCTGCGCTGACGGGAAGGATTGCGCCAGCGGCATCTGCCTGGAGGATCAGGCCAGCGGCGACAAGTTTTGCTCGGTCACCTGCGCCGGCCAGGGCGGGCAATGCCCCGAGGGAGGGGCGTGCGCGGGATCGGGGGACGCGGGGCAGACCGTGTGCCACCTTCCCTCCATCCCGGAGATCCCCGACGAGGAGGGTGGCTGCGCGGTGGGGGAGGGGAGGCCGCACGCAGGCGCGGGGGCAGCCCTGCTGCTGACCGGGATCGCGCTGCTGCTGATCTTGCTCAGGCGGGAGGCCGACCTGGCCGGGCGTGGTTGACGGCGGGCCGTGACCAGCGGCGCAGGAGCAGCGCCAGGACGATCAACGTGAGCCAGGCATGGCCCGGCCCTCCGCTCAGGTTGCACCCCTGCTCGACGCCAGGGTGCTGGTCGGGCGGCGGGGCATCCCCTGCGGGCGGCGCCGCGCTGTCCACGGGCGCGCTGTCCGCGGGCGCGGCGTCTCTGGCCGGCGGGGGGGCTTCACTCCAGGAGGCGGCCAGGGTGTAGGCCGCGCCGTTTTTCACCTTGTGGGCCCCGCGCACTCCCAGGTGCCAGGTGCCAGCGGCCAGGGAGGGCAGGGTGATCTGCCGCGGGCCGGTGCCCGAGGCCTCGCTGCGCCGCAGGTGATCCTTGCGCGTGGGGCGCGACCCCCGCTTGAGGTACAGGTCAGCCGGCGCTGTGAGACCGTCGAGCTTGAAGGTCACGTTGACCACCGGCCGGCCCAGGGTCACTGTCCAGTGGTGGTACTGGCCGTCGCCGACTTTCTGGATGGGGCCTTGCATCTTGACTGCCTTGCCGTTTTTCAGGGCGCCCTTTGCTGGCATGGGCGCGCCCACTCCGTCGAGGGCATAGGAGAGCACGGCGGCCATCAGGTCCCGGCGCTCGCCTGCCTTGTACCCCTCGGGGTGGGAGCAGACCAGCACAAGGCGCCCGGTCTTCTGGTCCTTCTTGTAGGCCAGGATGTTGTAGTAGCCATGCAGGGCCGGCAGCTTGGGCGCGTGGTTCTTGCCGATGAGCTCGGTGCCCTTGGGCAACGGGTAGTAGGTGGTGTCCAGCCGGCAGCCGCCGCTGTGGTAGAGGTTCTCCACCTTGCCGTCGGCCAGGGAGGGATATTTCTGCACCAGCGGGTGGTATGGCTTGGAGAAGTGCAGGTCCGCTGCCTTGTCAAAGGTCAGCGCCGTGCGCGCGATGCCGGGCCAGAGGTGCAGGTAAGTCTCCTTGGCCCCCTCGGTGGCGTACTTGGTCTTGGAGAAGTGCAACATGGCGATAAACGCCCCGGCGCAGGAGCCGGTGTAGGCGCCGCCGTTGCCCACGAAGTCCTTGATCCGCTGGCGGCCGTCCTTGCCCAGGCTGGCGCCGTGGGGGGCTGGCCCGCCGCCGTTTACGAAGATGGCCCGGTACCGTGGGCCGCCGTCTGGAAAGAGCAGCGCGCCGTTAAGATCATCCTTGCTGGTGACCATCACCGCGTTCTGGGCGGCCTTGTCCGTGGTGGCCAACACGTCGTAGCTCAGGCCCATCATGTCCGCGGCGTGCAGCTTCTTGTACCCGGACAGGGCCTTGCCCCCGTCCATGAAGATATCCTTGTAGTAGCCCTCGGTGCCCTGGGCCCGCGCGGATAAGGGGGCGGCCACAAGGAGTGCCATGACCACCGCGCGTACGCTCACCATGTGGCCATATTATCAGCTTGCGCGGCGGGAATGCGCCAGGCACTGACAGGCGGGGCGGGCGAGGGCTTCCACGCGGACATATACTTGGCCATACTGTTGAAAACCTCGGCGGGATACTCCATGCAATGACGCCTTACCCGTTGCGCGCCAGCATCAAGGCCCCCTGGCCGCTCATCTTTACGCTCCTGTTGGTGGCTCCGTGGAGCTGCTCGGACTCCAACCCGGCCGGGGACGCCGGGCCAGTTCCTGACCTTGCAGCCCCGGAGGACAGCGCGCCGCAAGATGCCGGGGGGGCGGATCTGAGCGCTGACCTACCCGCGCCGGATCAGGCGGTAGTGGATCTTGGCGCCCCGGATCTTGGCGCCCCGGATCTTGGCGCCCCGGATCTTGGCGCCCCGGATCTTGGCGCTCCGGATCTTGGCGCCCCGGACCTGGCGGCCACCGCGGACCAATCGGCGGCCACGGATCAGGTCATCCAGGCCGACGCGGGATGCGGCAGCGGCGCCTGGGCGGTGGCAGCCGGCGGCTCGTCCCTGGACTACGCCCAGGGGGTGGCCGTGGACGCCAGCGGCAACAGCACCATCACCGGGTACTTCGGCGGGACGGCCAGCTTCGGGGCCAACACCCTGACCTCGGCTGGCGCCATCGACGTCTACGTCGCCAGGATCAGCCCTGCCGGGAAGGTGCTCTGGGCCGTCTCTGCCGGCGGAACCTCCGCCGATTCGGGCACGGATGTGGCCATTGACGCCAAGGGGAACAGCTACATCACCGGCACCTTCAGCGGCACGGCGAAGTTCGGCAAGGTGTCCCTCTCCACTCTGGGAACCAACGACATCTTCGTGGCCAAGCTGGACAGCTCGGGCAAGTTCCTCTGGGCCCTCTCAACCCAGGGCACCACCAAGGACTGGACCCCCAGGGTGGCGGTGGACAGCGCCGGGCAGGCCCACATCACCGGGTACCTCACCGGCAAGGTGGCGGCCAGCGGGGCCAGCTTCATCTGGACCGACTACGCCGCCGGCGTGCCGTACGACATCGCCCTGGACAGCGCCGGGAACAGCTACATCGCCGGCACATTCACTGGCCAGGCCAAGTTCGGCGCCACCACCCTCACGGCCGTGAGCCAGGGAGACGTCTTCGTGGCGCGCCTGGACGCCAAGGGCGCCTTCACCATGGCCGCCCAGGCATCCGGTCAGAGCGGCAGCAAAGCCATCGCCACCGCCCTGGACCTGAACGGTGCCGGCGACATCGGCGTGGTGGGCACCTTCCACGGGACCCACAGCTTCGGATCATCCAAGATCTCGTCCACGGGATCGGGGCAGAAGGTCGACGTCTTCGCGGCCAGGATGAGCAAGGCCGGCGCCTTCACCTGGGCCGTGGCCGGGGGCGGCGCGGGTGATGACGCGGCCAACGGCGTGGTCATCAACGCGCTCGGGGGGCTGCACCTGGCCGGATCCTTCTCGGGCAACGCCACCTTTGGATCCACCTCCCTCAAGGCCCAGGGGAGCGGGGGAAAGAGCGACATCTTCTGGAGCAGGGTCAGCCCCACCGGCGCCTTCCTGGCCGCGTCGAGCGCGGGCGGCGGTGACCTGGAGGTCGCGGCCGGGCTGGGGATGGACAGCGCCGGCTACACCTACCTGCTGGGCGTCTTCAAGGGGACCGCCGGGTTCGGGACCTCCTCGCTGACCACCAAGGGCGGCTTCGACCTCTTCCTGGCCCGGCTGGACCGGTGCGGCAAGTTCTGAGCTGAGCTGAAAGCCTGGCCTGGCCCCGGGCGTAGAATGCCGGGAGGTGGTGATGAAGAAGATATCTATTGGCCCGGTCCTTCTCATGGCGCTAATGGCGCTGCCGCTGCCGGCGTGGGCGGTCTCCTATACCATCGGCCAACCCACCCTGCGCAAGGGGCCAGGCAGGAAACACGCCAGGCTGGTCCGCCTGGATCACAACCGCACCCTCACCGTGCTCAAGCGGAAAGGCGCCTGGCTCAAGGTGCGCACCATCACCGGCAAGGAGGGCTACCTCCCCCGGTCCGCGGTGTCGGATGTGTGGCTCAAGGTTCACAAGAAGGAGCGCCGCCTGCTGGTGATCAAGGGTGACAAGGTCGTGGAGACCTTCCCGGTGGCGCTCTCCGAGGCCAACCCTCTGGGTGACAAGGTCAAGCAGGGGGACAGCGGCACCCCCGAGGGGCGGTTCTATATCGCCGAGATGCTTCGCAACCCAAAGGCCCCCCGCTACGGGGCGCGCTCCATGCGATTGAGCTACCCCAACATCGAGGACGCCCGCCGGGGGCTAAAGCAGGGGCTGATCCGCCGGTCGACCTACTACGGCATCGTCAAGGCCATCCGCGCCGGGCGCGTGCCGAGCCAGAAAACCCGCCTGGGCAGCTCCATCCGCATCCATGGCGGCGGCGCCTCGGCGGACTGGACCCTGGGCTGCGTGGCCCTGGAGGATAAACACGCGGTCAAGGTCTACGACCGTGTGCGCAAGGGCGCGCGGGTGGAGGTCTACAAGTCCGCGGCCCAGGATCGCGCCATAAACACTGCCGGCGCGCTGGGCCGGCGCGTGCTGTCCGGGGCCAGGCAACAGCTGGTCAAGCCCGCGCTCTACACGGCCAAGGCGCTGCGGCTGATCCCCATGGCCTTCCCCGGCGGCGACATCAAGAAGGAGTGGGCCGTGTGCACAGACATCATCATCCGCAGCCTGCGGGCGGCGGGCCTGGACCTGCAGGCCATGGTGCATGAGGACGCAAAGCTCAACCCCCGGCGCTACGGGCGGCGCTTCAAGCGGCCCAACCCGAACATCGATCACCGGCGGGCGCGCACCCTGCGGCCCTACCTCTCCCACCACGCCGTCACCCTGCCCAACGGCGGCGAGTACCTCCCGGGGGACATCGTGCTCATGGATACCGGCATCGAAAACGGCACCGTCTACGATCACATCGGCGTGGTGGACGAGAAGAAGAACGGGGCAGGGGTGCCGCTGGTCATCAACATCTGGACCGTGGGCTACCGCACGTCGGCCATGGACCTGCTCGGCAAGCCGTACCCCACCATCGTCGGGCACTTCCGCCTGACCCACCCCTTTGACTACTAGCCCGAAAATTGCGCCAGTTGACCTACTGCGGCGGCCGCTACCGTCGGTGTAGCGGCTCCCGCGCCGGCTCACGCGGGTTCGTACAACCAGTATGCTCTCACCGTCGCGTGTCCACTACGCCTCGGTCCCGACCGCCTCGCTACGGCCCCCTGGCACAATTTCTGGGCTAGCGCTGGATCCGGAAGGTGCGGCCGTCGACGCTGACCGTGGCGCGGGTGGCCCCGGTGCGGGGCACAAAGAGCCAGGCGGCCGGCAGGTGATCAAACCGGAACAGCTCCCCTCTCACCGACGTGCCGCCGTCGAGCACCACCGGCACGGGCTCGCCGCTCACCAGGGGGCGCCGCCGCTTTATGGGGCTCATCCAGCGGCCCTCGCCGGAGCCGTCCAGGTTGATGCTGATCAGGTCGTACCTGTGGAACCCGCCGGGGGGGCTCTCCCTGTAAGCCAGGTTGACGTTCTTGCCGCGATCCCAGAGCGCCTTGAAGTTGTAGTCGGAGATCCACTTGTTGTCGCAGTACCCCATGATGTCGGAGTAGGTCGGCGGGATCAGGGCCTTGCTGAACATGTCAAAGCCCCAGACGCCGATCTTGCCGCCCTTGTGGGCCGCGTCGCTGGGGTAGTTCTGGTCGATGGAGCCGGCGGCGAGCCCGTAGCCGCAGTTGGCGTGCTTGCGCCCGTGGGAGTGGCCGATCTCGTGGGCCGCCGTATCTCTTGCGCGATCCTTGAACCCCACGCCCAGGGCCAGGCGCAGGGAGACCATGCCCTTGTCGGCGGGGGTGGCGTTGAGCAGGGTGACGCCAAGCATGCACCCATATCCGCAGTACTCCTTGAGCGTGGCGGCTGGGTTGAAGATGCCGTACAGGTACGTGTCGTCGGAGATGCTGGCCTGGGTGCGCACCTGCATCAGCCGCAGGCCCACCTCCTGCCAGCCCTGCCCGTTGCCCGTGATCTTCTTGTCCCAGGGGATGGGCGTGCTCACCTTGATGTCGGCGTCGGACACCGGGTAGAGCTGGAGGAACCGCTCCTTGAACTTCTTCATCTGCGCCGCGGAGGTGTCGGGCAGCCTGTCGGAGCCGTCGGCCTTGTACATGAACGGCACCAGCAACACGCGAATGGTGTTCTTCTTGCCGTCGACCTTGATGTTGGTGTAGCCCGAGGCGGGCCAGCGCGCCGGCGGGCTAGCCTCCTCCACGCCGTCCTCCTGCAGCACCGCCACCGAGATCTTGAGCGGGTCCGTGATCAGGTCCTTGCTCGGGTAGAAGTTGATGCTGGTGGCGATGTCCTTCTCGGCGGTCTGACCCACCAGGGTGAGCGTCTGGTCGATGGGGTCCTGCCCGTCGATGAGCAACCGCGCCGTCACCTCCTGGTTGTCGTAGGCGCCGTCGGTCTTGTAGTAGACCCGGATCAGGGTGTCCCGACCGGCGATGAGCGGGATCTTGGAGGTCTTCTCCTGGCCGTCCTTGACCAGGGTGCGCTTGAGGCTCTGGTAGATGGCGACCTCGGTGATGGTGACGCCCTGGGCCGGGTTGAGATCGGGGCCCGAGGAACCGCAGCCGACGACGAGGCAGGAGATGGTGAGGGAGGCGAACAGTGTTGAGGACAGCGTGCTGATAAGTCTATTCATGGAACAGAGCCTACCCTTTTTTGTATGTGGCCGCGACCACCCCCGCCCCATGCTATTTTCACCTGGTGCATGACGCTCCGGACAGCAAAGGCGAGGAGGCCACCCCCGCGGTCATGAGGGTGGCCCGGGGCGCGCTACCCCACCTGGGCGTCCTGCTCCTGTTGACCCTCATCATCCTGCCCGCGCTCCTGCTGAAGCCGTACTTCCACCACCACGGCGAGGACACCATCGTCGTGGCGGACATCGTGTTCGGGGGGAATCCGTGGCGGGTGATGGAGGTGGCCGTGTTCAACTGGCTCGGCCTCTCCCTGTTCCACGAGTGGTGGCAGGGCATCGGTTTTTTGAGCGCCCTGCTCTCGGTGAGCGTCGCCTTCTCCATCTACCTGCTCTGGCTGGAGCTGGCCCACCTGCTCCCGACCCATGTCAGGGCCGCCACCGGGGGGCACGCCCCGGGCTTGTTGGCCGCCTATGGCACGGCCCTGATGAACAACCGATACATCACGGACATCACCGGCGTCTCATACCGGCTGGCCGCGCTGTTCGGCTTGCTCACCCTGGTCCTCTCCCTGCGCTACCACCGCACCGCGCGCTGGCCCTGGTGGGCGGCCGCCATGCTGGCATACCTGCTGTCCGGCCTTTCCCACAGCTTCACCTGGCCGCTGGGGCTGTTGATCCTGCTGCTGGAGATGACCCGGCGCCGGCGTGATCCGGCGACGGGCGCGCCCCGTCCGCTGCTGCGCTACTTCTTGATGGCGCTCGTGCCGGTGGGGATCCTCATCGGCTCCACCGCCTACATGCAGCTCATGCAGTTCCTGTCGGGGGACATGCCTGGGCCCCGCAACCCCAGCGGTGGCCCCGCCGCCTTCCTGCTGGGCAGGTACATTTACATGGTGGTGACCGCCACCGTGATCCACCCCGTGTTCGCAAACCTCTCTCACTCCCCGGGCGCGGCGGAGTGGGCCGTGGACGCCCTGCTGGTCCTCGTGATGGCGGTGGGGCTGGCGCGGCTGTGGCGGGGGCGCGGGCTCGACCTGTTGGGCCTGATCACGCTCTTCGTGCTGCTCTGGTTCGTGCTCACCATCCTGCCCCTGCTGGTCTCTGCCGTGGAGTGGCAGGCGGGGGTCTACCGCTTCACCTATCCCATGCTCGGCCCGATCCTGGTGGCGTCCTACCTGGCCATCCGCCTGCTGGCCCTGGCCGCGCGCCTGCTCCCGCGCGCCTGGCAGGGGCCCCGCCTCATGGCGGGCGTGGCCGGGTGCATCATCGTGGTTCACTTGCCCTTCGGCCCCACCGGCGCGGGCCTGGCGCGGGCGGTGGAGAGCGGACGGTATGGCCTTCATCAACCATGCCCCGGGCAGGCCACATGCGCCGCCATCAAGGAGCTGGACGCCGAGGCTGTGAAGCAGCTCGGCCAGGGGGCGGCCCTGAACTGCACGGACCTGAGCCTGGCGGACCTGTCCGGGGTTGACCTGGGCGCGGCCGACCTGCGCCGCGCCAACCTGAGCGGCGTCCGCTTGCTCAAGACCGGCCTGGCCGGGGCGCGGCTGCAGGAGAGCTGCGCCTATTGGGGGGACATGCGCGACCTCAAGCTGCCGAGGGCGAACCTCAAGGGCGCGCGGTTCATCGGGTGCTTCATGAACCGGGTCGACCTGACCGGGGCGGACATGCGGGAGGTCAGCCTGCGATCGGGCCACCTCCAACGGGCGACCCTGCCCAGGGCGAACCTGAGCAAGGCGGACCTGGTGCGCACCTCTTTTGCCGAGGCCGATCTGCGCGGGGCCATCCTGCGAGGCGCCAACCTCACGGGCGGCGACCTGGCCCAGACAGACTTCCGCGGCGCGGATCTGCGGGGCGCCAACCTGACCAAGGCCAACCTTGTGGGCGCGCGCTTCGACGGCGCAAACCTGCACGGGGCGTTGGCCTGTGATGACTCGGCCGACGAGATAATCCGAAGCGGCGTGGCCACGGGGACCATCCGCACCATCCAGTGCGGGAGCGAGCCGCCGGAGGCGTCCCTCCGGCCGCCCTGGTACTAACTGACGAGCGCGTCAAGGGAGCCAATGGCAGCCAGGATAACCAGGAGGATGGGGAAGGCCCTGAGAGCGGGCGCCGGGCATTTTCTGGTGCTGCTCTTCCTCACCCTGGTGGTGCTTACCGCCCTGCTGCTCCAGCCCTACTACCACATCAACAACGAAAACTCGGTGAACATCTCCTACGTGGACTACGCCGGAACCCACTGGCGCGTGATGGAGGTGGCCGTGTTCAACTGGCTCGGCCTCCCCCTCTTTCGCCAGTGGTGGCAGGGCCTCTTCATCCTGAGCGCGATGATCACGGTGGGGGCCGCTTTCTCGGCTTACCTGTTCTGGCTGGAGCTGGCCCGCCTGCTCAGGGACAAGACCATGGCCGGGCTGGGGGGGTACGCGCCCGGCTTGCTGGCCGCCTACCTCATCACTACCCAGATCGGACACGGCCCGTACCTCACCGACATCACGGGCTCGTCTTACCGCATGGCCACGCTCTTCGCGTTCATCACCCTGACCGCGGCGCTGCGGTTCATGCGCACCGGCCGCCTGGGCTGGTGGGCGGTGGCCATCCTCTCCTACGGCGTGGCGTGCATCTCCCACAGCTTCAGCTGGATGCTCGGCCTCATGGTCTTGCTCCTTGAGCTGTTCAGGCCCCGCGAGGAGCAGGGCCCGCGCGTGACCCGCGCCATGGTGATCAGGTACTGCGTGATGCTCCTGGCGCCGCTCCTGGTGGTGCTCATCGGCGCCCGGACCCAGCTGTGGCATCTCATGCCGTGGAACCCCGGCATGCTCAGCCCCAACGAGAGCACCCACACCCTGCTGCTGGGCAGGTACATCTACGTCATGGCCGCCACCATCTTCATTTCGCCGCTGGCCTCCGGCATCCCCAGGTCGCCGGGCGCGCTGGAGTGGGTGGCCGAGGCCGCGCTCCTTGCTGTCATCGTGGTGGGGCTCGTGCGCATGAAGCGGGGGAGGGGGTTTGGCCTGCTCGAGCTGATAGTGCTCTTCATGTTGATCTGGTTCGCCCTCACCATCCCCTCCATCGTGGGCTCACACATCGACTGGCACGGCGGCCGCCATCGGTTCACCTATCCCTTCGCCGGCGCGCTCCTGGTGATGGCCTACCTGGCGGCGCGGCTGCTGGCGCTGGCGGGGAGGCTGGCGCCGGCCTCGTGGGGGGGGCGGCGGTGGATGGCCGGGGCCGCGTGGGCGGTGATCCTGATCCACCTGCCCTGGTCCCTGTCAGCCAGGGGCGTGGCCCGCGCGGTGCGGACTGGACAGACCGGCACGCAGAATCCCTGCCCGGGCCTGGAGTCCTGCCCCCCCGCGCAGGCGCCTACCCTGGACGAGCTCATCGCGCTGGTCCGTTCGCGCAAGCTCCGCTGCTCGGACCTGAGGATGGTGGAGATCCCCGGCGCCGACCTGCAGAAGGCAGACATGCGGCAGGTCAGCCTGGCCGGCGCTCACCTCAACACGGCCGTGCTCAATAGCGCGCGCCTGCAGAAGAGCTGCGGCTACTACACGGACCTGCGCAAGGTGAGCTTGATGTTCGCCGACATGCGCGGGGCGCGGTTCGTGGGGTCCTTCCTCAACGACGCCAACCTCACCGGGGCTGACCTCCGGGGGGCCAGCCTCCGGGCCTCCCTGATCCAGCGGGCCGTCCTGGTGGGCGCGGACATGCGGGACGCGGATGTGGTGCGGGCCTCCCTCTCCGAGGCGAACCTGCGCGACGCGCGCCTCAACCGGGCCAACCTGACCTGGTCAGATCTGTCCGGGGCGGACCTTCGCGGGGCGGACCTTCGCGGGGCGTCCCTGGTTTCCTGCCCCTTCGTGGGCACCAAGCTCGGAGGGACCAACCTGGACGGGGCAGTGCTCTGCGAGCACACCTTGCAGGCCATCGACAACGAGGGGGGCGGCTACCTGGGCCAGCCCAAGGTCATCTCATGCGGGAGCGCGCCCGATGAGCGCTACCTCCTCCCGCCCGGCATGTAACCCACGACAGAACGGGCCAACGGTGTTAGTGCAAAGGGCAGTGGATTTGAGGCCGTTTCAGGAGGCTTACGATGAGCATCAAGGAAGAGCTGAGGGCGGAGCTGAAGGACGCCATGCGCAGCAAGGATCGCGCGCGGCTGGATGTGATCCGGCAGGTGGAGAGCGAGATCTCCGTGGCCAAGAGCGCGGCTGACTTCTCCGGAGAGGTGGACGACAAGCTGTACCTCAAGGTGGTGGCTGCCTACGTCAAGCGCATGAAGAAGGCGCTCAAGGAGTACGAGGCAGCGGGCGACCGGGGGGAGGAGATGGTCAAGACCCTGGGCTTCGAGGTGTCGTACCTCTCGCGGTGGCTCCCCACCATGATGGACGAGGAGCAGACCCGCGCGCTGGTGACGCAGGCCATCGCGGATCTGAGCCTCACCGACGCCAAGCAGGCGGGCCGCGTGGTGGGCCACCTGATGAAGGACCACAAGGGCAAGCTCGACGGCGGCCTGGCCAGCAAGCTGGCGCGGGAGCTGCTGGACGGGTAGGTCTTTGCGGGGGCTACTCGAACTCCCGTGAGCCGCAGAACATGCATGCCTCGGCGTCCAGCAGCATGGGGCGGTTGCACGAGGCACATTTCTTCCGCACCTTGGCGTCGCAAGCTCCACACTTCATGACGGCCGGCTCCAGCTTCTCCTGGCACTCGGGGCACTTGGGGGCCAGGGCAGCCGCCAAGTGCGCGGCCTCCACTGTGAGGGCCCGCTCGGCGGCCACATCACGGCGCCTGGAGCCCGCGAAGAGCACGCGCAGCCCGTCGGCCATGAACAGGAACGAGGCGATGTAGCCCATGACGTCAAGGGCGCCACCCGGGTGGAAAGCGGCGATCAATGCCAGGGTGATGAAGCACATGCCGACTTCGATTAGACCTCTGGTGCGTGCCATGCCCAATGATATCCAAGATACTGTGCCGATCTACAAGGGAGACTGTCTGGCGGGCTGGTGCTACGGCGCCAGATGGTGATATGGAAGGGCCCATGGAACTCCAGATAAATTCCAGGACCACCCTGCTGGCCGCGTTGTTCCTGATGGCCTGCTCGGGTGCGGACGATGGCGCGGTCGACGGCGGGAGCCGGAGCGATGCCGGATCCGGCAAGGATCTGCGCCCGGCCAGGGACAGCGCCCGCCCGGATCGGCGCCCGCCCGATCTGCTCAAACCCGACGCCCCCCGGACCTACCCCAAGGATCCGCTCAAGGGGCTGAAGAAGGTCAACAGCAACCCCGACATCTACCTGGGGAACAGCATGTTCGGCGACGGCAAAGGGCAGCTCCTGCTCTGGGTGCCCAAGGGGTATAGCCCCAACAAGCAGTGGCCCCTGTCGGTCACGCTGCACGGCGGATACAACACCACGGACACCAAGGAGTCCCTGGCTTCGGCCAAGGGACAGCTCAAGTACATGGTGGAGCAGACCGGCTCGGACAGGATGATCTGGGTGGCCGGCATCATCCGCGTCTCGGGCAGCTACCACGCCTGGGTCAAGAAGCAGAACACCCTGGATCTCATCGACGCCATCCGCGAGGTGGACCGGCGCTTCCGCGTGGACGGGCGGCGGGTCTACCTCTCGGGCATCTCCATGGGTGGCGGCGGCACCGCGTCAATCTCCTGGATGCTGCCCCGCGCCTTCGCCGCCTTCGGCCCCAACGCCGGCTACTACTGGAACAGTTGGGGCAAGGTGCCGAACCTCAAGGGCGTCTCCTACCGGGTGGTGCACGGCGCCAAGGACAAGTACCCCGAGGAGCCGTACGACCGCCTCAAGCTGGCCGAGCAGTTCGTCAAGCTCTGCAAGGGCGCCGGGGCCACGGTTGAGAAGGTGATCCTGCCCAACGTGGGCCACTGGCTGCCCGCAGCCCAGATCCCGCTGATGACCAACTTCCTGCTCAAGCGCCAGAACAAGCAGCCCACGGACTGGGCCAAGGCCCGCCAGGTGGTGGCCAGCTACTGAAGGGCCCAACAGCGCCGGGTCAGGCCTGCAGCGCGTGGACCCTGGCTGCGGGCAGCTCGATGCGGCCCAGGCCTCTTGCGGCGGCCAGGGCGATGTGGCGAATCTTGGCCGGATCGATCTTCTCGCCAAAGAGCGGCGCCAGGCGCACGGTGGCGCTGTCCACGGCCACGGGATCTGTGCCGGCGATGAGGGTGTCGGTGCTCACCAGGTCGCCCGGGCCGGCCGGGCCGCCGGTGGCCATCACGGTGAGGCCGTCCATGATGACGAGGTCAGGCTTGAGCACCGTGTTCAGGTCCACGATGGACTCGTGCAGATCCAGGGTCAGGTGGAACCCGATGCGGCTGCGGATCAGGCCCATCATGCCCTTGAGCGTGCCAGTGAACCCGGCGGCGCTGTGAGACTTGGCCACGGGCAGGGCGATGTGCACATCCGCCTCCAGGGCTATCTTGAGGAAGTCGCTGGAGGTGAGGCTCTTACCCGCGGGGATGGGGCGCTCTTCCCAGGGGCTGTCGCCGTCCACCTCCATCACCTCGACCTTGAGCCCGCCGAGGGCCTGCTTGAGCCCCATGGCGGTGATCACGTCGCCGGCATTAACCATCGGCACCGGGTGGTCGGCCACGATGACCCGGGCCGCCCCCCCCGCGAGCGCCGCGCGGGCCACGGCCGCGATGAGCGCGGCGGAGGTGGTGGCGCGCTGGCTGGCAGGCTTGTCGAACCCCATGTTCGGCTTGAGCAGCACTGTCTGGCCCTGCTTGACGAAGGCGCCCATGCCGCCGAGGGGCTCGAGCAGCTTGCCCAGCGCCGGGTCCATGTTTGCCTCAAGGCCGCCGCCCTTGAGCTGGCAAAGGGTGGAGGCGGGGGCCGGGGCCGCGGTGGCCGAAACCGCCGCGGCGTCGCCCAGCTTCCAGGAGGCGCAGCCCCCCACGGCCAGGGCAGCCGCGCCTGCCGCCGAACTCTTGATGAACCCCCGCCTGGTGGTTGAATCCATGCCTCCTCCTCCTCCGCTCATTATTCGCCAGCTGCGCCGGCCAGCTTCGTCCTGACGGCGCGGGCCAGGGGGAGCAGGTGGGCGAGCGTGGTGCCCTTCACATCATGAGCTGCCGCCGCAACCAGCAATGGCCCGTCCACGAAGATCAGGAAGTACCCCTTGAACACCGAGACCTCTCCCACCCCCGCGGCCTTCCCTTCGTCGCCTGCCCGCCTGGCGTACATGGCCCGGGCGGCCGCGTTGTCTTTCATCTGGTAGACCTCCAGGCGCACTTTGCGCCCGGGCGCCACTGTGTAGGTCTGGAACGCGGCGCGGGTGAAGCCGAGCCCCAGGTAGACCTCGGCTCCGCCGTTGATGGCCGCGAACAGGGTGCGCGCGTCGTGGGCTGTCCTCGGCTTCCCCACCGGCGTGAAGGGGCCGCCGGAGGGGAGGAGGTCCACCAGATTCACCCCCGCGGCGGCCCCCTCCCGGGGGGCGGGCGGGGGCGGCCGCCCCCCCGGGGGGGAGGGGGCGGGGGGGGGGGTGGCGCGCCACCCCCCCCCCCCCCGCGGCGGCCCCCTCCCGGGGGGCGGGTGAGCTGGTGCTCGCGCACCCGGCCACGGTAATACAGCAGACGGTCAGGGCGGCGGCGCCGAGGGAGCGTTTCAAGGTCACGGAGAGATTGTAGTATATCGAACTGGAGAGCGTGACCTTGGCCCCCAAGCACAGGCGCCCGGATCCCACGGGCATCATCGACACAGCGCACCTCGCCCTGACCGGGGCGGGGAGGCAGGCCCTGCGCCTGGCCAACTCACGCGACCGGCTCCGGTACTGGCTGCGCCGTCAGAAACGGCGGTTGATCGGGAAGCGTCGGCAGGTGGACCTGGCCCTGGTCATCTGTCCGGTGTGGGACACCTTCTCCCCCCCCATCGGCCTGGGATACCTGGCCACCGCCTGTGAGCGGCGCGGCCTCCGGGTGGCCGCCCACGACCTGAACATCGCGCTCTACAACGCCTCGGGGGGAGGGGATCGGCGGCGGTGGGAGCAGGGCGCGGGCTTCTGGACCGCCCCGGGGAAGGTGGACGGGATCATGGAGCGGTACGCGCCTGTCATTGACGGGGAGGTGCGGGCCCTGGCTCGACGCCAGCCCGCGGTGGTGGGCTTCTCGGTGAACCACCACAACCGGCTGTTCACCCTGGAGGTGGCCCGGCGCGTGCGTCGGCTCCTCCCGGCGGCGGTGATCGTGCTGGGCGGCCCGGCATGTTTCAACCAGCGCGAGCGCGGAGGCCCCGCCTTCCCCAAGGACCGCTTCGACTACATGGTGGTGGGGGAGGGGGAGGAGGTGCTGCCTGCCCTGGCGCGGCGGGTGATGGCCGGGGAGGATCCGGCCGGGCTGGCCGGCGTCATCGGCACCGACGGGCTGACGCTCACCCCCCTGAGCCCCGCGCCCCGCCTGGATTTGAGCCGGGTACGCTTCCCCACCTACGATGCGTTCGACCTCACCGCCTACCGCGACCACCGGCTGGGCGTCATGTCCACCCGGGGTTGCGTGGGGGTGTGCACCTTCTGTAACGACCACGCCATCATGGGGCGCCTGCGCATCCGCCCCGCCGAGGACGTGGTGGACGAGATGGCCCACCACCTGGAGGCCAGCCGCGTGCGCCGCTTCGACTTCAAGGATCTGGCGTGCAACGGCAACCCCCGCCACCTGGGCCGCATCGCGGACCTCATCGTGCGGCGCGGCCTGGACGTGACCTGGGAGTCGCAGGCCATCCCCATGAAGAACCTCACCGACGATCTGCTGCGCCGCCTGCGCCTGGCCGGCTGCGCGGCCCTGATCTTCGGCCTGGAGACCGGCTCGGACGCGGTGGCCCGGAGCATGCGCAAGTACTTCACCATGCCGGAGGCCGCCGCGGCACTGGCCCGCACCCGGGCCGCCGGCATCTCGGTGGTGGTGAACCTGATCATCGGCTTCCCCGGCGAGGACGAGCAGGAGCTGCAGGAGACCCTGGGCTTCCTGCGGGAGCACCGCGCCTCCATCGACAGCGTGGGGTGCGTCAGCACCTGCCGCATCAACGCGGACAGCCCGCTGGCCCTGCGTCCTGAGGACTTCGGCGTGGTGGTCCCACCTGCGCCGGCGGATCGGGCCCGGGACTGGGTGTCCACGGACGGCAGCAACACATACCAACGCCGCCAGGATCACGCCCGCCGGGTGCTTCAACTGGCTCGACAGTTGGAACTTCCCGTGGCAATGACTAACCTGCAATGAGCACCGGCGCCCCTGCCGGCGCCGACAAGGAGGTCCTCTGGTGAGCGCAACTAAACAGCCGTCCCCGGGCGGTGTGGCCCGCCGCCTTTCTTTCCTGGACCGGTACCTGACCCTCTGGATCTTCATGGCCATGGGCGCGGGCGTGGTCGGGGGGTACCTCTTCCCGGGCATCGTGCCCTTCCTGGACCGCTTCAGCGTGGGCACCACCTCCATCCCCATCGCCGTGGGCCTGATCCTGATGATGTACCCGCCCCTGGCCAAGGTTCGTTATGAGGAGATGGGGCCGGTGTTCCGCAACTTCAAGGTGCTCGGCCTCTCCCTGGTGCAGAACTGGGTGGTGGGGCCGGTGCTCATGTTCGCGCTGGCCGCCATCTTCCTGCCCGACAAGCCGGACTACATGGTGGGCCTGATCATGATCGGGCTTGCCCGCTGCATCGCCATGGTCATCGTCTGGAACGAGCTGGCCGACGGCGACACCGAGTACTGCGCCGGGCTTGTGGCCTTCAACTCCATCTTCCAGGTGCTGCTCTACTCCGTGTACGCCTACGTGTTCATCACCGTGCTGCCCCCCCTGTTCGGGCTCAAGGGCATCGAGGTGAATATCACCATCGGCGAGATCGCGCAGAGCGTGTGCATATACCTCGGCGTGCCGTTCCTGGCCGGGGTGATCACCCGCTTCTCCCTGATCCGCCTCAAGGGCAAGGCCTGGTACCACGACGTCTTCATCCCCAGGATATCGCCGCTCACCCTGGTGGCGCTGCTCTTCACCATCGTGGTGATGTTCTCCCTCAAGGGGGAGATGATCGTGCAGCTCCCCATGGACGTGGTGCGCATCGCCATACCGTTGCTGATCTACTTCGTGGTGATGTTCTTCGTCTCCTTCTTCATGAGCAAGAAGGTGGGGGCCACCTACGGCCAGGCCACCACCCTCTCCTTCACCGCGTCGTCCAACAACTTCGAGCTGGCCATCGCCGTGGCCATCGCCACCTTCGGCCTGCACCATGGCGGGGCCTTCGCCGCGGTCATCGGCCCGCTGGTTGAGGTGCCGGCCCTCATCGGGCTGGTCAACGTTGCGCTCTGGCTGCGGCGTCGGTACTTTCCCGAGGATCAGTGATGAGCGAGAGCAGCTGGAGAGACGAGGCCGACGCGCTGCGGGCCACCAACCCGCACACCGTGCTCTTCCTCTGTGTGCAGAACTCGGCGCGCAGCCAGATGGCCGAGGGGATCGCCCGCGCCCTGGCTCCGGCGGAGGTGACGGTGGCGTCGGCCGGCTCCAGCCCGGCGTTTGTGCGGCCCGAGGCGATCCAGGCGCTAGCCGAGATCGAGGTGGACATCAAGGACCACAGCTCAAAGAGCGTGGACGAGTTCGTGGGCAAGCAGGTGGACGCGGTGATAACCCTCTGCGCCGATGAGGTGTGCCCGGTGTGGCTCGGGAAGTCGCGCCGGCTACACTGGGGCCTGCCCGACCCCGCCGCGGTGAAGCATGACCCGGAGGCGCGGCTGCAGGCGTTCCGGGATGTGCGGGACGAGCTTTGTCAGCGGCTGGGCAGGCTATTCGTCCCTCCTGTGGGCGGGTAAAGGAGAGAGCTGTGGAGATCAAGGTGCTGGGGCCCGGGTGCAAGCGGTGCGTGGACCTCATGAACACGGTCCAGGCTGCGGTGGATGAGTCCGGGGTGGAGGCCACCGTGACCAAGGTGGACCAGCTGGATGAGATCATGGCCTTCGGGATCATGATCACCCCCGGCCTGGTCATCGACGGACAGGTGGTCTGCTCGGGCAAGCTGCCAAAGCAAGCCCAGATCATTGACTGGATCCGGAAATCAGCCGCGGCGCGGTAGCCCATGCAGGCCCTCATCGACAACGCCGCGCAGTACATCCAGACCTCTCCCTGGCTGGCGGTGGTGGCCGTGTTCGTGGGCGGGGCGCTCACCGCGTCCAGCCCCTGCGTGCTGGCCATGATCCCCCTGACCATGAGCTTCGTGGCCGGGCAGGATCGGGAGCGGGCGACCCCCGGGCGCGCCTTCCTCCTCTCCATGATCCTGGTGTGCGGGCTGGCGCTGACCTACACGGCCCTGGGCATGTTCGCGGCCCTGGCGGGCTCGGTGTACGGCGAGGTGTCAGGTGCCTGGACCTGGATCGTGGCCGCGGTGTGCCTGTTGATGGGGCTGCACCTGTTGGGGGCCCTCAACTTCACCATCCCGGTGCCCATCAACGTGCAACCCAGGATCCGCGGGCCCCTGGGCGCCTTCGTCATGGGGCTGCTCTTCGGCGTGGTATCAGCGCCGTGCGCCGCGCCCATGCTGGTGGTGCTGCTCACCTACCTGGCCGGCACGGGCTCGTCGGTTCCGTACGGCGCCCTGCTGCTGTTGGTCTACGCCCTGGGCCACAGCGTCTTGATCCTTGTGGCAGGCACCTCGGTGGGCATGGCCCGCAAGCTCATCGAGTCCCGCGGCATCACCCGGGCCACGGACATCATGCGCCGGGGCGCCGGGGTGGTGATCATCGGCGTGGGCATCTTCTTCATCTACAACGGGCTCAAGTGAGGCCAGTTATGAAAGCAACCCGGACATTACTCCTCGTCGCCGCGCTGTCGTTGCCGGCGGCCTGCCAGAAAACTGCCAAGACGCCTCCCCCGGCCAGGAAGGCTCAGGCGGCCAAGGCGCCCGCCGCCGAGGTGGCCAACAAGGCGCCCGCCCCGGCGGCTGAAGCCAGGGTGGCGAGCATCGTCTTCGTGGACAAGGAGAAGGCCTGCGCGTGCACCAAGGATCGCGTTGACGCCTCCTGGAAGGCGCTCACCGAGGTGGTGGGGTTCCCGCCGGTGCCCGACGTGACCCGGATCCACATGGACACGCAGGAGGACAAGGCCGCGCCCTACCAGGCCAAGAAGGCGATCATGGTGCCGCCGGCCATCTACTTCCTGGGCAAGGGAGGCAAGCTGGTGGAGGTGCTGCAGGGGGAGATCACGGCGGAGCAGGTCCGCGCCGTGCTCAACTGAGGACGGGCGCTACCCGCTACCCACCCGGGCGGATCCCCGTGGGCGCCGGGCCCTGGTCCGGCACCTTGACCTTCTTGTCAGCGGCCGGCATGTCGGGGCTGATGCCGCGGCTGGCGCCGTGATCTTTGGGCATGACCCCCTGATCCACCCCCGGCTTGTCATCGTCGTCGCTGCACCCCGAGACCGCCCCCGCGGCGCTGGCGGCCATGGCGCTGGCTGCCACCGCGCGCAGGAAGGTGCGCCGCTCCAGGTTGGCCCCCGAGGTGTCGAGCCCGTCGATGTTCGCCCGCAGCTGCTCCTCCGGGATCATGCGCAGCATGCTCAGCTCAGAGGGCCGCATCTCCAGCCCCCTGGCGGCCACCACCTCGCCGCGGTCCGCGCTCCCCGCCAGGAGGGCGCCACGGAACTCCGGCTCCATGGCCGCCAGGTAGAGCAACTTCTCCATGCCAACAGAGACTCTCTTTCCCATCTTTTGTCCTCCTGCCTGGTGGGGCCCTGGATGCTCGATCAAGATGGCAGCCAGGGGGCCAGGGCCTCCTTCACCTTTGTGTAGTTGCGTACATCGGCCAGGTTGTCCCACTCGTTGGGATCCAGCGCGTGGTCGTAGAGCTCCTCACCGCCGCCCACGTAGCGAATGTAACGGTAGCGGCTGCTGCGCACGGCGTGGCTGCCATGGTGATAGGTGGTCACCGCGGGCCAGGGCCAGGCGAGCTTCGGGGCCATGAGCAGCGGCCCTAGGCTGTGGCCGTCGAGGGGCTGCTCGTTGGGCAAGCCGCACAGCTCGGCCAGGGTGGGGTAGATGTCGAGCAGGCTCACCGGGGCGGGACAGCGGACGCCGGCTGTGGAGAGCCCCGGCACGCGGATGATAAGGGGCACCCGGGTCGACTCCTCCCAGAGGGTTCGCTTCTCCAGGTGGCCCTTCTCGCCCATGTGGAAGCCGTGGTCGCTGAAGAGCACCACCACCGTGTTGTTCCGGTAGGGGCTGTCATCCAGGGCGGTGAGCACCCTGCCCACGCAGGCGTCCATGAAGGAGCAGCAGGCCAGGTACGCCCGCACCGCCGAGAGCCACTGCCCGCTGGCCCGCAGCGTGTTGAAGTCCTTGCCGCCGCTCACGATGGTGCGGGCGGCGAGGGGCAGATCGTTCAGGTCCCCGGCCTTGATCGCGGGGAGGGAGATCTGATCCAGCGGGTGCATGTCAAAGAACTCACTGGGCGCGTACCAGGGCAGGTGAGGGCGAGAGAAGCCGCAGGTGAGGAAGAAGGGCTCGCGGCCCGGCTTCATCAGGAAGCGGGAGGTCGTCTCGGCCAGGCGCCAATCGTCAGTGGCGCGGCGGCCACCCTCGAGAGGGCACCAGTCGAACTGGTCGTTTAGCGGCCCGGACATGAACTTGCCCTTCAGGCCATGGCGGTACCGGTCAGCCACGGGGGGGGAGGGCGTGCCGCAGGAGCTGTACAGGACGCTGCCCCATGATGCGGGGTCAGCCAACTTGCCCACCGTCGTATGGAAGATCTTGCCGCCCATCAGGGTCCGATAGCCCTGGGTTCCGAACAGCTGGGGCAAGGTCCTCCAGTGGGCGAACCTCGCCCGGTTGCGGAAGGAGACGAAGTTGCTCACGACGCCGGTGGTGTTGGGGCTCAGTCCCGTGAGGATTGAGGTGCGGGACGGGCAGCAGAGGGGGAGGGTGCAGTGGGCCTGCTCGAACAGCATCCCCTCCCGGGCGAGGGCGTCGATGTTGGGCGTCAGGGCGTTGGGGTGGCCGCCCATGCAGCCCACCCAGTCGTTGAGGTCGTCCAGCGCGATGAACAGTACGTTGTAGCGGGACGAGCTCGGCCCGGGCATGGATCCGAGATCCCCGCCCAGATCAGGGAGCGGCGGCGGCAGGGAGGCGTCGCCGGGGCTGGCATCAGGCATCCTTGAGTCCCGGATCCCCGCGTCCCGATCCCACCCCATTGGGGGGAGCTGGCAGGCCAGGCTCGTGAGCCCGGAGGCGGCACCCAGGGCCGCGCCACGCAAGAAGTCCCGACGATCCATGTCCTGCCTCGCTGCTCTTTGGTAACGGTGGAAGGATCCATTGTAGCTGTTTTGAGAGGCTCACGTTTTTTAATCCCTCCGGCTTTGCCGGGGGTGGTTCAGTGGTGCAAGCCAGATTTACTGTAACGCCTTCTTTTGTTGGTCGCATTACAGGTATACAGGGGGCATAAAGTCGCCCTGGATCTGGAGTGAACATGCCCGAGGTACTGAAGCGAGAGCAAGGACAGCACTACTCGACGGGCGCGGTGGTCTACGCCGGGAACTCTCAGTACACCTGCCGGTTGCTCAAAATATCACCCACCGGGACCCGGCTCCTGGCGCCGTGCGGCCTGCCGAGGGGGACCTTCATTCGCATCAACCTCACCCTGCCAGGGGTGGCCCGGGTGCTCGACGTTGATGGCGTCGTGGCTCAGGCCGGCCGCGAGCAGGGCCACATCATGCTCAGCGTTCAGTTCCTCAACGCTTCCCAGGAGTTCACCATCACCCTTGCCACCTTCCTCAAGTGGCTGGGGGAGCGGCGGCAGAGCATGGCCAGGGAAGGCAAAAAGGGGGCGGCGGAGGTCCCGCGCTCCAGCGCCGAAGCTGAGCTGGAGAGGACGACCACCGGGCCGCATTTCCCCCGGGTGAGCACCGCCGAGCTACGCAAATCCCTCATCGCCAGGGCCGGGAAGAAGGCGATGTCCAGGGAGCAGCGCCAGCGCCTCAGGGAGGAGGTGGAGGCTCGCTGGGCAAGGCACGAGCACGCGACCAGGGAGCGAAAAAAGCTCAATGAGCTGTACCGCTCGGCGCTGCGGGAACTGAGCGCCGGATCCAAAACCCGATAACAAGTCCGCGGGGCCCGCGCGGATGGTCTGGCCGCCACCCCCTCCATGTTCCGAACAGGTAGGATTTCTCCGTATCCAATAATTTCAATCAGTTACTGTCGGCATGGGATTTGCAAATTATATAGAGTCATGAACAGAACAAGCGTCGGAATCCTGGTCGGTCGGTGGTCGGTAGTCCTGCTCATGCTCCTGTCTCCGCTGGTAGCCGCGGCCGAGGCGGGGAGCGTCAAGAACCTCAACGCCATCGCTGATGACTACTTCTGGGCCCTGCAGGATCGGCAGCTGCGGCCCAACGTGACCTCCCGCGCCAACGCCTCCTGGGTCAAGAAGCTGGACCAGTTCAACGGCAGGCTCAAGCGGATCAAGACCGGCAACCTGAACCAGCAGGCCCGCATCACCCACCGCATGCTGGGCAATGAACTCAAGAGCCAGCGCGCCTACGTCAAGGAAGGCTGGATCCGGGAAGACATCAACGGCAGCGAGTCGCTGCTGCACAGCGTGGTTGGCGGCGCCACGGCCAGCGACAACCGCACGGTCAACGACTGGCGCTGGACCATCAAGACCCTGAAGAACTCCTCTCGCTTCGTCTCCGGATACATCGGCCAGCTGCGCGGCGGGATCGCGGAGGGGCGCATGCGCGCCAAGCCGGTCATCGAGTCCTCCATCGCCAGCCTCAATGTGCTCACCAGCCGGAGCAAGGTGAAGAACCCCTTCCTCGCCCTGCAGACCCAGCTGGAGCGGAGCATGAAGGGCAAGAAGCAGCTGCCAGCCCTGCGCCGCGAACTGCAAAAGGTCATCAGCGAGAACGTGCTGCCCTCCCACCGGCAGCTGCGCACCTTCCTGAAGAAGGAGTACCTGCCCAGGGCGCCCGGGCTGGGCAAGGATCGGGGGCGCTACCTGCACCACATGGCCCAGCACCTGGGCCCCAAGCACCCCACCCCGGAGGCCCTGGGCAAGTGGGGACGCAATGAGGTGGCGCGGCTGCAGAAGGAGCTGGGCAAGACCATCCGCGAGATCAACCCCAAGGCGGCCTCCACGAGCTCCTTCATGCACGGCCTCAACCGGCGCAAGAGCAACCGCTACAGCAGCGGAAAAGAGATCATGGATCTCACCCGCAAGGAGATCAAAAAGACCGAGAAGCTGGCCCGGGGCATGGCGCCGATTCCGCGCTCCAAGGTGCGGGTGGCCCGGGTGGCGCCGTACCAGGAGGCCACGGTGGCGGCACAGTACAGCGACCTGGGCAACGGGGTGGGTGTGATGGAGGTGAACACGGGCAAGCTGCTCAAGGGCCAGAACAAGTATGACCTGGCCACCCTGGTGACCCACGAGGTGTACGGCGGCCACCACCTGGCGGCCATGTACGCTGGCAAGCAGAAGGGGCTGCCCGAGTTCCGGCGCGGGGCCGCGCACACCACCTACGACGAGGGGTGGGCCCTGTACGCGGAGGCGTGGCGGGACGGCAAGAAGGCGTTCACCCCCACCGAGCGCGTGGGCTTCTTGGTCAACCACCTGTGGCGGGCCGCGCGGCTGGTGGTGGACACCGGGCTGCACACCGGCACCATGACGCAGTCGCAGGCGGCGCGCTACTTCAAGAAGGCGACCTACTCCTCCAAGACCACGGCCAAGGCCGAGATCCAGCGCTACATGGACTGGCCCGGTCAGGCGCTGGCCTACTACGTGGGCAAGCGGCAGCTGCTGCGGGTGCAGCGCGACGTGAAGAAGACCCTGGGCAAGCACTACAACGCGCGTAAGTTCCACACCAAGCTGCTGCGCCTGGGCTCTGTACCCCCTCGTGAGATGCGCAAGGCCATGACCTCCTGGGCCAACCGCCGCGCCGGGCAGATGGCGCGGAAGAAGGTGCGGACAAAGGTGCGGACCAGGGCGCCGCGCCGGAGGCGTTGATGCGGGCGCTCATCTGGTTGGCAGCGCTGGCCCTCGTGGGCTGCGCTGGGACAGGCGTGACCGGGGGCCTGGGGTCGTCCTCCTCGACGCCCAGGAAGAAGAGCACCACCACCATGCCGTCGCTGGTGGTCTCCACCGGCAAGACGGTGCT
>CAZCFB010000024.1:0-11759 GCA_964497805.1 uncultured Kofleriaceae bacterium
TGAGGTAGTAGCGGGCCTGGTTCAGCTCCTCCTGGGCCAGGCTCACCCCGGCCAGGGCTGGCGCCTTGCCCCGGTGGCGCTCCTGCAGCAGATCGAGCACCTGGGCCAGCACCTTGGCGGGGGAGAGGCCCAGCTCCTCGCCCAGGATCTCGCCAGCCCGGGTTATGCAGCGGGTGCCCTGGCAGCCACCCTTGGACAGGCGGGTCCGGCGGCGCAGGTCATCCAGGCTGCGGGCCCCCTCGTGGCGGATGCAGTGGCGAAGCTCGGCCTCGGTGACCGGCTCGCAGCGGCACACCGACGCCAGGTCGCTGTCCTCCTCGGCGGCCTCCAGCACAGACCCGGCGCGGGCCCCCTGGCGGTAGATCAGGCGCGACAGGGTGTGGAGGGAGAGCCGGTGCGCGGCGGCCAGGTCCTGCAGAGATGCCGGGCTCTCACCGCCAGGCAGGGGCTCGGTGTGGGTGGCGCATGGGGTCCGGTTGCCCAGCCTCTGGCAAACGACGTCGGCGAACTCCTCGCTCATGATGCGGTAAGAGGCGAGCTTGCCGCCGATCATGGTGACCAGGCCAGGCGCGCCCTCGTCCTCATGGTCCGTGATGGCATGGTCGCGGCTGAGCTCATCCTCCAGCGCGCCGTACTTGAAGAGGGTGGGGCGCAGGCCCACGAAGGTGCGGGTGACCCGGTAGTCCCGGATGCCAGGGAACATGGTGGCCGCGCCCTGGAGCAGGTACTCGATCTCGTCCTCGGTGGCCCACAGGTCGTCTGGATCGCCGTAGTAGTCGTCGTCGGTGGTGCCCAGGATGGTGCCGTTCTGGTGGGGCTCAATGAAGATGGAGCGCTTGTCCACGGCCTCGGCCACGATGGCGTAGTTGGTGATGCGCCGGTCGTACACCAGGTGGATCCCCTTGCCGGGCCGCACCTTCACCTCCACCCCGGCCATCTCGCCCACCCTCGGGGCCCAGACCCCGGCCAGGTTGGCCACCACCGGAGCCTCCAGCCGGCGCAGCTCCCCGGAGACCAGGTCAACGGCCTCAACGCCGGTGACCGCGCCGTCGCCGGCCCTGAGCAGCCCCTCCACCTGGTGGTAGGTCAGGATCTCGGCCCCGTGCTCCTGGGCGGACAGGGCGTTGGCCACGCAGAGGCGGAACGGGTCGATGCCCCACTCGTCGAAGGTCACCGCGCCGATGATGTCGGGGCTCAGCCCGGGCTCCAGCTCCAGGGCCTCTTCCCGGCTCAGGCGCGCGGAGGGTTGGCCGTTCTTCAGCGGCTGATATACGTCGTACGCCTCGAAGAACACCTCCATCAGCTCCAGCCACATGGCGGCCAGGGGCTTGTCCTTGAGCACCGGCGCGATGAAGGGGATGCGGAAGCAGAGGTGGGGGGCGATGCGCTGGATGAAGCCGGAGTCCAGGCAGGAGAGCTTGGTCACCTGCATCTGGGTTTCCAGATAGCGGGCCCCGCCATGGATCATGCCGCTGTTGGCTCCCGACGCCCCGGAGGCGAGGTCGTTCTTGTCCAGGAGGGCCACCCGCAGGCCGCGCATGGCGCAGTCCCTGGCCACGCCGCACCCGTTGACCCCGCCGCCGATGATGATGACGTCGTATGAAGTGGAGGGGGGGGTGGGGGCAGGCATCGAGGTTCAGAGTACCTACTCTTCCGCCTTCAGCGCCAGCCCCAGCTCATCCAGCTTCTCCGCCTCCACCTCGGAAGGCGCGCCGGTGAGCAGGCAGCTGCCGCTGGTGGTCTTGGGGAAGGCGATGACGTCGCGCAGGGAGGGCGCCCCGCACAGGAGCATCACCAGACGGTCAAGGCCGAAGGCGACCCCGCCGTGGGGGGGCGGGCCGTACTTGAACGCGTCCAGCAGGAAGGAGAACTTGGCCTGCCGCTCCTCCTCGTCGATACCCAGGGCGGCGAAGACCCGGTTCTGCACATCGGCATTGTGGATACGGATTGAGCCGCCGGCGACCTCCACGCCGTTGAGCACCATGTCGTAGGCGCGCGCCCGGGCTTCACCGCGGCGCTCCCCGTCGATGAGCTCCAGGTCCTCCGGCAGGGGGGAGGTGAAGGGGTGGTGGCACGCCACCCACTCGCCGGTCTCCTCGCTCACCTCGAACACCGGGAACTCGTTGACCCAGAGAGGGCGCCAGTCGTCTTCGTCGATGAGGCCGAACTTGCGCCCCATCTCCAGCCGCAGCGTGGAGAGCGCGGTGTTGGTGATGGCAGGGGTGTCCGCCACGAAGAGCAGCACATCCCCCGGCTCCGCCCCCATGCGCTCATTCACCGCCACCTCGGCCTCGTCGGTGAAGAACTTGGCGATGGAGCCCTGCCAGGCCAGCTCCTCCTTGACCTTGATGTAAGCCACGCCCTTGGCGCCAACCGGCTTGACCAGCCCGGTGAGCCCGTCCAGGACCTTGCGCGACATCTCGCCGGCGCGGCCGGGCAGGCGCAGGGCCTTGACCATGTTGCCGGCCTTGGCCGCGCCCTCGAACACGCCGAAGCCGCACCCGGGGCAGAGGTCGGTGATCTCGCTGAGGGGCAGCCCAAAGCGGAGGTCCGGCTTGTCCGAGCCGTACCGATCCATGGCCTCCTTGAAGGTGAGCCGGGGGAAGGGAACCTCCAGCGTCTTGCCAAGGACCTGCTGGAACACGGCCTGCATCAGGCCCTCCACCAGGGTGTAGATCGTCTCCTCGTCGATGAAGGAGGCCTCGATGTCGATCTGAGTAAACTCGGGCTGCCGGTCGCCGCGCAGGTCCTCGTCGCGGAAGCAGCGCACGATCTGGTAGTACCGGTCAAAGCCGGCCACCATGAACAGCTGCTTGAACAGCTGGGGCGACTCGGCCAGCGCGTACACGCTCTCGGCGCTCATCCGGCTCGGCACCAGGAAGTTGCGCGCGCCCCCGGGCGTGTTGCGGATCAGCGCCGGGGTCTCCAGCTCCAGGTAGCCCTGGTCGTCCAGGTAGCGGCGCACCGTGCCGCTGACCTTTGCCCGGGTGGCGAAGTTGCGCTGCAGCGCGGGCCGGCGCAGGTCGAGGTAGCGGTGCCGCAGGCGCAGCTCCTCGCGGGTGTCGATGTCGTCCTCGATCTCGAAGGGGGGCGTCTCCGCCCGGGAGAAGACGCACAGGTCCGTGGCGATCACCTCGATCTCACCGGTGGGCATGCGCTCGTTGATGTTGTCGCCGCGGCTCTTCACCGTGCCGGCCACGCCCACGCAGAACTCTGGCCGCAGATCGCTGGCCAGGGCGTGCAGCGCCTGGTCCAGATCCTGGCGGAACACAACCTGGGTCACGCCGTGGCGGTCCCGCAGGTCGATGAAGGCGGCCCCGCCCAGGTCCCGGCGGCCCCCGACCCAGCCGGTGAGCATCACTTCCCTGTCCAGGTCGCTCCCACGCAGCTCGCCGCAGGTGTGCGTCCGTTTCAACAGCTCATTCTCGTTCTTCACGGTCTTCTCCAAGGCTTCAGATGCCAAGGGAACCGTTTAGCATCCCTCATTCCTGGTTGACTAGGACCAATCTCTGATTGGTCCGTCGACGCGCCTGAAATTCTGCAGCTCGCTGCATAATTTCAGCAACGCGTTCTAGGTTCAGCTAAGATCCCTCTCGTGCGTATAAAAACCCTGATCCTCCTCACCCTCCTGGCATTCCTCCTATCCGCCTGCTCCGGTCCCGAGCGCAGGAAGCGGCCACGGGGCCGCAAATACAAGCAGCAGAAGATTGTCACCGGCATGCGCCTGGTTACCCGGGTCATCGACGGCGACACCTTCGTGCTCAACGGCGGCGACAGGGTGCGGCTCATCTACGTCAACACCCCCGAGAAGCGCGAGGAGCTGGGCGCCGAGGCCAAGGCCTTCGCCAAGAAGATTCTCAAGGGGCGCAAGGTGCGCATCGAGGGCCGCAAGCGGGACGGCTACGGGCGCCTGCTGGCCGATGTGTTCATCAAGGGCAAGAGCTTCGCCGTTGAGCTCACCCGCGCCGGCCTGGCCCACCTCTTCATCATCCCGCCCTTCGACCGGGACAAGACCGCCGCCATCCTGGCCGCGCAGAAGGAGGCCAGGGAGGCCAACCGGGGGATCTGGGCCACGGCCCGCTACCAGGGGCTGTTCCACATCACCAGCTTTCACGCCGACCCGTGGGGCAACGACAACATGAACCTCAACGGGGAGGCTGTGCGCATCGCCTGCGTGGGCGTGGAGCCGGCTGACCTGAAGGGGTACAAGCTGCACAACAGGCGGGGGGAGTATCTAGAGTTCGGCGATGTGCCGGTGCCGCCCGGCCACACGGTGCTCGTGCACTCGGGGCACGGCACGGATCAGCTGGACCCGAAAAAGCAGATGCGGGTGTACTGGGGGCGGGTGGCCTCGGCCTGGGCCAACCGCAAGGACGCGGCCACCCTGCGTGACGCGGACGGCGGCCTGGTGGATGAGTCCCTGCACTCTGGGCGCCGGCGAAAGAAGTAGCATGCGGCGCGCCCTCGTCCCTCTGGTCCTCCTCCTCGCCTGCTCCGGCTGCGACTCCGGCGCGGTCAGGGTGTGCACCTGGAACGTGGCCAACCTTGGCTGGGGCTTCACCGGGGGCAAGGACCTGGGCCGCGTGGCCCGGGTCATCGACGAGCAGTGCGACGTGGCCAACCTGCAGGAGGTGAAGAACAAGGACGGCATGGGCAAGCTGCTCGACGCCCTGCGCGCCCTGGACAGCTGGGACGGCACCGCCACCCCCACCGCCTACCGCAGCGAGCACTACGCGGTGGTCTTCCGCAAGTCGGTTGCCCTGCAGGACGCGGCCGGCTGGCGCTGCCCGTCGGGGATTAACCCGTCCAGCGATCAGCGCCCCGCCTGCGCGGTGCTGATCAACCCTGAGGTGGTGCAGGAGCCGTTCTGGCTCATCGGGATCCACATCCTCTGGAGCCAGAGCGAGGCCGATCGAGAACAAAACGTGGCGGACCTGGCTTCTCAGATCCAGAACATGCTCTCGGGGCTCCCTGACGAGCCGCGGCTGCTGCTGGGGGACTTCAACGTGCAGCCCGCTGACGCGCCCGGCAAGTGGGCCACCCTGGCCAAGGGGCCGCCGGCCATGAAGCGAATCTCCGACGAGAACCCCACCAACATCACCGGCACCGGCGCCTCGGCCTACTACAAGTCAAGCTACGATCATGTGCTGATGAGCGAGGCGGATCTGGGTTCGGTGACAGGCGGCGTGGCGAGGGTGAACCCGCTGGACTACGCGGCCCACCTGGGGGACTTCAAGACCAACGTGAGCGACCACATCCCGCTAATGGTCACCCTGTACGAATAGGGCCGCCCCTACTTCCGCGCCGGGAGGTTCGCCTTGCCAGGCGTGCCGTAGCCGATCTCCGACTTGGTCGAGCTGCTGGCGTAGGTGCAGTACTTGTACGAGGCGCTCTGGGGGGTGGTGGCGTACTGGGGGATCGTCTTGAGGGTGGCGTCGAAGTAGTACGACTGGCCCACCTTGGCGCTCTTGATCGTGACCTTCTTGGAAACCAGCTTGCTGGTGCGGCTGTCCAGGACGGCCACGGCGGTTTCGGTGTAGCTCAGGCTGGTGCTGAAGGTGTAGTCCACATCGGCCACCTTGGGCCTGCAGGTGTTGTCTGTCTTGGGCGGGTGGGCCAGGAGCAGATAGTCGCCCTTCTTCACCCGCAGGCACAGGTCGGTGGTCTTCACCGCCTTGATGGGCGCGCCAGAGACGCCGTCCTTGTTGGTGATCAGCTTCATCTTGTACAGATCAAGCTCCCCGGCGGGGCCCGGCGCGTCGGCCACGTACAGCTCCACCCACTCGTTCTGGTCCTCGGGCCCTGGCGCGTTGGTCATGGCCTCGTTGACCCTCAGATCGTCCAGGCGCGGGGTGTAGACGCAGCAGTCGCCGTTGGCCGTGCCCGGCGTGCCGGCGTTGGCGCCGGTGGTGTCGTACGTTTTCTCCTCAGGATCGGTGCACCAGTACTTGGCCTGCTTGCTCTTGGTGCACATGTCCGCGGGCTTCACCTCGGCCGCCAGGCGGATGGAGCCGCCCGTCTTCGGCTTGGGGATGTCGTTGGATTTGCCGTACACCACCTCGTGCACCTTGGTGGTGCCAGCCATGAGCTGCACCGTATAGCCCTTGGTGGTGTCCGGGGTGTTGTTCATGCCGATCTTCTTGCAGTCCGGCGGGGTGTAGCAGTTCTTGAGGTAGGCGGGGGGCTTGCCGGTGGTCTTGTCGCAGCCGCAGATCAGGACCCTGCCCTTGGCCGGCACGCTGTTGGTGCGGGAGTCGGGGTGGATCACCACCTTGTCAGGCTTGGTGCTGTCCTTGTGCCACATGACCAGGGTCGTGCCGGCCAGCTTCTTGGGGGCGCTGGTTGGGTTGTAGATCTCAAGCCACTCCACGCTGCTCTTGGGCGCCGGCATCAGCTCGGTGATGATGAAGTCGCAGGCATTGAGGGTCGGGGGAGGGGGCAGGTCCGGGCCGGTGTCCTTCTTGCCGGACTTGCCGTCGTACTTGGTCTTGATCCCGTCGAACTTCACATCGTTGGGATCGGTGTCGCTGCAAGCGGCGGCGGCGACGAGGGTCATGGCCAGGGCCACATGGAGGGTCTTCATGATCGGTCTCCTCAGAACTTGACGTTGACGTACCCCTTGACCGCCACCTCGTCACGGGAGGGGTCCTTGACGCAGGCGTACCCCTTCTCCCACTTGCCTCTATCGTCGGTCCAGTGGGTCCAGTTGGCGCGCAAGGAGATGGACGATCCAGCGAACATGGTGGAGGGCAGTTTCTGTGTGATCTGCAAGTAGGTGTCCATG
Organism: uncultured Kofleriaceae bacterium; assembly: GCA_964497805.1. Lineage (GTDB taxonomy): Bacteria > Myxococcota_A > Polyangia > CAZCFB01 > CAZCFB01. The sequence continues at coordinate 6,785 of CAZCFB010000024.1, forward strand.
AAGGTTTCGCCGCGGCAGCTGCCGGGCAGGGCGGTATTGCCCAGGGCCCCCAGGATCTCCGAGTACGACTGGTTGGCCCACTGGGCGCACGCCGAGGCCTGGTGCCAGCCGCCGTCGTCCACCGTGTATTCGTCGAGGTACTTGAATCGGGCCATGATGTAGGGCCCCGGGCTCAGGTTGGTGGCCACCTTGAACCAGAAGTAGTAGGTCTGGTCGAACCCGTCGGCGATGTTCTTGGTGTCCTTGAAGGTCTGCTTGAAGCGCCCTGACACCGTGGTGCGCGGGATGCGCTTGGTGGTGGCGGTGACCTGCCACGCGATCTTGGAGCCGCCCCAGCCGATCTTGCGGCGGTTGTCCACGTCTGTCTTGTCCGGGCCCACCGGCTCCGACGCCTCGTTGTCCTTTACGAACTCGTAGGACAGGTCGTGCCCGGTGCGGTGCAGGGCCTCGTCGTGGAACAGGGCCTGCACGTCGAACTTCTCCTTGCTGGTGACCCTGAAGTAGAGCTTCAGGGAGGTCTCCAGGTCGGTGGAGGGATCGGGGTCAATGGTGCTCAGGTCGAAGCCGCCATCGGGGATGTACCCCACCACCGTGGGATCGGTCTCGTCCCGGTCCAGCTTGAGGGCCGGGTACTCGTGGTACCAGATGTTCAGGTCCGCCTTGATGGTGAGCCAGCTGGCGGGGCGGTAGTCCAGCTGCAGGCGCCCGCCAAGCTCGTCCCGGGCACGGTTGCCCTGAAACTCGTCCGCGTTGTGGATGCCCCGGTTATACGGGTTGTCGAAGTCCGGGCCGTAGTAGCGGAAGGAGGGGATCAGCTCGAAGTCGGCGAAGGGGCGCATCCAGGCCATGGCCAGGGCGCCCACCGCCCCCTGGTCTGTCACCGCCACCTCGGCGCCGAAGTCGTAGCGCCCCAGGCCGAAGCGGGTGTTGGCCCCCCACACGCCCCAGGTCGGGCGGTCGTAGGGGTACTTGGAGGAAACCGACGGGGCAAAGCCATCCGCCTCCGCGTTCATGTGCCAGTTGCCCACGTAGCCAGTGAACCCCACGTGGGAGCGGCGGTTGATCCAGTAGGTGAGGTTTCCGCCGGCCATGAGCTCACGCATGATCCCCTGCAGGGTGGGGTAGTCGCAGTGCAGGCTCCTGAACAGGGGCACATCCACGCCGTTGATGCTGGTGGAGCCTACCGGGTCCTGGCACGCCAGGGCGGGCATCTTGTTGATGCTGACGCAGTTGCCGGTCTTCCAGTTTTTGACCTTGCCCGCGGGGCAGCCCGGGCAGGTCTTCGGATCGGAACCAGGAGGGCAGAGCGAGCAGTCCTCCCCGGGTGGGCAGAGTTGACCTCGATCGTACTGGGTGTCGTACACGTACATGTCCCGGTTCCAGGCCGAGCCGAACACCGAGATGTCCAGGTGCCCCTTGGGCAGGTCGATCTGTTTGTGGCGCAGGGCCAGGCCAACGAAGCCCTCGAAGGGGCGCACCTTGCCCTTCTCCAGGTCCTCGGAGAAGTCGAGGTTTTCGTACCAGCCGTGGGCCTTGCGCCGGCCGCTGTTGTCCAGGGTCAGGCCCAGGCCGTAGCCCAGGGTGTAGGAGCCGCCGATGCCGGACCAGCGTGGCCCGTCCCAGTAGAGGTAGAAGTTGGACGGGTCGAAGGCGGGCGCCTCTTCCGGGCCGACCAGGGAGGCGCCGTAGCGGCAGTTCTTCCCCGCGGAGTCGCAGTACACCCCCAGCGTGGCGTCCCCCACGTCCGTGGTCATGGGCCGCACCGCGAACAGGAAGCCCACGCCGCCATGGTTCAAAAAGCGGATCTTGGTGCGCAGGTAGCCGGCCGGGTCGTCCCGGTTGTTATTGTTCGGCACGCCGGTGCGGCCGATGGCCCCCATGCGGATCTGGGCGTCGTACTTCTTCTCGTCTTCCGACGGGGGCGTGATGGTGACGAACACCACGGCCTGGCGGTAGACCTCCTCGGTCATGCCCTCCACCCCCATCAGGCCGCTCACCGAGAAGAACCGGCCCCGGTCCTCGCGCATCTTGATGGTGGCGTCGGCCAGGGTGTAGGTGAAGCCAGGCAGGTCGTACAACTCGTCCCGGGAGGCGAGGTTCAGATCCAGGGGCGTCAGGAAGAGGGTGAGCAGGGTGTCCCGCTCCTCCTCGGTGATGTCGCCGTCCCGCTGGAGTTCGTTGATCTCCTCTTCTGTGGTGATCACGATCTCGGTGGAGTAGGGGGCGGCCAGGGCGGCCCCGGAGATCAGGGACAGGCCCAAGATGGCCAGGGGGATGCTCCTTTTTAATCTGCTCCGGGGATCAATCACGTTGCCAATACGGCCCTTGTAACGTCAGAATTTGGCCCATGCCTTCAGACCGTGGTCAATGTTACACTGAACCCCTCCGGCCATGTCACATTTCCCTGGCCCTGCTGTTGCTGATGACCCTCGTCCTGGTGGCCGGCTGTCCACGCCCCGTGCCGGACAGGGGGGCCAGGAGCAAGGCTGACCAGCGCCTCCACGTGATCAACTTCGACGTGGGCCAATCCGACGCCATGCTGGTGATCTACCGCGGTCGCTCCCTGCTGTATGACGCGGGCGCCACCATGTCCAAGCAGGGGCGGCAGAACTTCCGCGACATCGCCCGGGCCATGCGGGAGAAGCTGGGGCACACCAACCTGGACTACTTCGTGGTGAGCCACTACCACCAGGATCACATCGGGCTGCACGGCACCGGCGCGCGCGCCGGGCTGGGGGACCTGGGCCTCTGGGGGCTGATCAACGACGAGGGCTTCACCGTGGACACCATGGTGGACCGCGGCTTCTTCGTCATCGGCAAGAAGGGAAACACCCAGCTGCACTACGAGCGCGCGCTCCGGGACTGGATGCGCACGGGCAAGGTGCGCCAGCGGATCCGGGTCAAGGCCAAGGACATGATCGACATGGGGCCCGGCCTGAACGTGGAGGTGATCGCGGCCAACGGAAACGGGCGGCTGCTGGATATGCACCGGCGCAACCCGGAGTTCTTCAAGGAGAACCCCCCGTCGGAGAACGACTACTCGGTGGTGCTCAAGTTCACCCTGGGCGCCTTCGAGCTGGTGACCGGCGGGGACCTGTCCGGCTACGATGTGAGCCGGCGCTTTGGGCCGGTGGGGGTCTCCTACAACGACATCGAGAGCAGCATCGCCGAGGCCATCGGGGACATCGAGGTGTACCGGGTGAACCACCACGGCTCCAAGAACTCCTCCAACCCCTGCTTCATCAAGGTGCTCGCCCCGGAGGTGAGCGTCTTCTCCACCGGGATCAACTCCTACGGCCACCCTGATCCGCGGGTGTACAACGCCCTTCGCAAGCATGGGCGCGTCTACATCACCGGCGGCGCGGACGACGAGGTGTACGGGCAGATGAAGGACGACATCGTGGAGAAGGATGTGCTGATCCTTGTGCCGCCGGGCGGCAAGACCTTCACGGTCGACGGCGAGAAGTTCAAGGCCCGCACCGAAGCCCAGGAGCGCGCCCGCCCCGGCTACGCCGCCAACTGTCCGAACCCTGTGCCTACCAAGAAGTCGTATCGAATGGAGGAAGGGGAGCACCACGGAGATTGACAGCGGCACCCCCTTTCACTACTAAATGCACCCCATGATCCGGATCCTGGCCATGCTCTGCCTCCTGGCGGCGCCGCTGACCGCGCGGGCTGACCAGCCCAAGGCGGACAAGCCCTTCATCGCCCCGGCGGGGTGGAACATCGATGTGCACCTGCTCACCATGGGGCCAGCCGAGCACGCCTTCACGCGCTTCGGCCACACCGGCATCATGGCCGTCGCTCGCAAGGATGGCACCAAGGAGTACGTCTCCAAGGTCTACAATTACGGCGACGCCGACTTCAACGCCTTCGGCTTCGAGTGGCGGTTCTTCCGGGGCACGGCCCAGTTCCGCATGAGCACCATCGGCTCCCTCAACGAGACGGTTTCTCTCTACGCCCAGCAGAACCGGTACATCACCTTCCAGCGGCTTAACCTGTCCCGGGAGATGAACCTCAAGCTCATCGCCGTGCTGGAGAACGACCTGAAGCCGGAGAACCGGGAATACACCTACCACCACCTCACCGCCGGCTGCGCCACCAAGGCGCGCGACGTGCTGGATGACCTCCTCGGTGGGGCGGTGTCCCGCACCCTCAAGCCCCAGCAGGACCCGATCTCCCCGCGTTACTACGGGCGCCGGGTGTTCGCCGGCCACCTGCCCATGGAGCTGTTCAGCGACATGTTCATGGGGCGCTACCACGACAAGAAGTGGACGAAGTTCGAGTCCGCCTGCGTGCCGGCCATGCTCTCCGCCTTCCTGCAGGAGGTGATGGTGCCCAACCCGGATCCCGCGGGCACCGACAAGCTCGTGCCCCTGGCCGGGCCGGCCGAGCACATGTACCGGCGCCGCGGCCCGCCCCCCACGGCGGGGGAGGGCAGGACCATGATCCACTTCTCCTACCTCCTGATCATGCTCATCGTCGGGCTCGGCATCTACGCCCTGTTGGGCCAGCCCCAGTTCCCCAGGCGCGCCGGCGCGTGGCTCATGGTCTGGGCCCTGCCCATGTCACTCTGCTCCCTGTGCATGGTGCTCGGGGCCACCCTCTCCACGGTCATCGAGGGGCGGGTCAACGAGCTGCTGATGGTCTACCCCCCCACCGACCTTGCCCTCATCGGGGTGGCCTGGCGCTGGATCAAGGGGCGCGGCGTGGCAGGCAAGCTGCTGCGGAACTACGCCCTGGTTCGCCTGGCGTTGGTGGCCATCTCCCTGGTGCTGCACGCCACGGGCGTCTTCTACCAGGAGCCCCGGGTGCTGGTGGTCATGGGCGCCATCGCGGCCCTCTTCCTGGTGGGCATCACCCGCCGCTTTCCCCAGGGATACCAGGAAGCCCAGACCCTCAGCCGCTAGCCTCCCCCGTTGCCCACGCCTGTACCGGCCCGGCCCAATCAGAGACTGAGCCTCCATGAAAAGAC